>NZ_JAJJWH010000084.1 GCF_020907245.1 Pontibacter harenae | reverse complement strand
TCCCCGATCAGGTTCACCCTACCAGGAGAGCGGACAACAACAGGGTCTGTCTTGTAGATTGCCTTGAATTTATCAATAATCAAATCTTGCATAAGCATGAATTCAATGATGTCTATTTGTTAATGATTGGATTGCTAGCAACAACTAGTTATTTTCTTTCCTAGCCTATCATTTTATAAAGGCAGGTTTAAGAATTTAGTAATGACAGAGGAACCTTAACAGCAGTTAGCAAACTGGCTTTCTACTATTAAGATTCCTCTTTAGAAATGATGGAACAGACTATTTCGTTTTGTCTAGTTTGCCTACCGCTTTCTGGTTGTTGTTATCAATCAAACTGATTTTGTAAGTGTAGGTGTACTTCTTGTCTAACAGTCTATACTCATCATGCGGTAAGCGTCCCCAGCTATCATCACCTCCAACACCGCGCTGTTTTAAGTCTACATGCAGAAATACCGAATTCTTTGGTTTGAGATCTGTCGGATGCTGCTGTTTTTTAGTTAGTCCTGGGTCCATCGCTTCTGCTTCGTAGTTCAGGGCACTGAAACCGAGAGGTTGCATGCCCTCTACCAGCAGTCCCTGGCCAGCATCATTTGTTAACTTAACCCAACGCACGTCTGCGTGGTAGCCATTCTCCTGCGGACGGATATAGTTTTTGGTAAACTGATTCTCTACGTTGTCTTCATGTTTACCTATAAAAGAAGCAGTCTTTCTATCGCTGTAGTTTTCCCAAGGTCCACGGCCGTAGTAACTTAGATTTTCGAACCGCCCTGGCAACTCCATTCGCATACCGAAACGAGGCAACTCTGGCAAATCTCTTCCCTCCATGTCTATAGAGGCTGTCACTTTGATAGAGCCATCGTTCTGAATTAAATACTCTATCGTGTATGGAACATTGATATCTGTAAGCTCATAAGTAACTTTAATCGGTAGTCCATCTGTTTGCTTCTGCCCTACTTCCACATTTTTTACTTTGCGGTTTGCATGGGCATTACGCCATACACCCAATTTCTCTGGCATTCCGTTGCCAAAGTCGTTGTCGGTAGGCGCGCGCCAGAAGTAAGGTTCTGGGTATTTCCCTATAATCCATTCACCGTCCTGAGCATACCAGGTCAGACGGCCTTGTTTTGTATTAAACTCACCTGTAATGTTTCCAGATTCAAATTTAAGCTTATCGCCGTCTCTGTTAATTTTCAAGTCTCCTTCAGGCGATGAGGTTACAAAGTAGTTGCTGCTGCCTAAACTAAGTTGTTCTCTTGCAATCTCATGCCCTGCCGGAACAAGTTCTGTTGCATTCTTAGTGTAGGCATATACATTTAGGAAATACTCTTCTCCGTTTTTCGCATTAATGGTTGGTAATTTTAGCCTCACATCTTTTTGCTCGTGCGGTGCAAGCTTTACATTGAAGTTTTCCTCTCCATATAATTCACCGTTTTTAAATATCTGGCACTTAAAGGTATACTTATCAAGATCAGTAAAATCATATTCGTTTTTAACGGAGATCGTTCCCTTTGAAAGGTCCTTTGCGCTGAATAAAATATTCTGGTATACCTTCTTCACCTCATACAGCCCAGGGTGAGGAGAGCGATCTGCAGCTACCAAACCATTGGCGTTAAAGTTCTCGTCGTTCTGTAGGTGAAAAGCACCAAGGTCTCCTCCATATGCCCAAAACTCGTTGCCATTGTTGTCCTTCGTTTTGAGACCCTGGTCTACCCAGTCCCAGATAAAACCACCCTGCATTTTTGGTGAGTTGCGGATAATATCCCAGTACTCCTTAAAGTTTCCGCTACTGTTGCCCATTGCATGAGAATACTCACACATAATGTAAGGTCGCTTTTTATCTGAAGCTGCATAAGATTTCATGTTGCTGATGGAAGGATACATAGGAGCTACAATATCAGTATTCCAATCTTCGCCAGCTTGCTCGAACTGCACAGGACGTGTTTTATCACGCTCTTTTATCCACTTGTAGCCATCATGAAATACATCGCCGTTGCCACTCTCATTACCCAATGACCATATAATAACAGACGGGTGGTTCTTGTCTCGTTCCACCATACGCTGGATGCGGTCCATATGCGCTGGAGCCCAAGCAGAAAGGTAAGCAGGATGCTTCTTCTTATCGAACCAGCTTTGCCACTCCGCACCCATTCCGTGTGTCTCTATGTTTGCTTCATCAACTAAATACATGCCATACTCATCGCACAGTTTATACCATAGCGGGTCGTTCGGATAATGGCTGGCACGTACTGCATTAATGTTATACAACTTCATCAGTTCAATGTCTTTCAACATCGATTCTCTGCTTATCACGTGGCCTTTTTCTTCGTCATGCTCATGGCGGTTAACGCCTTTCACCAAAACAGGCATTCCATTCACATGGAGTTGGGCATCTTTGATTTCAACTTTTCGGAAGCCAACCTTATTACCAGTTACAGCCACTATTTTACCCTGTCCATCTTTCAGCGTAATCACACAGCTGTATAGGTTCGGATACTCCCCACTCCACTTCTGCACATTTTTAACTGTTCCATCAAAGTTTAATTGCTCTGTAGCTGCACCTACTGCCGTAGTTTTCTCTTGCGTAAAAACTTTCTTGTTATTGCTATCATAAAGCTCTACCAACACGGTCGCTTTATCTGTGTTACTGCCTTCAAATTTCCGCAGGTCTACCGCCGCATTGAAAAGGCCATTTCTGTACTTACTATCTAAATCTCCCTTTACAAAAAAGTCCCAGACAGTTGTCTTTGGCATCGCCTGCAGATACACATCACGCTCGATACCGCTTAAGCGCCAAAAATCTTGATCTTCCAGGTAGCTACCGTCGTGCCAGCGGAACACCTGCACAGCCAGTTGGTTTTCTCCGTTTTTCAGATACTTAGTTACATTAAACTCGGCTGGCGTTTTGGCAGCTTTGGTCATGCCTACTTTTTGCCCATTCACATATACCTGGGCATAGCCCGAAATAGAACCAAAGTATAGTATCACTTCCTGTCCGTACCATGCACTAGGAACCGTAAATGTTCTGCGGTAAGTACCCACAGGGTTGTAGTTGTTGTCTACATAGGGCGGGTTTGCAGGAAAAGGATAAACGATGTTTGTATAGATGGGAATATCATGGCCCTCCAGTTCCCAGTTAGAAGGTACAGGTATACTTCCCCACTTACTGTCATCAAAACCTGCTTTATAAAAATCCTGTGGCCTATCAGCAGGCTTCTTTACCAAAGAAAATTTCCAGCTACCATTTAAAGACTGGTAGTAAGGAGATTTACTATAGTCGTCTTTACGAGCATCCTGTGCTTTTTCATACAACATAAAGGTAGCCCGTGGCTCCTCCTTGTTAAGATCCAGAACGGTCTGGTTTTCCCACTCATTTCCTTCGTTCTGTTGTGCCAGCAGCACATTTGCCCACAAAACACAGAAAAAAATAATTATACTTCGCATTTATTCCTATTGATTTAGTTATTGTAAATGTTTTAATCTTATTAAGTACTAGTTATGGCTTGCAACACTAGATTTCTCAGTCTCTAAATTTATTAGCTGCAGAAGCACAAATCTACTGCTAGGTAGAAAGCTTTATTTCACCTCTTAATAAAGCCTTATAGCCTTTTCATGCTCTTTTTCTTACTAAAATTCACGTTACAATATCCACCACAGAGGGAGTGCATTACCAACTTAAATTAGGTGAATTATTACCTAATGGCCAAAATAAGGATTTTTTGGTGAGTGCTTACTAAATAGATAGCAAAATTCTGTAATTCATGCGCAAATAACTTTAGAAGTTCATTAGTCTTACAATAAAGAACATATAAGATAACAGCGCAGCAACTTGTTTAAGTATGGCTACATTATTGACGCTCTATAACAATAGTAGTGATAGAACGGGGAGGTAAAGTTACGCCGTCTTTTACTTTCTGAGCAGGCATTGCTTTCATGTTATCGTCTGAGGAAGCAGTAGTTACATAGCTTTTGAATGTGCGGGCTTTAGGAAAGTTCTTCATATCAAGCTTCAGTGCTTGCGCTTCATTTTCGTAATTAACAGCAACCAACACCACTTTCTTTCCTGCACCATCGGCAAATGCAGATACCATTAGCTTCTGTGCAGCCTCTACCGCCTGAAGGCCATCGCTACGATGCGTCATGACACGGTGCATTCCTGGTCGGATAAACAGGCTGTAGTGCCCAAGCGCCCAAAGGTTCTTTGTTTCGCTGAAGTTGCCATTCTTAAAATCTTTGTCAGGTTGTAGGGCAATCAGGTAATAACGTGTGTCTACGTTAGCATTAACTGGCTCGTAAGCATTCCAGAACTGCCATGCGGCTGCATTTCCAACGGTTAAATCCTGGTGGATCAGTTTCGCCAGGAACAGGGCACAATCCATCGCAGATCTTCTACCTTTTATACCTTCTCTGAAGCCATCTCCCAGCATAGAATATTCTGACTGCCAAAAATCCACGCCATACTGCTTTACAGTATCAGCGGCATGCTTCCGTATGGCTACGATAGCACTATCGCCAGAATCAGTAAAATAACTATGCCCTACAACTAATCTGGGCACATGCTTCAGGTCGCCAAGGTATAAATTACTGCTTTTACCAAAGAACTGCTGCACCTGCTTAGAAGCCGTAGAAGAACCTCCGTAGAGGTAGGTAAGCATGCCAGCCTCGGGAAACAGTATTTCTGTTTGGAGTTGCTTCTGCGTTAAAGAATTATCCAGCGCTTTAACCACACGGCTTATCTCTTCATTTGTCCAGGGTGTACCTTCTTGTTTTGCCTCACCAAACTTATTAGACCAATCCCACTGTGGTTCATTTACTGGGCTTATGTAGTCAAATCGAATTCCTTCCTGCTCGAAATGCTTTATTACCTCTGCCAGGAAGTCGGTGTAGGCGGTATATTTATCTGGCCTTAAATTAGAACGGTAGTCTTTGATTGTTTTAAATCCGAGGCCGTTTTGTGTAAACTGCACCGGAGGCGTGTTCGAAAAAGCAATCAGCCTTTCTACACCGTAATCTTTGGCTCTTCTAAGAAACCATCTATATCCAGCTTGTATGCTCCAGTCATAGGTACCGTCGGGGCTAAGAAAGCTTTCAACTCTCCTGTTTACGTCTCTTATGCCACTGCTGTCACCTTGCTCTGCCGTACCCCCACCAATGTTAAAGCGCCAGGCCGACAGCCCTATACCTTTAGGATTACCTTGCGCATCAACCTCTTTGCTGAAAAGCAACTCCGCAATGCGCTCCTTCTTCTCGTCAGGCCAATACTTTCCTATCCCTTCTGAAAACCAGCACCCTGAGGCTCCAAAATTATCCATCACCTGCGCCTTTTTAAGAGCATCTACTGTGATAACTGTTGGATTTTTATGCTGCTTTTGCTTTTGAGCCAACGTAGCACAAGGGCTTACAAGGCACACAACTATGACTAAATTTTGAAAGAACTTATACATTAACAGTTAGTTATATCAAGGACGATAGTTTACCCGTTTGAGGGCTGTTTGTGCCCAAAGAAGCTTTATCTTTGAGGTCCTCCCATTTTTAGGATTGGTCAAAAGTAGAGAATTCAGGTTTTACTATGTTGTTTTGTATCCACTCCTCCGGTGTTCTGTCACCTAGTGAACTGTGGGGACGGAAGCCATTATACTCCTGCCGCCAAGCCTCGATCTTTTCCTGGGCATCCTCCAGAGAGAGGAACCAGTTCACATTCAGGCACTCGTCCCTAAAGCTCCCGTTGAAGGACTCGATAAAGGCATTATC
>NZ_JAJJWH010000083.1 GCF_020907245.1 Pontibacter harenae | reverse complement strand
CCGCGACAGTAGCGTTCATGCCAGGAACTACTGCGGAGATTCTTGTATCCCTAAATGTAATCTTTACGGGGATCCGCTGAACAATTTTGACAAAATTCCCAGTGGAATTATCTGGGGGCAAGAGTGAAAACTTGGAACCAGTTGATCCCGCTATGGCTCCAATTTGGCCCTTAAAAACTTTACCGTCAATCGCGTCTATGCGAATCTCGACGGGCTGGCCTATATACATCCCCTCGACCTGAGTTTCCTTAAAGTTCGCAATAACCCATTTCTCATTTTCATTAATGATGCTAACCAGGGGCTGGCCGGGCTGAATTTGCTGCCCCTCCATAATGTTCTTTCGTCCTAGCCGACCAGAATAGGGTGCCCGAATAACGGTATAGGATAGATTTAGCCTGGCCAGTTCCAGTGCGGCTTCCTTCTTTTTAATATCGGCTTTTAGTAAGGCAAAACGCGTTTTGAGTTCCTGGATCTTCGCTAAATTCATTGCCAGGTTATTTTTTGCGGCACTGTAATCGCTTGCAGTTACTTCGTAGCGGGCTTTTACCTGCTCAAATTCAGACCCTGTTACCGCCTCCTCTTTCAGCAGATTGCGATAACGTTTAATATCCTGTTGCTGCTGCCGGTACCTGGCCTCTGCACCCTTAATCTGATCCTCGTTTACCAGGGTGCCAAGTTCTGCCGAGCGAATACTGGCAGCAAGCACAGTTTGCTGGGCATAAGCATCTTCTACAGCTGCTTCGGCCGATTGTAGTTGAGCCTGGTATTCCCGGTCGTCCAGTATCACCAGAGTATCCCCTTCTTTAACTAATTGATGCTCTTCAAAGTAAACCCGCAGAATATAGCCACCTGCTCTGGCCGATACAGGATTAATGTAGGCCTCTACCTGGGCATCATTAGTTTCTTCATGGTTTCGGGAGTATTGCCAGAAATAAATAAAATACGCTGCCCCTGCCAGAACGAGGATAACGGCAATAACGGTAATAACAATGTTGCCCAGATGTGTTTTATGATGATCTTTGTTCATTTTTCAGGATGGTGATTTATAATTTCCCACTGGTATAAAGCAGGCGGTAATAGATGGCAAGGGCATCCGTTTGTGCCCGAATCAGATCGAATCTGGATTCCTGGTACAAACTGTCGGCATCGAGCAGGTCCGTTAACAGGGCCAGTTGGTTAAAGTATTTTGTACTGACAATCCGGTAGTTTTCCTGGGCTTGTGCAACTGACCGCTCATTTACCATGATCCGGTTAAGGGCTTCTATGTACTTGATGTAGTGAGCATTTGCCTCGGTACGAACATTATCGCCTACGGCCTGCTGCTGTAGCTGTAGTTCCTGGACTCTAAGTTGGCTAGCAGCAATTTTGCTTTTATTATGGTAAAGGGAGGAGATGCCATACTGAGCTCTCAGGCCAACAAAACCAATGGTATACGCCTGATCTATTGGCGGGAAGAACAGGTAATTTGGATAGTTTAGCCCATAGGCCGTATAGAAACTGAGAGAAGGCATGCTATAGCTTTGTATGCTTCTGACTCTTGCCCTTTGCACCTGAATATTCTGACTGGACTTTTGAATAGCATAGGAATCATCCCCTGTCTCTTCTAATAACGGCAAAAGCGCAGTAGTCTCTGGTTTGGGCATCCCGGCAGAATCGGTAGGCAAAATGGAAACGGAATCCGGAAGATTCATCAGCACATTCAGTTTCTGATTGGCGATAATAATATCATTTTCGTTTTGCTGTAAAGTGAGCTCGACATTTGATAACATTACTTCTGCCCGCAACACATCACTCCGGGTTACCTTTTGGTTTCTATAAAGGGAGTTTATGTTACCTAAGCGGGTTTGTGCCCTTTTCAACTGATCCTGGATAAATTTGTGCAAATCATTCAGCCTTACCAGTTCCAGGTACTGCGCGGCCGTCTGCAAAGCAATATAACCAGCTTGGTCCTGCGTATTCAATTCTGCTAATTTAAGGCGGGCTTCCTGCTCGCTTTGCATAGCACGCTGCCTGCCACCGCTGTAAATATTAAAAAGGGCATCAAGGCCCAAGGCCGCGGCATTGGGTGTCGGCTTTCTTGGTCCGGTGGTTGATTGCTCCAGTCCATTTGTAAAAAGGGATAAATCAGAAAACCTTTGGTAGGATGCACTGGCGTTCACGGAGGGCAAAGCAGCATTATAAGCATCCTTAAGATCCTCACCAGCGGCGTTTTCTGCTGTTATAGCTGCCTGCACCCATTTATTCTGGCTTTTAGCATACTGTATTGCTTCCGAAAGAGAAAGTTTGTACTGATTACTACTAATGCCCTGGGCACTTGCTAAATTAAACTTTAGTAGAAAAAGGGTTGCTAACAGGATTGTAATAAATACTATCACCTCCCTCTTATTCAAAGAATATCTATCCATTAGATACTTCATAACTTACAGGCTCTATGATGGTAATTGATGACAGGAGATAGGTAATATCCAGTTTGCCAAAGCGGTCCGCCTGGGCTGACTCAAGAGCGTCAAATTTGAGCGAATAAGGGTTGCCATTTCGCAGGGAAGCAGGTAAGGAAGCAGGAAGAGAACATTCATCGCGAACATATCTACATCCACTCCTCTAAAATATCCTGTTTTGGCACCTTCCTGACCAACACTCCTGATCAGCATGAGAACCTGCTCTCTGGCTTTTGATACCAGTGTGACGGTGGCAGGGTGTTGCCTCGTGGCAAAAGGATTGCGGAGCAGCTGGTAAAATCCGTGATTCGTTTCTATGCGGCGGACTAAAGCTTTCAGATAGGATTCAAAGTTCCCTAATTCCCTTACCTCATGATTTATCTGCTTAAATTTGAACCCAAAAATGGTAGCAAAAAAGGGTTCCTTCGTACCGAAGCAATAAATGACCATCACCGAATTCCCGCCAGATATTTATGCTAGTGTCATCCTTATGGAAGCGCCCTCAAAGCCGTACTCGCTAAACAGCTGTCCAAATGCATTCAGCAGTGCCCCATTTTTGTCTTGCGGAACTTGAATGGTTAAACTGTTCATGCCTAAAACCCTAACAAAGTTTTAATGAGGCAAAATTGCGCTTAAAAAAGCAGTAAAAATGGGCTAAAAGGCCTGAGTTTTGGTCGAAATGGCTTTTTTTATAAAAACGTAAAATGTTTTAAAATCAAAAGAGTGAAGAATTGTAGGTTGTGTCGACTTAAATTTTTTTCCGGTACTCAACGGGAGACATGCCTGTTTTAGCTTTGAAAAACTTTCCGAACACTGATTGATCTGAAAAATTCAACATGTCGCTGACCTGAGAGACAGTAAGTACTCTGTTTTGCAGCAGCACCTTTGCCTCCAAGGTTATGGTTTCATCTATCCATTCACCAGCTGACTTGCCAGTTTGCTTTTTGATCGCTGCGGAAAGGTATTTGCGGGTTACATGTAGTTGCCGAGCATAGAAGTCCAATTTCCGTTCTTTCATATAGTTGCGGGCTAACAACTGTCTGAATTTGGCGAATAAGGGGTAGGCGTTGAGAAGCGTTTGCGTTCCTAAAGAATGCTGCCGGTAATAAGCATCTATCTCATATACTAAGGCAAAAATATAGTTCCGGATAATTTCAGCCTGGTGATGGTTGACAGCAGATTGTGTTAATTCAATCAGCTCAAATATTTTTTTAAACCTGGTTTCGTATTGAGGCTCTAGATGTACTACATGCAAGTCATTATTTTCAAAGAATTTATGTTTAACTAAAAAAAAGAGATCTGCATATCTTTCCAATAAAAATGTATCCTTAAAGAACAAAATATCCATCTTCATTAAGTCTCTACGTTTTCGGAAGCTTCGGATGACAGACGGTCCTAAGGCAATAATTGAAGGCGCCTCGACATCGTAATGATTTAAGCCGGCTTGCAGATGAATACTTCCTTCTTTAAGAAAGGCTACTGCATAGCTCTCCGCCCGGTAAGGCTCCTCCAAGTAAGGATGATCAGCAGCTTGCACAAAGAGATATTCCAGCTTATTATCCTGTACTGAGAAGAGCCGCCTATGCCTGGAAAGGGAGAAGGTCTGGATGTCATTCATTAGTGCCAAGATACAAAATCAGACGTAGCAAAATAAGTCACCTTTACAATTGCTTATAGCAGCACAATTTGTCATTCGTTCAGTTATACCAAAGTAGGATCAAATAAACTAATCAGCAGTATTCATCTCCTCTAATATTTCCTTGTCTTTACTGCTTATTAATTGAACATCTTTAGAAGTGATACAATTTATCAATCATTTGCACCATTAATCATTGAAGATGGTAAAAGAGTGATTTTAATGAGATCACTTTTCCAAAGTTGCCGAATAATGTATTTGCCTATAGGCTAAATTAATCTAAATTGTTGCTTTCACGCATCAAGGATGAATACGACAGTCTATCGTTATCATCACTAAAAGGAAGGGCGGGTTTTCAAATGATGAAAAACTGCACAAAGGGAAATTGAAGATAGCGAATTGTTCAGTACCTTTAAATACTTATTGTTGCAATGCTATCTGTCTTGTCCTAGAGTCGAAGGACAGAGTTGGCACTGTTGAATAAGTATAACAACTTAGGCTCCCTAAAATACTGTTTATTTTTCCCCTCTAACTGCTTAGCAATATTAAGTGAAGCTTTATATTAGAAACTAAAATGCCACTTCTAAACCTGGTTTAGCTAATTGTTTATCTCTAAACTTTCTTAACGACTGTAAATCAGTAGCGTTGCTGTTGTAACAATTTGAGTTTCCCCCACCGGTTGCCTGTGTTATTTTCCCTTTTGTATAGCAGGAATCGCATATACAAGGTAGTGTTGAAGGAATTGCACTAGGATAGCAACAGCGTTTGAATTTTCCGTTTCATTTGTTTCAAGACTGAATATATGAGTAATTAAGATTCACTTGAACTTAAGTGCATCAGTCAATCAGATGTCAGAATTAGTTAGGCAATGCATCACCAGGTTCTTTAGCTGCTCTGGGTCTAAGAGATGTGCCAGGTGTCCCTGATTTCTAACAGGATACAAGGTGATGCCGCGAATCCTCGCCGCCAGTGCGGCTGTCGCTATCCGTATCTCAGGTTGCGTCTCCGTCCCCAGCAATAAAAATGTCCTCGCCCTTATGGCGTCAGTTTCAGATTCTGTTGGATTAAGATTATCCAGCGCCTCAAGTTCTCGAAGAAAGACACTAGTCATTTCTGTAAGCGCTGTCCAAGCAGGGCTTGCTTTAGAGATCTCTACAGCCGCAGGGTCAAATCCAACAATCCTTGTTTGGGTCATTACCGTGGCCTCATCCAACCTACCCGTGTCGACCAAAGATTTTAAATAAGGGAGAAGCCCTTGGCTTACTTCCCTAAGGATTCCGTTCATTGGCTCATAGAAGATCACGCGCCCCTCAAAACCAGATTGAATGATATAGCTCAATGTTACCCCGCCCCCGTAACTATGACCCAAGATTGTTGCGCCAGGTCCTGCCAGATCTATCATAGCTGCAAGATCATCAACCTCATGTTGAAAGGAGAAGGGCTTCCTTTCATCAGAGCTTTGACCTCGTCCTCTGCGATCGTAGATATAAACGGTGTTGGTGTCAGCCAGATAGGTGGCGAATCGTAACCAGTGGTTCTGTACAGTATAGCTACCATGTACGATTATGACTGCTGGGCCACTCCCTACTTTTGTGTATCCGATGTTAAGTCCATCCCTTGATACTACAAAGCCACTACTAGTGTGTACAATTTCCTTGATTTCCTTTGCTCCAGTCGTTCGTTTCATTTGCCAGGTTCTTGATAGTTAATGAATGACCATTTTAATGGCAGCCATTTATCTGAGATTAATAGGGTTAAGAGCAGTGCCTCTGTTCTATATATAGGAATAGTGTGTACATGATCTACCTTTGTTGCTATAAGGGCACTCAGCGTAAAACATGCAATAGGTCTTACCCCTAGGAAGGCAAAGATCAGGGTAAAGTAACCACTTCTCCTTAAACTAGCTTAAGAAATACCCTTGAACTATGTTAAGCTTATCATAGTTCAAGGGTTTATCATCCAATGTGATAGCAACTTTGCAGTGCTTATCAATAAAATACAGCAATGAAAAGAATGTTGATCACTGGAGTGACTAACACATCGATACTTGCCTATCAAAATGAAGTGAAAGTACAATCAAACATTTTAGAAAAAGCTAAAGAAACAGTATCTACTAACAAAGAATACTCTTAAATAGAAGGGCTTAGATTCTCCTGTGAAGACACCCTAAAAGCCTCTTACGCGAACAAGCTTGTCAGCCTTCACACATGAAACAGAGTTCTGATGACCAACGCCGCTCCTACTGCCGAGCGAGCTGAATGGATAAAAGGAACCTATTTACATGTGTTCAACAATTTCACCTTCAGTCTCAAACTTACCATCCTTTAGACAGAGTTAAACAAGAAAAAGGTATTCGCCAGTTAACCTGTCTTGCTAAAGGTTGTTGTAGCTTTTATTTTTCGTTCCACATTGGCTTTTCCTTCAATACTTTATCATCCTATGTTTGTTCTCAGTGTCTTAGCTGCTCTTCTTTT
>NZ_JAJJWH010000082.1 GCF_020907245.1 Pontibacter harenae | reverse complement strand
TGCGCTTCCGGGGGTTTCTATCATGATTAAAAACAGTAACAGAGGCACCGTTACCGGTAGTGACGGCAGGTACACCCTCAATGCCGAGGCTACAGACACGCTGGTTTACAGATTCATCGGCTTTGAAGAGCGGCGGCTGGCAGCAGGCGACAAGGAGACACAGCGCGTGGTGTTGGAGCAAAGCATCAGGCCTGGGATAACCCATGAGGCAAATGAAGAACGGGTAGAAGGCAAGCCTTCCCCTGTTAAAGAAAGAAGTGCAGCCCAAGCGCAGGTCGCTGGCAGTAACGGCGCGAAGGCAAGGACGGAAATAAAGCAAGAAGCCTTGAACGAAGTGCTGGTAGAGGGAAGGCGGCTTGATGCCACGGCTGTTACTGTAAAGGGGGGGCAACCGGTCAATGCGGGAACCGCTACAGTAGCTGGGGGCAAGTCTGGGAGTTCAGATAAAGCAATCAGTATAAAAGGCGCCTCAGCCGGTGAAAATAAGGAACCTGCCTATTTCATTTATGAAAGCGACGCTTTCAAAGGCCTTGCATCCGGTACGGATGCCTTTGCAAAGGCCGCAGCCAAGGGAAGGGCTGTCGCTGACCTGAAGGATATTGAGCCTGAGTCTATCCAGTCTATCCACGTTTTGAGAGATAGGCTTGCCGTAGCTGCCTTTGGCGACGCAGCCAAAAATGGAGCAGTACTTATCACACTAAAAGAAAATGCGCTTCAACCTGTGACAGCTGAGCATACGGAAGAATTCGTGGTTTACCCTGTACCGTCCGAGGGTTTCGTGAAAATAAGGTTCTACCTGAACACGAAGCAGCATGTAAAAGCGGATGCCGTAGACTTTAACGGAAAGAATGTGAAGACCTTCACCAACCAGGTGCTGGACAGCGGCTGGCATGAGTTTGAATGGGATGCATCTAATAGTCCCGCGGGCACTTACATCATCATATTAAATAAAGAGACTGGCGTGGCAAACAAGAAGATACTGTTAAAGTAGTGCGGGACAGCGAAAATAGGCAGGAGTTGATGCGATTGTATCAGGTAATGGAGGGAGCTCTCGTGCTGTCTAAGCAGTACCAGCTATATTTTAACCACCATAAAGGTAAGCTTCACTCATAAGAGCTTCACGGAGGCATGAATCCGACCCGGCTTGATCATCTGAGACAGTCGAAGGGGATGGGATGAAAGGATTCTCGGTACTTGAACCTGGCAAGGAAGAAGGGTAGAAGCACTAGCTGCAGCGCCCCCTTCTGTACAAGAAGCACGGTAGACAAGGTTTTTGGATACATAAGAGTCTTATGCAAAAGATTGTCGTATATTTGTTCTATGAAAAACAGCCCGCTCTACAAAGGCAGTCTCTCTACCATCGTCCTTAAGCTGCTGGAGGAGAACTCCAGGATGTACGGCTATGAGATAACGCAGAAAGTCAAAGAGCTCACCGCAGGGGAACTGAACATCACCGAAGGGGCGCTCTACCCTTCCCTGCACAAGCTTGAAGCCGACGGACTGCTCCAGGCAGAGATGGTGCATATCGGCAATCGGATGCGGAAATACTACAGACTGACGGAAACGGGCAAAAAAGAGACAGCCGACAGGCTCTACGAGCTGAAGGCGTTCATAGAGCAGATGCAGTTGATACTGAACACTAACCTGACTAACCCGCAAGGCATATGAAAAAGGAGCTGACAGCAGCAGACATCGAGAAGCTGTATGCTTTTCTTCAAAAGAAGTTTGTAGACACCTATGATGTGCAGACAGAGCTTGTAGACCACCTCGCCTCAGACATAGAGCTGCAGTGGGAGAGAGACCCAAGCCTGAGCCTGGATGAGGCAATGCAGAAGGTGTACAAAAGCTTCGGGATCTTCGGCTTTACGGAGGTGTACGAGCAGCGTGTGGCGGCAATTCAAAAAGAGATACAGAAGCAGTGGTTAAGGACGTTCCTGCAGTTCTTCAAGCTGCCCTACCTGCTGTTTTCGCTCGTGCTCTTCTTGGGAAATCAGCTGGCCCTTACCTCGCTAGATCAGGGCGTGGTAAAGCTTGTCAGCTTAGGGTTGCTTACTGCTGGAGTTCTGTACTTCGCCGTTAAAGAGTACGCCTTCAACAAAAGGCATTTGCGCAGGAAGCTGTCGGTGATGCAGTACATCTACGGTTTTTTGCCGCTGCTGTATCTTCCGATGTATATTAACTACGCGGTATTGGAAAGGCTGATCACAGAGGTCAGCTGGCCCTATGCCCTGCACATTACCGTCAGCTATATCCTGGCGATCGCCTACATCAGTACGGTAGACAAGATCAAGCAAAAAGCCAAAGAGCAGTATCCGATTGCCTTTGCCTAATGGCGATACAGAACAGGCAGCAGGGGCTCGCCGCCCCAGTCAAAAAACGAAATTTCGTTATAGAGCAAGGACGGCTCCTCATTATGAGGAGCCGTCCTTGCTTATAGCCTATAAGCCCCTTTATGTTCAACAGAGACAACAAACATAAAAGCTGGCTGCTGCAACAATAAAACCGATTACTGTTCACAGCAGCCAGCCTGCTACAGGTCTTCAAGTATCAATGCTTAGAGTGGTTCAGAGTTTTTCCGTGCTTGCCCAGCTCATCAAGTGCCGCCCGAAACCCTCGGGCTAACGCGGAGGCTTCACCCCGACCGTAGTAATGCAGGAATATCATTCGAGGATCATCACCGAGCATGTGGTTATGCAGAGCCACGACTTCCAGATTATTCCTACGGAGAGCCGCTATGACAGGGTTTACCTCTGGTTCCAGCATGGCAATGTCACCTGCTACGTGGGCTCTCTCTTTGGTGCCGGAAAATGAGGCCCAGGAATTCAACCCGATAGATTGTGTCAGCTCAACACCCATCGCCATTACAGTTAGATCTTCACGCCCCACGGTATATTTGTAGGTAGGTCCATTCTCCGTACCAGTATGTTTTACAATGGCATCCAGAGCCTGTGTGTCAAAGGCCTTCTTGGCAGTGGATGGAGAAGCGGCCCCAGCGGCGGTGTTACCACTCTGATCCGCGGGGTCAGTGGTAGTAGCTTGCGGCTGATTTGCCGGTGATATTTTACTTTGGCGTATGGTAGCAGCAAATTTCTTGGCCAGTTCGGCCGGAGCGCCCATTCCGTGCAGGTGCATGTAAAAGATACGCGGCTCCTCGTAAAAGAAGTGGTTGTGAATAGCACTCACTTCCAATCCGTTGGCATGAGCCGCAGATATTAAAGGGTTTACCTCCTCCTGAAGTAAAACAGTATCGCTCATAAGCATGGCAGACTTTCCGTCTACAGTTTTCTTGATAGAAGCCCACCCTCCAAAGCCAAAAGAAATAGGCACTGCTTCGCCCCTGACTCTAATCTTCAGATCATTCCTGGGTAAGGATGTAGTATGAAGAGCCTCTGCTTCCTTGTATGCACCTTTCTTTCCCATAGCAGCTTCAATGGCAGCGATTTCCTCGGTGGTCAGAGGAGGCGTTTTGCCTTTTATTGGTGCCGCTTTCAACTCAGGAATACCTAAAACTGATGCCGCCCCGATCATTGCGGAAGCTTGCAGTACCTGTCGCCGGTTCATACTAGATTATTTTATAAGGTTGAACAAATATTATTCTAAAGTAAGAAGCCAGGAAGAAACAAAGCATATTTATCAAAGTTTTGGTACTGGAAGCTTCTCTAGTAGTTAAGCGTAAATGAAATATTAAGGTTGGATATTGTTCTCAATTGCAGCAATAGAAAGCAACCAAAGACAAAAACAGGATGCAGTTATCTTTTTGAACGATCTTCACCTTTTTAAACTGTGCAGCTAAAACCAGCTTACGAGAGGGTTAGAGTCATGAAGGATTGTGAACTTTCTGTGTGCTAATATCAGCAGAGTACCAAAACCGCCCCCCCCGTTTCCAGCGAATAGGGGCTGTTTTCTCTCATAACAACAATTATGTTAAAAGCGCTTTGTATTTGTCTAATTTTATCCTCCTTTTCTGGAAGAAGCGCAAGAGCAACGACTTGAACAAAGCAAGAACCTTCTCATCCCAGCTGCTAAAGGTGCTAAGCTTAAATTACCTCCTCTGGTGCAGGCTCTTTGCGGGTGTTGAAATCGGCTGTGTAGGCTGCTATGCCTCGCCACTGGCATCGTTCGGATCTGTTTTCAGCGGAGGGGCAGGACTTGTGGAGAGCTTGCCGTATCCAGCCTGCTCCAGTTGCTGCACCAGCTCCATGGTGCGGTCAATAATGCCCTTGTCCGTCATGTACACCTTCTCGTCCAGCTTCTCGTGAGCATGCGGGGAAATCTTGTTGTGCAAGACCTTCAAGCAGGTAATGTAATTGTCCACCTGACTGCTGAAGTCGCTGTAAAACTGGGGGTTTTCTGTGGCTTGGTCCAGGAAACCGACCTTTTGGTTCTCGGCCGCGCGAATTTCATCATACACTATTCGAGCGGCTTCCTGCTTAGAAAGTGCTTTACCCTGTAGCCTGTCCAGAAACCTGTTAAAATCGAATTCCACTTTGATGTGCTTTTTTAAGTCTGAGTGTAAAGGTTAGGCGTGCAAGCTGGTCGCGGTTCATATTAAATGCCCCTCTAGACCAGGACTTTGGCTGCGCCTTCGTAAGCCACCGTATATGGTGACGCGGCTGAGCTTTTACGGAAGAACTGTCGTTGCCTTGAAGTAAGTACGTCAAACAGCTCCACAGTGGTGTTTTTTAGCTTGCTTTGATGCTTTAAACCGCTAGAAAGGTTTGCTTTAGCTTGGCAATTCCAGCGGTGCTTATTTCTTCGCCTTTACCAGACAGCTTCATAAGTTCTGCCAGTAAAACAGGGTCTGAAACAAACATGCGGTCTCGGTACAGCCCTTCCCTGAAGAAGCGGCAGTACAGCCTGTCTGCGCTTACCAGCGTCAGTACGATTAAGTCGCAGGCGCTAATCCTATTTAAAAATTCAGTTAGCTCGTTCATTCTAAACAGTTTTTTTAGAAAAGGCACAAAGGTAACTGTTTAGAATGAACGCGAAACCGCTTAAGATCAAATTTATGTTCAAACAGACGTTATAGGATAGAACTGATAGCAAGCTTATTTTTACCGCTGCCAACTGAGTTTACCTTTACTTGCTCTGATGTAGGCTCTCTGCTCATATCGGTCAGCTCCAGCGCTTCTCGGGTGGCGAAAGCCGCCAACACTTCTTCAGGCTTCTAGTTAGAGCGCGGCTTGTTTTCGGGCGCTCTGGGCGCTTTACAGACGCTGTCAGGGGGAGGCAAAGAAAGGCGAATGCAAAGCGGCTGCAGGAGCTGGTTTGCCGTTGGAGGCTACTTTGAAAGAAGCCAGTCCATGGCCTCTTCTTTCGTCGCGAAGTTCCTGAATTCTATTGGCAGGTCAACCTCCTGTCTGAGTTCTTCGGAGACCCTGGCGGACCTCTCCTCGCGTGCGGCATCATCTGTTACGACACGCGCCAGCTTCTTTAGATGAGTGCCCGTCAAGTCCAAGGCGAATTTCGTGGTGATGGCTCTGTAAGCCTCGTCTTCGACCTCAATAACGGACTTGCTGGAATCAAGCAGCAGGTTTCGAATGTGGTAGCCCCTGACGTTCTCTACGATCAGGTTGAGGCAAAAGCTTACCTCGGAAGAGGAAAACTCCTTGACGTCGGGCATACTGGTAACCAGTACATCCGTAGCGGGGCTGTAGTCAAGCGCAATGATTCCGCTGTGAATTAGCATTCTTACAACTTAGATGGATAGGGAAAGTAAATATAGTGTTTTCTTTGTTACTATTGGCAACAATAACCTTTTTCAAGGGAGAAAGTCAATTCATCTTATGTTAGCAGGCTGGCAAGGTACGGCACATGCTCGTCGGTTAGCGGTTTGTCCAGATACCCTTTTACTATCGGGTATTCTTTTAGGATACCTTCCCCAAGTTCACTATCAAGGATTGAGACAACAACAACGACGGGGGGAACCAGGCCTGTGCTTTCCTGAACCTCGCTTAAGGCTTTCAGGAAGTCAACCCCGCCCATGTAGGGCATTTCCAGGTCCAGCAGGACTAGTTTAAAAGGTGTTTTCCGTATCAGCGACAGGGCATCCTCCCCGTTTTCCGCCGTTACTATTTGTGTGGCATGGTCTTGTAAAACCGCCTTGTTCACGAAATTGGTTACCTCGTCATCCTCAACAAGCAGCACCCTACCCAGGCTCGGCATAGTCATTTCGGTTACAGTGTAGTTAAACAACAGGCTCGTTTTACTGCTGCCTCCCGTTTTAAGTTGCACTCATACTTTGAATGGCTTGTGAAGGATAAACGGAGGCAGCTTTCTCTCCGTGGCTGCCTTTGGGCATGTATGCCAAGCCAGGGCCTGAACCGACCTTGTGCAAACCCAGGCGTTATTCGGCGGCCTGCCAGCACAGCTTCCGCTTGGAGGCTTTTCATCTTTGCCAGCGGACATACTGTATGGTTCGGGAGCCGCACCTTTCGCGGGACAGACTCAGGTGCCCAGCTGCTTGAGCAGCCTGCGCACCTCTTCCATCTCCCTTTCCACCCTGTACGCTTCACTGGCCAGGAACCTGCTCTGCTCTGGGGTCAGCATGGAGTAGGCCATGATATTGTCACCGTACCGCAGGCTCTTTATGGTTTGCAGCCGAAGCACGCAGCTGCTCATGCGCAGGGAGTGGTAGCCTATAAGCGCCTTCGGCGACTGATCCGCCGCCCGGTGCCTTATCGCGAAGAGCTCGTCTGGGTCCATCTTTCGGATCTGCTCGTCGAATGGGTCGTGGTAGACCAGGTACATATTTCTACCTTCGCCCACGATCCTGGGCTCCGTACCCGCTCCGCCGACGGCAGCGGCTTGGCTTTCGCGCTCCGCTGCGGCCTCCCGCTTGCGCTTGTTGGCGTAGACGCGGCACTTGGCAGAGCAGTAGACGGCCCTGGGCTTGTTTGCCCAGAAGCCGCGCGCGCAGTAGGGGCAGGTTCTCTCGTAGACGATGGAGTTAGCGGGAAACTCTTCCCTGCTGTACTTGGGCATAGGCTTCGGATATGGTGTAAGATTGCACGAATTACGTAATAATTACGTAATTAATAAAACATAAAGTGAATTTATTCAGTATCGCCTTCTGTGTGAGACCATCGCCGCACTGTGCAGGGAACCTTTTTATGCAACAAAGCGGCTCTGTCAACAGATAAAGTACCAACCTTTTTTTGCAACAAAACGACATGCCCTTTTGCTTAAACAAATACTTTATAGATTCGATGTAACGTATTATCTATAAGGCTGATATATATTGAATATTAAATTATTGTGATACCTTTTTTTGCAACAAGATAACCTGGGTGTTTTACCCATTGAAACTGTGCGTTTTGAGAAGGTAACGGGAAAACGGTAGTCACCCCGCAGATACGCCGTTGGCAGCCTGTGTCACGGTAAAGCGGGGAGGGCTGCTACTACAGGCTCAGCAGCCAGTCCAGCGCCTGTGCCTTTCCCGCGA
>NZ_JAJJWH010000081.1 GCF_020907245.1 Pontibacter harenae | reverse complement strand
TTCTTAGGAAATAGTACTCGCGCCATACTGGGCGCACACAAAGTTCATAATTTAGGCTTCGGCTACGCCTCACCCACATTATGCACGAGTACCGTTACTCCCTTTCGTATTTGTCTCATTTAACCCTCGAATTTCGGGATAAAGCGCAAGAGACGGCATCCCAGGGCAACGGTGCAGTGCCGCTTTATGGATCAGGTGGGCCTGAGAGGCTGCCAGGGGTGGTGAAGTTCCTAGATATTTGCTATATTGAATTATGGACCTGATCATTTCCACATGCGCAAACGCACTTCAAAATGCAGGGAATTCGGCCATGAGCTGGTTCGTACATAGTGCAGATAAGCGTAGGTTTACGCATATACAGTAGTTAGCATTCATGCAAAATATAACTGAATGATAATAATAGGACTCATCAAAATAAGATTTACGCAGTTCTATAGGAGTGCAGCAGAAATTGGGCTGGTGAGAATGCTACTTTTGAGTACGTTGTTAAGCTTCTTCATTTTCATCCTCTTAATGCAGGCTACCAGTGGCGTAAGCATGAGCTATGCTGTAGGAGCTGTTTTAGTGATTGTCACCCTTATACACTTACAGCGGCAGGACAAACTTTTCTTGCGAACCAACTTCCGTCAGTACAGGTTGGTTTGCATGGCTGAATACCTACTTCTGTCTGTTCCACTTGTAGCATTCCTGCTATGTCACTTTCAATGGCTCTTAACCCTTGTATTGTTACTACTGTTAGGCGCCATAGTAAATTTCGAAATCAAGCCGAACCAGCGAAGCCTGAATACGAAGATTCAGCATTTAATACCAGGAGAGTGCTTTGAGTGGAAGGCTGGTGTAAGGAAGTACCTGTTTCTGATAACTATACTTTGGGTGTTAGGGCTAAGTACCTCTTTCTTTGTCGCGAGCGTACCAATAGTCATTTCCATTTTGGGAGTCCTGCCTCTAGCTTTTTACGAGAAAAGTGAGCCGTATCAAATGATTACCGTTTTTGAGAGGAGTGCCAGCAAGCTTTTAATAAGAAAAGTCAAGTGGCAAGTTCTCTTCTTTTCAGTCTTAAGCGTTCCACTGATAGCCGTATTCATGATTTTCCATCACGACAGGTGGTATGTACCAACTGCGGAATATTTTATCTTCATATCGCTCCATACATATTTGATTCTAACTAAATACGCCTTTTATGAACCGAACAGCAAGTCTTCAGCAGTGCAGGTACTGGGCACTCTTGGTGCGCTGGGGGTGATTATCCCCGTATTTTTGCCTGTCGTTTGGCTGTTGTCAATACGGTTTTACTATAAGTCACGGCAGAACCTTCACTTCTATCTGAATGATTACGATTAAGAACCTGGTCATATCCTATGGCAAAGAGGGTAATACCATAGACTCGCTAAACCTGACTTTAGCTGAAGGCACCATCAATGGTATTGTTGGCCTGAACGGAGCAGGGAAAACCACCCTTCTAAATGCGATATACGGCATTGCCAGAATCTATTCTGGGGAAATCAGCAGTAATGGCACCAGGCTCACAAAGAAACACATGTCCTATCTTGTAACAGAGAACTTCTTCTATTCAAACATAACAGGAAGGGAATACCTCAGTCTATTTCAAAACGAGCTGTTCAACACAGATGAATGGAATGAACTGTTCCGCCTTCCGCTCGATCAGATTATTGACGGGTATTCAACGGGCATGAAAAAGAAACTGGCGCTGCTGGGAGTGCTAAAGCAAGGCAAGCCTATCATGATACTGGATGAGCCATTCAACGGCTTGGATATGGAAACATGTCGAGTTATCCGGTCTATATTGCTCCAGCTAAGGGGTAAAGGAAAGACAGTCATTATCACATCACATATTATGGAGACTTTGACAAACCTTTGTGACTATATTCACTATCTTGAAAAAGGAAAAATTAAATTCAGTAAAGGGAAAGCTGATTTTGCTGAATTAGAGCGAGAGATGTTTGAGTCTTTAGAAAATAAGAATGCTAAGTTGATAGCAAAGTTACTTAAATAATGCCCGAAGCGCGCACACCACCTATGAAGTAGCTGCGCCACTTCATAGCCAAGCACGTTGGTAAAAATGTAAAGCATGAAAGGATAGACTGATTATCTTGAAAATCAAACAAGCATATAATATCAAGCTTTGTTTCACACTCCTTCACCCTAAGCTATGCAACTAGTGATTGTTTACCTATTGAGCTTGCTGAGTATCCTGCAAACACCGGCAGCAGACAGTTTGGTCATCTTAAATCCCAATCGCACTTACTCCTATCAGGCTTCCTTCGTAAGTCCCTCTGGCGATACTTTATCCAGAGAGCAGATAACACTCCAACCTAACGGGCAGCCATGGAAGTATGATAAAACCCAAACTGCCTTTGAAATCCATTACAATAACACGCCCGAAGATTCGCTTACTTTTCTATCCTATGTAAACCCGCAGTCTAAGAAAAAGAAGAAGCCGAAGAGCTACGTTTGGATAGATGCTGAAACTACTGGCGCTATAGAGGACGAGCACCAAGTCTGGATGCATCCAATTAGGAGTAACCAGTACAACTATACCGAAATAGCACCATTCCCGAAGGTTATGCTGGATTCGCTGAAAGCAGGGGGAGAGTGGAATAATGCCTTGCTGATTATGATGGGATGGGGTGCGTTCAAAGGGAAGGTAGACAATCACTATCTGGCAGTACGGCAGGAAACAAGAACGTATGGAAGCCTTACCCTTGAGAATTGTTGGCTTATTCGCTCTGTCGGTAAGCACAGCAAGTTAGGCAATAGCTATCTAGACTTCTATTATCACCCTAAGTATGGCTTCGTTGAAATGAATTACCGCTTTTACGATGGGGCGAAGATTTCCTATGTGTTGGAGGAAGTAAGAGAGAAGGGGGTATAACATTATACCATTACAACTCAACTGGCTTCTGAGCCTGCTTTTAGCTATAAAGTATAATCACGATTGCCAACACAGTTCATATTATAGGCTGCGGCTACGCCTCACCCACATTACAGCACGAGTAACGTTAACTATACCTTTATGAAAAGAATAAACTTAATGTTCATCCTGTTACTCCTGCTATCGGTCGCACGGGGACAAGATAAAAATAAGCTGTATGTCTTTATAGGCCACAAGATAAGCTTGGATTCTTTTGACGCCAGTAAAAAAGAGGAAATAGGCCCAGGTGTATTCAGCACAACCATATCCATGGACAATGCCTATAAGGCAAAGTACAGGGTTCTGAAAAATGTTTACGGGGACTATCAAGGCGATACAATTGAGTTCGAGGTATATGACCATTATGGGCATCCTCCATTTGCAAACTATGAAAATGTGCTTTTGTTTGTCTCGGAGCACAATGGGAAGCTGTACCATGAAAAGTACCAGTACTTTGATGTTTACAGAACTAAAAATGGAAGTTGGGCAAGCCCCGGGGACCCGTACAGGTTTGAACCAGAAGTGCACAGGAAGGAGGTTGCCTTCGATCAGGTAGAATTCCAGAAGCCCGTAAGGATTGAGCTTGTGAACGGCAGGAAGAAAGAAGCTACTAACGCAATGGAGTTTAACATGACATATGAAGAACCTTACTTTGAGCTGAAAAGAAATAATGCAACCGCGCGAAAAGGAACAGATGTCAAAGATCTTTTCCAAGTAAAGAAAGAAGGCGTACTAAAGTCGAGGGGGGTATTCTGAAGGAAAACCCAGATCTTACAAACTGTTATACATCCACGTTTATCTCATTTAACCCTCGAATTTCGGGAAAAGCGCAAGAGACGACATCCCAGAGTAACGGTGCAGTGCTGCTTTGTAGATCAATTGACCCTGAGAGGATGCCAGGGGTGGTGAAGTTCCCAGATAATGGCTATATTGAAATATGGATCTGATCATTTCCACATGCGCAAATGCACTTAAAATGCAGGAAAGTCAGCCATGTGCTGTTTCGTACATAGTGCAGATAAGCGTGGGTTTACGCATATACAGTAGTTGGCATACATCTAATACAAAATCAATTTAAACTAAACAGTCGCAGTAGTATCAGTTGAGGATGGATATGAGGTCTTAGGACCTGTCCAAAAAGGACTTTATGCATCTCATTCGAAATTCATAAACAATAAAACAGCTTCACAATAAGTCATAACGAATGCTTTCAAAGACTCTTCGATTAAAGTCCGTAAGGTATCCTATACTAGGCGCTTTGCTTGTTTTGCTAATCTTCTCTGCCTATGCCTTGCAAGGGCAGTATGAGCTCCGTAAGATTGCCCCCCACATACAAGGCAGTTTTGTCGCTGTGGATATAGCCTCCGACAGCTCCTTCAGGGGCGCCCTCAGCAAAAAGCCTGTTGCCGATGTGTTTCAGGGCAGAACCGTGATAGGCTTTGGAGAGGCGAACCATGGCACAAAGGAGTTTCGCCAGGCTTTCTCCCTTTTGGCAAAGGAACTGGTAAGTCAGGGGCGCATTAACGTGATCGTACTTGCCGAGCGGCAGTTCGCTGACTCCTGGAAACTGAACAGGTTTGTGCTCGACCCCACCTTTGAGTATAGACCTTTCTTGTATGACGCCGATTATGATGATCTTGCCTTATGGCTAAGGGAGTACAACAAGGGTAAAGCCGCTGAAGACAAGGTGTTTCTGATGGGCGGGGATGTGGCCTATCCTAATGAGGCTGCATCCAATGCCTTGGAATACTGCCACAGAAACGGTATAGAACTGCCTCCAGCCACTACGCAAGTGCTTCAGGCTATGACGGGCCTTGCTGCGAACATGGTAGACAAGTATTCGAAGATAAATCCCCTTGACTCTGTGTTATCCCACGTAGCTCAGCTACAGCAAAGTGTTCGGGACCATGTCAACAGCAGGCAAGGTCTTAGCCTGCAGGACAGATGGTACGTGCAGAGCATAAACACCCTGGGCAGCGCAATCAGGTTTCACTACGCTGGTGATGCAAACCTAAACAACAGCAGAGATTCGGTGATGTTTGACAACCTCCTATGGGTTATCCAGCAAAAGCCAGATGCCAAAATACTAACTTTTGCCCATAATGCACATATAGAGAAAGAGGAAGGGCTCAGCAAGACGGCAAACCTGCCCAGGCTTGGTTGGCTGCTGAGCGAGCACTTCGGCAAAAGGTACATGACGATTGCCACAGAGGTGGAGGGAGGTGAGGAGTGGGCCGGTGGCATGGCCACTATCAAGGTCGCGCAGGCAAGGGACAAGCTCGGCAACATCATAGGAAAGAGCGTAAGCCAGAACAGCGGCTTACTGCTCCTAAATACCGCTCCGCTGAGGGAGTTCTTTAATGAAAAGCACTCCACGAGCTTCGGTGGAAACAGCCGAATAGCACATAATGCAAAAGCTTCCTTCTATTACCCGGTTAAAAACTACGCAAAGGCGTATGACGCGATATTCTGGGTTAGGAGCTCAACACCTAAATTCCCCCAAACAGGTCACGTTTACAACCTAGTCGCTGATTTTTCAAAGGAGCGCGACCCGTCCTTCTTTGGCAAAGCCGACAGCCTCGATTTTTTGGTTGAGCTGAACAGCAAAACCCTGGGCGACAACGGCAGCTGGGATGACTTGCCTTCCCTGATCATTATCATTTTCGATGAGAAGAAGAACCTGCTTGCCTTCCATAAGAAGCCGTTGACAGAAAGCACCTTTGCCGGCAAATTTGATCTGCCGTCTAATGCTGATGTTGTTATGACTTTTATCTCTGGAAAAAAGACAGAATCAATGGTTTTGAAGCATTTCGCCGTGAACGGAGACCTGCTAAACCGGGAGGTGAGGTTTGTAGGATACCATTATTCAGAAAGAGTAAGGGATGATGCCAGCATAGAGGTGACTCTAGACACTAGGTTGAATTAAGAGTAGTTACAAATAAGTTAAGCTTATAAGGAAAAAGACAACATGCCAACCCAAACTACAGCACATTAAAACGTGCCTTAGCTCAAGCCGTTGTAACATATTTTAATCAATTGAAAATGAAGCATTACATCGCCATGTTTCATCCTTTCGGAGAAGAAGTCAAAACTCGCATTGACTTTGATTCAGAGATTGAAGAAACATTGGTATATGAACTTCTAAAGCTTGACGGTTACAGCATTTATCAGTTTATCTTGCCAGACTTCCAGTATTTGATGTCTCTTGATGAATTAAGAGAACAGGGAGTAAAGTTTGAATTATTTGAAAAAGAGAAAAGCACTTGGTTTGGTCTTAGCAAGAAGGTAGAGCAAGAGTTGCTCATTTATCCTAAAGCTGGCTTTTTCTATCCCTACCAATATGGGCACTATTTCTATATCTACAGTAGAGAAGAAATAAAAGGAAGCGAGTTTATAAAATGGATGGAAGAGCAGTTTCCAAACCGATTCGCTGATTTTGATGATACTTTGGCTGGCTTCAACAGCGAAACCATAAAGCTCCTTCATGAATCTGACTACATTCTGGTTACAAATCACGATTATCAGAAGGAGTTTGGTATAGTTGCAAGCAAAGAAGTGTGTGCTGCCTTGACAACCAAACTTACACAAGCAGGATTTGACTCTTTTGAAATTGAAGAATACGTGCAAAACAAAGAATAACAAGTTACAACCACAGCTTTACGGTAGCTACGCCACCGCAAAGCCAGTACGTTAAATCGTCACCCAATTCGTCTCATTTAACCCTCGAATTTCGGGAAAACAGTCAGCATGGGCAAGCAGGAGCAACACCTGGATTGACCTTCAAAACCTGTAGCGGGAAAACGGCCGTTTTTTGGGACTGGAAATCAGAGCGAAATTTTATAGACTATGAGTTTAGTATATAGTATATTAGTTAATCCAGTTCAGTTTATCTGATTACCATTGGTCGGATAAACTGGATAACTCTTGCAATTCATAAGTTATGCAAGATGTAAATATTGAGCAAAAGCAACCTCTAAATCCAATTTAACAATTACAAATTTAAACTATACACACATGGAAATCCGCCTCAATGTTTGGGAGCTGTTAAGTATGGCGTTCGGACTAGTTTTTATAGGAGTCTTGATAGGCTTCATGTTATCGAACAACTTTTCCAGAACTTCTGGCCTTCTGTATATCACTTTGTTGTTGTTACCAGTGCTAACAATTATTTTTCGGAAGAGATACAAACTACGGTCCTAAGAATCTTCTTGCATAACAAGAGGTAGCAGTAAGGCTTGCTAACGCTTCGCCATCTGCTACGTGAACACCTTAAAGAATTGGCTTTATTCGTCTCATTTAACCCTCGAATTTCGGGAAAAGCGCAAGAGACGACATCCCAGAGCAACAGTAAATTAGCTGCCAAGAGTGGCATGCCGCTGCACAGCCTAACCGTGCTCCAGTTCTAAGGGCACGGGCGGTGGGAGCAATACTTTTCAGAACGGGTCATGGATCCTTCACGAAAATTGGGTTGATCTATTCTATGCCAGTGGATCGTGAAAGAGGTTGTAGTTGAGCTG
>NZ_JAJJWH010000080.1 GCF_020907245.1 Pontibacter harenae | reverse complement strand
TTATTCCTACATCATACATTCTAAACCACAACCAATATTTTTTTTACAAGAGATAGATGATCTTTGTACGGAGGGTAACGCAGGGGTAAGTCTAGCCAGGTGCCACGATGCAGCACACTTTTATGGTGTGAAAACAAATCGAAGCTGGCACGGCCATGGTAGCTTCCGAAACCACTATGGCCTACTCCTCCAAAAGGTAAATTCGGATTTACAAAGTGAGACATTGTATCGTTAATACAACCACCGCCAAAATGTGCTTTCTGAAGTATGCACTGCTGCTTTTGATGGTCGGATGAGAAGAAGTAAAGGGCGAGGGGAGTTTCCTGGCTATTAACGGTTTTGATAGCATCTTTCAAAGAGCAATAGGAGAGAACTGGTAGTATAGGTCCGAAGATTTCTGCCTGCATGGATGGGTGCGTCCAGGTAACGTTATCTAAAATAGTTGGAGCGATATACCGTTGATCTCTGTCTGTTTGGCCTCCGAAGCGAATGTTATCTTTTGTAAGGAGATTGTTCAGGCGGCGAAAATTTCTGTCATCAATAATGCGGGCAAAATCGGGACTAATGGCAGGATCTGCACCATAAAATGCAGTTATGTTTTGCTCAAGGAACATTACAAACTCCTCCTTTACCTGCTCTTGCACAAGTACATAATCGGGTGCCACACAGGTTTGACCAGCATTTAAAAATTTGCCCCACACAATGCGGCGGGCTGCCAACTCCAGATCAGCATCTTCTGTTACGATCGCAGGGCTTTTACCACCTAACTCTAATGTTAGTGGAGTTAGGTGTTCTGCAGCAGCTTTCATTACTAAGCGGCCGACCTGGGGAGTACCCGTAAAGAAGATGTAGTCAAAGCGCTTCTGCAGCAAATGCTGTGTTGTATCCATGCCTCCTTCTACAACAGCCAAATAAGCTTCGTCGAAGTTTTTACGTATTAACTCAGCTATAACAGCAGAAGTATTTGCTGTTAGCTCAGATGGTTTTATGATGGCGCAATTGCCCGCCGCCATGGCTCCAATTAAGGGGCTGAGAACCAACTGCAGCGGGTAGTTCCATGGGCCGATGATGAACACCAAGCCGTACGGCTCAGGGTAAGTGGCACTAGATGCAGGAAAGTTAAACAGCGATTCGTTTACACTTCGTGGTTTTGCCCATTCTGTCAGATGCCTTAATGTTTCTTTCAGCTCCTGTTCTACAAAACCTACCTCTGTTATAAATGTTTCAAAAACTGGCTTTCTGAAATCTTCATACAGCGCGTTACCTATAACCTGTTCATTTTGCTTTATAAGGCTCAACAGACAGCGTAACTGCTCTTTCCTGAATGAAAGATTGAAGGTGGCTTGAGAGTTGAAAAATTCTCTCTGCTTCTGTATAAGTTTATTTAATTGGCTAAACTCAATAGAGGGTGCTGCTGGAGCGTTTAAAGTAGCTTTGCTCTGCATAGGTGGCAGGTTAAACTTTGATTTATCTTCTAATAGTCAGAGCAGGAGCTATGGTGAAAAGGTAATTCTACTTTTCAGGCATAGTAACAGTCTAAGCACGGCAAATTGCTATGGATAGGCCTACGTGTAGCTATCTTAAATTTACGTTTAATAATCTTTTTTGTCTTAAAAGCTGCTATATATGTGATATGAAATTTTGCAGGTAGTAATGTTCAGTTACCAGAGTCTTGTCAATTCCTAGAAACTACTACTTAACTGTAGGTTATGTAACTTTACAGGAGCAATTCCATACAAGAAGATGATTTGTAGCTAATAGTTCTTCTCATGAAAATAATCGAGTGTCCGCGCGATGCCATGCAAGGCCTGAAGGGTTTTATACCCACCGAAACCAAAGTTGCTTACATCAACCAGTTGCTCCGTGTGGGATTCGATACCATCGATTTTGGCAGCTTTGTGTCTCCTAAAGCCATACCGCAAATGCGAGATACGGCAGAGGTGCTGGCAAAGTTGGATGTGAGCCAGACTAAATCTAAGCTTTTAGCTATTGTAGCTAATGTTAAAGGCGCTGAAGAAGCTGCACAACACGAACAAATCGCTTATCTTGGTTTTCCTTTATCAGTTTCAGAAACGTTTCAGCAGCGCAACACAAATAAAAGTATAGCGGAGGCCATGCAGCAGCTGGCCCAAATGCAGGAGATCTGTATAAGAGCTGGCAAAACATTAGTTACTTACATTTCCATGGGTTTCGGCAACTCCTATAATGATCCTTGGAATGCAGAAACTGTTATCTACTTTGTAAAGGAACTGGACCAACTGGAGGTAAAAATCATCTCTCTTTCTGATACGATTGGAGTCTCTAACCCTGAAAATATAGCTTACCTTTTTGGGCAGCTTATTCCTGCTTTCAAACACATAGAGTTTGGGGCGCACTTGCATACAACGCCAGCCAGTTGGCAAGAGAAGGTGGCGGCTGCCTATAGTGCGGGCTGTAGACGATTTGACGGAGCCATGCGCGGATTTGGAGGTTGCCCCATGGCAAAAGATGAGTTGGTAGGCAACATGGCAACCGAAAACCTGGTGCGTTTTTTTGAAAATAAAGGTTTAACTTTGGACCTTAACAAGAAGGCGTTTGACGAAGCTTTGAAGCAGTCTGGCGCTGTATTTTCTTAACTATGGCAAGGAGAATTATTGTAGATATTTTTGTGCCATGCTTCGTAGACCAGCTGTTTCCTGATACGGCTATGAACATGGTAAAGGTGCTGGAGAAGGTAGGTTGCGAGGTAAACTACAACCCTAACCAAACCTGTTGCGGACAGCCCGCCTTTAACGCTGGCTTTTTTGATGAAGCACGTGAAGTAGCCACCAAATTCCTGAACGATTTTTCGAATGATGTTTCACATTATATTGTAGCTCCCTCAGCTTCTTGTGTGGGCATGGTGCGCAATGCCTATCAGGATATTTTTGTGAAGTCTTCGAACCTGGTGAAGTACAGAACCATGCAAAAAAAAGTGTACGAACTGACGGAGTTTTTAACAGATGTGCTGGATATTAACAGCATACCTGGGGCAGCTCTGCGTGGCAGGGTTACGTACCACGACTCGTGCAGCGCCCTGCGGGAGTGTGGCATAAAGGCTGGCCCAAGGCTACTGCTAACGAGTGTGCAGGGGCTGGAGCTGTTGGAGATGGAAGAGAGCGAAACCTGCTGCGGTTTTGGCGGTACCTTTGCTGTTAAATTCGAAGCCATTTCGTCGGCTATGGCAGAGCAGAAAGTAGAGAATGCCCTGGCTATAGGCGCTGACTATATTGTTTCTACAGACAGTAGCTGCTTGATGCATATTGAAGCTTACATTCAGAAGCAAAAGAAGCCGATAAAAACTATGCACATTGCCGATGTGCTGGCAAGCGGTTGGTAAAAACGTTACCTTATAAGTATAAACAAGAAGCGCCTGATCAAGATTGATCAGGCGCTTCCTGTTTATGTCCAAACAAAGGCAATTTGTCTTCTCCTTTCAGCGTATAGGAAATCACTACCTGCTTCGAACTTATAAGAAGTATAATCAAGCGAAACACCAGCCTCTAATCCATCTTTTATGAAATATCCTACAGAAGGAGTCAATGAAAAATTAAGTAATTGTTCTTTCGTTTTTAGAGTTTTCTGTGCTAAAACAGCTGAGGCAGGTAAAGACTTTCGGCCTTGGGTGGTTTGGGCAGAGGCACCCGATACTGCCACAGCGAAAAGAGCGGCAATTAAATTTTCTTCATTTGTTTTTATAGCTTAAAATTAAATTCATAATGGGGAGTAGTTTGGCACCTAAACTAGCCTGCTCACTGCGCTAGGTATATTAAAATAATTAAATATATACATCGTTGTTCAAACTACAAAAACAAAATTCAAAAGCTAGGTATAAAGTCGGAGAGAGGCTTGGCAATGCAACGATTATAGCCGCGTATATACTTAATTTTAGCTTGCAGAGTAGCCACTGGATAGATCGCTCCGTAAAGACAGGCATACCTTAGAGCTAATAATAAGTTGCTTTTGGTTGGTTAAGTTGCTTGTTATTATAATGTACTTCGGTATTTATAATAGCTTCTCATACTAAGGTTTTGAAAAGTTTGGCTGGACTGCTTTATTGGGTGCTAAAAGCGTCCAGCCCTTCTTTTCAAGTTTATTCGAAACTCATCGAAACTCAAGTTTATTCAAAACCATTTTCTATAACTATGCAAGCTGCATAGTTTTTCTTTTTTAGCAAAGTATTTCCTCCTATTAGTCTACCGTCCTTTTTGTGGTGCAAATTTATGTCTGAAAATAAGTTTCGCGTATAAAGCACAAAAAGATAACATGCAAAAGATACTGGTACATCTCATACCACTATGCACCTTAATCATACTGGCTACCACAGCGGCTACTCCTGTGCTGGCGCAGAATGTACAGGGTATTAATCCAGACAGGCCAGACCTGACACCTAACTCTTATGTAGTGCCCACAGGCTATACTATGGTTGAGCTAGGTTTGCTATACCAAAAAGAAACCACTGCCACCAGCGAAGCAAGAACCTATGCTTACCCGACAGCCTTAGTACGCTACGGCCTGCTGGACAAGCTGGAGCTGCGCGTGCTTGGAGCATTAAAGGACTCTGTTGTAGAGAACGGTGAACAACGTACATTCTCTGGAGCAGGTCCTCTTAGTGTGGGAGCAAGACTGAAATTGTTAGAGAATCAGGGTTGGGTACCGCAGGCCTCCCTGACAGTAATGGTAGCCTTGCCCGTAGCAAGCCGCCGTTTCAGACCTGAGAATCCAGAACCGCGTGTAACCTTGGCGTTCGCAAATGAACTCAGCGATAAATCAGAGCTTCAGTATGGCCTTACTCAAGGATGGGTGGAAGGAAGCTCTGTAACCAGGTATGCCGTTAATTTTAGTACTGATCTAACAGATGCTATTACGTTTCTGGTGGAGGCTGTGGGCGAAAAAGAACGCGGAGAACAGGCGGGATATCAGGGAGTGGCAGCTTTGCAATTCGGTTTAGGCTTACACCTGATGCTAGATGTAGCTGCAGGGCTAGGGTTAAATGATGCGGCTCCAGATTACTTTGTTGGAACAGGCCTATCCGTCAGGTTGCCGAAGTAGGAGAGATCATGAAAACTGTAGTATCAAACAAAGACTTTAATTCTTTATCCAGGTCGCTTAAAGAGTATGCAAGGGGGATAGCCGGAGGCTTGTTATTTAGTTTTCCGCTATTGTATACTATGGAGGTTTGGTGGGCAGGCTTTATTGGCTCTCCGCTACAGCTTTTTATCATGGTGGTAGCAACCTATTTGCTTTTGCTTGGCTATAACCGCTATGCTGGCATGCGCCCGAGTGCCTCCTGGCGAAGTGTTTTTATTGACTCAGTAGAGGAGATGGGGTTGGGTATTACCATCTCTCTTATTGTTTTGGCTATTCTCAACCGCATTCAGTTCCATCAGATGTCCATAGATGAGATTATGGGCAAAGTGATTATGGAAGCTATGGCGGTTTCCATTGGGGTGTCTATAGGTACGGCACAACTGGGCGATATTAGTGAAGACGAAGAGGTGCCTCATCGTGACGAAACAGAGGAGGATAGCGGTGTGAAGGATGGTAACATTCACTATCCGAGCCTGATTATACTCTCTATTTGTGGCAGTATAGTTGTCGGAGGCAATGTGGCACCTACAGAAGAGGTAACCATGATTGCCGTAGAGGCCAAACCTATACACGTACTGCTGATGGCGCTAACTTCCATTGCACTGAGTGTGGTAGTAGTGTTTTTTAGCGACTTTAGAGGAGCAGACAAATTAGATACAAAGAAGCTGATTGTAGGCATGACGATAGATACCTGCCTTAGTTACCTGACAGCCCTTGCTTGCTCGGCTCTCCTGCTATGGTTTTTTGGTAGTTTCAATAACGTGAGCTTCGAAATTGCTTTTGCGCAATGCATTGTGTTGGGAGTTTTGGCCAGCTTAGGAGCATCAGCAGGAAGGCTATTGATTAAGTAGTTCGTGTCGCATACTAGTTTTAGAGAATGAATAAAAGCGAAAAAAGAAGAAAACAAAGCGGAGACGGAGATGACAAGAATAAGTTAGAATGGACAGTGTTTGCCATTAGCTTGGGATTAGTGCTGAGTATATTAGGTTTTCTTGGCTATAAAATATACAAAGATCAAGCAACACCTCCAGATCTGTACGTGGAGCACGTGCACGACCCTTCCAAGCTATCTCCTTATCGTTACCGAGTAGTAGTGCACAATGTAGGAGGCGAAACGGCAGGAGAGGTAACGGTAGAACTGGTTTTGAAAAAGGGTGAGATAGTGCTTGAGCAAGCAGAGCTAGCCATTGCTTTTGTGCCCAAAAACTCGAAGCGGGAAGGGTGGGTGAACTTTGTGGATAACCCAGCGCTAGCCGATACAATTGTAAATAGGGTTATCAGCTATAAAAGACCGTAGTGCTTGCTTGTCTCAACTTGCCTGCAAATATTATAAATTATCTTATTACGGATTAGAAACACCAAAATTATCTATATCTAACTTGACACATATTTATGGCAAAGAACAAAGTTTCTGAGAGGCATAAAAATAGGAAAGAGGCTCCCGTAGCAAAAGGTAAAATATTAGCGATAGGAGGTAAAGAAGATAGGGGGCAAAGAGAACTCAAAGAGGAACAGAAAAGAAATAAAGATTTTGTTTCGCAGGAAATACTAAAGCGGTTTGTACAGGAGCTGCAGGGCAGTAAACCGATGGTGGCTATAGTGCCTACCGCTTCTTCCTTACCAGATGAAATGGTAAAAGATTACACGCAAGTGTTTAAGGAACTAGGGATAGAGAACATAGAGGTGCTTAATATAAGCAACCGTACCGATGTGAAAGACCCTGCTTATTTAGATATAGTGGAAAGATCCGCTGGAATTTTGATGACAGGTGGAGACCAACTGAAGCTTACATCTATTTTTGGAGGCACTAAAGTGCTGCAGCTCATGAAGGAGCGGCACACCTACGATGATATCATTATTGCAGGTACCAGTGCGGGAGCAGCAGCCCTTTCTACACCCATGATTTATGAGGGTGAGACAATAGGCGGTTATATAAAAGGAGATGTGCGCATTACTACTGGCCTGGAGTTTATAAAAGATGTATGCATCGACACACACTTTATACAGAGGGACCGCATCGTTCGTATGGCTCAGGCTATTTCTACCAACCCTGGCTGCATTGGGATTGGTTTGGAAGAAGACACCGCTATTCTGATAACTGAAGGATATAATATGGAAGTGTTGGGAAGTGGGCTGGTAACAATTGTAGACGGTATCGGAATTACCTCTACAAACATCTATGAGGTGGAAACAGGTGAGCCCTTTTCGGTTCGCGATTTAAAAGTTCACCTTCTCTCGAAAGGTGAACGGTATGTTTTCCCGACTTATGATCAGTTGCATATTTGATGCACTTTAAAGTATGTTTTCTGACCCAGAGGCGAAGAGGCTGTAAAACAAACTGTGTCAAAGGATTAGGAGTAT
>NZ_JAJJWH010000079.1 GCF_020907245.1 Pontibacter harenae | reverse complement strand
ATTTATTCCTACATCATACATTCTAAACCACAACCAAATTAGAGAGTTAGAGAGTAATTAGTAATTCCCCTTTTTAAAGGGATTGGGGTGAGTTACCGTATCAACCGTTTTTAGAAAAGCTATAGCAAATAATTCCTGTTAAGTTGCTGCTCTACTTTGCCAGGTTGATTTTGCCTGTACCAATTCTTTGGCTGTAGTGGTACTGCTCAGGCGGTGCAGAAACACAGTTTCGTCCTCCGTTGCTTCTCCTGCAGCTGAAAGTATAGTGTCAATGAAACCGCTTTCTGCACGAAAGATAATATCCATCTCTTTTAGCTCTTGTTGCTCTAGCAGCTCTACAGGCAAGGCCTCCAAGGCCCATTGCAGATAACGGGTATTGGTAACGTGGCGGTTCATGTCAATATCGTGCCAGCGCACAGGCATTTGCTGCTCATGCCTCACCTCCTGCAGCACAGGCAGCTTGCCTTTGGCAAACGGCAGGGGTTCTTTGCCAGGGGCAATTTCTACAGCAGATATAAATTCTGGTACTGATACCATTTGGCGCTTCACTACATCCATTACCAGCCACACACTTGTCGCCTGCCCCAGCAACTCTCCTTCTGAACTATAAATCCTGAAATCGCGGTGCAGGAAAACCCGTTCTCTGCCCGAGGCCCATGTTTCTATTGTTACACTGTCGCGATGCTTGGGGTAGCGGAACATCTCCAGGCGCAAACGCTGCAACACCCACGTCAGCCCCTGCTCCAACAGGTCGTACAAAGAGATACCGAGGGTGGCGGTGTTGTCCCAAGCGGCTTCCTGCAGGTAACTCACCAGCGCTGGCACCGTCGCCTGCCCATGCAGATCCACCTCACTCGACTTCACGATAAACTCGCTTTTTCCTCCTACAGATTTCATAGTTAAAGGTTCTGGTTGCCCTGCAAAGGTAAACATTTTGCCTGCCGCCGCCATGCCACCAGCTAGAATCTAGGCTTGAACAGATTTATACTGTACTTACTCTCACAGTTGATAAACGAAAAAACCGTGCCTCCTGAAGCAGGCGGCACAGCTAGAGCAAAAGTTAATTTATGCTTTGTTTATTGGTTCTGATATGGGTTAATGCCCATGTTCTGATAAATGAAAGCCCACGTATCGGCATATTCCTGAATAACCAAAGAAGTAGGTTTACCCGCTCCATGGCCAGCACGAACATCAACTCTGATTAGGTATGGATTACCTGGTGCGCCTTTAGCCTGCAGTTCGGAAATAAACTTGAACGAGTGTGCAGGCACTACACGGTCGTCGTGGTCGGCGGTTTTAACTAAGGTGGCGGGATACTTTACACCTTCTTTAATGTTGTGCAGCGGCGAGAATGCGTACAGGTTTTTGAACTGCTCCTCATTTTCTGAAGAGCCATACTCTGGTACCCAAGCCCATCCGATGGTAAAGGTATGGAAGCGCAGCATGTCCATTACGCCCACGGCAGGTATCGCTACTTTTGCCAGTTCTGGCCGTTGCGTCATAAAGGCACCTACCATTAAACCACCGTTAGAGCCACCCGACACCGCCAGACGCTCATTAGAAGTGTAGCCTTCTTTAATCAGGTACTCGGCAGCTGCTATAAAGTCGTCGAACACGTTCTGCTTGTTAGGGGTCATACCAGCTTTGTGCCACTCCTCGCCGTACTCGCCGCCGCCACGCAGGTTCGGCAAAGCATACACGCCCCCGTTCTCCAGCCAAAGCATGTTGGCAATACTAAAGCCTGGCGTCATAGATACATTAAAGCCACCGTAGGCATAGAGGTAGGTTGGGTTCTGGCCATTTAACTGCAGGCCTTTCTTGTGCACGATAAACATGGGCACTTTCGTACCGTCTTTCGAAGTATAAAACACCTGTTTCGTTTCGTAAGCATCGGTATCTACATTTACTTCGGTTTTGCGGAACAGCGTTACTTTGTTATTCGGCACGTCGTAGCGGTAAATAGTGGCGGGGTAGGTAAAAGAGGTAAAGGTAAAGAACACCTCCTTATCATCTTTGTCTCCATCAAAACCACCTACCGTACCAATGGTTGGCAGCTCCACTTTGTTCAGCTCTTTGCCTTTCGTATCGAAAACCACTACCTCGCTGGCGGCATCTTTCATGTACGAGGCAATAATTCGGTTGCTCACCAAAGAGGCTCCCGTCATCACATTCTCCGATTCTGGAATCACCACCTGCCAATTCTGCTCTTCAGGCTTTTTCGGGTCGATAAGAACAAGACGATAGCGCGGTGCATTCTTGTTTGTGTGCACCAGCAGCTTATCTCCCACATTATCCACCACACTGTACTCCGATTCAAAGTTGGTTACGATCGGTTTTATACTTGCTTTTGGATCAGTTAGGTCCTTATAGTAAAAAGCATTGGCTCCGCTGGCACCTTCCGAAGCATACAGCACCAGGAAACGCTCATCGTCGGTGGTGCTGCCGTAGAAGTTGCGTAGCGCATGCTCCTTATCCTCGTACACCAGTTGGTCCTGGCTTTGCGATGTACCTACTTTGTGATAGTATACTTTGTGGTACTCATTTTTATTTGCCAGTTTGTTTCCTTCGGTGGGCGCATCGTAGCGGCTGTAGAAGAACCCATCTTTGTACCAGGAGGCTCCCGAGAATTTTACCCAGTCAATCTGGTCGTCCAGCTTTTTGCCTGTGGCCACGTCCATTACATAGTAAGTATTCCAGTCGGAACCGCCGCTGGAGGTGCCATAAGCTGCATACTTCGCATCTTTCGAAAAAGCCAGAGAGGTTAAGGCAACCGTGCCGTCTTCAGAGAATTTGTTCGGGTCCAGAAACACCTTTGGCTCTGCCTCCAGGCTCTCCTGTACATAGAGCACGCTCTGGTTTTGCAATCCGTCATTCTTATAGAAGTAGTACTTGCCGCCTTTCTTAAAAGGTGCACCATACTTCGGGTAATTCCAGATTTGCGTTAAGCGGTCTTTTATCTTATCGCGAAATGGAATGCTGCTTAGGTAAGCCTGCGTTACTTTGTTTTCCTCCGCAATCCACTGGTCCAGTTGCTCATCATGCGTTTCCTGCCAGCGATACGGGTCGGCTACTTTTGTCCCGAAGTAATCGTCTATATGGTCTACTTTTTTGGTGTCGGGGTAGTTTAAAGCTGTTGTGGTTTGTGATTGTGTGTTTTCTGTATTCATGCCTGTGGCTGTCGTGTCTGTTTGTGTTGATTTGCAGGCGGAAGCTGCTATAAAGCTTCCAGCAAGCAAAAGTGTAGTTGTCTTTTTCATAAAGCTACGCCTCCTGTTGAGTTTACGTTTTGTAATCTGACCATCTAAGATAACTATAAAATCTGTTTTTAGGCAGCTGCAGCACAACCTGCCACACATCATTATGCCATGCCGCCCTATACTTATGCCGCTCCAGGCGTATAGTATAAACAACCTTAAACGGTGCACAGCCGCAACCTAAAAATAATTACGACCAACAGCCGCTACCGCCACTTGTGTGTTAGCGCTTTGTTCGTACATTTAGCGGCTTTTTTAGAAGAATGAAAAGAAGCGTTAGCAAGAGGGAAGATCATGTTAGAGGAGTTAAAAGAACAGGAGCAATTAGAAAAATTTGAGCTGCTAGCCGATAGACTGTCAGAAGACGGCTATGCGGTAATAGATAATTTTATAAGTATACAGCAAGTGCGGGACCTGCTGGAGGTGCTGAACCACCACCAGGAGCAGGGCACTTTTAAAAAAGCAGGCATCGGAACTGCCGATCAGTTTCAGGTAGACAAGCAGGTGCGTGGTGACTATATTCGCTGGATTGAGCCGTCTCAGGCTCTGCCGCCCACTCGTGTGTTCCTAAACCGTATGGACGAGTTGATGCGCTACATTAACCGCACCTGCTATCTGGGGCTAAAAGATTATGAATTCCATTTTACGGTTTACCCGCCTGGCACCATTTACCAGCGCCACATCGACCAGTTCCAGATAAACGACCATCGTCAGCTGTCGTGTATTTTGTACCTGAACGAGGATTGGCTACCTGAACACGGCGGTAAACTGCGCTTATACCTACCCAAAGAAGACGGTTCTGAAGAAGAAATAGATGTGCTGCCTGTAGCTGGCCGCTTGGCGTGCTTCCGCAGCAACCTGTTGCCGCACGAAGTGCTGCCTGCCACCCGCCACCGCTACAGCCTTACAGGCTGGCTAAAAGATCAGCTAAACGAATTGCCGTTTCTTTAATAGACAAAAGACGTAAGACTCAGGACATAAGACCTTGATTTTTGAACTGGTGCAGAGAGTCCTTGAGAGTCTCCAGATTCATGTGAAACCATGAAGGGAAAAGGTGCGCAGCTTTTTGTCCTGCGTCCCATGTCTTACGTCTTTTGTCTCTAAAAACTACTGCCCGAAATCAATCTCCGTACTGTCGCCGATGTTCAGCGTATGGCTAAAGGCTTTAAACGACGAGTCGCTGCCGATGATGGAATCTTGCATCACGGCGAACTTCAACTCTGAGTACGAGCCAATAATAGAGTTGCTGATAATAGAATTCTCGATGTTTGTATTGTCACCGATGGCTACATGTGGGCCGATGATGGAGTTATAAATAGCACAGTCTTTACCGATGCTGACAGGCGGGATAATAATACAGCCACGGAACTGCGCCGTATAATCGTGCTCTTTAAACTCAGGGCGATTCAGCAATCTGGCATTCGCCTCCAGCAGCGTTTCCTTTCGGCCACAGTCAAACCATTGGTCTACATCCCAAGTAACCATTTTAGCGCCGTTCCGGATCATGTGCATCAGGGCATCTGTCAGGTGGTATTCATTTTGCGTGCGAATGTCTTCCTGAATAATATACTCCAGCGACTCCACCAGCTTTTTAGGCTCCACAATTTTGTAAAGGCCTACTAGTGCAAAGTTCGACTTGGGTATTTTAGGCTTCTCCACCACCTTCACAACAAATTCGTCGGCACCCATTTCTGTTACACCGAAAAGCGATGGCTTCGACACCTTTTTAACTCCCAACACAGAGTGAGGCGCTTTTATAACCTCCTGTAAATTTGTCTCCACAATAGCATCGCCCAGCATAATCAGCACGCTCTCTTCCTCCTCAAAAGTATGGCGGGCAACCCAAATGGCATGGCCCAGGCCTTCGCGGGGCTCCTGCACCACAAACTCTACCTTTACCTGCGGATAGTTTTGCCGCACATAATTTTCGATTTTCTCACCCAGGTAACCAATAACAAACACGAAGTCGGTGATACCAGCTTGGAGCAGCTTCTCGATGATGTGTCCAAGTATAGTATTATCTGCCACTGGCACCAAAGATTTGGGCTGCGTGTGCGTGTGAGGCCGAAGCCTGGAACCGACACCTGCTACAGGTATAACTACTTTCATATACTACACTTTTTATGCAAGATATCCATTATTCAACTGAATTTATAATTATAGGTTTAATTGAATGGTGAAAAAGAAATATTTCAGCCGCTACTCTACAAAACTTTTAATTCTATAAGTAACTGATTTTTATACCATCAGCAGCAAGTTATTTTTACAGATCAATTCTCATCTCATAGCCAGCGCTAAATAAATAAAACATACCCTTTTTCTAATTTTAGCACGCTTCAATTCGTTATCTAAACGATGGTTCATTAATTTCGTACAGATATCGCTACTAGACACAACAACACATTTATAAAAAACACCTACTTAACTATATGAAAAAGCTTTTGTTTTACCTGATCGGATTTGTGGTTCTTGCTTCCCAATCTTCCTGCGGCTATAATACCATGGTGCAGAAAGACGAACAAGTAGAGGCGCAATGGGCAAACGTGCAGAACGCTTACCAGACCCGGGCCGACCTGATCCCCAACCTTGTAAACACCGTAAAGGGTGCTGCCGATTTTGAGCAGGAAACTCTAACACAGGTAATTGAAGCTCGTTCGAGAGCCACAAGCATAAACCTGAGTGGCGACGACCTTACACCAGAAAATATAGAACGCTTTCAGCAGGCGCAGTCACAATTGGGCGGTGCTCTTAGTAGGCTACTCGTTAGCGTAGAACAATACCCGCAGCTAAGGGCAAATCAGAACTTTTTAGAGTTACAGGCCCAGCTAGAAGGCACCGAGCGGCGCATAAATGTAGAACGGCGAAGATTTAACGAGGCCGTACAGGATTATAACACCACCGTTCGCTCTTTTCCGAACAACTTGATGGCAGGTATTTACGGCTTTGAACGGAAAGGCCATTTCGAGGCAGATCCTGATGCCCAGCGAGCCCCTACAGTGCAGTTCTAATTGTTCTTTGTTAACCGTTGACAGCTTTAGAGCGGCGTAAGCTGTAAGCTGTCAACGGCTTCACCACCTAACAATAAACAACTAACAAACAGCAACCAACCTATGGCCAAAGACGCTTTAACAGACGCAGACGAACAGAAGATTTTAGCTGCTATAAAAGAGGCAGAGCAAAATACCTCTGGCGAAATACGCGTGCACCTGGAAAATTACTGCGAAGGTGACATGCTAGATAGAGCCACCGAAGTATTTGCTGAACTGCACATGCACCTGACCAAGCAACGTAACGGTGTGCTGTTTTACGTTGCCATAAAGGATCATAAGTTTGCTGTATTAGGTGATGCAGGAATAAATGCTATTGTACCCGATCACTTCTGGGAAGACATAACTGCTGAAGTAATAAAGCACTTTAAGCAGAAACAATACGGCGAAGGCCTGGCAAAAGGCATTATCATGGCAGGCGAACAACTTAAAGCCCACTTCCCCTACGACGACAAAGGCGACATCAACGAACTGAGCGACGATATCTCGTTCGGAGATTAACAACAACCTATGAAGCACTACGCACTCCTTTTATACTTTACTTTTCTTTCTGTTTTTGCCCTGGCACAGAACAGCGACTTTCCACCGCGCCCTAACCCGCCACGCCTTGTAAACGACCTGGCCAACATACTTAGCGCAGAAGAAGAAGCTGCCCTGGAGCAGAAATTAGTAAACTATAACGACACAACTTCCACGCAAATAACTATCGTTACCCTCACCTCTATAGGCGATTATAATGTAGGTGATTATGCGACAGAGTTAGGGCAGCGATGGGGCGTAGGCGGCGGCGAAAACGATAACGGCCTTGTTATATTGGTGGCAATGCAAGAACGCAAGGTATTCATAGCCACGGGTTATGGCATGGAACATCTTGTACCCGATGCCATTGCCAAACGCATTACCGAACGCACGCTAAAGCCGCGTTTTAAACAAGAGCAGTACTACCAAGGGCTGAATGAAGCCGTTAACCTGATTATAAGCCTGGCCAGCGGCGAGTACCAGGCCGATCCGCAGGCAGCACAGGGCGAAGGAGGCGGAGGTCCATCCATGATTTTCATTATCATCATTGTCATGCTTATCGTTTTCCTCTTCTCCAGGAGAGGAGGAGGCGGAGGCGGCAGAGGTGGTAGGCGCTATGCCCGTACTTTTGGTGGCCCTGTTATCATTCCAGGTGGCTTCGGCACATTCCGTTCGGGCGGTGGCATGTTCGGCGGCGGTGGAGGCGGAGGCGGCTTCGGAGGCTTTGGCGGCGGCGGCTTTGGTGGTGGTGGAGCTGGTAGTAGTTGGTAAAACCACGTTTCTAAGCAACTAAATTATGAGCAGAACGAGCTAGTTACAAGACTATCTTATTCCGCTTATGCTTAATATAAAGCAACAGCCCCTGAATCTGCACATTGGTAGATTCAGGGGCTGTTGCTGTTACTATCAATCTCGTACATGAGGAGAGCGAGGTACAGCCGCAGCTTTGCTCATGTGCTGTATGGCGGGGAGTGTAATTTAAACTGTGTCATTTCCATATTTCAATT
>NZ_JAJJWH010000008.1 GCF_020907245.1 Pontibacter harenae | reverse complement strand
GGTCTTTTTTGTTATGCCATCATTACTTCTGTAGGACTACCAAATACTTTAACATTGGAGTGAAATCAAAATAATTGCACACTTTTTTAGCACATCCTGCCTCTAAAAACTAAACACAGCACTATCAGCTATCAATAATATAACAATACAGCTAAACCAGCAGCTTCAACATACTGTATTCAATACAAAACTTGATAATTCAAGTAATAATATATTTGGTTTTATAGATATAAGGCTTACTTTTGCAACCCTTTACAGGAGCAAATATTCACTATCAATCATATAGTATGAAGAAATTGATACTGCTTTTATTTATAGTTGCAGCCTCTACCACACAGTATGCAACAGCACAGGTATCATCGGTTGGTAGTTTAGCTATACATACCGCCAATACCATTACTTCTACAGCAATAGCAGCTACTGCGGGTAATCATGCAAATGACAACGAAACTATAACAAAAAGCACAGTTTCAGTTACTGCTAACCCACCAGCAGGCAAGCCCTCGTTAAATCAGCTACCAGGCATTGAGAACAATTTGAATCCTCATAATGCTTCTCTTATTTCAACTTTGAACACCATAACTTCAGCCAAAAGCATGACAGAAGAGCTGGAAGAATGGGTGGCAAATCAAGTTTTAGTACAGCAAAGTATTAGCCGCCGAAAGCGCCGTTAAGACCAGCCAGCGTTCTGTGTTACATCAAAAGCAGCCATAGAGCCTGCTCCAGCGTATAAAACCTACAACACAGGTTTGTATTGCCAACACAGAACAGAAACATGCCGATTACCTCTCGCTTATTTACAAAGGTTATTCACCTGCTTTTCCTGATATGTAGCATAGCCCTTACAACAGGTTGCGCTATTCTGGATACGCGTAACAGCTTCGACCATACCGCCGTTTTCCAGTCTTATCAGAATTTTGGATGGTGTGGCATTCAAGCCTCACCAGATACTGTAAACACAAACTATAGTCCTCTGCTCGACCAGATGGTGAAAGCAGCTGTTGCAACTGAACTGGTACGAGATGGCTTACGACCAGCCGACGTAGGCGAAACCCCTGATTTGATGATTGCTTATGATATAGCACTGGACCCACCGCAGCAACCGATTAACGAGGCGGCTTATGCTCCAGGCTTTGGATATGGCTACAGCTACTGGTACGGCTACCGCTACGACTATGGCTTTACAAACCTGCCCGACTTTCAGCGCATAAGCGATTATGCTTTAGGCACGCTTGTAATAGATTTGATTGACCCCGATACAAACGAGGTGGTATGGCGCGGATGGGCAGTGAGCGTTATAGACCCTTTAGATATAAAAGAGGGCACTATAAGCCGTGTGGTGGCCAGTATAATGGCCCAGTACCCACCGCCTACTTCAACCCAGCGCCTTTTGCGCTGAGCAGTTAAAGTCTGTACTGCAACGTTAACCCTCCATAGTAATTTCGGTTTGGGGCTGGCTGGAAGAAGCGATTACCAAAAGCATTTACATCGTTGCCCAAGCTATACTTCTGATCCGTCAGGTTATCGGCACCAGCAAAAACTTCAAGGCCCCAATGCCTGCCTAGCGTTCTACGGAATCCTGCTCTTGCTCCTAAAACCAAGTATTCGTCTGCAAAAACAGTATTTTCATCGGTAAGCGGAATTTCATCTACATAATTAACCGTAACGTTTAGGTATAAGCCCAGCTGTGTTGCCAAATCTAGTCCAGCCGTTGCAGTATGTGGAGCTATACCAGTAAGCCTGTTCCCAGAAAAGTCTTCTCCGTCGCGCTGGTATTCTTTAAATCTGAAGTAGTTATAGGTGTAGCTGCCCCACAGCTTTAGTTCTCTTAACTGCCCTACAGGGTTACGCAAGAAATTATAGCTCACAGCCGTTTCAACTCCTTTTTGGGAAGTAGAGCCTACATTTCTGAAAACAGCCACACTGGATATGTCCTGGCGGCTCACGATGGTTTCGCTCAGACGGAAGTAAAAGCCAACAACATCAAAGCTTAGCCTGTTGTTTAATGCATAGCCTCTAACCCCAACTTCATAGTTTGTGCCCTTTTCGGCTTCCAACACCTCGTTTAAAACGCCATTGGATGTTAAAATTTCTTCTTCAGTAGGTGGCGAGAAACCAGAGCTAACGCTGGCATATGCAGAAACCTTATCGGTTAGTTTTTTCAGCAAAGCCACCCTGGGCGAAAATACAGCCTCAAAGTTTCGGTTATACTCGTACGCCCCCTGCCCTGTTACCTGCTTTAGGCGTGTAAATTCGTACCTGGTATCGTTCAAGCTCATGGCCAGCGTAAGTATAAATTCCTGCGGCAATTCCAATTCTGCCTGCCCGAATACAAAACCTGTCTTGGCTGTTACCTCATCGTCGGTTCGCAAGCTGTCTGGTCTGCCCTGGTTGTTGTCGTAGGTGCGGGAAGCCTGAAAACCTCGCTGGTATTCTCCCCCAAAAGTATACGTGGTGGGCAAGCTGCCAATGTGGCTACGGTGCATAAAGCTGGTACGCCCGCCTACTTCCTGGTTTGTATTACGTTCATAATCTGTGTTAAAAGGATGATCAATGGCTCTGCTTATTGTATAAAGCGACGTAGTATTGCTCCAATCATCACTGAACTTGTACTCATGCTTTAGGCCGATGTTAAGACCATCCTGGTTCATAGAGGCATTTTGACGCACACTTCCAAACATACCGCCTCTTGCCTGCCTTGGGTTCTCTTCGAACTGTTCCTGCGTTAAGCCTCCTGGCAGCTCGTAGTATAAATCTGTGTAGATAATATTGGCAGCAATGGTTTGTTTATCAGATATATAAAATTCAGGAGAAATAAGTAGCACCTGCCTATCTACCGCCGATTGCTCCCGGTAACCGTCGTACTGCTGGCGCGAATACTGCACCAGCACATTGCTTTTCTCTGTACCGCTGCTGGCTGTGGCAGTATAACGCCTGAACCCATACGAACCAGCGGTGGCTCCTACTTGTACCTGCTGTTCGCCCACGTTAGCACGTTTTGGTTCTAGCAAGATAGTCCCTCCTGTACCTGCTCCGTAAATACTGGCGGTTGGCCCTTTCAGAATCTCAATATTTCCGATGTTCGAAGCATCTAATAAATTTAGCGCTGTAGTGCCGTTTGCCTCAGTTAGCGGAATGCCGTTAAAGTACATCTTCACGTTTCTGACGCCATACGGTGAGCGCAAGGTGCTACCCCTGATGGAGATGCGGTAGCTAGCGGGAGCGCGTTCATCCATTCGTACGCCAGGCACAGTGTTCACGGCACGCACCAAAGAACGCTCATCGAAGCGCCTAATTTCTTCATCGCTCAGAATACTGATCGCCCCTGCTGTTTCCAATAGAGGACGGTTACTTTCGTAGCCTGTCACCACTACCTCCTGCAAGCTAGCTGCTGATGGCTGCAATAAAATGCGCAAGTTTGTTCTGTTACCAGCTCTTAGTACAACACTGCTAGACGTATAGCCAAGATGCACCACTGTTATAGCGGAAGCCGCCTCAGCAACCTGCATACTAAACTCGCCTGCCGCATTACTTATGCTCTGTTCGCCTGTGTTAGCTGTTATGGTTACACCATTTAACGGCAGCTGACTTTTGGCATCTATTACCTGCCCTGCTACCAACAGTTGCGCCAACAAAAGCTGCGGCATCAGTAGGCACAAAAGAAAAGAAAGGGTATACTTAAAAGATAGTGATTTCATATAGAAGTTAAAGTTGAAACAACGGGTAGTGTTTCCATTTGGTTAGGAAAAAGTCAAACAATGTAGGATAGTCCCCCAAGATTCCACCCTTAAAAAACATTTCATACAGTTTTAAAGTTAAAAATATGATGTAAGCGCTACAGACTTGCAAATTACAACCAAAACAACGCTATGAAAATTAAAACCACTCTTTTGGCATTAGGTCTGATGGCCGCATTCTCCACAGCAAATGCGCAAAACAGCCAGGAGCCTATTGCCACTTCCATGGAAGGCCATATTTACAAACCTGTTAAGGTGCCCGCCACCGATGCGCGGGTACGCCAGCTAAAAGTACCTGCAGGCTTTACCGTCACAAAATTTGCCGAAAACCTGAACAAGCCCCGCATGCTGGCTGTGCACACCGACGGTACTGTGTATGTTACCGACAGAGACAAAGGCACTGTAACCATGCTGCGCGATACCAACAACGATGGCAAAGCTGATCAGCAAAAGGTGGTAGCCACTAAAGACCAGATGCACGGTATCGCTATCCGCAACAACAAAGTTTACCTGATGACGGTGAACGAAATTTACACAGCGGATATAAGCAAAGACGGTAGCCTTGGCCAGTTGAAAGAAATAGCCAAAGGCTTTCCGGAAGGCGGCCAGCACGCCAACCGCTCTATTGAATTCGGGCCAGATGGTATGCTGTACGTATCGGTTGGCAGCACCTGCAACGCTTGCGAAGAGACACACAAGGAGAACGCTACACTGGTGCAGATGAAGCCCGACGGCAGCGGTCGTCGTATTTACGCCACGGGCTTGCGCAACATGATCGGCTTTGACTGGCACCCGCAGTCGAAGGCCCTTTATGGCTTTGACCATGGTATAGACTGGCTCGGCGACGAAACACAGAAAGAAGAACTGAACAGAATTACAGAAGGCGGCAACTATGGCTGGCCTTATGTATTCGAGAATGGAAAACCGAACCTGGCCGACGAGCCGCCAAAAGGCATGACTTGGGAAGAGTACGCCAAGCAGACAGAATTTCCAGAGCTACTTTATGATGCTCACAGTGCTCCGATGGATTTTGTTTTCTACAATGGCTCTCAGTTTCCGCAGGAGTACAGAGGCGATGCATTGGTAACACTGCACGGCTCCTGGAACCGCAGTGAACCCGTTGGTTATAAGGTGATACGGGTAAGGTTCGAAAACGGAAAGCCTAGCAAAATAGAAGATTTCGTAACTGGCTTCTTGGTTAATAACAACAAAGAGGAGTTTGGCCGTGTAGTAGGTCTGGCCCAGTACAAAGATGGCTCTATACTTGTTTCTGATGATGACAACGGTGTAGTTTACCGCGTAGCCTACACAGGCAACCGCTAAAAAACCTTCTCAGTTGTTAAAACAAAACAGGAGTGCCTTCTAAGGCACTCCTGTTTTGTTTCTACACTGCTGCATAAGCTTGTGCCTTGGCTGCATAAACCTGTTAACAAGTAAAAAAGCTCCTGCAGAAACTGCGGAGCCTTTATAAACTATGAAAGCTAAGGAGGTTTTATATCAATTTTTGATAATCTTAAATTCCGTACGGCGGTTCAGCTGATGATCTTCTTCAGAGCAAACCACACCTTCGCCACAGCCATTTATAAGCCTGGTTTTGCCGTAGCCTCTGGCTCTTAGCCTGCTTCTGTCTACACCTTGCGACACCAGGTAATCCACCGCTGCCTGCGCTCTTTTATCAGAAAGCTCTTGGTTATACTTATAGCTTTCGCGACTGTCGGTGTGGGCTCCCATTTCTATGTTCACACTTGGGTTGCTTTTAAGCATTACTACCAGTTTATCTAATTCTTTAGCCGCATCTGTTCTAATGTCCCACTTGTCAAGGTCATAGTAGATGTTTTCCAGCACAATTACTCTTTCCACTTCGTTCTTGTCGAAGAGCAGCGCCACTGATACAGTATCGTTTGCTGTTTCTGGTATGTTTGTAACTGCCTGCTGATTTAAGTAGCCATCTTTAGAGCCAAAGAAAGTGAAGCTATCGCCTACACGCGCATTCATAAAGTATTCTCCCTTCGCATCCGACAACACCGAAGCTGGTTCGCTTTGGCTTTTCTCTTTCACCACCAAGCGTACCTTAGGCAAAGGCAGTTCTATGTTTCGTTTCTCTGCGTTCTGCTTACGCTCCAAGGTAGTAACTGCCAGCACCACAGGCTTCTTCAGCATATTAAAGGTATAAATGTCGTCGGTGCCGTTTGCGGCGTCTCGGTTTGAAGACAGCAGGCCTTTTGCACCTGCCTCTGTAAACATGATACCGTAGTCGTTTTTGGGGGTGTTGATAGGGTAGCCAAGATTTTTTACACTTTCCCACTTACCTAAGCTGCCTTTTGCTGAAAAGATATCTAAGCCGCCGAAGCCAATATGGCCGTCAGAGGCAAAGAACAGTTGCCCCTCGCTATCTATGTAAGGAAAGCTCTCGCGGCCCTCAGTATTGATCGTTAAGCCAGCATTTATAGGTTCTCCCCAGCTGCCATCTTCCTGGCGCAGGGTGTAGTAAATATCTGTTTCACCCATACCTCCTGGCATATCCGAAGCAAAGTACATTACCTTTCCATCTGGTGATAAGGCAGGATGCCCGACAGAGTATTCTTCTACATCGTTGAAAGCAAAAGGCTGAATATTACTCCAGGAATGACCGTCTTTCTGAGCAGAATAGATTTCCAGACGGTTCATATATTCTTTTATTTCTGGCTCCTTTACCCAACTTGTAGGGTCCATATTACCTTTTTTGCGCTTCTCTACCAGGTGTGTTCTTGTAAAGTAGATCGTTTTGCCGTTATCTGTCGTCGAGGCTGTTGCATTATGATACTGATCATTTATAACTTCCTGCACAGGCACTGGTGCGCTCCAGTTACCTTTTACATCCTGCTCTGCTGTGTAAAGCTGTAAATAAGGACGGCCCGTCCATCCGTATATATCCTTCTTTTTATCGGTACCTACCCCACGGTCTGATGTAAATATAATACCGCGACCGTACTGCATCGGGCTAAAGTCTGAGGAGCTGGCATAATTTAGGTTTTGCAGTGGCTCTACTTCTGCTACAGGAAGCTTCTCCATCCAGGCCATAGACACATCACAGGCTTTAACCAATTGCTGTGCACGCTCTTCCATGGTTGGTACCTCCTCGCCCCACAGCATAAAATAGACTTTGGCCTCCTCGTGCTTGCCGTTGCTGCGCAAAGCTTCTGCATAATGATAAATAGCCATCGGATCTCGGCCTTGCATGCCTATTACTTTGGCATACCATACCTCGGCTCTCTCGCTTTGGCGGGTAAGGCGGTAAGAATCTGCAATGCGCTGCAGCGTCTGAACATCAGGCTGGCGCTTTGCTTTTTTCAGGCCTTTCTGATACTGTTCCAGGGCCAGCGCAAACTCCAGGTTCTCGTAATGCTTATCTGCTTTTCGCAACTCCGACTGCGCCCGTGCCGCTGGGGCCAGGCCTAGTGTGGCTGCAACTACTATGTATAAGGGTATATTTTTAAGTTTCATATGCTAAGGGACTTGTATTAAAAATATTGAGGCGTCATCATCTTCGTATCCTTCTTCTTGAAGAAGTAATAACCAACTGAAACTTCGTGTGTGTTAACACCATTCATATCGTTCAGCATCTGGTCGAATGAGTAACCTACTCGCAGCGCCTTGCTTACCTGCAGTTCAGCAATAAGAGCCGCCGCCGTACGCTTTCGCACATCAGGCTCCTCTGGGTTTTTGTTGAACACATTTACACTGGTACGGTAAGAGCCACCTAACCATAGTTTGTCGCCCAGCAGTACAAAGCCGTTAACATCTAGGTTGGCAGGTGCATGAAAATCTTCCTTCACGAGTATACTTGGCTTGAACTTAACAAAGCTGCTGACATCGAATACATAACCTGCCGTAAAGAAATAGTGGCGTTCGGGTTCTACCTGCTGCATGTCTTTATATTGTATCAGATCTGATGCAGACACGCCTGCATAAAAGCGGTCGTTGTGGAAATACATACCAATTTTTACATCGGTCTTCAGGTTAACCTCCTTGCCTGATGGTATAGAAGGATCGTTTGTGATGCCTAACTTAGCACCATCAAAAGTGTTTTGCACTGCTCCTAAGGCTATTCCAAGGCTTAGCACACCTGCTGCACTTACTGGTAGTTTAACAGCTGCATTGGCATAAGCCGCCGTGTTTGTCTGCGCCCCGATTTGGTCACGAGTCAGTTGCAAGCCTAACCCCAGGCGGTTGCTGGCCACGATGCCATCCAAGGCCAGAGACTGTGTAGTTGGTGCACCTTCCAAACCAACCCACTGGGAGCGGTGGAAAGCGTTTAGGTTAAGTACATTCTTGCTACCAGTATAGGCAGGATTGATGACCATACTGTTAAAGATGTACTGCGAGTACTGTGGGTTTTGCTGGGCACTAGCCGCGAAGGTTAGCAACAGGGCCAGCAGTGTATATAATACTTTCATATTAACTTTATTTTCTATTATCGTTAAGTGCTTAGCGGAACAGCGTTACATAACCTGAGTACTCTTTCATGACACCGTCGCAAAGTTTTACTCTGGCTTTGTAGAAGTAGGTACCCTGCTCCAAACCGTTGCCACTCCAGTCGTTCTTGTAGTTCTTGCGCTTGTATACCTCAGATCCCCAGCGGTTAAAAATCACTATTTCATTTTCTGAGTACTTCTCCAGGTTCGTCACAAACCAGGTGTCGTTAGTGCCATCCCCGTTAGGGCTAAAGGCTTTCGGGAAATTTAGATCACCTTTCTCTAAAGACACATCTATAGTGGCGCTTGCGGCAGGGCCAGCACAGTTTGCATTGTTAGGTATAACCGTTACCTCCCCTTTCGCATCAGGATTATCTGCTTTTATGATAACAGTTGTGGTACCCTGGCCAGCTACTATGCTGAAGCCCGTTGGTACTAGCCAAGTATAAGAAGTAGCTCCTGCTACTGGCTCTACACTATAAGTTAGGCCGTTGCAGACACTGCTGTTATCTATAATAGGATTGACAGTTGCTGGTGGCGTTACAATATTTACAGATATAGCAGCCGTACTGCTGGTGTTACAGGTATTCTCCGAAGCAACTGTAACAGTGCCTCCGTTTGCTCCAGGCTTTACAGTAATACTAATCGTTCCTTCCCCAGAAAGTATCTCCCAGCCTGCAGGCACGGTCCAAACGTAGTTTGAAGCTCCTGCAACCGCCTCTATACTATAGGTAAGCGTTTCTGTTCCTGTACAAGTACTTTCTGGTCCTGCAATAGCGTTTGGTACAGCTGGGGCATCGCATGGCACATCTATCGGCTCTTCCTCTTCGTTATCTGTTGGGTCTGGATCTGGGTTCTCGCCATCGTCCTCAACTACTACAATGTTGTTGATGTTGCCTGAGCGCTTCACCCGAAAGACCACTGTTAGCGTAGCTGTTTCGCCATTAGCCATTTCTCCTACTTGCCACATGTTTGTGGTTGTGTTGAAGGATCCTTTTTGTGTTGAGGCACGAATAAATTCTAATGCATCTGCAGGAAATTGCTCTTGTACTGTTACACCTGTGGCTGCATAAGGACCTTTGTTTTCAACTTCTATGGTATACGCTACCTCGTTGCCTACCTTGTATGGGCCTGCTGCAACCTTTTTGCGTACGCTCAGGTTGGCAGCCTTTTCAGGCACATCTATAGGTTCTTCTTCTTCGTTATCGCCTGGGTTAGGGTCTGGATTCTCACTGCCTACAGCCACGGCGTTTCTAATATTACCTGCTGCCAGTATTCTGAATATAACTATAAGTTCGGCTGTCTCACCGTTGGCCATAGCACCAATTTCCCACTTATGCTCCTGTGCGTTATAAGTGCCTTTTTGTGTGGAGGCGCTAACGAAGCCTAAAGTAGCAGGGAACTGTTCCTGTACCCATGCATCTGTTGTGGCATAAGGGCCGTTGTTTTTAGCTACGATGGTATAAGTTACCAACTCGCCCACCAGGTGCGGACCTGCGCTGGCTGTTTTTGTTACGCTTAGGTCAGACGAAACTTCTGGCACATCTATAGGCTCTTCTTCCTCGTTGTCCGAAGGATCAGGGTCTGTGTCTTCTCCGCCAATTACAACGATGTTTTTGATATTGCCTGCCGCTACTATGTTAAAGGTAACTGCAAGTTCTACTGTCTCACCGTTAGCCATATCTCCTATCTCCCACTCGCTAGTAGCTTCGTTAAAGGCGCCTTTCTCGGTAGAGGCACTAACAAACTCCAAAGCTGAGGGGAACTGCTCCTGTACCTTCACGCCTCTGGCAGCGTCAGGACCCTGGTTGCTGGCTATAATCTTATAGGTTACCTGCTGCCCGATTAAATACGGACCCGCACCTGCTGTTTTGCTTACACTAAGGTTGTATACAGGCTGTGGCACATCTATCGGCTCCTCCCCTTCGTTATCTGTCGGATCTGGGTCAGGGTTGTTACCATCGTCACCTATCACAACTATATTTTTCAGGTTACCAAAGTCTTTAATCTTGAATGTTATAGCTAAAGTAGCCGCCTCGCCGTTGGCCATTGTACCTATTTCCCAAGTGTTAGTGCTTGTGTTGAAAGCTCCTTTCTCGGTCGAAGCACTTACAAACTCAAGCGCATCTGCTGGGAACTGCTCCTGCACCGTTACACCTGTAGCGGCATAAGGCCCGTCGTTTTTAGCAACTATAGTATAAATTACCTCGCTGCCTACTTTAAAAGGTCCAGCACTGGCTGTTTTAGTTACACTCAGGTTAGCAGACTGCTCTGGCACATCAATAGGCTCTTCCTCTTCATTATCTGATGGGTTAGGGTCTGGGTTTTCGCCGCCTATCGCCACAGCATTTTTAATGTTTCCTGCAGCCAACACTTTGAAGACTACTGTTAGAGTAGCCGACTCGCCATTTGCCAGTCCTCCAACCTGCCACTGGTGCTCCTGCTCGTTGTAAGTTCCTTTTTCAGTAGAGGCACTTACAAACCCCAAAGCAGAAGGAAACTGCTCTGTTACCAACACATTAGAAGAAGCATAAGGTCCTGTGTTTGTTGCTACTATAGTATAAGTAACTTCATCACCAACCAAATGCGGACCTTCGCTGGCTGTTTTTGTTACGCTCAGGTCTGAGGATATTTCAGGCACATCAACAGGCGCCTCTTCTTCGTTGTCTGTAGGGTCTGGATCGGGGTTTTCACCATCAATTACAACCGTGTTTCTTATAGCACCTGGTATCATCACTCTAAAAATGATGGTCATGGTTACTTCCTCCTGGTCGGCTAGTTCTCCAACAGTCCAGATATTTGTGGTTGGATCAAAGCTCCCTTTTCCAGTTGTGGCACTTATGTATTCGAGCCCGTTAGGTACGTTTTCTTTAACTGTAACACCAAAAGCATGTCCTGGGCCTTCATTTCTTGCTGTTATCGTGTAGGCTATCTGTGTACCTATGGTAGGTGCTTTGTTATCAGCTACTTTACTAATCTTTAAGTTAGAATACACAACTGGCACCTGCACTGGATCAGCGTCGTTGTTATCACTCGGGTTTGGATCTGGGTTGTCGCTGCCCAAATCTACCGTGTTATTTATGGCACCAGATCTTGTTACTCTGAACACGATGCTCATTTTAACTACCTCCTGGTTTGCCAGCTCTCCAATTGTCCAGGTTTGTGTCTCCAGGTCGAAGGTTCCTTTTTGTGGTGCAGCACTAATAAACTCTAGTCCTGCTGGTATGTTTTCTTTCACTACAACACCAAAGGCTGCACCTGGACCTTTGTTTGTTGTAGTGATTGTATAAACAATGTTAGTTCCTAACTCTGGTTCTTTGTTATCAACCGCCTTAGAGATAGAAAGGTCAGATTCGATAACTATAGGCAAGTAAACTGTGTTGAAGTTCAGGTTAACGCTACCTGTAAGAGATATTGCCCTGCCTTCAAGATTGGCACCTCTATTAAGCGTGATGTTATTTTGCGCGATAATGTTACCGACAAATGAGGTAGAGACCCCAATGCCAACTTCATTCTGAACAACCCAATAAACGTTTTTGGCCTCTGCTCCCTTTTGTGACACCAGGCTTGGTGTAGGGTTTGGCAGCGACGGAGATGTTGTGTTAAAGCTACCGTCGATGATAAAAATAAACTTGGAATTAATGTCTCCTTCACCGTCCAAAACCAAAACACCATTTAGTGTTGCATCACCATCGATATGATAAACACCTGGTTTAATGGTTTGGCCTTTGCCTAGGGCTGGGCTAAGGCTGCTTGTTCTAGGCAGGTTTCTTAAAGAGTTATAAGCGTTTCTGGCATGCAGCTGCGCCGTTTTTGTAAACTCATTTGCTCTTTCCTTGCGCCCAGAGACGTAAAGCTTCTCTTCTCCATTGATAACCTCGCCAGGATAAATACCTAAGTTCCCTTCAACTCCCGAGGTTTCAGTAGTAGTATTGTTTACTTCTGTAGAAGCTAATATTCCAAAACTAGAAGCTCTGCCTAATATTGGATCTGACTGTGCAAAGCTAAGGGTGGTGCTGCCTGCCAGTATAAAACAGATGAGCAGTAAAACTTTATTCATATACCTATTGTGTAATAAATTAACGCTTAATTTCAATATATATGTATAAGCATATAAATATTGAACAATTCCATTTACTTAAAACAAACAAATAGGTTGTGGCTTATATATAAATTAATATGAATTACTATAGAACAGCATCAATATATATGTTAATTACTATTTTAATAAAATATCTAAAACTAGCTATATTTAGGCACAAGAATAGGCTTAGTTAAAATAATTGTTATAATCTTAAAATTACCTATTGAAGCGAAAGGGACTTTTTTTATAGTAAGACGCCAATATTTAATGATAAAGGCTTTATAATTCAAGTTGTGTCTGTTTTGAGCAGCTTGTGCTCTGTACAATAATTCCTAAACAAAAAAGCCCCGATGCAGTTACTGCATCGGGGCTTTTTTGTTTAGATTAAAAATTCTGTTAAACGTTTACGTGGCGCTCTGCATGGTAAGATGAACGAACCAAAGGCCCAGACTCAACATATTTTATACCTCTTCTAAGACCTTCTTCTCTGTAGTGCTCAAAAAGATCTGGGTGTATAAATTCGGCTACTTCCAGGTGCATCTTAGTTGGCTGCAGGTATTGACCCAGTGTTAAAATATCACAACCATTAGCTGCTAAATCATCCATCGCCTGGTACACCTGCTCTTTTGTTTCGCCAAGTCCAAGCATAATACCTGTTTTAGTACGCTGCCCATACTCTTTAGTACGGCGAATCTGCTCTAAGCTACGCTCGTATTTGGCCTGCGGGCGAACACGACGGTAAAGTTCTTTTACCGTCTCCATGTTGTGCGACACCACTTCCTGACCAGGAGATATCATGGTTATTAGGGCATCCCAATTAGCCTTAACATCTGGTATAAGGGTTTCGATGGTAGTAGTAGGAGACTGCTCTTTTACCTGCACAACCGTTTCATGCCAAATGGCAGCACCGCGGTCTTTCAGCTCATCACGGTTTACCGAAGTTATTACCGCATGCTTTACGCCCATCAGCCTGATAGCCTCTGCTACCCGGCGAGGTTCATCGGTATCGTACTCGTTTGGCCTGCCTGTGGCAACAGCACAAAATGAGCAGCTACGCGTGCATACATTTCCTAAGATCATGAAGGTGGCTGTACCAGCTCCCCAACACTCGCCCATATTAGGGCAATTGCCGCTCTCACAAATTGTGTGCAGCTTATATTCTTCTACAATGCTTCTTACTTTAGCGTATTCTTTGCCTACTGGCAGTTTTACGCGCAGCCAATTTGGCTTGCGTGGCCTGCCAAATGCATCTAAACCTTCTGGTGTAGCATTAGGCTGAATAACTGGAAGCGTTAATAATTCATCCATGTTGCAAAGATAGCAAGTTAAAGTTTAAGACTTTAGCAGTTGTGCAATAAAACGTGGAGGCAACACAGCTCAACTATACAGAAATGGCCACTCTTGTACCTAAACAGCACAAGAGCCTAACCAGAGGCAAGATACAGGCACACTTATCGCTCAACTGGTATAGCAACAATAAACAGCCTACAAAAGTTTGAAATGCTACTTACGGCGGCCGTAGTAGATGTTAAGATAAACAGAAAAGAACCCGCTTGCGTTTTCAGCATTCGGAATGATGATAAGCTCCTTCATGTATTGCTCATACAGAAAGCCAACCTCTATACCCGCTATACTTTCCTGGTAGCGGCCGTATTCAAAGCTGAGCCCTGCTTTTGCATGTAGCCCAGGATTTATGCTAGCCTCTCCTAAACCTGTAAATACGCTGGCATTGCCTTGTATATAATCTCTGTTATGAACAGTAGGATCGTAAGGCTCAGTGGTTACATCAAAAGTACCCTGCTGCCCTCGTTGCGCATTGCTGTAGCGGATGTAATAAGGAACAAGCAAACCAATGGAGGGACCTATGGCACCAATAGCATTTACTTGCACTCCCGACTCAGCAGCTTTACGGAAGAGCACAAGTTCTCTGCCGTAGTGTGGCCTTAACACAAAAAGATAGTTCTGTTTTCCGTCGATGAATGAATCGCCTGTTTGCGTGCTGTACCATCTGTACTCCTTTGGGTGTTTTACCTCCACAATTTCCAAAGCACCGAACTGGTACATCCCATTGCTTACAAAAAAAGAAGAACGCACAAAGGCTCCGCCAATGAGTCCTCCATTCGAGTTAAGGTTTATACCGTAACTTAACTCGTTATTGAAGTTATCTTCATCAACAGATTGTGCAGCCGCAGGCACGATGGCACTTAAGGCCACAAGCATAGCGAAAGCAAGATATCTTACCACTCTCTATTAATTTATATTGTGCTTAAATCTACTTAAATTCACGCTGTTAATAAAACTATGACTATGGCTACAATTCACAGCACCTACCAAGGCAATTTACGTACTTCTGCCCAACACCTTGCATCTGGCAACACTATCATTACCGATGCCCCTATAGACAACAATGGCAAGGGTGAAGCATTCTCCCCAACCGACCTTGTTAGCGCCGCGCTCGGCAGCTGCATGATGACCATTATGGGCATTGTAGCTAACCGAAGCAACATAGACATTGAGGGCATGGAAATAGACATTACAAAAATAATGTCTGCAGATCCACGCCGAATCAGTGAGATAATCTTAAACTTTAAAATGCCTGCACGCGCCTATACCGATAAGGAGAAGGCCATGTTAGAGAATGCAGCCAAAACCTGTCCTGTAGCGCTTAGCCTTCACCCAGACGTAAAGCAGAACATCTCTTTCGAGTATGCCTCTTAAGCCTGCAGCTTTTTCTTGAATGCGTCTACGCTAATGCCCATATGAGATGTATTGTAAGTACACATGCCATCTTGTATGAGCAATAGCTGTGGCGATTCGTGCATAACATTAAACACCTCGGCTATCTCGTTTGAAATTGGCCTGTAGCTAAGTAAATCCAGATAGTAAGGCTTTACATTGTCTACGCCTGCTCCATCCCACTGACGCTCTAGCCTACTTTTGGCCGTGGCACTAATAGAACACGATGTGCTGTGCTTAAAAATAACCACAGGCGTGCTCTTCGACTCTTCTACAATATTATCTAATTGCTCTGTACTTGTTAACGGATGCCAGTTCATACTTAGTATCTTCTACGCTTTTTCTCTTAGTTCTTCTTAAAAAGTCGCTTCTTCGACTTTGCTTTTCTCTTTTTTCGCTCAGCAGCAGCTTTCTGTTTAGGGTCAGCCTCTCCTCTTTTTAGAGCGAGCATATTGGGGTCTAGATGAGTTTCTTTATAATCAACTTTTGCTTTTCGGGCCTCTCTCAAGAACCGCTTTTGCTCCTTCCTTTGCTGTTTGGCATCGGTATAGGTTGTTTGTGCCGCAGCCGAATAAACTGTCAGGCAACAAAGCACGGCCAGGCTTACCAGCCACTTCAAGTACTTATCAGAAACAACAGCTAAAAAGTTATTCATCTTAAAAAAACACCTACAGGTTATACTTAAAATCCTGAAGCTTGTTACTCTACTTAAACAATCTCTTTTTCTTGACGAGGCCGTTTTTATCAACCGCCACTTTTACGCCTTGCATTTTCTGTCCTCCAGGCCCTACCAGCTCTGTTCTACTATTCTTACCCCCAATCTTAGGGCACGGAATCAGTTTACTATTACAGCTTGTGCTACAGATAATTACGAAGCATAATAAAAACAGAAAGAGCTGTCGGACCTTTGGCATAAACTAACATTTAAAAGACAATTACTGTCTACTGATCCAGAGCAACTCTCTACCGTCTAAACTCCAACACCTCACACCCTAGACATGGATTAAATAAAATAATACTCAAATATAAGTATAAAAGCAAGTATTGCATAAAAACATGCCACACTTGCTTTTAATTGATATACAGATTTTACCTATTTACTGCCTTAAAAGCTTAAAAAGCAAGTATAGCCTTCACTTTCTCGCGCAGGCGCTGCTTTGGAAGAAACTCCTGCTCTAGTGGAGGCGCAAACGGCACGGCCGTATCTAAACTAGCCACGCGCATTACAGGTCCATCCAGTTTCTCAAAGCAGTTCTCCCCGATCCAGGCTGCTATTTCGCCACCTATACCGCCTGTCATGGTATCTTCGTGCAACACAATAACGCGGCCTGTTTTGCCTACGGTGTTTGCCACGGCTTCTTTGTCCCAAGGCAGCAACGAGCGCAGGTCCAGTATTTCGAAACTCGCCTCTGGCATTTCCTGCTGTAGCTGTTTTGCCCAATGCACACCCATGCCGTAGGTAACAATGGAAAGATCGGTACCTTCTGCCACCACCTTTGCCTTGCCTATTTCTATAGTATAGTAATCGTCTGGAATTTCCTGGGAGATAGAGCGGTACAGCATCTTGTGCTCGAAGTACAGCACAGGATTCGGATCTTCGATGGCGGCATTCAGCAAGCCTTTGGCATCGTAAGGCGAAGACGGGTACACAATTTTCAGACCTGGCGTATGGAAAAACCAGGCTTCGTTGCTCTGCGAGTGGAAAGGGCCAGCAGCCGAACCAGCGCCTGTAGGCATACGCACCACCACATCAGCATTTTGTCCCCAACGGTAGTGGCTCTTGGCCAGGTTATTTACTATCTGGCTGAAACCTGCACTCACAAAATCGGCGAACTGCATTTCCACCATGCTTTTCTTACCACGCACCGACATGCCCAAGCCAATGCCTAGTATGGCCGACTCACAAAGCGGTGTGTTTCGTACTCTGTCTTTGCCAAACTTATCTACAAAACCTTCAGTTACTTTGAATATACCGCCATACTCCGCAATGTCCTGCCCCATCAGCACTAACTCTGGGTAACGCCCCATACTTTGGCGCAGCGCATCCGAAATAGCATCTACAAAACGTCGCTCCGTTCTGGCGCCAGCAGCTGGCACAAGCTCCTGCTCAAAAGGCTTGTACATATCGGCAAGCTCTTCTTCGCGGTTAGCTTCTGGCATCGGGACAGCAAAAGCAGCCTGTAGCCCCTCTTCTATTTCTGTTCCGATCTCCTCCTTTATACTCTCCATCGCCTTCTGCGTAAGCACCAGCTCATCCAGCAGGTATTTTTCGAAAGTCTCTACAGGGTCCTTCTTCGCCCACTTCTCGAACAGCTCCTGCGGCACGTACTTTGTTCCGCTGGCTTCCTCGTGCCCACGCATCCTAAAGGTAACGGCCTCTATCAGCATGGGGCGTGGGTTCTTACGGATACTGTAGGCGGCCTGTCGGATAGTGTCGTACACTTCTAGCACATTGTTGCCGTCAATCTGCAGAGCATCTATACCGTAAGCTGGTCCTTTATCTATAAAATGCTTGAACTTGAACTGTTCATTGTTAGGCGTAGACAAGCCGTAACCGTTATTTTCAATCAGAAAAATAACAGGCAGCTTCCAAACCGCTGCCACATTCAGTGCCTCATGAAAATCGCCTTCGCTGGCACCGCCGTCGCCACTAAACACCAGTGTTACCTTTTCCTTCTGGTCCAGCAGATCTGCCAAAGCTATGCCGTCAGCTACAGCCAACTGTGGCCCCAGGTGTGAAATCATGCCCACGATATGATGCTCATTCGATCCAAAGTGAAAAGAACGATCCCTACCTTTTGTGAAACCAGTTTTCTTGCCCTGGAACTGTGCAAACAATCTATCCAGTGGCACATTTCGGCTTGTGAACACGCCCAGGTTACGGTGCAGCGGCAGAATATACTCATCTTCATCCAGCGCCAAAGCCGAGCCTACCGATATTGCTTCCTGCCCTATACCCGAAAACCACTTTGTTACTTTGCCCTGGCGCAGCAGCACCAGCATGCGCTCCTCAATCATCCGTGGCTTTAAAATTGCCCTGTATAATGTTAAAAGTTCGTCGTCGGTATATTCTTTGCGGTTGAAATTCATCTTAAAGCGATAATTTGCGTTATTATGGGGCAAGTTACTGTATTAGCGGTTCCCCTGAAATTTATCCCGCTAATTTATACTTTTGTACTGAAGAAATAAGATACAAGTAGCAAGACGCAAGACACAAGACACAGGACTTACAATTCTTCTGAACCTGTCCACTGAAGCATAGATTCCGCTTCTTACAAGTTTTAGTTCAAGAAAGTCCTGTGTCTAGTGTCCTTTTAAAAAGATATGATAGACTTTAAAGAATTTACCCTTGATAATGGCTTGCAAGTAGTTGTACACGAAGATCATTCTTCGCCGATGGCGGTGCTGAATTTGCTGTACAACGTAGGCTCTCGCGACGAAGAAGAGCAACATACTGGCTTTGCACACTTGTTTGAGCACCTGATGTTTAGTGGTTCCAAAAACATACCGTCTTACGATGAACCGCTACAACGTGTAGGCGGCGAAAACAACGCCTTCACCAGCCCCGATATTACAAACTATTACTTGTCGTTGCCAGCTCAGAACATCGAAACTGGTTTTTGGCTGGAGTCGGACCGTATGCTGGAGCTGGCCTTCAGCGAGAATGGCCTCGAAGTGCAGCGCAAGGTGGTGGTAGAGGAGTTTAAGCAAAACTACCTGAACCAGCCTTACGGCGATGTGTGGCTAAAGCTGCGCCCGCTGGCTTACAAGGAGCACCCCTACAAATGGGCCACCATCGGCAAAGAAATTTCGCATATAGAAGATGCCACCATGGATATTGTAAAAGCTTTCTTCCGCAAGCACTACTCGCCAAGCAATGCTATACTGGTAGTGGCAGGCAACGTGACCTATGAGCAGGTGAAGGAGCTGGCGGAGAAGTGGTTTGGCCCTATACCTGCCGGCGAGAAGTATGTGCGCCAGATTCCGCGGGAGCCGGCGCAAACGGAGCCGCGCGTGCTGGAAACAACTGCCGACGTACCGCTGAACGCCATCTACAAAGCTTACCACATGCCAGCCCGCACGCACGAAGACTACCACGCCGTAGACCTGATCAGCGACATGCTGGGCCGCGGCAAATCGAGCCGCCTGTACGAGCGCCTGGTAAAAGAGCAAAAGCTGTTCAATTCTATCTCTGCCTCTGTTTCTGGCTCAATAGAAGAAGGCTTACTGATCATACAAGGCAAATTAAACGAAGGTGTAGACTTAGAAGAGGCTAACGCTGCTATAGAAGCCATAAACCAGGAGTTTATGGAAAAGCTGGTGGATGAGGAAGAACTGAACAAAGTAAAAAACCAGGCAGAGACAGTTATCGTGTTCTCAGAAATTGAACTGCTGAACCGCGCCATGAACCTGGCCTACAGCAAACTTTTGGGCGATGCCAACCTGGTAAACCAGGAAGGCGAGAAAGTACAAGCCGTTACGCCAGAAGACATCTTGCGCTGCGCTAAAAAAGTGCTTAACCCCAATAACTGCTCAACCTTATTATATAAGGCGGAGAAGAAGGAGGAAGCTGTAGAAGCATAATTGCTTAGGTGAAAGACTTTTACAAAGGACAAAGGAAGTGGCTCTACACCTTCTTTTGTCCTTTTATTTTTTGCGGCTGTTGCTGAACAATCTTAATCACATTCGCCGCTGTTTCTAACATCCCTGCCCTCTTAACAGATGAACCTAAGCGTGAAAGTCCAAAAGAACTGCAGACTTAAATAACTGTAGAAGTAGTTACTCCCACCATTGTTGTGTGTTCTCACCAACAACCGCTTTGCGCCTGCTGACGCTACAGCCTCCATACATCTGAAGCATATGAATACCACCAAGGTTTTAGCTTTTTTGGCCAAGGTTTAGTTGCTGGTAAAACACCAACAACGGCAAAGCGTCAGAAAGTAGCTTGTTCCTCTCTAAAAGCTTCCTTAATCACAGTCGTACTACGTGCATGGAGACACCTAATCCGAACTTGATAAAACTTTTTCTCCCTAACATTTGTATATACAAATAACAACTTTAATTTTGCACCACAATTTAGAGTATGCGCATAGAAGACGAAATAAAGCAAAAGGATTTTGGAGATGATTACCGTCGTCTGTTCGTGAACCTGTTGTTTACTAACAACTGGATGAACCAGCAGGCTATGCCTTTTTACAAGGAACTGGGCCTTACGCTGCAACAGCACAATGTGCTGGGCATACTGCGCGGGCAGCACCCAAAGCCTGTTTGTTTCGGCGATATTCAAAGCCGTATGGTAGATCGCAACTCTAATGTAACGCGCCTGATCGATAAACTCATTGAAAAAGGCTATGTTACCCGTGATATTTGTGCAGAAAATCGTCGTATGATTGATGTTAAATTAACAGAAAAAGGTGTAAAGAAACTAGAGCAGGTAGATGATGAGTTTCCGAGGCTTTATGCCCGCTTCCATAACCTTAGCAACGACGAAGCAGTTCTGCTAAGCAACCTACTTGATAAACTGAGAGGTTAAAAAAATTTAACATAATATTTGTATACACAAATAATGTACTAGCATTTAAATAGAAACGAATGAAAAACATAACTATAAAAGGCGCTACCATCCCCGCCTTAGGCTTTGGAACTTTCCAACTCAATCCATCTGAGGCGACACACATGGTGGAAGCTGCCATCAACGCAGGCTACCTTCATATAGATACGGCACAAATGTACCAGAACGAAGAGGCCGTAGGGAAAGGCATCAAAGCATCAGGCGTTAGCCGCGACAAGGTGTTTCTGACCACCAAAGTACTTCCTTCTAACCTGGGCAAGCAAAGCTTTCTGCCATCGGTAGAGCAAAGCCTGAAAAAGCTAGATACCGACTATGTAGATCTGCTGCTGATACACTGGCCTAACGCCGATGTGCCGCTGGAAGAATACATTGGCGAACTGATAAAGGCACAGGAGAAAGGCTATACTAAGCATATTGGCGTGAGCAACCATCCTATAAAATTGGTAGAGCAGGCTTTAGCCACAGGTGCTAACCTCATTACCAACCAGGTAGAATACCACCCGCTGCTGGACCAGAGCAAACTGTACGACTACCTGCGTTCGAAAGATATCACGCTTACCGCTTATAGCCCCATTGCTCAAGGTGAAATTATCGGCAATGAAACACTGAAAGCTATAGGTGAGAAGTATGGTAAGAATGAAATTCAGGTGGCGCTTAATTGGCTGATCCAGCAGGAGAACGTACTGGCTATTCCAAGATCATCCAAAGAGAAAAACATGCAGGCCAACATTGATATATTCGATTTTGAGCTAACGCCAGAAGAAGTAGCCCAGATAAACCAACTGCGCGAGCAAAACCTGCGCGTAGTAAACCCTGGCTTCGCCCCTCAGTGGGACTAGAGCCAATTCTGAATAACGGAATAACCGAATGATTGATTGAATTTAGAAATATTCACTTTCTAACTTTCTAAATCTCTAACTCTTAAACTTAACAAAGATGTCTCAGGCACTTTTAAAACCTATAAAATTACACGATCTGGAGCTGAAGAACCGCGTGGTGATGGCTCCGATGACGCGTACACGCGCTAATAATCCAGAGAAAGCTCCTACCGACCTGATTGCTACTTACTATGAGCAACGTGCCAGTGCAGGACTGATTATCTCAGAGGGTACGCCAGTTTCTACACAAGGTGTTGGATATATCAACATCCCAGGTATTCACTCAGAAGCACAGGTAGAAGGCTGGAAAAAAGTAACCAAAGCTGTGCACGATAAAGGCGGAAAAATATTTGCGCAGCTGTGGCACGTAGGCCGCATTTCGCACCCCGATTTTCATAACGGTGAATTTCCTGTTGCTCCTTCTGCCATCAATCCAAACGACCAGGTGTTTACAGAGAACGGTTTTACACCTACCGTTACACCGCGTGCTCTTACCGTAGAAGAGATTAAGCAGATTGTGCAGGACTTTAAAAATGGAGCCAAAAACGCTATGGAGGCAGGTTTTGACGGTGTGGAGATTCACTCCTCTAACGGATACCTGTTCCACCAGTTTTTCGTGAACTGCTCAAACACCCGTACCGACGAGTATGGCGGCTCTAAAGAAAATCGTGCCCGTATACTTTTCGAGGTGCTGGATGCTGTGAAAGAGGTGATGCCGATTGAGCGTGTAGGTGCACGCTTAAACCCAAGCATGCACAACTTGTTTGGTATTACAGTGGATGAAGAAACGATACCGACGTTCGACTACATCATAAACAAGTTGAATGAGTATAACCTTGCTTACCTGCATTTGTCGGAGCCGTTCTCTGATGTAACAAGTGTGCCTCATGCCGAGCCGAACATAGCCAAGCGCTACCGCCCGATATACAAAGGCAACCTGATCATCAACAAAGGCTTTACACAGGAAACGGGCAACAAAGTGATTGAAGAAGGCGATGCCGATATGGTGGCCTTTGGCGTACCGTTCATCTCAAATCCTGATTTACCGATCCGTTTTGAGCAGGGAGCTGAGTTACAGCCAGCTGACCGCGACACGTTCTATGCCAATGGGCCAAAAGGCTTTACAGATTATCCTTTGCTAGCAGAGGTGCAGAAGTAAGTATCAAACCTTAATCTTCTAGTGCCGAGGGCTATATCGATTATACTTCCCTAGCGGAAGCAAAGGCCTAAGCCCAAGGCGCTTTTACATATATACATTCCAATTTATAAAGCCAGCTGCCGAAAGGTGGCTGGCTTTTTTGCTTCTACATACCATACTCGACTTTCAGAATGAATAGGGTTGATTTGTTGATTACAGGTAGATAGGCCAAAAGCACTATGCCGTACTTAGCGTAATTCCTGTAAAACGTTCAGCGTTATGTTTAAGGTAGCTATACTCACAAAAACTGCTATTCCCCCTACTCTCTTAGCACATTTTAAGCTACTTTTACTTTTTATACTCCTGCCTCGCAGGCAGAGGCATTAGGATTACCTTTAAAGCAACTATGAAACTTAAAATAAGAACGGGCTTCGGCTACGATGTGCACCAACTGAAGGAAGGGCTTGATTTCTGGCTGGGCGGCATTAAAATACCACACAGACACGGGGCGTTAGGCCATTCCGATGCCGATGTGCTCATCCACGTGATTTGCGATGCCCTGCTGGGTGCCGCCAATATGCGTGACATCGGCTATCACTTCTCAGACAAAGATCCTAAGTACAAAGGCATCGACAGTAAAATACTACTGAAAGAAGTAGTGCAACTTTTAGCGCAGGAAGGCTATGAAATCGGAAACATTGATTCTACCGTATGCCTACAGGAACCAAAAGTTAACCCGCACATCCCAGACATGAAGAAGTGCCTGGCCGAAGTAATGGGCATACCCGAGGACGATATTTCAATTAAGGCCACCACTACCGAACATTTAGGCTTTGTAGGCAAGAAAGAAGGCGTAGCGGCTTTTGCAACTGTACTTATTCAAAAACAATAATACTATCTAATCTATCTTAAGCAAATTATGAAATATAACCACTTGTATGTATATGCGCTGGTTGCGGCTTTAACGTCAGGCTGCGCATCATCCTCCAACACGCCCTCGGCTTCTGCTCCTACCACGGATGTAGTTAAGCTACAAGAGGCTGCGCCAAAGTATGCCAGCACTGTAACGGCAGCCGACCTCTCGAAGCACCTGCACATCTTGGCTTCTGATGAGTATGAAGGCCGTGACACAGGCAAGAAAGGTCAGAAAATGGCGGCTGCCTATATCTCTAACGAGTTTAAACAATACGGACTGACTGGCCCTGTAACCAATAACAGCGCGAACCCTTACTACCAGTCTTTCGACCTGGAGCAGACGCAATGGGGCGATGGCTACATTACGGTAGGCAAAGAAAAATACCTGATGATGCAGGACTTCTTCGTGCTGGGCAGCTCACCGTTCCAAACGGAGCAGGTCGTGGATGTGGTGTTCGCAGGTTATGGTATAGATACCGATAACTATTCTGACTACAACAACTTAGACGTAAATGGTAAGGTAGTGGTAGTGTTGGCAGGAGAGCCAAAGGGCAATAACGGCAACTTTTTACTAAGCGGCACCACTAAAGCATCTGATTGGGGCAACGATTATCGCACCAAACGCAATGCCGCCACGAAGCGTGGAGCCAAGGCGGTGCTTATAGTTACAGGCACCAACAACAGCGAATTCAACAGCCTGACACAACGCTACAAAGCTTATGCTTCACGTCCTTCCATCGGTCTGAAAAGCAATGCAGGTGCCCAGTCATCTGCTGCACCCATGTTTGTATCGCCAGTAGCTGGCGCTTCTTTGCTAGGCACTACGCCAGAGGAACTAATTGGCTATGGCAGCCAGGTAGCATCAGCAAATAAGCCAGTAGCTTCCACTTTTACAGCTGCTAAAGATGTAAAAATCAAGACCGAGCGCGTAAGCACACCGCTTGCTACTGAAAACGTTTTAGGCTTTATTGAAGGCTCAGACAAGAAAGACGAAGTGGTGGTGGTAACAGCGCATTACGACCACGTAGGTATGGATGAGAGCTTGGAAGACGATAAAATTTTTAACGGTGCCAACGATGATGGCTCTGGAACTGTAGCTGTTATAGAACTGGCAGAGGCTTTTGCCCAGGCTAAGAAAGATGGTTTCGGCCCACGCCGCAGCGTTTTGTTCATGACGGTAACTGGCGAGGAAAAAGGCCTGCTTGGTTCTGAGTACTATTCTGAGAACCCGATCTTCCCGCTGGAGAACACGGTTGCCGACGTAAACATCGACATGATCGGCCGCATGGACTACGAGCACGAAAAAACCAACGATAGCAACTATATTTATGTAATCGGTGCTGATAAACTGTCTTCGGAGCTTGACCAGATTAACCGTGAGGTAAACGAAAAGTATGTGCACCTGAACCTGGACTATACTTTCAACGACGAAAACGATCCGAACCGCTTCTACTATCGCTCTGACCACTACAACTTTGCCAAGCATGGTATTCCGATTGTGTTTTACTTTAACGGTGTACACGACGACTACCACCAACCTTCTGACGAAGTAGATAAAATCATCTTCGAAAGTGCCGAGAAAGTGGCAAGGCTAGCGTTCCACGTAACCTGGGAACTGGCAAACCGCGAAAATCGCATCGTAGTAGATAGCAATAAAAAATAGTTCTGAGTTCCAAGTACCGAATTAGGGTTGAGTTAAAAACCAAACTCGGAACTAGTAATTTGGAACTCATATAGTTCTTTCAGAAAAACACCCTAACTTTATAGGGTGTTTTTCTTTTTTTAGAAGAATTACCTGCTGATTAGCTTTTGAATGAAAACCGAAGGGGAGAATACAGTATGAGTAAACTGAAGCAGTTTCTGCTGGATGCAGAAACAAAAGCATTTGATCAAGGGCACCGTGCCACCATAAAATTTAACATCGGCAAGTATAATACTGCCGTGCAAAGTGGCCTTACCCAATACACCGACCATGAACTGGCTCGTGAACGCGCGTCTTTTATAAAATCCAATACCATCAATAACTTAGATAAGTATTTGATGGAGTTCGAATCTAACTTTACGGCAAGAGGCGGTAAAGTAATCTGGGCACGTGATGCGGCAGAGGCACTGAAAGAGATAGGCGAGATTATGAAACGTAAGCGCGCCCGCTCTGTTGTGAAGTCTAAATCGATGACAACCGAGGAAATTCACCTGAACAACTACCTCGAGAAAAATGGCATTGATACTGTAGAAACTGATTTAGGCGAGTATATTGTACAGCTGGCGGAGCAACGGCCTTACCATATTGTAACGCCTGCCATGCACATGTCTAAAAAAGATATTGCCGACCTATTTGTGCGTAAACTAAACATTGCCCCTACCGACAATGCCGAAGAGCTAGTTTTAACGGCCCGAAATCTACTACGCGATAAATATACATCGGCAGATGTAGGTATTACGGGAGGCAATTACCTTATTGCCGACATTGGCGGTATAGCCATTACAGAAAACGAAGGAAACGCCCGCCTTTCTACTACATTTCCTAAAACGCACATCGCTATAGTTGGCATCGAAAAGATGATACCTTCGGTGACGGACTTGGATTTATTCTGGCCGCTGTTGAGTACCAGCGGCACTGGGCAAAATGTAACGGTATATAACACCATACTAAGCGGCCCCAGACAACCACAGGAAAAAGACGGTCCAGACGAGATGTATGTGGTTCTGCTAGATAACGGCCGTACTGACCTGCTGGCACTGCCTGAGAAACGGGAAGCGTTGAACTGCATCCGATGCGGTGCCTGCTTGAACGTGTGTCCCGTCTATAAAAATATTGGCGGCCACACCTACGAAACCACGTATAGCGGCCCAATCGGCTCTGTTATTACACCGCACTACAACGGCATGAGCGAGCATAAGCACCTGAGTTTTGCAAGTTCTCTGTGTGGTGCCTGTACCTCTGTGTGCCCTGTCAAAATTAACATACACAACCTGCTGCTGCTAAACCGGAAGCAAAGCGTAGAGCAAGGCATGGCCGATAAGCCAGAAAAGACAGCCTTTAAAGTGTGGCTAAAGGCTATGAAGAGCCGCACGTTGATGAACCTGGCTCCCGCTAACCTGAAAACACTTGTGCTGAAACATGCGCTGAAAGACACCTGGAACAAGCGCCGGGAACCACTGGTGTTCCCTAAAAAGACATTTAACCAGATGTGGAAAGAACGAAAGTAACAGCAAAAAAGCCTGCCTCAACGCAGGCTTTTTGCTGTTACAGCCTTTCAAAACCCAGTTACACTAACTGCCCGTTACTGTTTGACGCGCTTCATGCTGAAAAACACTTAAACTTCATTTCAAGATTTACAGTTAAGAAAGTAATATGGTGCAGTGGGGTGCTAATAGTATGCTAACGCACTTAAAAAAGACCAAGATCTATGGTAAAACATAGAATTTTATATATTAATACTATTATATCTGTTTTTTGCACTAAATAAACTGTAAAAAGGACAGGAATGTATTTAGCATCTATAAATATTTTTAATATTTTTGCGTCATATTTATAAACATAGCAACGCACAAAGTCTAACATTAAACATTTAACAAAGGCATCTTATGAATTATGAAATCGACAAACTTGATAAAGAGATTTTAAAACTCCTGATGGAGGATGTAACTCGTGCTTATACTGACATTGCCAAAGAACTAAATGTTTCTGGTGGTACCATTCATGTGCGCATGAAAAAGCTAACAGAAATGGGAGTAGTAAAAGGAGCTCAGTTATTAGTTAACCCTTCTGCCGTGGGCTTCGATGTATGCGCCTTTATTGGGGTATACCTTGAAAAAGGATCTGAGTATAAAGATACAGTAACACAGATGCAGAAGATACCAGAGATTGTAGAGCTGCACTACACAACAGGCTCCTACAGCATGTTTGTAAAGCTGGTTTGCCGTGATACCAAGCACCTGCGCCAAGTACTCAACGAAAAGATACAGGAAATTGAGGGTGTGCAGCGCACCGAAACCTTGATCTCACTCGAAGAAAGTATATCCAGACAGATAACAATAGAATAAACGAGAATCCCCTTCAGCAGCAGCTGAAGGGGATTCTTGTTTTAAGTAAAGCCATTGGTGGCTAAATTAACCTTCTCTCTAAGAGAAGATATTTCAAGATTCTACTGTAGCTTTTGCAGCGCTTCTCGCAATCTGTCCACAGAAGCCTGTATAGCCTCTACAGAAGCCCCGCCTACTGATAGCCTAAACCAGTTCAGGTCATGGCTAGAGCCGAAGGCAGAGAACGGTACCACCGCCAGCTTAGCTTCCGAAAGCAGGTAAAAAGTAATATCCTTGCTCGACTGCAGTACTTCGCCGTTTGGTGTTTTTTTGCCAGCTAAGTCCAGTCTTGCGGAAAGATAGATGGCACCCATTGGCTCTATAGCATCTACGTTGTGACCCTCTGTTTTTAACTCTTGAAATCCGTTGTACAACACGTTCAAGCTTTGCTGCACCTTGCCTTTGAAGCTCGCCAAGAAGCTCCCTACTTCCTCTTCCTGTCCTAAAAATTTGGCTGTTGCCATTTGCTCTGCCTTTGGCGCCCAAGCACCCACATGGTTAAGTATAGATTTCATTTTGTCTATAACTGTAGTTGGTCCGAAGGCATAGCCTACTCGCACACCTGTGGCCGCAAAGCATTTAGAAGTACCATCGATGTACACTACATAATCGCGCAGTTCTGGTCGAAGGCTTACAGGATCGAAATGTTGAGCTCCCTCAAATGTGAGCATCCAGTAAATTTGGTCGTATAACAGATAAAGTGGTTTCTCGCCTGTTGCACGTGTTCTGTTTTCCTCTAGTACCAGGTCACAAATTTCTTCCAGGTCTTTTTTAGAGAACATGGTACCTGTAGGGTTCAATGGCGAGCACAGCGCCAGCATCGTAGCTCCTTTTAAGTGTGGCTTCAGGTCAGCTGCAGTCGGCATAAAGTTGTTTGCAGGGCTCGTTTCCACCATAACCGAAGTAGCACCAGAAAGGTAGCAATAGTGGTTATTGTTCCACGACGGTGTCGGGAAAACTACTTTATCGCCTGGATCAACTATAGCCAGGTACGTGGCATAGATTAACGGACGAGAACCGCCAGCCACCAGAATATCATTCTCAGGGTACTGCAAGCCCTGGCGTTCCTGTATGAAAGTAACTACAGCTTTTCTGAGTGCTGCCACTCCGTTTGCAGGCGGGTAATTCGTATGCCCCTGCTGGTAGGCTTCCGTGATACTATCTTTTAAAGCTTCAGGTATTGGAAATATAGCTGGATCAAAATCGCCGATGGTGAGATTACATATTTGCTCCCCACGTGCTATCATTGTATTTACCTCACCGGCTATGCGAATAATTTCGGAGCCGATCAGGTTTTGAGCCATTTTTGAAACGGTCATATTGCTTAAGTTTAAATTCAGGTGCAAAGGTACAGCAGAGGCGAATCTCTACCTAATTCCCAGCAGGGCAACAGAAGGCTTTATGTCTGGTTATCTGTGATTGTTACGCTTTTTAACAGATAACACGTACTGCCTTAATTTTATATTAACACCCTTTACAAGCCTCTGCCAATTTATCCAACCATCCCTCCTTGTCGAAGGAAGGGAGTTCTATCACTATCGTCGAAATAAAATTAAGTGTAGCAGTCGTGTAACAAAATGAGAGTAAAAGTGGTTGTTGGTGAGAACACACCACAACGGCGGAGGCCAAGGCGGATAAGGCAAATCATCATCCAAACAGAAAACCCTGCAGTTACATCAGCAACGGCAGGGTTTTATTCTATAGATCTTGAGTTTATAGCCACTGTATTACAGCAGTACATTCCCTCCATTCATAATTTTCACAAACTACCACTTATAGTAGCCGTTTTCCTCACCATCATTCAGGAAATCCGCTGCGGCGTTGGAGCTACGGTGTACATCAGCCAATTTACGCTCTTTCCAAACGGCCGCTGATTCCCGCACTACCTCCAGATGGGCATCGGATTTAACCCGTTCCTCTTCACGCTTGGCATCAATTTCATACTCGGTGCGGGCAGCGAATTTAGCTTCGGCTACAGCATGGCGGGTATCATACTGCTTCTGGCGCTCAGCTACACGCTGCATTTCCTGCGTTGTGCGCTCATGCTCTATACCTTTCAGTATATCGTCGTATGGTCCTTTGCTAGATACCAGTTTTGTAAAGATTGGCGCTGTCTCTAAACAGATGAAAAGCAAGGTAATAAAGAATACAGGGAGCCACGGCAGTTCGTCCAGCGCGTTAATGCGAGCCATCAAGCCATCGTAGTTGGAGAAGCTCTCCTGCCCTTCTGCCACCGTCTCATCATATTGTTTCATCAGGTCGGCAATACGCTGCTCGCGCAGGGCAATACGCTGCTGGGCATCGGCTTGCAATAACTGCAGTTCCTGGTCTACCTTATCGTACTGCATTTTCTTTTCCTGGTAGATAGGGCCTTTGCCTACTTTACCAGTACCGCCTGTGCCATCGGCCTCGGCAGCGAGTGCCTCATAAGTTTTATTCCGCTCCTGCAGCTTGGTATCCACCTCCTGGCGAATGGCGGCAATCTCTGATTTGATAGAATCTACTTCGGCAAACTGTTTTCCTACTAACGCTTTGTGCTCAATAGCCAGCTCAGCCTGTTTCTCCTTCAGCACTGCCTGAATCTCTTTGTCGAAAATCTTTAGCTCCAACGGTTTTGAAATAACCACGGCCAGCACCAGCGCCAGCAGAATGCGCGGCGTTACCATCAGCAGCTCTTTCCAGAACTTGCCCTCTTTGCGCAGTGTGGAAACGATGAAGCGGTCTAGGTTGAAGATAACAGCACCCCACAGCAAACCAAAAGCAATGGCCATAGCCGCTGAATCGAATACTGTGTAAAGCGCGTAGGCTCCTGATATACCTGCCAAAAGGCCTGTAAACAAAACAGTAGCGCCAATACCTGCATATTTTACATGCTCCGATTTAGAGCATTTTTCGAGAATAGTGTCGTCGGCACCCGCACACCACCAAAAGAATTTTGTCATGAATGAATCTTAAGCTGTCCTGTATTGTAGCCTCTGGCAAAGCTATAAGTAAGTAACGTATAAAAGCATACGTTTTATACTTCCACATAGATATAAATAACTAATTTACAGCAGGCTACATTTAGATAAGGAACAGCAACAGCGTTTGGTTTAGTTCAGCGCTACTTCAGAGGCATATAGCTTGTCGTAGAGCAAGAGCGAGGCCATGGCACTAGCCAGCACCATACGGGTATCGACAGGTAAGTTTGGCTGCAGCCACACCTTTCCGTTGTTCACTACCTGCACAGCCCCAATTACCATCTCACCCTCTTTAAACTCGTAGCCCACAATGTCGGAAAGCGGCAAGCTCTTGCCCTCGAATTTATAAACAGGTGTGATTTCGTAGTATGTTACTCCATTCGATACGCCACCCTCAAACTTGTTGCGCTCCAGGTAATGCCCAGGATCAACGGTTAGTAACTGCCACTGCCCGCTTTCAGGGGAGGTAAAGTAGCTGGTATAGTATTCCATGCTAGGCGCTACCCTAAAACTAAACCCGTTCGTGGACTTCAGGTTCTTCTCTTGCAGTTTGCTTATGCCGAAAACATACCACTCGTCGCCTTTACCATCCTGCAGGCTGAACTGGTACTTCTGGCTCGACTTGATATTCTCATAGCCCAGTATCGAAAAGCCACCCGAATTTTTCCAGCCACGGTCTACGTTTGCCACAATATAGTTCCCAACATTGAAACGGCCATTCGGCTTAAAAGCCTTTCGGCCTGTTACGGGCAACTCCTCGGCCTGCTGTTTAAAAGAAGATTCTACTGCCATGGGAGGCACAGAGCAAGATTGCAGCGCCAGCACACCAACTAAAGTTGCCAGCAAAAGTGATTTTTTCATAGCTTAAAAGGTATAAGTATCCGCCTGTAAGACCCTTGAACCTGCTGAAGCGTTGCACGAAGGGGAAAAGATTTTAGAAGTTAGATGCTAGATATTAGAGCTTTGAGTTTAGACGCTAGACTTTTGCCCGAAGCAAAGGAGCTTCAGAGGCCATATTTTATTCTTTTCCCTTCCTGCCTCCACCGTTGTTGTATGTTTTCACCAACAATTATGGCTGATTCAAAAGCAAAAAAGGTAGAAAGCCTCCTCAACTTTCTACCTCTCTAAATCTTTAACCCTCTAACTCAACACAACTCTCTAAATCTTTAACTCCCTAAGCCTCTAAATCTTCCTCGTCTGGCAGAATCTCCACGTCCTGCACCAGCACAAAATTCTCTATTTCGCGGGCTCTCGGTGTATTCGCTAAGCCGCCTTCGGCTGTTTCTTTATATTTGCGTTCCATGCTTTCGCCTACCTCGCCGAGAGCTGCCACGCATTGGTCTACAGGTATAACAGGGTTTACGCCTGCTATGGCCATTTGTGCCGATGAAAAAGCAATAGCCGCAGCACTGGCATTACGCACAATGCAGGGTACCTCCACCAGTCCCGCCACAGGATCGCAGATCAGGCCCAGCATACATTGTATAGTAATGGCAACAGCCGCAAATACCTGCTCTACCGTGCCGCCCAGGCAGTATACTATAGCTCCAGCGGCCATGGCAGCTGCACTGCCTGTCTCGGCCTGGCAACCGCCCACAGCGCCTGCCAATGAAGCATTTTGCTCAATGATCAAGGCTATACCAGCTCCTATCAACAAGCCTTCGTGTATGGTTCTATCGTCCAGCCCGTGCAGTTCCTGTAAGGTAGTGAGCGTGCCTGGCAATATACCCGAAGCACCAGCTGTTGGTGCAGCTACCACACGGCCCATACAGGAATTCACTTCTTTCGCTCCCAGTGCCCGCGACACCAGCATCTGAAACTCAGGCGACAGCACCGTTACAGGCGATTTGGCAACTTTTTTGGCGCTGTTGTTCACCATACCCGAGCGGGAACGCATGTCCTCCGTCAGTCCTGTCTGCACAGCGTCTTTCATCACATCGAAGGCTTTGGCAAGGTTTTCCCAAATATACTCTTCTGTACGGCCTTTCTGGTCTATTTCATATTCCAGCACAGGTTGGTAAAGTGGCTTCCCTGTTTCGATGCAGTGCTTTTCCCAGCTTTTGAAATCCGTAAATAATAGCGACATAAGTTTAATCTTTTATAGAGCAAACTGCCGCTCTCGCAGCAGTACATCAAAGTTAAAGCAATTTTAGGCAATCAACTATACCTGCCTCTATTGTGCAACAATTCGGCAGGCGATAACGTGCTGCAGCAGGAACTTAAAAAACCCACCTCTCCTACAGAATTCTGCCGCTTTTGCTACCTTTAGTGCAGTGCAAAATGGACACAAATATCACGACACAAGACACACGACTTCTTCCTGAATAGAATACCCTTATTCAATGCTTTTGCTCATCATCAAATTAAATTAGTTTTGTCTCCTTACTCTGATGCGGCTTTTCAAACTGCTTCTGCTTCTTTTGTTCACTCTTCCGCCAGGCTCCCTAGCTTTTGCGCAAGGAGATGAAGCTCCTGCAGCAGATTCCAGCACCGTAAACCGTCGAAAGCTTATACCTATTATTGCGGCTGAGGCTGGCTTTTATGTAGCGGGAATGTCGTACCTGCAGTTTATCTGGTACAAAGACCATGAGCGAGTGCCTTTCCATTTCTATGATGATACCAAAGGTTACCTACAGGTAGATAAGTCCGGCCATGCCTTCGGTTCTTATGTAGAGAGCTACCTTGGTTATAAATTGCTGCGCAATGCAGGTGTGCCCAAAGGAAAGGCTTTACTTTACGGCGGCACCCTCGGGCTGGTGCTGCAAACGCCCATCGAAGTATTCGACGGCCTCTACGAAGGTTGGGGCTTTTCGGCTCCTGACATGGTGGCCAACGCCGCAGGCTCTGCAATTGTTATCGGTCAGGAACTGCTGTTCAACGATCAGCCTGTGAAGTTTAAATTCAGCTTTTCGCCCTCACCCTACTATAACCAGGCCAACGGCTACCTCGGCGATACGCACCTCGAAAGTCTGTTCCTCGACTACAACGCCCATACCTACTGGGTCAGTATGAACGCATACAAACTCCTGCTCCGCAACCAGCTACCCGATTGGGTTAATATCACCGTAGGCTACAGCGCCAACGGCATGTTCGGCGAGTTTGAGAACAGGCGCTACTATCGTGGCGTATACTTGCCCGAAAGAGAGCATTACCGCCAGTACCTGCTCTCCCTCGACATCGACTGGACTAAGATCAAAACCGACAGTAAATTTCTGAACACACTACTGAAAAGTATGTTCTTTATTAAGCTGCCTTTCCCTGCACTGGAAGTCACTTCTAAAGGGCGGGTAAAAGGCCATTGGCTGTATTACTGATAAGTTTTTCTACAATTAAAGCTATCAACCCATAGCGGTATTCTCCGTTTCTTTAACCACAGCTTCATTTCTGAAGCACTATCATTTTCTTATATTATTATGAACACAGACAAAAAACACATCGCTATCCGCGTGTACGGCAAAGTACACGGTGTATTCTTCAGGGCCAGCACCAAGGAAAAAGCACAAGAACTGAGCCTTACAGGGTTTGTACAAAATGAAGCCGACGGCACAGTTTACTTAGAAGCCGAAGGAGACGCTGAAGCATTAAACCAGTTGGAGCATTGGGCGCATGAAGGGCCTAGCAGAGCCAAGGTAGAGAAGGTGGAAGTGCAGAAATTAAAAGAACTGGGTGGATTTGAAGGTTTTGAGGTGAGGCGGTAGAGTAGAAATATTAGGAAGATGTATAACTATACATTAACTTCATCCTATATCTTTTACTTTACATAAGCTTAATGAGCACAAGAATCCTACATTGTTCTACCTCAGTTGAGAATTATAATATTTGTGTTGAACATAAAGTAGCTGGATTCTCAAATAGAGGACCACAACCTAATGATTTAATTTATTTGGCTGTTAAAATTGGCAAAAAGACTTTTTGTGGTGTTCGATTTAAACTCGACGAGCTAACTAATTTCAAACCATGGCCTGATGCTCAAAAATATGTGCATTCTCTGAAAATTAAGGATCTTGAGTTCTGCAGACCATTCGACATTTCTATATTATCTCAGGCAGGAGGCCCATCATGGGGAGTTAAATATATGCAGGCATCTAAACCAATCTCAGATCAAAATGCCTGTGAACTGCTCAACTCTGAATTTGATAAAGATAAAATTGCGCTGTTTGTGCCTTATGAAATCAAACCACCTACAGAAGATTCTAATATAACTATAACTAATTTTAATGACTCACTGCTTGAGGAAGCACCATTAACTCGTGAATCCATAAAAGTGCAAGCAATGATTGCAGAAATCGGTGAGCGTATGAATTATAAGGTGTGGCTTCCTAAAAATGACAGGAGCAGAATCTTCGAAGTTTGGCAACCCAAACCAACTTCTTTACTATATGACCTACCTCTTAACTATGATGATGATACTATAAAAACTATCGAGAACATTGATGTGCTTTGGATAAAGGGGCGTACCATTGTGCGTGCATTTGAGATAGAACACACTACTTCAATTTATTCGGGTATATTAAGAATGGCTGACTTAATGGCTCTTCAACCTAATCTTAGAATTAAAGCCCACATAGTTGCTCCAACTGAAAGAAAGGGGAAAGTTATGCAAGAGCTAACTAGACCTGTCTTCAAGCTTATTTTAGCACAATCTTGCACATTTATTTCATATAACTCCGTTAAGGATTTGGCCAAAGAGAGAAGGCTAGAATATATGACAGACGCAGTTTTAGAAGAATTCTCCGAATACGCAGAAGATTAAATTACATAGCCAGCCTCTCCATGCTCCGCATCCTTATATAATAAACTCCCTTCTTCACCGCAGACGATATTGAGGGTTTTTCTACCGCTGTGGCAGAAGCGGATGCATTTGAATTGATATGACTTTCTGATACAGCAGGGGCAGGCGGAGAAGGTTTATAAAAACAGGCTGCAACTTAAACCCACTTTCACGAGTTACTGAGCAATTATTTAGTCCGTCCCATTTAATTTTACTTCCTTGCAGCCGCTTATGGTGCAACAGGTGTAGTATTTGGCAAGAGAGTAAAAGCGCATGCGGGAGAAGGTAATTAACTATATTTTTTTCTTTTCAGGATTAATTCTATTCGGCTTTGGCAATGCCCTGGCTGTAAAGGTAAAGTACTTAGGGCTGCACCCCTGGGAGGTGCTAAACGTGGCCTTATTTCAGAAACTAGGATTTACGATCGGTACCTGGAGCGTTATAGTTGGCTTATCATTGGTGTGCGTTACCTGGTTTGTGAAGCGGGAATACATCAACATCGGCACCTTCGGGAATGCTCTGCTCGTTGGCCCTTTTATGGACTTTTTCTTGTGGCTGGATATCTTGCCTGATGCTACGCATACCTTACTGGATTACCTGCTGCTGGGCTCCGCTATGATTATCGGAGGCATTGCGGGCGGACTATATGTAGCAGGCGGCATAGGTGCTGGCCCGCGCGACGGCTTTATGCTGGCCATAGCCGATAGGACAAAGCTATCCGTAGCACGCGCTCGCATTGCAGTGGAACTAGTTGTGCTGGTGATCGGCTTCTTTTTAGGAGGACCTGTGTTTATAGCTACATTCTTCTACAGCCTTATCCAAAGTCCTATTTTCCAGGTCATGCTCAAGTTCTTCCGTAGGTTAAGAGCTAGTATGGTGAAGGAACCAAGTACACAGGCAAATTAGAAATCATGAATTAGAAATGTGGTGTAGAACATCATCTCCATGGCTCTAAGCCACTTCTAGCTCTAATACTCAAATTGGAGTAACTTAATAGCGTGAAAGGATAGTTTTTGACCAAGAACCATAACAGTATTCCCCTTTTGCCCTTTGTCTGAAAAAAACTACGGTTCTACCTTCGTTACCACCTGCACGTGTACTTCTTCTTTTTCGCCTGTACTAATATCTACCTTAAATAATTGGTGGCTGTTGGTGCTGGTTACCCAAAGCTGCCCTCTTAGGAAAAGCACATCGTTTGGCTCACTAAAACCTTCTGCCAACGTACTTACACGACTCCGCTCCAGATCCAGCACCTTCACTTTACCGTTGTAAGTATCCGCAATAAAGATGTCGCTGTCTATCACCTCCACACCCACACAATGTTGTAGCAGCGCATCGTCCACGGCACCGTCAACATCTCCAAAATCGAACAGGCCTCTGCCTAAGGGTGTCAGCACCATGCCTGTTTCTGTGTTTACCGTACGAATGGCACTCGCTTCGGCATCAGCCACATAAAGTACGTGACCGTTGTTGGCGAGGCCACTAGGTTGATTGAAGGCAGCATCGCGCCAATATCCGTCAGTTAAAGCCTCTCGTCCGCTGCCAGCAAAGCGGTATACTTTTTCCGTTGCCAAATCCATACGCAAAATCTGGTGGTTACCAGCATTGGCGATATACATATAGTTATCCAGTATAAGCAAATCCCAAGGGCTGTTTGGGTTAACAGGTACATCAACACTATCTTCCATAAAGTAATAGCCCAACTCACCTGTACCCGCCGCTGTACTTACCAGCTTTTTCTCCAGATCAATTTTACGGATAGCGTTGTTTTTAGCATCGGCTACATAAAGAACGTTGCCATACAGCGCCAGGCCGTGCGGCTCGTTAAAAGTAGCCTCGGCATAAGAGCCATTGCTAAAGCCCCTCAGGCCGCTCCCGATTGCCTCCAGTACATGCCCTTCTTGGTTTATTTTAAGGATGCGGTTATAGCCACTGTCGGAAAGGTAAATATTGCCTTCTTCATCGCTTGTCAGTTTGGAGGGGAAGTATAAGCTGGTGGCCGTACGCTTAGGCACCTGTAGCTGCAGTGGTTCTCGGTTCAGCTCATCTGCAAACTCCTCCTTCATCTTCTGAATGTACGGCCTCACCGTGTCATACACACCTTCTCCTGCATGCTGCCCCACTACTTTTCCATTCGGGTCAATTAGTACGGTGGTAGGCCAGGCCCTGATGCCGTACTGGTTCCAGATTTGAAAATCGGCATCGTTTACCACAGGGTGCTCCACCCCAAACTTCTGAATGGCCTGTAGTATCGTTTCGTTCTGCTTCTCGGCATCAAACTTGGCTGAATGCACACCAATCACCACTAATGAATCGGCAAACTCCTGCTCCAGCTTATGCAGATCAGGCACAATATGCTGGCAGTTAATACAGCCGAATGTCCAGAAATCGAGCAGCACAATCTTTCCCCTAAAGTCTTTGATAGACCAGGAGCGGTCGGTATTTAACCAGCCGTATTCGGTGTTGATTTCAGGGGCATTTACGCGTCCAGTTAGCATAGGTAAAGCAGGTTTGGAGATCAGTTTTATAGTCTTCCTGTTACAGGTTTGTATAGCTAAAGGTTGTCAGGCGAACCTAGTCCTTTGCCTCATTCCTCTAAACTTAAGCGGAAGAAAGTACAGGTCCAAATCTTAACCTTTAAAGCTGCAAACCCCACTAGCCAAAGCCATAACACCACTTAAAACCTACAGCCATCCAACAAAACCGAAATTTCATTGTAAATTTGTGTAAACAGCTGCAAACAATGGCAGAAACTTATCTTTCAGACTTCGGAACCATACTCCTCTACCTGATAGGGGGTGCTATTTTCGTGCTTATTGGCTTATTCACGGCCAAGTTGATACGCCCGCACAGGCCAAATTCTGAGAAGTTGGCCACTTACGAGTCTGGAGAAGAACCCATCGGAAATTCTTGGATACAGTTTAACCCGCGCTTTTACGTGGTGGCACTCATTTTCATCATTTTTGATGTAGAACTGGCTTTCCTGTTTCCATGGGCCACTGTTTTCGGCAGAAGAGACTTAATTGAAGCCACTAATGGAACCTGGGGGTGGTTTGCCTTGGTTGAGATGTTTATCTTTATAGGTGTACTGGTGCTGGGCCTGGCTTACGCATGGGCAAAAGGCCACCTCGATTGGATTAAGCCTCAGCCTGTAGTTCCCAAGAGCCGTTCAAAAATTCCGATGGACGTGTACCAGCGCCTAAACGAAAAGAAGTACCAGGTAAGACCTTCAGCGCAGGATACGTCAGCATCAGGCGAAGGAATATAACTCTTAAGGTAGCAGCACATTTATAATTTCTAACTCATAATTGACAGAGACGTGGAAGCAAAGACTGGAGAAGGCGGCATTGTAATTACCAAGCTCGATGACCTATTGAACTGGGCTCGTCTGTCGGCTTTGTGGCCGATGGGTTTCGGATTGGCTTGCTGTGCCATTGAAATGATGGGTGCTTATGGCTCTGCTTACGACCTGGATAGGTTTGGTATCATTCCGCGCGCCTCCCCTCGCCAGTCGGATGTGATGATTGTGGCAGGTACCGTTACTTTTAAAATGGCTGACAGAATACGCAGGCTGTATGAGCAGATGGCAGAGCCACGCTATGTTATCTCAATGGGCTCCTGCTCTAACTGCGGCGGCCCCTACTGGGAGCATGGCTACCATGTGGTAAAAGGGGTAGACCGTATCATACCTGTGGATGTGTATGTGCCTGGCTGCCCTCCAAGGCCAGAGGCATTGATCGGTGGCTTTCTGCAACTGCAGGAAATCATCAGAAAAGAAACCATACGTGCCCCAAAAGCAATACAGCAACTGATGGCGAAGCGGGCAGAACAAATGCAACAGCCCGTTGCCGATGCAGATAAAGCTTAACGCTGCGGTTAATTCAGCATGTGTTGGTTTAGAACATGTGGAGTTTCGCGCCAGCAAGAACAATCATCAAATATTCGAGCCTGCTAACTTAGCAGAACCTTATTAAACCAAAAGCCCTGTAATTCAAAAACTACAGGGCTTTTTGCATTTGATCTAAAACAGGAAAATTATTCTATTTCTGTTTTACTACTACATCGTTCATCAGGAAAGTAGTTCCTTGCTCAGCCACCATATTGTATACTTTCTGCACACCACCTGCGAATTCCTTCTTACGCAGTACAGTGTATGGCTCATAAGTCTTTGTTTCTTTGTTGTAGCACAATACCTCTTCACCTTCGGCAATTTCTCCTATCTTTTTGTCACCAGCCTTTGTTTTCATTGGGTGATTTGGTGTTGCCTCCAGCACTTTGTTTTTCAAGCTCACTACCGTAGCTTTTCTGCCTATTTTCTCCTGTGCCGACACTACCACCAGTTGCGTAATAGCATAGTTCTTTGCATCATGCGCCACTAGTTCTTTTACCTCCGTTACCGTTGCTTTTTTGGTGTCAGGATCAACTGTTACCACCTGGTCGCCAGCCTTTATGTCTTTCAGAAGCTTTTGGCTTCCGTTGGCCATTGCCACCACTTGGTCGCTAGGGAAACAAATATCGTTGCCATAGGTAGCCGACTCTGCCTTCAGGTCCTTGCCAGAATTAATCACCTTATACTGTTGAAACCCCATCTCCTTCGACAGTATATAAGACAGCTTTAGCACATAATTTTTCTCTACCTTATCATTCGCATGGATATCCTCAAAATACTGCTCCCACACTTTGCCATCGGCTGTGAAATTCGGAAGCAGCGCTTTGTACTGTTTGCCTTTCTCGTTTGTGTAGAAGATCATCAGACCCAGTTCCTGCATACCATCTTTCGCCAGCAGCTTATACAGGTCGATGCGCTTCTTTAGGCCATCGTCGCCAGTGATGAAGTATGGCTTGCGCATTTCATAGCGGTCAAGAATATAAGTGTTATCAAACTTCACGTAGGTATCTTTATCCAGATCCTTTACTTCAAACGCTTTTGCTTTTGTGTACTCCTCCATCGTTATCGGACGAGGATTTACTGCAGCATCTTGTGCTTGAGCAACGCCACAGAACCCGAGTACTACAAAACAAGCTATTAATAAATGTTTATACATGATTGGTTATAGTCGATAAAATTAGTTTGAATTAATGATAAAAGGCAGACAGCTAGTTTAGGATAAGCTTTAAGCCTCCTACAGTAAACCCTCCTCTAGCCCTCCGAGGCGGGAAGTGAACATGTAGATTCCCAAGCAGTCATTTCGACCACTTTTTAAGCTAAAGCGAGCCTGCGTAACTGTGAGGAATTTGAGTTTTGAGAGCTTTATACTATAGCAGAGCTTACGATATCTGTTTAAAGGCATCGGCGAAGGTCTGCATTTCGTCCATGCGGCCTATACTGACACGGCACCAATCTTGGTTGTTGAAGTTCCAGGTGCGGATGCTCACACCGCGCTTGCCCATTTCCTCTCCAAAACGCCTGCCATCCATATTAATCGGGAACATGACGAAGTTAGTACCTGACGGAATATACTTGTAGCCTTCTTTCTTCAGCACATCATACAAGAAGTTTTTGGAGGCCATCGTTTTCTTCAGGGCATCCTGCAGAAACGCCTGGTCCTGGTAACTGGCTAGTGCGGCACTTAGCGAAGTAGCCGAAATACAGCCTCCGCCAGAAGAATACTTGCCCAAGGTCTTTGCCATTTCAGGCTGTGCAATGGCATAGCCTACACGCAAGCCTGCAAAACCATAAAGCTTGGAGAAAGTGCGGGCTACAATCACGTTCTGACCTTTCTTCACGTTTTCAAGCAATGTGGCCGCTTTCGGATCTGGCAAATAGTCGATGTAAGCTTCGTCAATAAAAATCGAAACCTTTTTCGATACGCGCTCGGTGAAGGCTTTGAGTTTGGCAGCATCCAACACAGTGCCCGTCGGGTTGTTAGGGTTGCAAATGTACACTAGGGCGGTGCTGCTGTCAATCTTCTTCTCCATGGCATCCAGATCCAGCTTATAGTCTGCCGTTAGCGGAACCCGCACTACTTTAGCTCCAAAATCTTTTTCAGCCGTATCAGGCAAATCGTTGTAAGAAGGATCGCCTGTAATGATAGTGCCTTTAGGGCTGAAGTACATGGCAGCAGCCTGCAACAAAGGACTGGAACCTGCTGCCAGCATTACCTGCTCTGGTTTTACGCCCTCGTACGCGGCTATTTTCTGCGTTAACTCACGCCCCGTCGTAAAAGCATACTGATAACTCATGTCGAGGCTGTCTTTTATAGCTTGCTTGGCTTTGGGTGATGGACCAAACGGGTTTTCGTTGGCACTCAAGCGGGCCTTTATCTGCGGCGCAGCATTCAGAATAACCGATTCATCCGTTACGATTTCACGTACGGCAGCAGGCAAAGGCGCAGCCGTTAGCGAATTCAGCACAGACGGTAAAACGGTGGCTCCTCCAGCCAACAGGGCGCTGGATCTAAGCCATTTGCGGCGGTTCATCGTGTTTTCTGCCATAGTGGTAAAAGTTTAAGATTAGATTAGTTGTTTATAGTTTAGCAATTCATATTTCAGATCGAAAACTCAAAGCTTTACCCGCCTCAGTACCGCTGCTTAGCTCTGCTCATACCGCCAGTTTAAGCGAAGCGGTAACTGGTGGTTAAGTATGACAGCAAGTCTGTGACTTGCGCGACTTAGTTTATTTCATTCCGCAAGTCACAGACTTGCCTCATGTACAGCCACAAGTTACGCTATAGCTAAACTTGCGGAATAATTTTCATCTCCTACAATTTCCTCTTCACCCGCCCTATTTACTGCCTACGGTCGGATAACTCACCCGCTGCTCGTTTACCCGTGCATGCACGGCTGTCACCACGCTGCGTGCCGACTCAAAGGCCCCTGCCATCCAGGCGGTTAAAGGTTAAATAAGTCATGTGCTCGCCTGCAAAGTATACCTGCCCCTCAGGTTTTTGCAGCGCTTGGTAATGGGTATTTCTGTCGTCGGAGCTATACACGGCCCAGCCGCCCAAACTATGGGGCAGCTTATGCCAGCTCACCGAAAAAGAATTTTCAAACTCTTTCGGATACTGCGGGTGTATCATGCCACCTTTCTGCAAAGCCAGTTGCTCCCGCTCTTTATAGCTCAGTTCACCAACGGCCTTTGCCTTTTCGTTAAAGTTATAGTACCCGATCAGGGCCCCTTTCTTGCTGAGGTAGTCGTTGGATGGGTAGAAGATTTGGGTGAGTTCGTTGTTGGTGTGGGTGATGCCGCCGAAAATATGCTCGTCTTCCTCCCAGAATCGGCGCTTAAACTGCAGCCCGATTTTACCTGTTTGGATATAAGGCACAAAGTCGATGGCACGGCTCACATCCGAAGAAAAGTTATGGTTGATGTTGCTGAGCACAGGCAGCGGCAGCGTACAAACGCATAAGTCGCCTGTTAACTCCTGGGTACCTTTTTTATCTTTATAAATAATCTTTACACCTTCAGGCTGATTTTGAACCTCGGTTACTTCGGCGCCAAATTTTATACTTTTACCTACCTGTTTCTCCAGTGCCTGCGCAATTTTATCCATACCGCCCACAGCCTGAAACATGGTCATCTGTAGTTCATAAGTATACTCAGCCACGTTGTAGAAATCGGGGTCCAGCAGGCCAGACTGTATGATGTCGGCCAGTTTGTGCGGATCGGCCACGCTGCCCACTTTATTACCTGCCCCAGGCGCCTCTAAGTAACCGCGCCTAGCCGATGCTTTGTACAGTTTATCGATATCTAGGCCGCCTTCCGCACGCAGATACTCTATTACTTTAGCGGCATCCTCCGAGCTTAAAGAGGTATCTACCTGCCCCTGGTCCACGGCTTTGGCAAGCAGTTCACTCATGTAGCCGCGCATGTCGTTATGAACTTCGCGGGCCCGTACTTTCTGGTTAGATAAGCTGCCGTTGCCCTCGCTATAGTAATAAGTGCTTTCATTTACGTTGTTGTATACTTCCAGTGGCACGCCCAGCTCTTTGCAGTACTGCATAGTAAGCTCGTGGTGGTGCGGAATGCGCGAAGGACCTGCGTTAAAGTATAAGCCGTTGTCGAAGTTGGCAGTTTGGTGGGAGTTTGTTGTTTCTGTTTCGGATGCGCCTTTGCGTATGCTCCAGCAGCGGCCTCCTGCCCTGTTTCGAGCTTCCAGAATTGTGCAATGGTAGCCTAATTTTCCCAGTTCGTAAGCAACTGTCATTCCGGCAAGGCCTGCGCCAAGTATAATTATATGTTTTCCTTTACCGCTGCCTTCTAACTTAAAGGCATGCGCAGGTGCGGCTGGCAAAAGGTTTAAGGCTAACATAGCTGGATAAGCGCCTCCTGCCAGCACAGCGCTTTTCGTTATAAAATCTCTTCTGGATAAACTTTTCAAAATCGACTAACCTACATTGTTTAAATGAAATTTAGCGATTATACTTCAATAACAAAAGCAAATTATCAATAACATAAGGTAAATTTTAAATAATTATTAAAAATATCAGAAGCATGTTGCAAAGTGATTAAACGCTCATTTCCAACAGGCCAATTACCCAGCCTCCTTTTATGAAGGAAATTCTACAACTAAGCGATCTGGCAAGCTATGTTTGGCAACAGGATTATTGTTACTTTTGCGGGAGAGGAGAAAACAAATTATGTCGTTTGAAGAGATAAAGCAGCTAATTACAGATCGGTTTGGAGAGGAGGTTATCATCTCTGAAAAGGCAGACAAACTCCAACCTTACCTGGTGCTACAGACAGAACGCCTGCCAGAGGTGTGCCTGGAGTTGCACGATAATGAACTGACTTATTTCGATTTCCTCTCCTGCATTACAGGCATGGATAACGGTCCTGAAGCGGGTACGATGGAAGTGATTTATAACCTTTACTCTATCCCGTATAACCATCACCTTACTTTGAAAGTAATTGTGCCGCGAAACCAGGAGAACGAGTCGATGCCTGTTGTTCCGACTGTTAGCCACATCTGGCGCACCGCCGACTGGCACGAACGCGAAGTATACGACATGGTAGGCATCGGCTTTTCGAACCACCCCGACCTGCGCCGCATCCTCTGCGCCTCCGATTGGGAAGGGCACCCGCTCCGTAAAGATTATAAGCTACAAGATTATTACCACGGCATTAAAGTACCCTTCGACCAGCACAATGAACTGAACGGTTTCAGAGGTGAGCCGCAACAACTAACGGGCACGCCTACTCCTTTCTCGGATAAGCGAGAGAAACCGAGCTAGTGCTGCGCCAATTAAAAATTAAGAATTAGAAACGAGGTATAGTTACATGCTGCTTCAAGAGTAAATAGGTACTACCTGCTATACGTGTTTGCCAAGTCTTTTTGTAGATTTCTGAACACATAATCGTGCTCTTGCTGGATGCCCATTTCCTCTAAAGGTTGCCAGTACAGGCGGGGCTTCAGTTCAGAAGTATAGGTGGTAATGCGGGTAAGTTTTGTTTTGTTGCCTGGTAATTCTTCAAATAAGTAGATTGCATCTTTAAAGCCCAGCCATTTCCTACCTGTAAGTTGGTAATCTGTCACAATCATTTGCAGGACTTTTCCTTTTTCATAGGCCGTCACTTCCTCTTTTATCTGGCCTCCGTCAAAGTAGCAGGTTCTTTGTGCGCCTACTTCTTCTTTTTCTAAAATGCACTTATGAGGCACGGGTAGTCCGATTTGCATCAGGAAGGACCTTGGCACATCCAGCGTATCCACGGATTTGATGGCATCAAAAACCTCATCTGGTGTATACGGCAGAATGATTTCTGTTTTGGCTTCCACCACCTCTGGCGATTCTGTTAAAACATTCTCAATGGGTGCGGCAAAAAGGAAGAGCAGGAACGGCGCCACCAGTATTTTGAGATCGGTAGTTCCCTTGCCTTCACCCAGCTGCATCACTAAATGTCCAATTACTGATCCTAAAAACAGGAGCGGAAGCAGGATTCCCAAGACCATAAACCCACAAACAGCCCCCTCCAAACCGAGCATTATCATGCCTGTTACCATACAAACAAGCGTAACACAAAGGCCAAATACAGACCAGCCCTTGCTCGGCAAAGCACCAATCGAAAAGCCCACCACTACAGGCAGCAAAACGAAAAACGCAATGCCGTACTCTACCAAGCCGTAGTGCAGCAATGCAAATCCGCAGGAGAGAAACACCAGTGACAGTATAAGGGAGATCCTAAAGCATTTGTTTTTGAACATGGAGGAGGTAGATAGAGAAGATATAGTAAAGATTTTGCTTAAATTTTGAATGTGATTGATTTCAACAACCACGAGAATAGTACCATACGTTAGGCCTACCAACATCATCAACTAACTTCACCCAACCGTCAAGTTCAAATTCAATGATTTCGTCTTGCTTCAAGTCACTTACACATGGGTGTTCTTTATATTTCCTTACTTTCACTTTTGCCCAAGTCCCCTTATAAAGCTTCAGTAGATTAATTTCAAATAGGTCTCCTTTCATTGTAAAAAGTGATTTTGAGTTTAAATTAGGAGCCTCCCTTAGTTTAAGTCCTAGCTCATTTGCATAAAAACCTAGAACATCCCCTGCCTTAGAGTTTAAAAAGCTTTGCCACTCAACTAAATTGAATCCTTTTAATTTTATTTCATCTTCGCTAAGCCAAAAATCATTAGTTTTCTCTATAACTCTTACATACCCGTCTCTTCTTTCAAAATAAGATATTGCCCAAACTTCATATCCTACTTCTTCCAGATTTGACAAATCAACCTTTTTAAGAGCTTTGACAGTAGAATGACGGAAAAACAACTTATAGGGGGCTTGATCATCATTCTTGTTTTCTTCCATGCGCATGAGCTTACCTGTTTGTTGACCACCAGGTGAGCTGTAAACTGTGAACCCTCCTTTGGGTAAATAAACACAGCAAACCTCATCTTCTTCTACTTTAGAAAAATTAGGAATTATTAGGCCATTCTGATAGGTATGAGCCGAGCAGAAATTTGTTATGAGCAAAAAGAAGAACAGTACTCTTTTCATACTTTGCTGATGTGCGTTGACCGTAGAAATTCTAGAGTAACATATTTACCCTACCCAATATAACAATTTATACAAGCCCTAAAAAGAAAAGCCAGAAGCGTTTACACTTCTGGCTCTGATCTTATATGTTTATACCTTCCTCCTTTTAAATTTTAAAACGGAGAATCAAAATCTTGCAGCAATGGCAGTACTTCATCCTTTGGCGAAACCAGTGGCTCTGCAATTCCCCAGTCTATACCTAGCGCAGGATCGTTCCAGATTAGGCCTCCCTCTGCCGACGGCGCATAGTAATCGGTGCATTTGTACAGAAAAGTAGTATCATCTTCTAAGGCTACAAAACCATGCGCAAAACCTTCAGGAATATAAAACTGATTCTGCTTTTCGGAATCTAATAAGCAGGTTGCGTGCTGGCCGTAGGTTTTAGAGCCTTTGCGCAAATCCACGGCCACATCCAGCGCTCTGCCTGTAGATACTCTTACCAATTTGGCCTGTGCATGTGGTGGCGTCTGGAAATGTAGTCCGCGAAGCACTCCCTTTTTAGAAAATGATTGGTTATCCTGCACAAAAATAGGATTGATGCCGAACGGCTCAAACCACTTCTGGCTGAACGTCTCTAAAAAATAGCCTCGGTCGTCTTTAAACACGCGGGGCGTAAACTCAATCAGGCCTTCAATATCAAACTGCCGATGTTCCATTACAATACGGTTTTATAGTTTTTACGTGGTTGTTGCTTCTTTTATAGCGGCTTTATACTTCTGAATCACGATGCGATCATCAAACTTTTCTTCTGCTAACTTTCTACTTGCGTTGCCCATTTGCTGTAGCTGTTCTTCATCTAAAGTCAGCAGTTGCAGCATCTTTTCGGCCAGGTCGGTGGCGCTGCGCGCACGGCAAAGGTAGCCATTTATATTCGGCTGCACTACCTCACGGCATCCAGGTACGTTGGTAGCGATAAGAGGTTTAGCCATGGCCGCCGCCTCCAGCAAAGCGCGGGGCGTTCCCTCGCGGTAAGAAGACAGCACCACGCAATCAGCCTGTGCTATAACAGCCGCAACATCATCGGTAACGCCTAAATATGCTATGGCTCCCGATTGCACCCAGGCCTCCAGTTGCTCCCGCTTTACGCCTGCACGGCTCTGCTCATCCAGCGCCCCCAGCAGTTGGCATTTTACTTCGGGATGCTTTGCTTTTACCAACCTGCTTGCTTCTACGAATTCAGCTACACCTTTATCGTACAGCACCCGTGCCACCATCAGAAAGACAAAAGGTTCTCCCCTTCTAAAAACATCAGCAGGTTTAAACTTTCGGGTATCTACACCTGAGCCTGGCAGCAGTTCAGTTACATAATCCTTCACTAGTTTCTGGCGCACAAAAAAACGTCTGTCATCCTGGTTCTGAAAGAAGACTTTGGCAGGATACTTGAAAGAGAAACGGTACAGCTCCAACGCAATTTTGTAAGTATAATTTTTTCGGAGGAAGACGGTGCCCAGCCCAGAAACATTGTTGATAGCAGGCACGCCTGCCCAATGGGCAGCCACAGCACCATAAATATTCGGTTTTATAGTATAGTGCAGCGCCACATCTGGTTTTACCTGTTTGTAAGTGCGGTAGAGTCGCCACGCCAGCGAGAAATCGCTGAGCGGATTGGTGCCTTGTGGCATGTGCAGCGGCACAAACTTACAGCCTGCCTCTACTAACTTGGCAGCATAAGTATCTTGCGGTGCAATGGCTACTACATCGTGGCCATCTGCCAGCAGCGCCCGAATAAGGCTCATGCGGAAGTTATAGATGTTCCAGGCTGTGTTGATGACGATAGCAATACGCATAGCAGCTCTCCAGTTGGCCTCTGAAGTATAAATGCCCAAGTTAGCCAATTTGCCGCAAGCTCAGAAAAATAAAGTAAATTGCCTTCTTCCTGTTCTGTTAAGCCCAAGCTTGATGATGCCTTAGCCGCGGCGGCTGCATTATACAACAGCTAGCAGCAACCTAAGTGCGGAGGAGCTAGTAAATGTTATGAAATAACGAGTAGGTGATGATGAACGCCAGATGATGAAAGCGGTAATCGCCTATACTTTGATATTAAAAAGATAAATGGGGAAAAAACAATATTACGAAACAGCAAAGCCACAGGAAACAGCTGTGCTGGTGGCTGTGCCAAGTTACCGCCAAACCGACGAGCAGACAAACGAGTATCTCGATGAACTTGCTTTTTTAACGGAAACGGCTGGTGCCCAATCTATAAAGCGGTTTGTTCAGAAGCTGGACAAGCCTGATGTGCGCACTTTTGTAGGTAGCGGTAAACTAGATGAAATAAAAGCTTTTGTAACCGAGCACGACGTGGACATGGTCATTTTTGATGATGACCTGAGTCCTTCGCAGGTGCGCAACATTGAGCGGGAACTGCAAGTGAAGATTGTAGACCGCAGCTTGCTTATACTTGACATTTTTGCACTACGCGCTAAATCGGCTCAGGCCCGTGCGCAGGTAGAGATGGCCCAGTACCAGTACCTGCTGCCGCGCCTTACAAACCTCTGGACTCACCTTTCCAAACAAAAAGGTGGTATTGGTATGAAGGGACCTGGTGAAACGGAGATTGAGACAGACCGTCGTATTGTGCGCGATAAAATATCGTTGCTCCGCGAAAGGCTGAAGAAGTTTGAATTACAGAATTTTGAGCAGCGGAAAGCACGCGCAGGCATTGTGCGGGCAGCTTTAGTGGGGTATACCAACGTGGGCAAATCTACAATTATGAACCTGCTCTCTAAATCAGAGGTGTTTGCAGAGAATAAACTGTTTGCCACCGTAGATGCTACCGTGCGCAAAGTTGTGTTCGAGAACGTACCGTTCCTGCTTTCCGATACGGTAGGGTTTATTCGTAAGCTCCCAACCAAGCTTATCGAGTCGTTTAAATCTACGCTAGATGAGATTCGGGAGGCAGATCTATTGGTGCATGTGGTGGATATTTCGCACCCATCCTTCGAGGACCATATCGCCGTGGTAAACGAAACGTTGAAGGATATCAACGCTGCCGAAAAACCAGTGCTGCTGGTGTTTAATAAAATTGACCAGTACTTGGAGCAGCGGGAGCAGGAGCTATTGGAGGAAGGACACGAAGTACGACCATCAATCGAAGACCTTAAGGAAACATACATGGCTAAGGTACATGCACCTGCACTGTTCATCTCGGCTACAAATAAAGTCAATATCGAAGAACTGCGTGAGGAACTATATCGCCGTGTGGCAGCCATCCATTTTGAGCGATATCCGAACAACGTTTAGGTAGAGTTAGAGAGTTTGGGAGTTAAAAAGGTAGGAGGTTAGAAAGTAAGAAAGTGTTGCTATAGGCTTCATAATAATTCAATTAGCAACAACTAACTATTAACGATAACTCGCCGCACAACCATTTTAAGGCGCTAGCAGTAAAGACACAAAGCCACAGTAGCCACCATTTCTGGCTGCGGTGGCTTTTGCTGTTAATGTAATTCTATGAAAATCCTATATATACTCAGGCACGCCAAGTCGAGTTGGAAGTTTGATGAACTCAGCGACCAGGACCGCCCCCTGAACAATCGTGGCCGCAGCGATGCACCGCTGATGGGGCAGGAGCTTGCTTCTCGTGGTGTTACCACAGACCTTATTGTATCTAGCCCTGCTGTCAGAGCCATTTCTACAGCAACGCTTGTAGCAAAAGAACTAGGTTACGATCCAGACAATATCGTTGTAGATAATCGGATATATGGTTCAGATAAGCATGAACTGCTGGAAGTAGTGCAGGAAACACCTGTGGACGTCAACTCAGTTATGATTGTTGGCCATAACGAAGCAATATCCGATTTTGCCCAAATGCTGTCGCCAGAGCCTCTATCTAGCTTACCAACCGCAGGTGTAGTTGCCTTGGAGTTTAACAGTGAGAGCTGGTATGAGATTAAGAAAGAAAACGGCAACCTGCTGTTTATAGATTTTCCCAAAAACTATAAGTAGGTATACCAGCACCGTAAATCTGCACCCTTACTACCCCTAAACATGGAAAAAGAAGAAACAAAGAAACATACAAATTATCCCTTTATAAACCGTGAACTAAGCTGGCTGGCCTTTAACTATAGAGTGCTGCAGGAGGCAAAAGATAAGCGTGTACCGCTGCTAGAGCGCATAAAGTTCATGGCTATCTTTTCATCTAACCTGGATGAATATTTTAAAGTGCGTGTGGCTACACTGAAGCGCCTCATCAAACTAAAAAAGAAGACCCGCCAAAAGCTTTCGGACGAGCCTGCCGAAACTTTTGACCAGGTAATGCAGGAGGTGGTGCAACAGCAGGAGGAGCTCGGCAAGGTATTCAAAGACATCATGTCCGACCTGCAACAGCACCAAATACACCTGCTGACGGAACACGACCTGAAGGACAAGCAAAAGAAGTTTGTAGAGCAGTATTTTACTGAACACCTAAAGCCGCACATCCTCCCGATCGTGCTTGATGAAACAGAAACACACATATTTCTGAAAGACCAGACAGTATACCTGGCCGTGCACATGTCGGCACCAACAGAGGAAGATTGTGAACCTCACTGCTATAGCATCATCGAGATTCCGACAAAGGCGCATGGCAGCCGTTTTCTGAAACTGCCTACAGTAGACGACCAACGGTATGTAATGTTCATAGACGATGCGATCCGCTTCTGCCTTAGAAGTGTCTATCCGATGTACAGCCAGTTTCAGGCAAACGCCATTAAAGTATCCAGAGATGCAGAGTTGGATATAGAGGAAGAAGTATCGGGCAACCTGATGGCAAAAATTAAAACAAGCCTTAAGAACAGGGAAACTGGCTACCCTGCCCGCTTGCTTTACGACCCTGAAACTCCGCAGGATTTGCTAGATGCTATGATGCACCACACAGGTGTTGGCGAAGAGGAACTGGTAGAAGGAAGCAAGTACCACAACTTCCGCGACTTCTTTCAATTTCCTGATTTTAACCTGCCAGACCTGAAGTATACAGAACAACCTACGCTGGTACATCCGTGGTTGGCACAACAGCCAAGTATGATAGAGGCTATGAGACAGAAAGACGTGATGGTGCACTACCCTTACCAGTCTTTCGACTACGTGCTAAAGCTGTTCCGAGAGGCCGCCGAAGACCCAAAGGTAAGAGCCATAAGCGCCACATTGTATCGGGTGGCAAATAAATCGGCTATAGCAAAGGCATTGGCAAAGGCTGCCAAAAACGGGAAGCTTGTAACGGTGGTAGTAGAACTGAAAGCCAGGTTCGACGAAGAGTCTAATATCTATTGGGCAGGTAAATTACAAAAAGCAGGCGCAAACGTTATATTGGGCCTTCCTGATTTGAAGGTACACTCTAAGCTAGGCCTGATTACCCGCAGTGAGGGAGGCAAGCTGGTAAACTACGCTTACTTAAGCACAGGCAACTATAACGAAGACACTTCTAAAATATACTGCGACCACGCCCTCTTCACCTCCGATAAAAGGCTTACAAAAGATGTGGAGCAAGTCTTCAACTTCTTTATAGATCGGCAGCCAAACAAGAAGTTCAACCACATCCTGATGGCTCCCCTTACCATGCGCGATGAGTTTACCGACCTCATCAACCAGGAAATCAAAAACGCCAAGAAAGGTAAACCTGCTTCCATGATTCTTAAAATGAATGCGCTGCAGGACGGCCGTATGATTAAGCTGCTCTACAAGGCCAGCCAGGCGGGCGTTAAAATTGACCTGTTGGTGCGCGGCATCTGTTGCCTGGTGCCTGGCGTGGAAGGCGTCAGCGAAAATATAACTGTGCGGAGCATCGTAGACCGTTACCTGGAACATGCGCGAGTGTACATTTTCCATAACAACGGCGACGAGAAATACTATGTAGCCTCAGCAGACTGGATGACCCGCAACCTGAACCGCAGGGTAGAAGTGGCCTTTCCTATTTACCAGGAGGAGCTTAAAAAGGAGCTGCGTACAATCATCGACATACAGCTTTCAGACGACACTAAGGCTCGCAACATCGACAACAGCTATGCAGAACAGCCTGCTCCAACCAACGTGCGGGCACAGTACGCTACCTACCATTACCTCGAAAGCCTGGTAGCAAAAGGCGAAAATCCAATTTATCAGCAGGAAGAGTAATTTAGTTATTTATTGGTCCTTGTTGCCAGTTGTTAGCTAGAGATAAGTTTGTTCTGAGGAAGCCTCTTTTGCTGCTCCTCTTGGTTTCAAGAGAAAAAACCTTTGGATGCTATATCAACCGCAAGGTTCAAATGCCAATGGTAGTGGTCAATTATAGCCACTACCATTGGCAAAAATGGTTTTAAGCCTAAATAATTGATTAGTGAAGCAAGCTAACTCCCTTCACCACAAGCCTTTTCTGGTTAGAACAAAAACCCAATGCTTGCCAATACCTGATTGCTGTCTCCATCGCCAACAGCGTAAGAAAGAGTGGCTACATGGTTGTCCAGCAAGTCTATCCAAATACCACCTCCAACACCTGTATGCAGGCTCTTAAAGAACTTTTGCTCTATTGTATCGCCTTCATAATAAACCCTGCCTGCATCAAAAAAACCTAACACACCAAATCTGGCAGGAGTCAGATATAAGTTAGCATCAAATAACTGCAAGCGGGCCTCAAAGTTACTGTACACCATGCTACGCCCTGAAAAACGAGCACGGCGGTAACCTCTAAGATTATTCTGTCCGCTTAAGGCATTGGCTTGGTAAAACCTGAAATCTCCGAAATTGTGTGCGGCACCTATACGCCCAGCCCAGGTTAGCCTGAACGGGAAATTAGGAGTGAGATAAAAACTGAAAGCAGAACTTATATTTGTAAAAGAAAGCTGTTCGGCATCTACTTGTTTGTTGTAGCTAATACTATTGTGCCAGCGCATCCCGATGCGGGGGTTAGCTTCGTTGTTATCGCCTATCACATCCATGTTGGCGAAGGCTGATATGCCTACGTAGTGCTGCGAGTTGAAAGTACCATCCTCCAGATTAAAAGTACCTGGCTGCAAATGACCCGCCCTGGCTTCCTGAAGCAGAAAGGTTTGCCTTCCATCGTTTCGTACCCTGAAACGGTCGTAAGTGGGGCCTATACCTATTCTAAAGAAGGTGGCTAGCTCACGATACAAATGCGCATCAAACCCTATGCGATTATAGCGTACTCTGTAGAACCTGTCTCCATCATCGCCTTCGTTCTCTGTTGTAAAATTACCAAAGCCATAGAAATTCCGCTGGTACTGCGGCCCCTGCACAAGCCCCATTACGTTCAGGTGCCAGTTTCGGAATACTTCTCTAAAATCTCCTATGTAAGTAAAGTTAAACGACTGTGTATTAAATGCATAATTGGCGGTCAGTTTCTGCTCTGATGCATAAGGGCTCTTCCGAAACTTCTGTGTTCGTATACGATAACCTGCTCCGATAAACGGCCCATCGTCTTTGTTATATTCCACAGATACGACAGGTCCTTTTTTGGGCAGCCTATAGTTGTCTCGGTCGTAGAAATGTACGTCCAGAAATTCAGAGGTTTCATCTTTAGTCTCTGGCCCAAAGCTAATTTTATTTCCTTCTTTGGAATCGTAGATGACAGTGTGTTTTCTCAAGCCTCTCACTCGTGAGTTATCCACTATAGAGTCTTCTTCACCCCCTCCTATGATACGTACAATTATACCTTCTTCTACCTCACCTTTCACCTCATACTGATCTAGCCCTCCCAGGCCGTATAACCTGATTTCCTTTGTTTCATTTGTATAGAAAGTGCGTTGGTACAGCGTATCTCGTAATTCTCCTTCTTTTGATATCTTATACACCGTAAGCCTGGTTTCGCTATTGTTCAGACGCTCCACTACAAATCGCTCGTGCTTGGCACTGCCTGCCACATCCACCATCCTAGCCATCTGCTCATAAAACCGTTCGGCCACTTGCGGCAGTTGGTCCCGCCTAGCTTTTAGTTTTGCCTTTATCTCCTTTCCTGATAAAGCAACAATATCGTCGGGCCACTGATTAATTGCCTCTTCTATTACCTGGTCCGTTATGTTAGCTTTTAGATCCTGAGCAAGCCGCACCCAATCCTGACGAGAAAGGCTAGAAGTAAGCGTACGATCTAAGGTAAGGGCATTTAGGTTGAGCCCTATGATATCACCTATCTCGTAGTCGAAGTTTTGCACATACTGTATACTCCACCTACGCTTGGCCAGCCAGGGCAGTACACCGTCCGCTTTAAAAAATGCCTGGTCACGGTCTTCGGGAACAGGTATGTATAGATCTCCTGGCCCGTCTTTTTCCTGCTCTACCCAACGCCATTGCCCCTCATGCCTATCCCAATCTCCGATCAGCATATCAAACAGGCGGGCCCTGCCATAGGCTAACTCATCCACCTGGTTATCATTATCCTCCTGCAGCTCAGTTAGCATTTTCTCAGTACCCACCAAATTTTTGGCGTTTCCAAGGCTGGCGATGTCTTCGTGGTTCTCATCAGCATCCTCTTCCAGGTAAACAAGCTTGTTGCTGAACTCATCTCTATACTGCCGCAGGTAAGGAGTATCGGGTACATAGAACAGCTTTGGGTTTGCATGGAATATATTGGCGGAATCTGCCAGTACTGTTACAGCAAGTGCGGCATAAGGGTGTTGTGCCGATATTTGGTCCTGTAGCATTGCTTTTGCAGGTGTATTGCGCAGGTAGAGTGGCAGCTTTAGCACAGGGTCTTTGTTTACGGTCCGCAGCGTATACTCCCTGGCCTCTGGCGTTCTTACTTTTAGGGTTATAGTTTCGGTACCTCCACCTTTCTGGTAAGGCGTTAAACCTCCCAGCTCCTCCGCCATATCAAGTACAGGCACTGTAACAGGCGTATTCCACTCCTTGCGGTAGTGGCTACCTAACAGCTTCTCTCTGAAGCCTTCAATCATGTAGTTCTTGTTTGGAACCACAGTTACTGTGCTGTCAGTATAATCATCATTATCTGTAACAGACGCTAGCGGTGTGTCTCGCTTTCGTTTTGTATATAGCTGCGTTCTGAACGTTACTCTGCCCGTAGAGCCATCCCCTAGCGGCTCCCAAAATTCTGTCCATGCTTCACCGTTGTCATAGTACAGTACTTTGGCAAAGCCTTTTACCTTTTGCACATAAGTTACGTCGCCTCCTTTATCTATGTACTGTGTCTTACAACCAGAGCCACTCACTATATGAGGCAGCTTTCCGTGTTTAAAATACTCCAGCGCATGCTCATGCCCTGCTGCATAAACAATGTTATCATACTTTTCAAAAATATTGAGGAGGCCTTCTATATAAGCCTGGTAGCGCGGATGCGGTATATCTTGTAAAATGCCACCGTACTTTCTGGCAAAAGGGTAAATAGAACCGATAACAGGCAAAGGCAGGTACATCCAATCGCGCAGCATCGTAAGCGGAAAAAAGTGGTCTTTAAGGGAAAAGAAACCACCGTGCGCTCCTCTGCTCATTAAAGGGTGGTGCGCTACTACCATTATGTCGCTTCCACTGTTCTTCTCAATAATGTCTTCGAGCTGGACCAGCAATTCTGCCTCGGTAGCGGCTCCGCAACTGCTGTTTGTGCCGTAAGGCCTGTCGAAGGCATGCAGCCACCACTCCGAGTCCAATGCAATTAACACCAGATCGTCGCTTATTTTAACTTCGTAGGGGCCAGGGCATGCGTTGCCAGGCACATAGAAGTCGCCACCCGTCACAATGTTCTCATCTGAAAGGTACTCGTTTACATAACGCTGCTGCCGCACTACATAGTCCATGCCTCCACGGCCGCTGTGGTTCCAGTCGTGGTTGCCTGGTATCATGTACTTTTCACCAGCGTAGCCTTTCAAAATATCAAGCTGTGCATTTAGGCGAGCCTCCGATATTTCGCGGTCGTAACTGCCTGGCTCTGGCAAGCCGTTGTGATACACGTTATCACCCAGAAATATGGTAGCGCTCTGCTCCCCCGCCTGATCCATCTGCGCGCGCATGAGCTTGAGCGAAGGTTCTCCATTCTCAAGGTCTGGAGCACCCACATCACCAATCAGGAAAACGCTGTAAAGAAGCTTATTCTGCGGATCTGGCTTCTGCTGCTCCCAATCAAGTGCCTCAGAGCTGTAGTAAGGTTCGGTGGTAACGCAGGAGTTTATTGCCGTTATCAGCAACAGTAAAAGTATAGGTCGAAAAAAGTAAAGACAAGTTCTTCTCATAGGTGTAGATCGCATGGCTGTCCTGCACATACTACTTACCAAAAGCCGCATGAAATGTTTTCAGCCATGTAAGCCAATCATTTCCGTTGCTTTGCAGGTTAGATGAGCCAGGAGTATACCTCCTTCCAGGTACATTTGGTTTCCAGAAGCTTTCGGCCACTTTGTATGCCTGGCATAAGTAACAACAGGTACGGCAGGACTGAAAAAGATAAACGATTACCACCATTTTTGGTTGTAGAGCTTCAGGGCGGCCACTGCATAAGTGAAACTGCCTATATTAACAAAAAGCTAGTTTTACCGTAACCGCAAGTATTATAACCACGTGAAACACCACCTACATGAACTGCAACTGGCAGCATTACATACCTAGTGCCACCTAGTATTTGCAGCGACTAAACCTTATATGGAAGACCAGGAAATTGTTCGGCAGGCAAGTGAATATGTATTCAAGCTTTTCAAGGAAAGGCTTTCACAGAAACTTGTATACCATAACTATAAACATACTTTCGAGACGGCTAAAGAAGCACTGGATTTAGGGGAGCGGCATAAGCTATCAGCCGAAGAACTTCAGGACCTGGCACTGGCCGCTTGGTTTCATGATACTGGTTACATTACCACCTACGCAGGCCACGAAGAAGAAAGCGTGAAATTTGCCACCGAATGGCTGGAGCAGCAAAAGTACCCTGCAGATCGGATACAGCGGATTAATGAGTGTATCATGGCTACAAAGCCAAACTCAGTGCCCACTTTCCTGCTGCAGGAAATTTTAATCGATGCCGATATGTCTAGCATCGGTAAGGAGTCTTTTTTTGCCAGTGCAGAACTTTTAAGAGTAGAATGGGAAATCTTCCTTGATAAGTTTTTCACAAATCAGGAGTGGGCTCAGTTTCAGATAGATTTCCTGCTGTCGATGTCGTTTAAGACCAGCCATGCGCAACGCAAGTTTGCTTCGCAGTTGGGGTTAAACATTCAAGAACAGCGTAGCCGCCTGAAAAAAGAAAGCAAGAAGCAGAAAAAGAAGAACAAGAAGCAGCGGGAAACACTGGCGCAACCGAAACGCGGCATCGAAACTATGTTCCGAAACACTTATCGCACGCATCTAAACCTTAGTGCCATTGCCGATAATAAAGCGAACATGATGATTAGTATAAATGCGATTATACTTTCTATTGTTATTACTTACTTAAGTGCAAAATCGTCTGTAACAGGCGCTGAGTTTGCACAACACCGATCACTTATATTGCCGATTGGTTCTCTGCTGCTTACAACACTTGGCTCCATTGTTTTTGCTATCATCTCGGCGCAGCCAGAGGTAACTAGTTTTTCCTTTAAGAAGAAAGAGAAAATTAACACCCGAAAAGTAAACCTGCTCTTCTTCGGTAACTTCACCAACATTCCGCTGGAAGATTTTCAGAAAGGAATGCATGAAATAATGCGCGACAAAAAATCGCTGTACAACAACATGATAACCGACATCTACTATCTAGGTGAAGTTTTAGACCGCAAGTATAAAATCCTGCGCATTTCCTACAGTATATTTATGGTGGGGCTGGTTCTAACAGTTATTGCTTTTGGTATAGCCGTGGCTTATTATTAGGCGAAGTCAACAGTAACAAACCTCCGTTTGCTAAAGGCGAGTATTTCCGTTAGATTTGCAGTCGATAAAGTGTTTATTCTATTGGCTGTGTAGTTCAATGGATAGAATAGGAGTTTCCTAAACTCTAGATCCAGGTTCGATTCCTGGCACGGCCACTAAAAAGCCCCTGCATGTATAAAGTGCAGGGGCTTTTTGTTTGTTTCTCGGAAATTTACCTGTGGTAGTTGAAAACTCAGTGGCAGCTTAGCGGCTATTTTGCCGCTGATATATTCTCATACATAGGATCATTCCCCTTGTATTCAAACCAGTCGAAAGTTGCTTTCCCGTTGGATGACTTACCTTGCAAGGTGGCATACATGCCAAGAGTCAATAGTCTTCACCAACCTTACCCTACAAATGGCGGGGTCTGGTAAAAACCAGCCAAGATAGGATTCAGACATTTTTGCTTGTCCTGTGCAAAGGTTGCCGTGTTTAATAGGCAAAAGCAACAGGTAAGTAGCAAGAAAGCCTTTTTCAGAAGACGATTCATAAACTGGAGATCACACTTATTATAGCTTGTAGCGCCTCCTGTTCAAGCAGCCTTTTTGCCTATCAATGAAGTGTTTCGCTCATCAGTAGGCTAATAAGGCGCAACTCAGAAACTGTTCTTATTTTAAGGCGACAGTACCCTCTACAATTTTTTTACTCTTTCTGCTAGCAGCATCAGGTTGGCTACCTCCTACACTAAACCGAATGGTGCCTGGCACGTGCCTGGCGTTGCCACTTTCATCTATCACTGTCAGGTCTTGTGGACGCAACTTAAAGGTAATTACTTTGCTTTCGCCCTTTTTGAGCGCAATGCGCTGGAAACCCTTCAGTGCTCTGTTAGGCGTACGGAATCCTTCTACTTCACGACTTGTGTAAAGCTGCACCACTTCTTCTCCGTCCATCTTACCAGTATTTGTCACCCGCACGCTTACCTGCATTGGGCTGTTTGCCTCAGCAGAGGCGGGCACCTGTAACTGATCGTAGGAGAAAGTAGTGTAGCTCAGGCCGTGACCGAAAGCGTAAAGCGGCTGCCCCTTAAAATAGCGATAGGTGCGGCCCTCCATAGAATAATCGCCGAACGGAGGCAAGTCTTTATCGCTCTTGTAAAAGGTAAGCGGCAGGCGGCCTGCTGGGTTATAGTCTCCAAACAGCACATCGGCAATGGCGGTACCCGCCGACTGCCCCGCATACCAGGCATTGACAATGGCTGGCACGTTCTCCGACTCCCACGGTGTGGCAATGGCACTACCTGTCATCATCACAAACACCACTGGCTTTCTGGTGGCTTTAAGCGCTTTCATTAGGTCAGTCTGCACTTGTGGCAGCAAAATGGTGGTGCGGTCGCCACCCTCAAAGCCTGGTTCATCTACTTTCATTTCCTCCCCTTCTAGTTGCGGAGAGATGCCACCGACAAAGATGATGACGTCTGCATCTTTCACACGGTTGGCCAGCGCCTTAAAATCTGTTTTGGCCATGTTACCAGCACGCAGACTAATGGATGCCTTTCCTCCCTCCTGCACATACTCCAGCACCAGGCGGTAGGTCTTACCTTTCTGGGTCGGCAGTTTGTAGGTTTTAGCGCCCCAGCGGTTGCGGGTCCAGGCGTTCAGCTGCTCTTCGCCGTCTACTGAAAAGCGGTAGCCATCATCTCCTTCTACTTCAAAAGTAACAGAACCTGTCTTGTCGGCCGTGAAATCAGTCGTGTAACGCGCTGAAAAGTCATAGGCCTTCATGCTGCCTACAACAGTCTCTCCTTCTTGCCAGGCATTGTTGATGTTTTTTTCCTGACGCACTGCCACTGGCTGCCCTTGCAATTCTTTGCTGTTAAAGTATTCGGCCTTCACACCTGGCTTACCTTCAAAACTCAGTTGGTTGCTGATGTCGGTGTATGCCAACAGGGTGTCTTTGGTGAAAGTGGTAGCTCTTTCATAAACGACTTCTGTGCTTGGCCCCACTTTGCTGCGGATGCCCTCCAAAGCCGTTACTACTTCTGATGGCTGCCCGTTATAGTTACCGAGTACAGCGATAGGGTTATCGGCATTAGGGCCAACCACTGCTATCTTCTTCAGGTTTTTGCGCAGAGGCAATGTGTTCTTGTCGTTTTTCAGCAGCACCATCGACTGTCTGGCCATCTTCAGAGAGTGTTCTTTGTGAGGGGCGCTCTCCAGCACGCTTGATGGCGTCTGTGCGTAAGCTACCATTGCTGGCGGATCGAACATACCTAGTTTGAAACGAATGGTAAACAGCCTTTCAACTGAAACATCTATCTGGCGCTCTGTAATCTGTCCGTTCTTTACCGCCTGCACCAATGCTTTGTAGGCGTCGGTACCGCAGTCTAAGTCGGTGCCATGCATTACGGCATCAGCAGAGGCGCTGGCAGCATCAGGATGAGTTTTATGATTTTTGAAGAAGTCATCGATGGCCCAACAGTCGGAGGTAACGTAGCCAGTAAACTGCCACTGGTTGCGCAGAATATCCTGCATCAGCTCGTCAGAGCCGCAGCAGGGTTGCCCGCGGAAAGCGTTATAGGCACACATCACACCCGCCACATCAGCGTTCACCACCAGTTCCTCGAAGGCAGGCAGGTATGTGTCCCACAGATCGTAGTTAGAAGGGCTGACATTAAATACGTGACGCTCTGGTTCTGGCCCGCTGTGCACAGCGTAATGCTTGGCACAGGCGGCTGCTTTCAGGTATTTGGGGTCGTCTCCCTGTAGCCCGCGCACGAAGGCACGGCCCAGCATAGCCGTTAAGAATGGGTCTTCACCGTAGGTTTCCTGCCCACGGCCCCAGCGCGGATCGCGGAAGATATTGATGTTAGGTGTCCAGTAGGTAAGGCCAACGTAGCGCTGTCCCGACTTTCCTTCCTCAACGGCTTTATTATAAATGGCTCTTCCCTCCAGCGCTGAGTAGTCGGCCATACGCTTCAACGAAACTGTATCGAAGGTGGCAGCCATACCGATGGCCTGAGGGTATACGGTTACTTTATAAGGAGTACGCGCTACACCATGCAGCACCTCGTTCCACCAGTCATACGACGGAATGCCCAGTCGATCTATAGCTGGAGCTGCATTCAGCATCTGGGCTACCTTTTCCTCTAGGGTGAGGCGCGACACAAGGTCGTTTACACGGCTTTCGATAGTAAGCTCAGGGTTTTGGAACGGGTATTGGTACTTTTCTTCCTGGGTAGGAATAAACCGTGCGGCACTCAGCAACACAGCCATGATTACTAAAGATAAAATAGCTTTCATTCGCTGATCTAAATAGTTGTGTTAGTTAGAGATTATAGTAAGTTATAGATGGTCTTGAAGCTACGTTTATTCCATCGGTCCTATCAGTTCGATGAAAGTTCCGTCAGGGTCCTGCACCAGCACAAAGTACAAATTCTGGTTCAAAGGTGTAGGCGTACTTCCCAGGAATGGTACATTCTTTTGCTTCAGCCTTTCAATCACTGGCTTTAGAGCCTTTACATTTATAGTGATGTACTGCACTCCTGTGTCATCCTGAATAAATTTTTGTTTAGGATGTGTTGCCTTTTTTCCGAAGGTCATAAGCTTCCACTCATTGGCTTCAGGGCTATCCTCCAGTTTAAGCACGGTTACGGAAGTGGGCACACCGTTCGAAAGGCCTGACCGCTTCGAAAAGTTCTCATCTATCGCAAAGCTGTTGACCTTCACCATACCGATCCCATCTACATAGAAATCCAGGGAGCGCTCCAGATCAGACACCACCACACCTAAGCCAATCAACTTACTACTAAAATTAGATTGTGAACTGGATTGCGCATGAGAAGCGAATGTCACCAACAGGGCTGCAACCAGAAAATAAAATCTCATCATATACTTTTTCATATTCAAGTACTTATAGTTAAACCGATAGGCATTATTGCATATCAGGAGTGATAATCTTGTAATTCCCGCTTAGGTGCATTACACTAAACAGGTACAGCAAACCGTCAAAATAAGGATCGAAGTATCCGTCGGAGTAGGGCTCCAGTTTAGCATTCCAGACCTCGTCCACAAATTTCCAGCTTTTGGCCTGGGTGCCCATAATTGAGGCCGCGCCAGCTGTAGACACCAACCCGAGCGAGTGTCGAAGTTTCTGAAAACCTCCTGCTGGTAAAATCCATTCCGGCCGTGACCCATCGATGTTGTACTGATCATCATACGTCTCTATTCCCTGGTTATAAAGGAAGTTTTGAAAGCGGTTAGCATACTCCTGTTGCCACTCAATGTCTTTAGCGTACCAACTATAGTCCATGGCTATATTCATAGGTACACGCCACGAATCGTATCGAAATGCCTCGCCTATCTGATCTTTGCCTCTGCTATGGGGAGCGCCGCTAAACTCAGAATAATCTGGTGTGAGCCCTGTTTCAGGGTGCGTGGCCCGATGCAGAAATACTCGAGCAGTATCAGCGAGGTCTCTGTAAAACTGCTCCCTGCCGTCCTTCGCATACTCGGCCCATACTTCATAAAACGCTGGTAAATGGTAAGAAGGGTCAGTCCAGTCATAGCCATCCTCATCAGGCACAAAATTGATCTGCTTGTGTTCTACATTGATTACATTCTTGATTCCCATGGTGCCGTCTTTAGTCCACATCGCATCCAGAATCCTTCTTGCTTCGGCGTAGTAATCTATACCCGTATCATTTCCCCATCGGTTTGAAGCGAACAGCAGGTCCGTCACAAAATACAGCTCACCGTCTGAAGCCGAGCCTTCTGCATTATGCTTCCCTGTTTTAGGATCTACACTCCATGCAAAATAAGCATCCCGTGGCCCGCCCTGGTGCTGCATGTACGCTTTGGTCCAACGCCAGAGTCTGTCAAACACCTCCTTTTTATCAAGCTGAACGGCCACCATCAGCCCGTAGGAAAGTCCCTCTGTGCGGGCATCCTTATTCTTTACATCCGACACATAGGCCATCGAGTCGCCTACTTTAAAATACACTCTGTCTGGCCCCTCAAAAGTGTCGTAATACGCTTTTGCCAGTTTTGCATCGATGTCAGCTTGTGCATAACCCGCCTCCAGAAAAACATTTCGGTACTTACCTGTTTCCCAAGCCCCCGCTTCCCACGGCTGCATTTTACCGCGCGGATCTGTAACATCCTCTTCCAATTCTTTAGAAGCCGAACATCCTGTCATAAATACCATACCGATCAGCGCGAACGCCATTGCGGTTAGATAGAAGTTTTTTTTCATTTAAATTAGCTTAATGATTAATAGAGTTTGTTGTAAGGTACTATCTGTTATGACTTATACTTTAGTCTTTAATGGTTATATCACGTTTGAACTTTATCTTGATAGTTTATATACAAGCACCCGTCCCGTCGGATTAAACTTTAGGGAGAGAGGCTAAGGTAGTGTGTTGTTATTAGCAACTTAAACCATGCGCCTTACTGTACGATCACCACTCCGCCATTCGGCTGCATGGCTATTTTCAACTCTCCCTTTCTGTTCACCTTTACACTTTTGGTATAGCTTATCCCGCCTTTCTCGTCTCCATAGAACTTCACCTCTTTGCCAGAAAGCATCGGTAAGCTAAGCTTCAACTCTAGCGGCTCAGTCTGGGCATTTACTCCTGCTATATACCATTTGCCACCGTGCCGTCGGGCCAGTACGCAATACTTACCAGGATACCCATCGATTAACACGGTTTCATCCCATGTTGTAGGTACCTGCTTCATAAAATCTATGGTGAAACCTGGTGCATCCTGAAGGTTGTTAGGCGCTAACGCAAAGAACTGCACCGGGTTCTGAAACAGCACGGCGGTAGACAGTTGAAAAACATCGGTTGTTTTCCTGTGATTCCCGCCATCGTTTGTTCGGTTGTACCGCTTGTTTAGCACCACACCGCCAAACTCCATGGAGCCCACGGCATTTCTGATGAAAGGGTGCAGGGTTGCATTGAAAGCCTCTGTATCGTTGGAGTGTTGGCTGAACATCAGGTTTTCCGATGCCAGCACCGCCTCACTTCCCACATAGTTCGGGAACATCCGCTCCCAGCCTCTTGGCAGGGTTGTACCGTGGAAAACCACCATCAATCCATAAATAATCATTGGCATCAGATAAAATGTCTTCATACAGGCGCATGGTTTCCTGCTTATCTCCCCCGAAGAAATCTACTTTTATTCCTTTCACCCCGTTTTTCTTCATCCACTGCATTTCCTTTTTTCGGGCAATGGCGGTACTCATTTTGTTTATAGGCGTTTGAGGCGCATCATTTACAACTCCATTGGAATTGTACCACAGGAAAACACCCACTCCTTTAGAATCCGCATATTCAATCAACTCCTCCATTCGCTTGTATCCGATGCGCTGGTCCCACCAGGCATCCACCAAAATGTATTCGTAGTTTAGTTGCTCGGCCAGGTCAATATACTTTACCTGATCCTTGTCATTCATGCTTTGGTCCTGCCACATAATCCAGCTCCATGTTCCTTTGCCGTACTTGTATTCCTGAAAGGGTTCATACAGCGGCTCCACTACATCATAAGGAATGGTTGTTTCTACAATGGGCTTCAAACCCATGCCAACCGTTATGGTTCGCCAGGGAGTAGTGGCAGGCAAGCCTATGGCTGCACCTGTGCTTCCGAATCCGTTATTCTCCGTTTTCTCTGGAAATGCTATCGTATATGTTCCATCGGCTGTAGGGTCGCTCAGGTGAGAGCCGCAGTAAAGCCCTCTTACACCTGTTTCGGAAATAAGCGCCCATTTTTCCCCTAGCCTGAAAAGGCATGGAAATGTATAGCCAAGTCCATTGGCTGACTTTGCGGCAATGTCCTGTTCTACTTTATACCCTTCTTCATAACTCGGCTTCGTTCTGGCAAAACCAACCATTGATTTGGACTGCGGAGTTAAAAACCCTTTAGCCTGTTGAGGAAAGTTGAAGCCTGTAGCCTCTTTTTCGACTACAAGCGCTCTCGGGTCGCCAGATGCTGGAATGTCGTATCGGAAGGCTATATCATTGTTGCTTACCCTGAAAACCACATTCAACACCTTTTTGTCTTTGTTGACAAAGGAGCATACCAGCTCATTGGCGACGTAGTGAATTTCGGATTTTTTTATTTTATCCTGGCTATACTTCTGGTCGATTGTGTTTTGCTTCGTGTCCGTCAGGGTCAGTTCACTCGAATAATCGATAAGATTCGTCACCAGCCCCAAAGGAGAATCCTCCAGCACGGCATCTCCTCCATACATTACACGGTAATGAGGCTGACCGCCTTGTAGGAACACCTCTACCTGTAGTTGACCGTCAGGACTTTTGACTACGCCGCTTTGTGCCTGTACCAGGCATGGAATTAGGGTAAATAAAGAAACTAAAAGCTGCAATGATCTTTTTATGCCTTCTAAACTCATGACAACCTTATTGTTGAGCAACCTGAATAAGAGCCTTAACTACAGACTTCGGCTGATTATTTCTGTCGAAAAGCAACGGATAGTCTGTCCTGCCTCTGACAGGAAAGTTGTTTTTCCAAGATTGCCCGTCGTTTACGCCCCACAGTGTCACCCTCGAAATCTTATCCTGATGCTTTAGAAAGAGCTTGAAGAATTCTACGTAGCGGTCGTTAAATACCTGCGTCACAGAATCAGGAAGCCCTTCGGTGTAAGGGTTAAATTGTTGCTGGTATTCAATGTTAGTGGCCACATCGGCCCCTACGTTCCGTCTTGGAGAAGGAAGCGCAGAGAGGTCCAGCTCGGTGATGGAGACTTCCAGCCCCAGGTCAGAAAAGGCAAGAAGGCTCTTTTCAAACTCCTCGATGGAGGGGTGGTCTAAGCCTATATGCCCCTGCATGCCGATCCCGTTTATCCGCACGCCCTGCTGCTGCAGACTCTTTACCATGGCCACCACACCGTTTCTTCTGCCAGGCAGGGCCATGGAGTAGTCGTTGTACATCAATTTTGCCTCAGGGTCGGCCTCATGGGCAAACTGAAAGGCCAGCTTTACAAAATCCTCGCCGATGATTTCGTAGAACTTGCTCTTCCTCCAGGAGCCGTCGTCTATGATAGCCTCATTCACCACATCCCAGGTGTTCACGCGCCCTTTGTAACGGCCGACAACGGTAGAGATATGGTCTTTCATGCGCTGGATCAACACCTCCCGCGATACATCATTGCCCTGGCTGTCGGTGAAGAACCAGCGCGGGGGCTGCGAGTGCCAGATGAGCGTATGCCCGTTAATGTACATGTTGTTTTGCTCACCGAAGGTCACAAACTGGTCTGCCAGGTCAAAGCGAAACTCACCCTCTCTGGGCTGGATCAACCCGCTCTTCATGATGTTCTCGGCAACAATCGCATTAAAATGCTCCTTCACCACCCTGATGGCTGCCGTGTCTTCACCCGTAATCTGTTGGGCGTTGAGTGCTGTGCCAATGTAGAACTTGCCTTTGTAGGCGTCTTTGAGCGATAGTTCAGCGGTAGTGGTTTCAACAGCAACAGCGGTATTGGTTTCGGCCGCATCTGTTTTGGCTACCTTACAGCCGCCACATAGAAGAACAACACCTAGAACAGCTACGATTGATTTATTTAATACTCCTCTTTTTTTCATTTATTTTATATTGTTAAATCAATGTGCAGAGAAATAGCTGCACAGCACGAAATACTTCCTATTGATATAAACCTATATGCATCATTCTCATGTTAAATGGTGTTTCATGTAGTTCATTTTCGTTTCACCATTTCACTTCTTCTTGATGTTAATCGTTAGTTTATATTCTTTTTCATCTCCTAATTTAAGAAAATGATGGAGATAGCCTCATCATTTTTAAGTATAATCCTTGGTTATTGTTGTTTTCTAGGCTGAAAAAGCAAGTATGAATTGGCCTTTCGGCTAAGGATTTTAGCTACTATAGCACAATGTGCTGCAGAATAGCCTGAATCTCTTTATCACTAGTTTTTTACTATTTAACATTGATAAACAGTGCTTTATAGTAGCCTTACACACTCCCAACAGATTTGAATTTTTTAAAAAATTTAGGCTTTCTATAACTTTATTTGTAAAATAGCATATATAGCTATAAACAATTAATCTTAGGCTAATGAAGAATTTGCTTTGGGCAGTAGGTTTTGCTGGTATTATTCTAATAGTTGCCAGTTGTAGCAGCCGCAGCATAGAAGAAGACACCTCCGAAGCTACTGTGGCTAATGAAACAGGCGCTACTGCTCCCATCCCATCAGATGTGCTGTTAGTTACAAAGCCTTTAGTTAGCGGGAAAATCTATACCCAACCAGATTTTGAAAGCCAGGAACTGGCAAGTTTTGATACCTCTCAGACTATACATGTAATAGATACTACCCATAACCTTTTTGTAAAGGCACGTTTAGTGCGTGACACCACTAACGTTATTGGCTTTGTATCCAGAACTATTTTACCTGAAGAAACCCAAAGTCGCTAAACCTCGTCAACGCAAGTAGCGGGTGAGGGAATAAAAAAAGCCCATCAAACCATAGTTTGATAGGCTTTTTTACATTTAACAGAAATTAAAACTGTCTAGCTCTTTCGCCTTGGCCACCGCTTCTGCCACCCTGGCCTTGTCTGGAGTTGTTCTGTAAAGCATCAAATTTTTTCTGCTGCTCTTCCGTAAGGATTGCTTTTATAGCTTTTGCTTGAGTCTCGCGCAGTTCGCGCATTTTACCCATTCTTTGCTCACGCTCCAGCGAAGTATCCTCACGCAAGGCAACCATAGCGGCTGTATTCTGCTTGTTGATCTCCTCTAGTTTTGTGACCTGCTCTGCTGTAAGGTTAAGTTCTTTTTTGTAGGTTTCCATCATACGGGCTGCACGCTCTTCGGCAGTCTGCTGAGGTCTTTGTTGCGCCATAGCACCTACAGAAAGTAAAAGGCTAAAGCAAAGCACAAATAATCGGTTCATGTTTTTTCTGTTCATGGGGTCAAAGGTTTTTGGTTATTTAGCTCTTTGACCTTTTCTGATGCTTTAGGTTTAATCAGACGAAAGAATATTTTGGCAAATTTCAAGACATATCTTTTTAGCATCCAACCATTTAAGAACTACACCTGCGGCTAAAAATAAACGGGCAGCCTATACATAAGCTGCCCGTTTATTTTTAAATACTTAATGCTCGTACTACTTTACCACAACACGCCGCACAGTGCTATAGTTATCTGTTTCAAGTTTTACATAATATAAACCTTTGGCAAAAGCATTTAGATTGACGGTAGTGGTAAAAGCAGCACCCTGCTTGTTTAATACCTCATAAAAAATCTCATTACCTATCACGTTCATGATGCGTAATTCCGCTTTTCTTGCCTCATCGTTTGTAAAGGATACTGTAAAAATACCATTGTTAGGATTGGGGTAAATAGAAATAGAATCGCCTTCCTGCTCCACTTTCAGTACCTTCTCTTTTTCCGCCTGTGCCGTTTGCACCACTGGTGGCTGCCGCTCCTGTGCCCAAACAAATACAAATGTTAAGCATGTAAAAAGCGTAAGTATAAATTGTTTCATATATTATTTAGCTAATAGTCATCTTGTTAAGTACAAATGTCGTTCCATTATTAAAACGGACTATCATTTAATTTGTTCGTAGTATATACCTCCTATTTTCGGTGTTTTCACTAATTAATGAGGATTTATTTTATCATTATTATATATTAAATAACCATATTTTAATTGGAAGATATAGCTGTAGTTGGTGGTGGTTTGGCAGGCCTTACTGCTGCGTTGAGCCTGGCAACCGAAGGGTTTTCAGTAACGCTTATTGAGCAAAAAAGCTACCCGTTTCACAAGGTATGCGGGGAGTACGTTTCGAATGAAGTGCTACCGTTTCTGCAGCGTCTGCAAGCAGACCCGCTGCTGCTAAAGCCTGCCCAAATTACAAAACTTGAACTGTCCTCCCCTTCTGGAAAGACATTAACATCTCATTTGGATTTAGGAGGTTTCGGACTAAGCCGCTATACCCTGGACAACTACCTGTACAAACTTGCAGAAGAGCGCGGTGTTAAGTTTATGCTGGAAACGAAGGTGCAGCAGGTGCTTTATGAAAATAACTCTTTTGATATACACCTAAAAGGCGCCGACAATATACAGGCAAAAGTGGTGCTTGGTGCCTACGGCAAACGCACAAACATCGACCGACAGCTAAACCGTCGCTTTTTTAAAAACAGGTCGCCTTTTGTGGGCGTTAAGTACCACATCCGCCATCAAACACCTAACGATGTAATTGCGCTGCACAATTTTAAAAATGGCTATGCTGGTGTGTCGGCTATAGAAGATGGCAAGCACTGCCTCTGCTACCTTACCACCCGCCAAAACCTGAAGAAGCATGGCTCTGTACCAGCCATGGAGCAGGCCATACTCTACCAGAACCCACACCTTCGCCAGCTATTTGAAGAAGCCGAATTCCTGTACGAACAGCCCGAGGTTATAAATGAGGTTTCGTTTGCTACTAAAACCTGTGTGGAGCAGCATATACTTATGTGCGGCGACGCTGCAGGCATGATTACGCCGCTCTGCGGCAACGGCATGGCCATAGCCATACATGCAGGCAAAATAGCAGCAGAACAGGTACAGCTATACTTCCGAAACGGCCAAAACAGACAAGCTTTAGAAGAAAACTATACCCGTGCCTGGCGGCGGCAGTTTGCAAGCCGCCTTACTATTGGCAGAACTGTGCAACATTTCTTCGGTAGCCCTGTTCTATCTGAGGTAGCTGTAAATACATTACAATACTCGCCTTCTTTGCTGCGGCTTCTTATGAAGCAAACGCATGGTAAGCCATTCTAACACAGGCGCAAGTATAGTTATATCTTATATATGATGGCTTGCGTAACTAAACAACGGTTTGCCTTGTGTTGTTGCTCTGCAAGAACGGCCACACCAGCCTTCCCTAAAAAGAATAGGCAAACTACCCGATAAGAAAGACTACTGAATGAAAAGTTATATATGCGCGATAGGAACGGCTAACCCTCCTTACAAAATACCCCAAATGCAGGTGGCAGAGTTTATGGCCGATGCTCTGCAATTTGATGAACAACAAACTAGAAAATTAAAAGCCTTGTACCGTGTTTCTGGTATTGGGCAACGCTACAGCGTGTTAGAAGATTATACCCGACCTAACGGAGAGTTTGAATTTTACCCGAACACTCCTACCCTGGAGCCTTTCCCGACAGTGCAGCAGCGTATGGGTTTATACCAGAAACATGCCGTGGATTTGTCGGAAACTGCTATCAATAATTGCCTGCTGCAGAATCCAGACACTAAGCCAGCCGACCTTACGCACCTAATTACTGTGAGCTGCACGGGCATGTATGCTCCTGGCTTAGACATTGAACTGGTGGAAAGGCTCCAACTAAACTCTACCATACAACGCACAGCCGTGAATTTTATGGGTTGTTATGCCGCGTTTAATGCCATCAAACTCGCAGACACCATTTGCAGAGCCGATGAAAGTGCCAAGGTGATGGTAGTGTGTACCGAAATCTGCACCATACATTTCCAGAAGTACACTGAGCAAGATCACCTGGTATCGAATGCTTTGTTTGGCGATGGCTCAGCAGCTGTACTGATACAGGGGCAACCGTGCCAGGAGGTAAATTTGGAGCTGCAGTCTTTCCATTGCGATTTAGCCCCTGCTGGCAAGCAGGAAATGGCCTGGCATATTGGCGATACTGGCTTTGAGATGACGCTCTCTTCTTACGTACCCGATCTTATCAAGGAAGGCATAGGTCAGCTAACAGACCGTTTATTGAAAGGGCTAGAAACTAACTTATCAGAGATCAAGTACTTTGCAATTCACCCAGGCGGCAGGCGTATTTTGGAGGTAATAGAGCAGGAGCTAAACCTGACCCATGATGACAACCGCTTTGCCTACAAAGTGCTGCGCGAGTTTGGGAATATGTCGTCGGCCACAGTGCTGTATGTGCTGAAGGCGCTGATGAGCAGCCTAACGAAGGAAGATAAAGACGAGCCCGTGCTGAGCTTTGCCTTTGGCCCTGGCCTGACCCTAGAATCAATGTTACTGAAAGTGCACTATGCTAAAGAAACGATCTAACGAAGCAGAAATAATGGATGATCTGCAGCTCTCGGGGCAGGACATGCGGCAGACGCTGGATGAGCTGGAGGTGATTAATAACTTGTTGGGAGGGCATAAAGTTGTGCTAGATGCCTTGGATAAACTAGTAACCAAACATGGCGCAAATCTCCCTCAGCCACTCCACATAGCAGACATTGGCTGTGGCGGCGGCGACACCATGCTAAACATTGCGAAATGGGCACAGAAGAAAGGCATTTCTGTTAAATTAACAGGTGTAGATGCCAATGAGTATATTGTGCAGGTTGCCCGTGAGCGTTGCAGCCAGTTTCCTTTTATACAGGTAGAGCAGCACGATGTGTTCTCGGAGAGCTTTGCACAGCAAAAGTATGATGTGTCGGTATGCAGCCTGTTTTGCCACCACTTCACCGATGAGCAACTGGTAAGAATGTTCCGTCTCCTGCACAAACAAGCAAGATTAGCCGCCATTGTTAACGACCTGCACCGCCACTGGTTTGCCTACCATTCCATTAAATGGCTTACCGCTATGTTCTCAAAATCGTATTTAGTTAAAAACGATGCAGCTGTATCGGTGGCACGGGCGTTTAAACAAGATGAGCTAAAACACCTGGTGCAGCAGGCTGGCGTTACGAACTATAGTTTGCGCTGGATGTGGGCGTTCAGGTGGCAATTGGTAATGGGAAAAGCATAGCGGCAACACTTTTTAACCTTTTAACTCAGCAGAGTCTCCATGAGCAAGAGTACTATTACTTTCTGGTTATTGTTTATCATTTCTATAGCGCTATCTGCTTTACTTATATCTGTATTTTTTAAAGTACTGAAGCTGATAATCTACATTATACTAGTGATGGCTCTGGCCCCAATAATCTACCTGCTCTTACGCTCGTTTTTCAAACCCAAAAAGGACGACGACGACAAATTGGGGAAAAGACCCTGAATGAAATAGCTCCCATAACTCAGGTGAAATTGCTGGTTAGCCCTCACGCCAAAACATACCTTTCCGCCAGCTCTATACTTGAATTTACAGCCCTACAAGGATCAATAACTAAGGAGAAAAATTAGTTTTACTTGAAAAAAGTGCATCTTGCTTTGACACATGTTGAACATCAGCACCATCTTCTATAAAAAGCCGTGTGTCTTGTGTCGTGGTACTTGTGCCTCTTTACTTAACCCCAAACAAGCTGTCAATCAAATTTTTAACCTTCAACCTATTTAATTTTCTAGCTTAGAAAAAGAGCTGCTGTGCCAACCGAAAGGTATTAGCATGCGCCTCTACAATGTGCGCAATTTGTTTAGAGTAACCACCTCCCATACTTACTGTAACAGGCAACTTATTCCTGTAGCACGTTTCCAGCACCATCCTGTCGCGCTCTTTGCAGCCAGCTATAGTCATGCCCAGTTTGCCCAGTTTGTCTGTTGCCAGCACATCCACCCCCGATTGGAAAAACACGAACTCCGGCTCCTGCTCATCTATCAGGCGTGGCAGGGTTTCTGCCAAAAGCTTCAGGTAAGTTTTGTCGTCGGTGCCCTCTGCCAATGGTATATCTAAATCCGACTTTTCTTTGTGGAAAGGATAGTTGTGGCCCCCATGCATACTAAAGGTGAACACACGCGGCTCGTGCTGAAATATTTGTGCTGTTCCATTTCCCTGATGCACATCCAAGTCCACCACCAGGATTTTACTAAAGCCTTTGTGCTTGAGTAGGTAGTTAGCCGAGATCCCAATATCGTTGAGCAGGCAAAAACCTTCGCCTCTGTCTGTAAAGGCATGGTGGGTACCGCCTGCTATGTTCATGCCTATGCCATACTCTAGGGCGAATTGCGTGGCCAGCAACGTACCGTTCATAATCACCACCTCCCGATTCACCAGTTCCTCCGAAAGAGGGAAACCTGTTTTTCTGATTTCTGATGGCGTTAGTTGCAACTGCTTTAGCCGCTGCCAATAAACAGCGTCGTGGGTATCTGTAATAAACTGCTCCTGCAATGGCTCAGGAGCAAACAGGTTCTCCTGTGTTATAGTCCCTTCGTAAAGCAGTTGTTCGGGCAACAAATCATACTTGGCCATCGGGAAGCGGTGCCCCTCTGGCAACGAATGCGCAAATATTTCAGACCAGGCAATTTTTAGCATAACACAAAGCTAACAAAAGTATAGCAGCATAGGTTTAGACTTTCTTCTGGTGATGTAGTGTGGATAAAAAAGTATCTGAAAAATAATGCAAAAACTAACTGCTTTAGCAGCTACTAACCTGCGGTGGATAAGTATGCCGTACATCTTATATTTTTCAGTTATCAACCCTTTTTAGTGTGGATAAATGTGGATAACTATGTTAGTTACTCACCTTTATCCACTTTTTGCTGTTAACCCCGAGCTATTTCAAGCCAAATCTATCAACATAATGATATTATTAGGTTAATTAATCAAAACTTTAGCATTCGCTGCTAATCATATTATAATGACTCCTAGTCCAATTATAGGCTTACAATTGTGCTATTTTGTTGCGAAACAAGTATAAGCTACAAAGCCCCACACCAACTATAAAGTAGTGCAGGGCTTTGTAGCTTAAACGCTTTAGAAATTACTTTACCTCAAAATCCATTTCGGCTGCCTGTACGGCATCGCGACTACCGTAATCCAGCACACCGAGTATAGAATACTTGCCTTTTGGTAGGGTAGGCGGCACTTTAAAACGCACCTCGCGCGTAGCACCAGGCAGCAGCGTAAAAGCCAGCAAGGCTATACGTTCTTCACTACCCGTTTGCAAGTTAGTAGCATTCAGGTAAGAGGCACAGTCCAGGATGGCATCGCCAGTATTGCGGGCAAGGATTGTAAGCATACGCGTGCCATCTTCTCCCACTCTTTCTTCTTTAAAGTTGATGATTTCAGCCTGTTTGTTTGTGATAGAAGGTGGTGTTTGGAAAATATGCAGCACAAACTGGAAGGTTTCAGAAATACCCATACCTAAGGATTTCTGGTCGCCCTGCTCACCGCCTTTACGCTCTTTGGTAAGGCGCACAATCATGGTAGACCATTTCACCTTGTTAGCCTCCTGGTCATTTGGCACCTCCAGCAGCACTTCCACATCCTTTGTCTGCCCTGGCTCTATCTCTACAAAAGAAGGTGTGGCCGTTAACCACTTGGCACAGGAGTTGGGGCTTTCTCCTGATTGCATAATGGTGCTTTTACCAAGTATACCGTTTGGCTCAAAATCGCCGAAGCTAATGTTAAAAGCTTGAGTGGCAGTAGAGCTATTGGTTATTTTGATTACCTGTGTTTTATAGTCGCCTACACTTACTTTATAATACAGCCTGCTCGGGGCTATAGAAACGTTCTGCGCTAGCACATTGCAGCAGGCACCAGCCCACATCACCATCAATAAAAAAATCTGCAAGTGTTTTCTTTTCATTACTACTATTTGTTTGTTCACTTATACTTTAGGTTTACTGTTCCTCCTTTATTTCATCGCCATTGCTGTTGAACTTCTTAATGTTCAGCTTGCGCCTCTTTTCAGATGCATAAAAGGTTACACTATAGTTATCAGCAGTTCTCGTCAGGTCCAGCAACATAAAACCCTGCGTAAACTCGTAGCTGCTGCCTAACGCGGCTTCGTTTACAGACACCTTATACTTGCCGATTGGCAGGAACATAGAAAATTTCCCCTGCGCATCGGTTAGCACATGGTAGGTCTTGCCCAAAGAGTCTACAGCCGTTACACGAATGCGCGACAGCTCTAAACTGCTGCCATTCGTAAATTGGTCTCTGTCCACAACTATACCGCCCGATAAACGCACACCTCTGCGCAACGGCATATTTACTGTTTTGCTTTTTTCCACCTCAATAAGCTGCTCCTGCCCTGCAAACCAGCCTTCAGTGTGTACGAGAGGCGTTACCCGAACCAGGTACTGCCCTGGCGGCATGTTTACATAGCTGGCATGGCCTTTCTCGCTTGTCATCAAATCATCGCCTTGCAGAGAAAATGTCTGCAAACTATCCACTTGCTGCATTGGGCGAAGATTTACCAGCACGTTCTCCATGCCATCTTCGTTATAGTCTAGCACGCCGTTTCCATTCAAATCTTTAAACACTACCACATCAATGCTATGATATTTGGCACCAGGCAGCGGCACGCCAAAGTGTTTGCGCAGGCCAAAGCCTATGTTTATGTTGCTGTTAAAGTAAGGAGTTTGTTCGTAGCTGCTCTGTGTGGGGTCGTAGCCTAAGGCGCCATTGTGCTTGGAGGCAACATACCCACCAAATACTGATAGCTCCATCTGGCTTGCAGTATAGTAGGACAAGCGGCCACGCAGGTTCAGTTGCAAACGTTCTGTCTTATTTTCATAAGATAAGTTAGCCAGCGGCTGCAGCATCACTTTGTTCTTCAGAAACCAAAACTCGTTGCTAGTAGATAGGTTAAGCAGTTGCGGGTTAATACGATCCTGCACAAACTGCATTTCCTGGTATAAACCGTTTGGTCCATAGAAGTAGTATAACCTGGAAAAGAGCAGCCTATACTTCAAGAATAGTCCTGCACTAGCTGTAAAAAAGTCTGGTACATCTGCTCCGTAAGCACTAACATAACCACCAAACAGTGAAGCAGACAGCATTATACCGTTCACAGTAGTCTGGTTGAAATCGAAACGGACACCCTTACTCAACGATTCGTAGCCGTTATACGCTTGGTGCAATATGGTAGGGCCAATGTAGTAACTGTTACTCAGCTTCCGCATATTGTACCGAACCTCGACCCTATCGGTACGTGTGCCTGGCATCTGTAACCGCTCCACCCCGTTTCTTCTGTAAGTCTGGTGCGACAGCGTGATGGCCTGGTTGTGTTCAAGGTCGTAAATGGCGCTGGTGTTAAAAATATGGATGCCCTGCCCTACCAGATAACTGTCGCTGCCAAAGAAGTTGTTAACCGATAAGCTGATTTTTTTTAACCGCCCACTGTAGCTTACAAGATAGGAATAGCCGTTTTGCACAGAATCTGCGTTTGTAGCGTAGTGCACGGTACTGTAGCCACCACCTACGTTTACGTTATGGTTGGGCAGCACACGGTAAGAAAAAGTAGTGTTTGCGATGTCGCTCGTAGAGCTGTCAAAGTCGTTCCAACGGCGACTCACTGAGTTATCGAACGTAAGTTTTTTAACCTTTGTACGCTGGTATACTTCTACTGCACTGTTGTTGCTTTCGCCAAACAGCTCGGGGCCACGCACATAGGTTACACCAACTTTGGAGGTCTTGATGTTATAACTTGCCTTTGCTCCGCGCCCATACACAGCAGATCGCCCAAAACCGCTCACCTGCCCTATTTCTATACTTCCTCTGTCGGCAAAGTAACCGATGTAGTGGTCTTGCCCTAGATAGGTGGTACCGTCGTAGTAGTTGGTCAGGAAGTTTGTCTGCATCCTGTATGTGAGGAGATTATTTTCTTTAATAAACATACTACCATAAGCCAGCACATTAAGGTTTGTGGCATTGCTCAGGAAGTCGAAAGAGTTTATTTCAAGCGTTAATGGTAAGGAACTACGGGTATAATCGTTCAACGCCTTTACACTAGGCAGCTTCGTAAAGAGCACGGTCCCGCTCCAACTGCGTGGCGCTTCTCCATCTGCTGCCTGTCCCTGTGCCGATACATTTACGCGGTAAACCTCTTCTTGTGGTATATTGGAGCTTAAGCCATCGAAATTAGGCTTTCTCCGCGAGAGCAGTTCCGAATCATCAGGCTTTCTCACTTTAAAGTATAAAACGGTATCAACGCCAACAGCCAGTGGCACTGTTAAGGCTTTCGGTAAAATGTTTGTACCAGCAGTATCGAGCAGCTGTAGGCGCCGATCCAGCGTAAATGACACGCGCACGTTTTCATCTGCGTTACCGTAGTTAGAGAGCTTCAGGCTGAAGTCAGCTGCGTTCTCGCCATTCTTAAAGTATACTTCTTTGGATGGCACCTGCACTACCCACTGCGATTTTTTCTGCACAGGTACATACCAGTTAACGGAGGTAAGCATGGCACCGTTAGCACCTATTAGCGAGGCCATCACCACGTAATTCATGTTTCCCTTAGAAAGCGCAGAAGGAATAATGCGTACAGGAATAAAAACAGAGTCGCCTACACTTAAGCTATAGCTATTGTTATGACGAGGCACCAACTGCCAATTATCGGGAATGGTAACACCTACAGAGAAACTGATAGGCCGCGACGTGCGGTTTACCACTTTCAGTACATTAGAAGCAACTTCGTTCAGTTTTTGCGGTGTGTTGTTCCGCAGAAAATCTGCCACAATACCTGTGCGCCTACCATTGCCACCTGTTTGTGCAACAGAAGGCAGCAATGTACTCAGGCTGAGCAGAGTTGTTAGAACAATAATAAAAAGTTGCTTCACTGTGGTTTACTGTCGTTTGTTTTAGAGCTTATATTAGAGATCAGCCACTATCCAGAAATCTACCCGCAGGTTGTACTGCCCTGCGCGGTAACCCAGGCCTGGCAAAAGCTTATAGTCTACATCAAATTTGTAGCACGATGGGCTGGTCAGGTAACTTTCTTCTGTGTTTGTTGCCGTACCTGGCGTAGCGCAAGGGGTTGTAGCATCGGGGTTAAGGCTGCCACCGATCAGGTATAGCGGATTGGCTATGTCTGGCACAGGCACAAATGCGCTACCTGTCTGTGTGGTTCTGTTGATGTTTGTTACGCGAATCTGCAAAAGGTCACTCGGAGGGCTAGGGTTGCCGTATAGAGAGGCATATGTCTGGCCTACATCCCAATAACCTGGGGTTTGGGTGGATGTACCCACATATAAATCCCATTGAGTGCCTACTGCCTCCACGTTTAGCTGAAGTGCATTGTACTGTGTTATTCCCTGCTGATATTTATTAAAAGTATCGAAGACGAACGCCAGGTTGGGAGATGCCTTTAGCTGAAAGCTAACCGACTGCGCCATGGAGGGTGAACAACATAATGCACCCCAGAAGAGCAATACAAAACAAAGCGCCTTACACATGCCTCAACAGCCTAACAAATTTTAACCCTTCTCCACAGGCACCACACACTGCACTGTTTATACTAGCCACAAAGAAAACAAAATTGTACTTATTTCACTATATAGTTTTAAACTAATAATAATAAAAGCTGTGCAGGAATACTCCCTGCACAGCTTCTGATACTATAAATCTTCAGTAAGAGTATAAACAATTTGCAGGTCGTAGAAACCTGGAGCTGCATAAGGTGCAGTTTCTGTAAAAGTAGCAGTAGATACTGACGGATACTGAGAAGTAAGGTCAGGGAAGTTTGCAGGAATACCTGGCTTAATTCTATAGTGAACGAGGAACTTGTTCAGCAGCGGGGACTGCGTAGCAGTACCAGGTGCATAGCTCATGTTAGTGCCTTGTCCAAACATACCAGCTAAATATTGTGTGTTGACAGAAGGCGTTAAAGAAGCCACGTTTGCACCGCCATTGCTGCTCAAACCAATAAAAGTGTTGAAGTCAAGGTCAGTACCTGCAGTTTTACCAGCCGCGCTGTTTGGCTGAATTACCTGCAACTGAAGAATTTCAGAAGGAAGTTGTGCCTGTGCATTAGTACCATCACCGTATTGCACCTGCTGTGTCCAGTACTGTGTAAGCGGTTGCGCATACAGGTCCCAAGGCACAGTAGAGTTCACTTCAAGGCGGGTAGCATTATAATTAGTAATACCAACCTGGTACTTCTGAATAGAGTTGAACACGAAGTCAACTTGAGAGTTTGTAGTCATGTCCAGCTCCAGGATGCCCTGAAGGTCCATTGTTACGGCTACATATTCCTGGTCGTTAAGCGTCTGTGCTTTAGACTCGGAAAACGTAAAGAAAGAAGCAGCAACAGCTGCAGCAAGTAGAATTCTCTTTTTCATAAAAAGGGTGAAGTAAAAATAAAAAAATCGTTAAAGTTTGTTCTGAATAACTTATCGCTGCACTTATACTGCAGTAGCAGCTCCTGCTTTAGCTAATTTTTTTTCTGTAAGCTCCTCGAGTACCTCCTTTCTAACAGCTGATGCTAATGTTTAAACAATAAAACTGAGGCAAATTTTTAAGTCCCATTGCAATATATGAATTATATAATATACAAATATCCATATATGATGGATTATTTTTTCATCAAACTGCTTCACAAGACTGCCAAGGCACACCTAGCCGTTTAAAACTTTAACTTTTAAGCACATAAGCAACAACTTCTATTTATACTTATCAAAGCAAAAGAAAAGCGACACCAATATTACTAACAAGAAACAGTGCAACATTCACACTTAAAACAGCAGTATAACCAAGTGTAAACCAACACAAACGGTTTGCATCTGAACAACTTGTAAACAAAAGCACGATACTATGAAAAAGATAGCCTTACTAACCTGCCTGTTTCTGTATTCCTTTATAAGCCATGCGCAACTCGAGGGGCCAAGAGTACAACAGCAAAACCACAACTTGTTCAGTGGTGCTTTTTCTCACAATTCTGGCTTTGGCTTTAAAGGGGGCGTTAACTTCGCTAATATGGCTGGAGGCGACCGCGAAGCTGTATGGGGCAGTACAGACTACATGACCAGTTTTCATGCGGGTGCTTTTGCCCAGTTTTCTTTCAATAACTCGTTCTCGCTACAATCAGAAGTTCTTTACTCTCGCAAGGGCTTCGAGCGGCAAGACACCGCCACCTATCGGTTCGACTATATTGAGGTACCCGTTTTGGCGGTTTTTAACATTACAGAAAATTTCAGCATACATGCTGGGCCACAAGCAAGCCTGATGATTTTGGCCCGAAGAGAAAACCAAGAGGTACTGATGGAGCCGTATAACACATTTGACTATGGCATTGCAGCGGGCGCAGAGGCTCGCTTTGGGCGCTTCAGGCTAGGAGGCCGCTACAACCGTGGCTTTGCAGACCTTCGCAAAGAAGATGATGCTGGACAGAGTATAAACCAGGATATTAAAAACAACGTCTTTCAGATATACCTTGGCGTTGGATTTTAACTAAGAGCAACAGCGTGCTATTTGTCTGTTATCGTTTTTGGCTTATATTCCGTAAAGGGTGCTAATTAAGTGTTTCCTAACTTTTGCCTTGGGCTACAAATATTGTATTGCTATAGTTTTGTAGTTGGTAACTTGGCAAAGCTGAAAGTATAAATTTGAAATGAAGAATATAATGTACTTCATTTCTTCTAAAGTTACACCTGGCTCAAACAATCATATTGGAAGAGCAATAGCAGTTCTATAACACCAAAAAGAGCCTTCAGCACCCTAAAGCATTTGTTTTTGTTCCTTAAAAGCATAAGAATCAACACGCTTTAAGTATTTTGTTGTTCGGTAATAGGCTAAAACAACGTATGAGAAAGAGCACAAGCATAAGGCACTGGTACGGATGGTTCATAAGCAGTATGCTATCTATACTGCTACTGGCTGGCTGCGATACTACCGTGAAAACAGACATGGCAGAGGTAGGCGAGGCTACCGAAGTAGTTAACATGCAGGATTCCGCTACCGCCTATAAAATTGACACGGCCAAAAGCGAGCTAACCTGGATTGGGGCCAAGATGACAGGCCGCCACAATGGTGTTTTCGAAATACAGGAGGGCCAGCTTTTCTTGCAGGACGGTAACCTTGCCCATGGCACTATTCTGATCAACATGGCCAACCTTAGGTCTTCTGATAAAACGCTAGATGAAGCAAATAATAAGAAACTCACCACTCATTTAAAATCAGTAGATTTTTTTGATGCCGAAAAGTATCCCACAGCTGTTTTTGAAATTACCGCAGTCGAGGTCTTCGACAGTACACGACATACCCGTGCCGTCAGCCCAAATGCCAGATACAGCGAAATGCGTGTTAAAAACCCAACACACAAAATTACGGGCAACTTAACCATCAAAGGTGTAACAAAAAGTGTTTCTTTTCCAGCGGAGCTAAAACTAGAGGATAATGTGCTTACCGCTAAAGCTAACTTCAACATAGACCGCACCAAGTGGAACCTTGTCTATAACTCAGATCAATCGTTAGGCAACCAGACTATTCACTCAGATGTGAATGTAGGCTTCAACATTGTAGCCAGGCAGCAGTAAGAACTGAAGCCTTTTAAAACCAACGTGCGGCAGTACTTTTTCCACAGCAGCACCGTTAACACCTTAAGAGCGCCTGTAAACCCACACTTCAAACTATGGCAAAATACTTTTTCCTGCTTTTCTTTCTCCTGTTTGGCTTTGCGGCCAATGCACAACCAGCAGATGCCTTGGTTTCTTTCAATCTTTGGCAGGCAGAAGTTTTAAAAGCAGGTATGGGCGCGTTAGCGGCCTGGGCCTTGCTCAATATTATTATCGGCAGCTTTAAGCTAACCAAAGCCTCCCGCAGTAAGCGCTACTTCTACCAAATGAACATCTACTGGAATATTGTGAATATTCTGATTGCGGGTACCTTCCTTTACTTTCTGCTGACTGAAGATGTGACCAATACTACACTTGCTGAGAGCCTGAGGCAGCACCTCTGGTACAAGAAGGTGTTGTATGCAAATGTAGGGCTAGATGTAAGCTATATTATACTTGGAGCTTATCTAAAGGAAAGATCAAGAAATATTGCCAAAACAGAGCAGTACTTAGGCTGGGGAGAATCCCTTGTGCTGCAGGGCGTGGTGCTTTTTATACTTGATCTGGTGCTAACAGTACTGCTTGAGCTACCTTCCGAGAGCTTACTGAGTCTTATACAGGCATAAAAAAGCCTCACCAGTGTGTACTGGTGAGGCTCTCTAATATAAATCCGCTAAACTAGCGGTCGTGTTTACCCTCGGCAAATTCTTCAACCATTTTCTTGTTGAAAGCTGGAATATCGTCTGGGTTACGGCTGGTTACCAATCCCTGGTCTACTACAACTTCTTGGTCTACCCACTCGGCACCTGCGTTTTTAAGGTCGGTTTGCAACGTGTGGTAGCTGGTCATTTTCTTACCTTTCACCTTGCCTGTTTCTATCAGTGTCCAGGGGCCGTGGCAAATAGAGGCTACGGGCTTACCCGATTCCATGAACTTGTTTACAAAGCTAACAGCCTCTTTGTTTGCACGCAGGGTGTCTGGGTTCATCACTCCACCAGGAAGCAACAGTCCGTTATAATCCTCTGCCTTTACATCCGACAGCTTTTTATCTACTTTAAAGCTGTCTCCCCACTCTGTGTGGTTCCAAGCCTTTATTTCTGGGTTCTTGTTCGGTGAGATGATATGCGCCTCAGCTCCTTCATCCTTTAATGCCTGCAGTGGTTTAGTCAGTTCTACCTGCTCAAATCCTTCTTCTACAAGTATTGCTATCTTCTTTCCTTCAAGTTTATTTGCCATTTTAAGTTTGTTTTGGTTAAACATGGTTCGTACTACCTTATAACGGGCCAACTCAACATTTGTTTATACAAATGTTCTTCAACCACCTTCTATCTGCCCGTTGCTCCTCTATTTGCCTAGCTATAGCTATACCTGCTATAGCTACTACTAGTGATTTTTAGGTAATCAGCTAAAATTACGAACCTTCTATTTGGAACAAATCTAAACTAGGATGTAAGTTTGTATCACTTTAGATTAAGTCTAAATAAAAGAACGAATATATAATCTAGCTGAGCCTTTTAAGGCAAAATGTAAAGATCATGCTGAAAAACTCTACGCTACTCTTTTTTCTACTTCTCCTAACCCAGGTTACTTGGGCACAACACCGCTCTGCTGTTAGAGGAACGGTTGCAACTGAAAACGGAGAGCCCGTCGCTTCTGCCAGTGTTGTACTTGAAAACACAAACTATGGCACCATCACAGACGACAACGGATATTTTGAGATTCGCCACGTACCGTCAGGCACCTATCAGGTAAGGGTTATGCTGATGAACTACAACAGCGTTAGCAAGTCGGTAACCGTAGGCAGAGGAGGCAGTACTCAAACATCTTTTACCCTTACACCAAAAGCCAACCAGATAACACAAGTAGAGGTTTTCGGAGATCGTGAAAAGCAGCCAGAAAAACTAGATGCTATCACTCGCCTTCCGCTAAAGCCAAGCGACCAGATCCAGAGTATATCAGTTATCTCTGACCGATTAATTGAGCAGCAAGGAGCTCTTACAGTGATTGAGGGTGTACGTAACGTGCCTGGTGTTTATACTTATGCTACCTACGGTGGTGTTAGAGAAAGTATCTCTTCCAGAGGATTCCGCGGTATTCCTACCTTAAAGAATGGTGTGCGTGTTATGTCAGATTTCCGAGGAGCAGGCTTCTCTACAGACATGCAGGGCGTAGAAAGCATACAAGTATTGAAAGGTGCTTCATCTGTAACCATGGGTGCCGCAACTGATTTGGGTGGCCCAGGCGGTATAGTAAATGTTGTTACCAAAACACCTAAGTTTGAAAACAGTGGCGTTTTATCATTCCGTACAGGTAGTTGGGGCTTAATCAGACCTACATTTGATGTGCAGCGTGTTGTAGATAAATCTGGTAAACTGGCGGTACGTTTGAATGGTGCTTACGAAAACGGTGGCAAGTTCCGCGACCACATGGACAACGAGTCTTTCTACATAAACCCATCGGTAGAGTGGCGACCAGGTGCTAAAAGCACACTTACCCTGGAAATGGATTACTACAAAGAGAACCAAGGCATAGATGTAGGCACTGTAAACTTATCGGTAGGCAACAAAGAAAATAAAATCTATGACTTACCTTCTGAAAGATTCTTGGGTTTTGAGTCAGATAAAACAGATATCAACCACAGCACCTACGCGGCCCGCTACAAGTATGATATAACTAAAAACTTATACCTGCGTGCTGCAGCTTTCTACTCTAACTACAATTCAGACGCTATCAAAAGCAACTTGTCTGCTGTTAGAGGCGGTGGCTTAAACACAGACCAGGTAATCTGGTACGACCGCTCTATTTCCCACAACTCCACCCGAGAAGATAAAAACTCTGTTTTCCAAATTGACCTTGTTGGCAAGGAACTACAGACAGGCCCGCTGAAGCACACATTCCAAGTAGGCGCCGATTACCGCTACATGGACCTGTACCAACCAATTTACAATTCCATCGCTATCGACAGAATAAACGTGCTGGACCCATCTACAGTGTCTAACACAATGCCAGAAGGACTACCAACTTTTGAACTGACAAGAGAAACACAGTCTTTCGACTACCGCTTCGGAGCCACTTTTCAGGATGTGATTCAACTGACCAACTGGGCTAGAGCGTACGGCGGCATGCGCTATAGCACCAACAAAACAAGAGCAAACGGCGAGTCGAGTGTAACTTCTGAATTTTGGAACCCTTTGGCAGGCGTGATGTTCACCGTGAAAGAAGGCTTCAACATCTTCGGTTCCTACACCAACAGCTCTAATCCAAGATCAGCTTCTGTTGTTGATGTAAACGGCGAACCACTAGGCTCTGAGCGCATCGACCAGTTAGAAGCAGGTATAAAGTCAGAATGGTTTAACAACCGCCTTCGTTTTAACCTGACACTTTACAAGATCAACAACAAGGACATGAACCTGGAAGTGTTCAGAGTAGACGACACAGGTGCAGTTGTATCAGCGGGTTATTACACCAAAGGAGGCAACGACGAGCGCAAGGGGGTTGAGGTTGAGTTGACAGGCCGTGTGCTGGAGAACCTGGAAGTAATTATGGGTTATGCTTATATAGATGCACAGTATAAAGAGCATACTACATTTGTACCTGGCTCAGCACCAAACAACACGCCCAATCACACTTTTAATGCCTGGGCAAACTATACAGTGAACACAGGTGTACTACATGGCCTGAACATCGGGGTTGGAGCTTACTACCTGGGCGAGCGCCCGTACAACGACTGGACACAGGTTGGGGTGCAGTACCACGCCATAGACCCTAACACTGCTCCTTGGTACAACAAAGCTTATACTATTGTAAATGCACAGGTGGGGTACGAGTTTGAGAAGCATTGGGGCGTAAGAGCGCTGTTCAACAATATATTCGACAAAGTTGGATACGACGCCTACCGCATTAGCTTCATAGATAGAATACAGCCACGAAACGTTTCAGGTGTTGTAACCTACAGGTTCTAGCACTTAGAAAAACAAATAAAGTGAAGCTGCCAACAATTATCGTTGGCAGCTTTTATGCTGAAAAGAATTTAACAAACATTATAGCATGAACAACAAGTATAGCCTGCGAAAGTTTTTTAACGATGTCCATCTGTGGTTAGGGATAGCCAGCGGACTGGTTCTCTTTGTGGTGTGCCTGAGTGGCACGATTTATACTTTCCATACGGAGATAGAGGAGCTTCTGGAGCCTTCTAAGTATACAGTGGAGATACCAGCCAATGCCACTCCCCTTGCCCCTGATGCATTGGTTAAGACACTGGAAACTGATTTAGGTGGTAAAGTAGCTTACTTGGCTATACCAGAAGATGCTGCCAGAGCATACCAGGTAGGCGTTAAACCAGCAGAGCAAGGCGGTGGCAAACCAGAAGGAGGCCATGGTGGAGCAACTGAGGCTAGAGCCGAAGGGGCAAAAACGGCTGGAGCAGCTAAGGGCCCGCAGGCAGCACAAGGCGGCCATGGTGGCGGATCAAGCGGTGGTCGCCCTAAAACTTATATGGTAAACCCTTACACAGGAGCTGTACTAGGCACGACTGACGGACCAGCCACTGAGTTTTTCAGAACTATGATGCAGCTACACCGCTGGCTGTTGATAGAGGGAGGCGTAGGCAAAATGATTGTAGGTATCTCTACCATTATCTTCGTTTTTCTGATACTGACAGGCCTTGTACTGTGGTTTCCCGTTAAGCTGAAAAACTGGAAGCAGGGTTTCAAGGTTAAAACCAGTGCCAAATGGAAAAGAGTAAACCACGACCTGCACAACACGCTAGGCTTTTACTCTTTTATCTTACTGCTCATCATGTCGCTCACAGGCCTTTGCTGGTCTTTTGAGTGGTACCGAGACGGCCTCAGCGCCGTGCTTGGCGACAAAGTATTTAAAGGAAGAGGCGAAAAACCATTACCTTCTGCCACTCCTGCCGCTAACGCGCAAACACTTGCCGTAGCAGATTTCATCCAGAGAGCTAACGCTATTTTACCGTACGAAGGCGATCTGAGAGTTTCTTTACCAGAAGATGCCACCAACGCCGTGGTCGTTAACAAAAACAAAACTGGTTTCTTCGCGCTGTCAGCCTCTGATAAAGTGCAGCTGGACCAGTATACTGGTGAGCCCCTTAAAGTTGATATATTTTCAGAGAAGTCATTTAACGTACAGATAGCGTCCTTGATCAAGCCGCTGCACTTAGGAGAAGTTTATGGCATGTTCTCAAAGATACTATACTTTATCGCTTGCTTAATTGCCACCAGCTTACCAGTTACAGGCACACTTATCTGGATAAACAAGCTCCGAAAGAAGCCTAAGGAGAAACTTAAAGCCAGACCAGCCGCGGCTGTAAATTCATAAAGTAAAAAGGGGGCAAGAAAATTCTTGCCCCCTTTTTACTTTAAAGCTATTGAACTAACATGTAACAATTTAATAGTCATTTTGTTATATTTAAATCCATGCAATAGCGTATACGCAACATCCGTTACAGTTTTATGATGAAGCACAGATTTACAATACTGGCCGCTACCGCCATTTTATGTATTGCTACCGCTTTAGGTGCATCGGCACAGGAAGTGAAGGTTATTAAGTTTGACCAACTGGAGCAACTACGGCAGTCGCCGCACGACACGCTATACGTGGTAAATTTTTGGGCTACCTGGTGCAAGCCCTGTATAAAAGAGATGCCTTACTTTGAAGCCGCCAACCAACAATACCAAGATCAACCTGTGCAGGTGGTGTTGGTAAGCATGGATGCAGCACAGGATATGGAAAAGCGCGTGAAGCCTTTTGTACAGAAACGGAACCTACAGTCGAGGCTGCTGCTGCTGGATGAAACTGACGCCAACACCTGGATTGACAAGCTGGAGCCGAAATGGTCTGGTGCTATACCTGCCACCATCTTCTTTAACAACAAACGGAAGCAATACGAATTTGTGGAGCGCGAACTAACACAGGAAGAACTGCAAAACCTTATAAACAAATATAAACCTTAAAGAAGTCTGCCTTATGAAAAAAGCCTCCTTACCTCTTCTTTACGCAGCTTGCCTCTTGCTGGTGAGCGTGTTGTTGGCAGCAGTGCCTGCCCCTGACTTAGGTTATCAGGTTGGTGATACCGCAACCGACTTTAGACTGAAAAATGTAGACGGCAAAATGGTAGCGATGAATGACTATAAAAACGCTAAAGGCTTTATTGTTACCTTCACCTGCAACACCTGCCCTTACTCAGTAGCCTACGAAGATCGCATCATCGACCTTCATAACAAGTATGCTCCCAAAGGCTATCCTGTTATCGCCATTAACCCAAACGATGTACAGGTATCACCTGAGGATTCTTTTGCTGATATGCAGCAGCGAGCCAAGGAAAAGAAATTCCCGTTTGCGTACCTCCAAGACGAAACACAGGAAATTACCAGAGCTTACGGCGCAACTCGCACACCGCACCTATATGTTGTGCAAAAGCAGAAAGGCGGCAAGTATAAAGTGGCCTATATTGGCACCATAGACGATAACTCCAGAGAGCCAGGCAAAGTGCAAAAAAAGTACGCAGAAACAGCTTTAAATGAATTGGTAGCAGGCAAACAAGTAAGCCAACCTAACACCAAAGCTATTGGCTGCACTATTAAATGGCGAGAAGCCTAGGGCTTATAACCGAGCTATCAGAAACTGTATTTTAAATTCATACAAAGGAGGAATGACTTTATAGCTGTTCCTCCTTTGATTTTATGCCGTAAAGCAATTCCAACTTCACCACCTCTTACTCCTCCTTCTTACTGTCAATAGGTAATGCACCTATAGGTTTTACTGTTGAGGCAGCTTTACTAGCGAGGTACTGTATCTGCGGTGCTTCATGCCTTCTACACGCGCCTCCACTTCATACTTATTGTTGTAGTATCCTACCCGCACAGATTCTACCAGGTATAGCCACAGAAACCGTAGATAGCCGTGCTCCTGAAACTGCCTGATGTGGCAAAATTCGTGCGCCACCCAGCCCTCATCTCTTAAAAATGTGGCACGGTCTACACCACTTAAGTGGATGGATTTACCAAGCACCATCGCCACGTTTCTGCTCTTCAGAACCATACGGGCGATGCGGGCAAACCAAGAATTTTCTACTATCTTATAATCCATCACAAATTCAGTAAATTGCACTTGCACCTTCAGCCCTATCTGTATACAAACGCAATTATACAGGTAAACATATACTAATGTGCAGGTTAACACACGCTCTACTACAGTCAATAATTAACACGAAGTGCTTGGCTATTAAATAAATTGCACTTAGCTTTGCTACCTGTTACGATGCGTCAACATTTGAACAGTATAAACGGGCTTAATTTAACACTATTTGTACCGCTAGTTTATATGCATTGTGGTGAAACTGTTTCCCGCTACGGCGGCTAAAAACAAGCCAAACCCTTATGACAAGAACCCTTATTCTGAGTGTACTAGCCATTCTGTCACTCACCCTTTCTTTCCTCTACGAGGTAACGCCTGCGCAGGCAACAGAATCGACTCCTGCAACTTTTATCTCTCCCTACGCCATTAATTCAGGCGAGGATATGGCAAACGCTTTAACACTGAAGTTGCCTGAAGAAACAGCCACTGAAGAAGTAGAGGTTGACTCCTTATTCTACGATCGTTATTCTAAAAAGCTGGGCTTACACTTAGAGTACCACGAGGACAAGCAACTGATTGCCACCGTAGCTAAATGGCTGGGTACGCCTTACCGCTACGGCAACAGCAGCAAAAAAGGCACCGATTGCTCAGGCTTCGTTACCAGCATTTACCGCGAAGTATACGGCGTAGACCTTAGCCGCAGTTCCCGCTCTATGTTTCAGGATGTGCAACGCATTAAAAAAGACAGTATTCGCACTGGGGATTTGGTGTTCTTTAAACGCAGCCCGAAGCAGCCGATCTACCATGTGGGCATTTACCTAAAAAACAATAAATTTATACATGCCGCCACCAACGGAGGCGTAATGGTAAGCTCGCTCAGAGAACCTTATTATCGCCAGAACTACTATGCAGCTGGCCGTGTAAATTAAGCTTTATTCTTTATAATATCGAACAACTGCCTTGTAGCCAAACTACAAGGCAGTTTTGTTTACAGGCACTCTAACAAAACAATTTTAGTTGAGTAAAGTATAGGAAGGTTAGCGTAACAAACTGAAATTGCACCTATATAGCAAGCATCTCAGATTTAATCATACTCATCTAAAAAGACTATGCAGGAAAACCAGAACACCAACGGCCAAAAAATTTCGCAAAACCCTTTCTTTAAAAACTTATTAGATAAGGCTGAAAGATACCTGAAGCACCCAAAAGAAGTAACCAAACTCTTAAATGATGCCTTTAAGAAAGCAACGGCACAAAAAGGAGTAGGTGCCCTGGCTGGTGAAGTTTGGGAAAACCTGCAGTTGCTCTCCCGCATGATTAAAGCGGCGGTAAGCGGTGAGTACCAAGGCATACCTTCCTCTACACTTGTAGGTGGCGTTGCTGTCATCATCTACTTCCTATCGCCTATCGACCTCATTCCTGACTTTATACCTGTTATAGGCTTGCTTGACGATGCCAGTCTGCTAGCTTGGTTTATAGCAAGTATCAAATCCGAGCTAGATAAGTTTAAGGCTTGGGAAGCTACAAGACCTTCCACAACAGAGGTTACACCTAGCCCAGCAACAGATCCGATTCACCATGCCGATAACTCTTTTGGAACACCAAAATTCAGTAACCAACCTGCAGATAACCTCGACGTAGAACCTAACAAAAACTTGTAACGGAGGAGGAAAATGAAAGAAGATGATAAAATGTCGCAGGAACAAGGCAAACCAGTAGATGATGGTTTGAATCCACCCAAAGAAGAACAGCAGCCAGTACATAAAGTGGAAGGCTACAAACCAGAGGATGATACAACAACAAAACAACAGCCTGCAGAAGGCTCAAGTTCAGGTTCTGTGTCGGAAGGACATACTTCTGATGGTGCTAACGGATCGGCCACCACCACGAACGAACCCACACTTCGCTCGGCCACTACAGACAGTAGCCGCAGAGGAAAGGCTACAAACGATGACGGGCGCACGGGCGGAAACATTCGGTAGATATTACTATATATTGTAATATAAAGTTAAAGAGGAGTGCCTGCGGCATTCCTCTTTAACTTTATACACTTTGTACTTTTTATAGCACCAATGCTTTTACAAAGCTAAAAAAACTGTTCTAAAATAGCTACAAAGGCCAAAGTATAGTACAATATAAATACTCAAATTTAAATATAGATAGACAAAAGGCACAAAAACTCTAGCTTTATAATAAAATTATTATCTATATTTGGTACAGCTTTTTTTGTACTTAAACTTTTAGCCAAAGTGTCAACATCCATTTTACGCTTAACCTCTGTCAACTTAGAGATAGACGGTATCGGGAGAGTTTTAATTGAGCGAAGTGATAAAGCCAAACGGGTAAGCATTAGTGTTAGACCCATAAAAGGTATTCGCGTCGCCGTTCCTCCCCACATCAGCTTTGAAAGAGCAGAGCAGTTCATTTACACCAAAACCGACTGGATAAAAGAGCACCAGGCTAAAATGCAGCAGCACGAGGCCAAACTTACAGTCTACGACAGCGACAGCGAGTATAAAACACGTATGCACACGCTGCGGTTGCTTAAACACGCACAGTACACCATGAGCTGTGTAATAGAGGGAGGTTACATCAATGTGTTTTATCCTGCTTTCAAAGATGAGAAGGAAGCTGATGTGCAGAAGTTCGTTCGCAAATCTATAGCGGAGGCTTACAGAAAGGAAGCAAAGGAGTTCCTTCCGGAGCGTGTTGCTTACTTCGCCGATAAGTTTGGGTTTGAGTATCAGAATGTCTTCATCAAAAACGCAAAGTCGAGATGGGGAAGCTGCTCACACACAAACAACATAAACCTGAACCTACACCTGATGCGCCTGCCAGAAGCTCTTTGCGATTATGTAATACTGCACGAGTTGGCGCACACCGTAGAGAAAAACCACGGACCTCGCTTCTGGGCGCTGCTCGATAGTATTTGCGGCGATGCCAGAGAACTAGACAAAAAACTAAAAGATTATCGTATCTCCATCTATTAAAGAACTGCTTATAGAAAGAACTATACTACTTTAGAAATACATATTTAACTCAAAAAAGGGGCCTCCTGTTTATGCACTTACATATACGGGAGGCCCCTTTTTGGCTGATGCTAAACAAACAAAAAAGCGAGACAGGAAATGCCTCGCTTTTTCGTTTAACGAAGGTCAATTAGCCTTAGCTAGCGTTCTTTAACGCGTGTGCAGACACATAATCTACAAAGTCACCAACTGTATTGATAGGCACCTCATCTGGAATGATGATATGGAAATTCTTTTCTAGCTCAATAATTATATCCACTACATCTACTGTATCGAAACCAAAAGATTTCTCAAGGTTAGAGTCTGGCTGCAGGCGGGCAGGCTGTATTTTTTTAGTCTTACTAATAATTCTCACAACCTCTTTCTCTATTTTTTTATCTATTGACAACATAGTGATCTTAATTTTTGTATTCTCTAACAATTTAATTCGCAACGGCTGCCCTTTCTTCATATAGCTCTTCTGTAGCGGCCATTCACTTTGTATAAAATTTGTCTTCTATCTTTTCATATAACATACACATAACAGGCACCATCAACAGAGCAATAATAATCGCAAAGGCTGCGCTGTTACCCCACCTACAATGGTAGTTAGAGAGCCTCAAGTAGGTGTAAAAATTCAAGTTTATACCTAAGCTAGCGAGAAACAGCCTACTATAGTATGCGTGGCTATCAACAACTTTCTGTCTTACCACCTTTTACTATAGCCAGCCCTGTTCAAGTACATTCCTCTGCTCCACAACATGTCTGTAAATACACAATAAGAATGCCATTCTCCATTCTTGTACCAGGTAACACGGCTAACAGAACAACAGAAGGCCAAACTGGATATCTAAACCGAATTCGTAAAATCAGGAATTCTCATAGTTCTATGGTAGATGTAAATGATAAATGTTATTCTTCTTCGGTAATATGGTTGTACTCGTTTATCAGCTTGTGGCCTTTCAGCGTGGCTACACCCAGCATATAGTGCTCCACACAAGCCATTTGCACGCGCTGCAGCACAAACTCATGTGCTGGAAAAACACTCGTGTTAAAAGGTACCTCTAGCTGCACCAGCCTTAGTCGGGCAATAATCTCCACATCCAAATCTGCACGGAACAGGCCTTCTTCTATACCTCGCCTTAAGTTAGCTTTTATGTGCTCCAGCATATAGCCAGTCTTATGCTCCAGCCACAGCTTCCAACTGCTGGAATGGTATTTCTGAAGGTCGTGAAAAACAGCAGGATGAAAGTTTGAAAAGATTTTCCTCATCATGCTCATAATGTTGATCAGTTCCTCAATGGCATCCTTAGAATGAGCAGCAACATGGTCACAATCACGGTGAACAGATGACATATAATGCTTTACCCCTTCATACACCACCTCATCTTTGTTAGTAAACCACTTATAAATGGTCTTTTTGGACATTGACAGATGCTGCGCTATATCATCAACAGAAACACTTTTTATACCTCTCTGAAAAAACAGGTCTAGCGCTTCCTTCGCAATCCTTTCTTTTACTTCTATTGCCTCTGCAGTTTCCATATAATGTCATCCGACACAAAACTATGGAAACATTTTACATATCAATAGTTTCCATGCAAAGATATAGATATTATTTTCTTTCTTTTCTATAGGAGTCTAAAAGCCAAGAAAAGGTTGCATGTGCCATAGCGAAAAAGCTTGTATAGGAGCAAACAAAACTGTCTTCTACGGTGGCGTCCTCATAATATAAAGGTGCCTCAAAATGCTTTATCACCGAAGTTTAATTTGATGAACAAGTCATTTTTGTTCCTGAACAGAAAGAATCCGCTGCTCAGTTGCTTATAGTAGCTAAGGCGCTGCCATTTCGTGACAGCTACTTATGCATTGGAAAGAGTCAATTTATTATCTTTGCGTATGATGGTAGAGAAAATACAGCAAGTAGCACAAGAGATTGAAGCAGCACAGCTAACCAATGCTGCTGAGTTGGAGCAGTTCCGTATCGCCTATATTGGTCGTAAGGGCCGTATAGCCGATTTGTTTGACGGGCTGAAGCAGGTGGCTCCAGAAGAGCGCCGCCAGGTGGGGCAGGAACTGAATACCTTGAAAAACAAAGCGCAAGAAAAGTTTGACCAGGCGCAGGAGCAAATAACCAATGCCGCTGCCGACGAGAGAACTACCACTGCCTTCGACTATAGCCTGCCAACAGTGCCTAATACCTTGGGCACACGCCATCCGCTATCAATTGTGCGCAACGAGGTAATCCGTATTTTTGGCCGCATTGGTTTTAATGTTGCTGAAGGACCAGAAATAGAAGACGATTGGCATAACTTCAGTGCCCTTAACTTTCCTGAAAACCATCCTGCCCGCGAGATGCAGGACACCTTTTTCCTGAGCCAGAACAAAGATAAGTTGCTGCGCACGCATACATCTACTGTGCAGGTGCGCCTGATGGAAACACAGAAACCGCCGCTTCGCAGCATTATGCCTGGCCGCGTGTACCGCAACGAGGCAATCTCAGCCAGAGCCCACATGGTGTTCCACCAGTTCGAAGGCTTGTATATTGATAAAAATGTGAGTTTTGCAGATTTAAAGCAGACACTTTATTATTTCGCGAAAGAAATGTTCGGGCAGGATACTAAAATCCGTTTTCGTCCTTCGTTCTTTCCATTTACAGAGCCAAGCGCCGAGATCGATATTACCTGCATGATCTGTAAAGGAGAAGGCTGCAACATCTGTAAAGGCTCTGGTTGGGTAGAGATTGGTGGTTCTGGCATGGTAGACCCAAATGTACTAGCTAGCAGCGGCATTGACCCTGAGGTATACTCTGGCTTTGCGTTTGGCATGGGCATAGAGCGAATCACGATGTTGAAATACCAGATAAAAGACCTTCGCCTGTTCACAGAAAACGATGTTCGTTTCCTGCGTCAGTTCGAAAATGTAATGTAAAAGTCATCTCTTTCAGAAAACGCTGCTTTCAGAGGATGTACTACTGCCCTGGAAGCAGCGTTTTTGTTTTTCCAGCTCTTTATAAAAGCTTTTGTTGCTTTTTGCGTTACACTTAACAACAGGAAGGAAGATGCAGCAGAGGACACAGGAGCGTTTGCATATCAGGCTTCTGAACTCAATCTTCCTTTGCGTAGTTAGTTTTTAGTGTACAATCACTTTTATATGTCACAAGCCCCTAAACGCATTACATACTCGTGTGCTAGTTTATTTTATCAGGTAAAGGATTCTATCTTTCGCCTTGGAGGGATAGGTATTGTGCTGCTGTCTATTTTCTTCCTAGTTGCTTGCAAAGACACCAACGAGGGCCCTCTGATACCAGATGTGCTGGTTAATGAGCAGATAAACGTAAGTAGCCTGCAGTACCCTGCGCTTCGCCAGGATGGCGGCTACGTGTACTTAAACGGGGGTTATAAAGGCATTATGGTAGTGCGCCAGAGTGCCAGTCTGTATCTTGCCGTCGAACGTGCCTGCCCCTACGATCCTTTGAATACCTGCAAACTAGAAGCCGATGTTTCTAATCTGTTTATAATTGACCCTTGCTGCAGTTCACAGTTCAATTTTCAAGGACAAGTTACAGCAGGTCCTGCCATTTATAACATGAAACAGTACAGAACTTCGCTAGCAGGCAATATTCTTTACATCACGAACTAAAATTTTGAGATTGGTTTTCAGTATTTTATACCTAAACCAAAGTTTTTTTAAGCACAGGACTTGCATAGTTTCTAAAAGGGCCGTAATATTGCATCATCATTCAGCGGAGCAGCCGCTACTAGATAATAAACATTCCTCCTTAGCTCAGCTGGTTAGAGCACCTGACTGTTAATCAGGGGGTCCTTGGTTCGAGCCCAAGAGGGGGAGCTGCAAAAGCCACTTACGAGTAAAATCGTTAAGTGGCTTTTTTTATTTGCTGGTTTCCCACCGCATTTACAAATAATAAGAACCCTTCTGATGACAAGGAGCCTGGCTAGATCCACTTTCTTTGCCAGCATCAACTCAGACGCAGCTGTGCAAGAGAGGCATATGCCGCCTTTCCGCTTATGTCTGGCACAATGTAGAGTTCCAGTACCCTCACATCCGCGAGCTCTACAGCATAGTTCTCTAACTCTTCTGAAGCATACTGCGGACTGAAGTTATACTGCTGCCTTACAATCTGCTGATAAGATTGATCTCTGGCAGACTGCCAACGGAGAAGAAATTCCTGCGTGCGCTCCTGGCCATTTCCGCGAAACAGGAGCTTGATTCGGCTAATCCTTTGTGGCGCATCAAATATGAGCCGTATCGTTTGCTCACCTGGCTGTGCCGCTTTCCATCCATCTTCGCTCCCGTCTGTGAATGCTACCTCGATGGGATGTGCCTCCTCTTCGGACGTAACTTCCACCTGAACCAACTGCTCCAAGTCTAGCCAGTTGTGCTGCTCTATGGAGGATACCGTCTGGTTTTCTTGCTGAATAATCTTTTTGCGCATAAAATGTTTTAAAAGTAGCTCCAGGTGAAACTCATCACCGGCAACTGCCTTGTATAATGTCTCGGTATTGCCAACTAAAAAGCGGGCGAAGGAAAAGGAATATCCCTACTATATGTATACGTGAATGTCGATTTTTCAACTGCAATTTTCAGGATATCAATAATTTGTATTCAATCAATATTGCAGGCTACTTGCATGCGCTTTAAGTTTTCGGAAGCGCATGCAAAACATGTTACGTAATGCGCATTTTCCTAGAGCGGTGGTACTCACTTTCAGTGTATATGGTAGCGCTACAAAAAGCAGCGGAATAATCGTGTTTCAGAAATAGTTTTCCAGCTCATCATTCACGCTTCAAACTGTTTCTGATGCTCTTATTCGTTAGCACCTGCTCTCTTACTTCAGATGATCTGATCAGGCCTTCCTCATGTTACTTTCAAAAGAACCTAAAAATAAAAGCTTGTAAGAATAAAGACTCAGGTTTACTCCTGAATACTTATTCTTACAAGCTTTTATTTGGTGCAGCTTAGTATTAAAGGTTACTGCTAATACTGGAACAAAACATTTGTCCCGTTTCGTATCCACTTTTCAAAAAATACATTGTCATTGAATTCACCTGTAAGTAACACCGAGTCGCTTTCTGTTACAGGAGTGCGGGTGCTCATAAAGTTTGGAAGAATATTTTGATTATTAGGAACCCAATCCTGACCTTTTTTAAGGGCTATGCATAGGTACTCATGTGTAGTAGTATCAACAAGGTATTTTCTATTCATCTTTAGCGTAATTAAGATTTACAGTTATTTAAGTGCAGTTATAGGCATGTATAGCTGTAACTACCATAAAAAAAGCCTTACCGTGGAGATAAGGCTTTTTCTGTGACTATAGTTTAAAACTAAGCGCGTTGTACGTTTACCGCGTTCAGTCCTTTTCTTCCTTCTTGTAGGTCAAAAGTAACTTCGTCATTTTCTCTGATTTCATTTACCAAGCCAGATACGTGTACGAAATACTCCTGATCTGAATTTGTTTCTTTGATGAACCCGAACCCTTTCAGGTCATTGAAGAATTTTACTGTTCCGTTATTCATATTGTGTTTGTTATTATACACCTACTACATATCTGCAGGCATATACGTTCATTATTTTCTACAATATACCATAAATAAATTACAAAAGCGACTTTATTTCTTCCATCCTTACCTTATTTTCTCGGGCAAACCACTAACTGCACGGGCATCTAACGCTACTATAAACCTACCTAATATAAGGATGTAGCAGCATAGAGCATGTTTATCACTTATACATCGAGCTACAAATACGGAAATTCTCTCCTTCAAAAATAAAATTCAAATAGGCTGTTATCATCAGGTTCCAAAAGCAAAAAGCTGCCTGAAATAAATTAGGCAGCTTTTAAACCATTGAGTTTACAGGGTCTTATTTTCCTGGGATAATATCGATTATAACTGTTCTGTTATAAAAACGCTCTTCTGGGAATTTATTCTCAAATGGTGCTAGTGTCTGATCTTCACCAAAACCTTGCACTTCAAATGTCACATCATTTCTGCCTGCTTTAGCCAGGCTGCTTTCGATGATTCTTTTCACGTCATTAGCCCGTGCCAGAGACAGGTTCCTGTTCTTCTCCTCATCACCAATTGTATCTGTATGACCATGAATAATGACCTTGCCACCATTGGGGATTTTAGGCGTAACGATTTCGGTTAGGTATTTCTCATAACTGGTTATAGCCTTAGAGTCGTTAAATTCATAAAGCACACTGTAACGCTGACCTTCTTCGTCTTTGGCTGGAGTCCAGAGCACCATGTTTACAGTAGCTTCCTTCTTCTCGATAGAGCCATCTTCTTTCGTTCCCAGCATCGTTACGAGGTAAGTGCCTTTAGGACGATCTCCCAAAATAGATTTGCCTGGTATACTTACACTTTCCTGCATGTAAGGTCCAAAGTTCTGAACGATACCTCTATCATCTGTTATGTTCATAGACCATGATGTATAAGCCTTCTCAGAACCAGCCGACGTAAAGGTAACGTAGCTGTCAAGCGGTGCCTCCTGTATGGCCGTAATTTCCACTGGTTTCAAGGCAGCTTCTGGGCCACTCTGGAATTCCATCAACAAAGCTGGTGAGTTGCTTTCAATAGACACACGACGGTCGCCTTCACGAAGCAACTCCAGCTCTTTTGTGCCACCTGGCTGTTCCGAAGGCAGCTTTGGTTTGTTACGTCCCTCAACTAAGATGCGTGAAGCATCAATGCTGAACGTATTGACAAGGTAGCTCTTTACAGTTTCAGCCATTACAGTACCTTCCTGCGGGCCATTTTCAGACGAACCCACCAATGTTATACTTGCTGCTGGATTTTTGCCCAGACGGTCTCCCAAAATATTGAGTACATTATAGTACACTGTCATTTCGCGTTCCGAACGGCCAGCCATTGTTTTAGGAGTAAACACCTCCAGTTGATCTTCTTTAAAATCTTTTACCTGGTCCTGCTCTAACAGCACATAACGATTTGGAATGGCAGTAGAACCCTGGTTAAAGAACACATAATTACGCAGCGGGAATGTTTCTCTTATCCTGCGATCGGCCGTAATGTTGGTTGGCGAATCAACGGAGAACTGCACATCGTTGGCAGCTATCGTAGCGTTCGGCTTTCCGCGTCCAAATTTAAGGGCAGCTCCAAGTCTCAGTGTGTTTACCGTCATCGTCTCGATGCTGCGTGGCGACTGACCAAAGTATGGCTGGTACGTCACGAAAGGAGAAAATATGAGCTGGTTACGGTTATTTTGTGAGTTAAGCGGGATATCATATCCTGCGCCAACCTGCATCGAAAGAAGCCTTTGCTTTACATCACTCAGATCACCATTAACCACAGGGTTCATTTCCTGATCTGGGTAAGCTGGGTTAACGCCTAGTTGGTACCTAAACTCCTTCTTCACATTAAAAGCCAGTCTCGGGCCACCCATCAGGTATAAACCCGATGATTTGAAAGGAGTGAAACGTAGGCTTGGCTCCACTATGATATAGCTAAGCTTCGTGCTTAGATCTGTAGGGCAATCACACGCGGTTGTTTGTTGATCAAAGGCACCTCTGCGGCTGTCATAGCCTGTTTGCAGCATAAGCCCCCATCTAGATTCTGGACGTCGGTATTCTATAAGCGGTGCCGCGAAAAGACCAACGCCATTGCCTTCATGAAACGCTACTGACGGTGTTAGCTGCCCATTCAGTTTTTGAGTAGAACCGTTGTAGAAGTTAAAGTTTGCACCAGCTACTGCACCAAACCACCACGATGGCTTCGTAAACGGCGTATCCTGCGCCTGTGTTTGTGCCTGTATTCCCGTGATAAGTAAAGTACTTAACGCTAAACTTGAGAGCGTAATCTTAGAGGCAGACCACGCTTGGCGCGATCTGGTATTGTTATTTTTAATGGTCATTTTCGTATTGATTAAGGCTTCTCGATGATGTTGGTGTTGGTCATTACTACCGCGCCATTCAGCGCCAGCATTCTACCTACTGCTTTGGCACCTGAGTTCATGGTGATAGAAGTCAGGGCAAGCACATTTCCTTTAAAGGATGTGCCGTCGCCGATGGTAGCAGAGCTGCCTGTTTGCCAGAAGATGTTTTTGGCTTGTGCGCCGCCCGTAAGTATAATGTTACCGCCTGCTCCACCAACTGTGGTAAAGTCTGAAGCTATCCGGAAGATCCATACTGCATTCGGATCGCCTTTTGCATCCAGTGTTAAGTCACCAGCTTGTATCAACAGTGTTGAGGTTGATTTGTAGATACCTGGAGCAAGTGTTTTACCACCCTGATCGCCTGCTACTGTGGCTGGTGCAGGAGAAGATGCGCCTTCAGCATAAAGATAAGCTTCTAGTAAATCCTGCTTCGCCTGTAGCAACATGGCTGCAGTGCCTGGAGGTGCAATATCATCGGAGGCATAAATGGCACCGTTCACAATGATAGCTGGCGGAAATCCCGTTACAGAAGAGCGAACACCTGGTGTTATTCCTACATCCAAGTTTCTGATCTCACTAAACCCTGCATTATTACTGATGCCAACGCCTGCAAAGATGCCGAAGCGAGCCGCCGTTTTTAAATCTACCCCCATAGCTGGAGTACCTGGTTGGGTAGTAGTGTTGGCTACCGTAGTAAAAATCCATGCGTAGTTGTCTGCTAAGGCTACACCGTTGGTGCTCTTGGCTGCCGTAGTAATGGTAGCCGTATAGGTTGTGTTAGCAGCCAGGTTGTTGACAGGTGTAAAGCTTGCAGTAGTGCCAGTGTAGCTAATGTCGCCAGCCACTGTTGTTGTACCTGTTTTTAAAGTAAAGGAAGTTGCCGTGATCGTTGAAGGATTCATCCCTTCGCTGAAGCTTGCAGTGATCACTTTCGTAAGAGCCACACCAGTAGCCTGGCTAGCAGGGTCCGTAGCGGTAACGGTAGGTGTTGTATGCGGTATGGTTGTAAAGGTCCATTCGTAGTTGCTCACCAATGGGTTACCTTCCGTGTTTTTGGCACCAGTTGTGATAGTTCCAGTATAAACAGTGTTTGCAGTCAGGTTGGCAGTTGGCGTAAAGACAGCCGTTGTGCCAGAATAAGTTATTGTTCCTGCAACTGCTGTTGCACCTTGCTTTAGGGTAAAAGTCGTGGAGTTAAGCGTCTGCGGATCCATGGGAACACTAAAGGAAGCAGCTATTGCCTTACTCAGCATGACACCCGTTGCACTGTTGGCTGGGTCAGTAGAAACAACCACAGGCGATACAAGTGCACCGGTACTGAATGTCCAGACGTAATCTCTTTGCAGGGCATTGCCCAGCATGTCTTTTACGGACGTAGTTACTCTGCCGGTATACGTTGTGGCGTATGCCAGTTTTGTTTCAGGCACAAAGGTTAGTGTGTTGGTTTTTGTATCAAAAGATATCTGTCCTTGTACTCTTTCCGTTCCTGATAAGGTGAAGGATGTTTGGGTGATAGTCTCAGGGTTCATCTCCTCGTTAAAAGTAACAGTAACCTGAGATTCGCGAGGCACGTCAGTGGCTCCGTCTATAGGAGTGGTACTTAAAACAACGGGACAAACCCCAAATTTTTCTATGAATGTATCTTCCTTACATCCGGTAATCACGACAACCGATGCGAACGCAAGGGAAGTCACTAGTTTTCTTAAATTCACTGGGTCTTTGTTAATTCTCCGTTACTGGCGGGTGCGTGCATCTTATATTAAGCACGGCAGTATTTGATGTTACAAAGATGAGGGTTTACAGATCGTGAAGTGTTACATACTTAATATAGTATGTTATATATATCACATGTTTTGAAAACAACTTTGGTTTATACTTGGCTTGCCCTAAAGCGAAAGAAGGCACAGAAACAAAGAAGTTTAGATCTTTGTTTCTGTGCCTTCTGTATATATTACAGGCAATGTTATACTTTAAAACTGTATGTATGCTTAAAGTAGAACCTTTAAGAATACATGCTCGGAATTCCTAGTCCGGCTAACACACGGCTTCTAACATTTAAGGCGCCTATAATACGGTTAACTGGCTCTGGATACATTCTGATCAGGGTAGGTATAGCTATAATCCCTGCTTTCTCCGCCTTATCAGGATCTTTCTGAATATCAATTATTTCAAGATTGTAATTGTCATTTAGATTTTCCTTGCAGATCTTAAGTAGAGTGTCCACGGCCTCTATCGAGTTTGGGCTGTGTCCATTAATAAAGAGCTGAAATTCATGCTTGCTCATCTGTTAGTTTGGCTAAAAGTTCCAGTATATACCGGTATGGTGTGCTACTACTAAATGCTACTTATGCTTAATAAGCATTGGGTTGCCTGTCATTATGCCGCTAATGCCAGCGAAGTGGCTTCCTATCTCGGCCCCCTCATCTGAGATAGAAAACTTTCGAATAGAAAAATCGTGTTTGGAACCGCGCATTTTAAGCACAGCTATACTGCGTTGCATTTCCCCATTCATTTCTACATAGCGCAGCAGTATAATCGAATCTGTGATGGGTGAAATATTGCCTTCCGTATCAGATGTGCCGCCTGCAAGAAGGGGCGTGTTAGACGTAAACATGCCTGTAATTTCCAGGTGCTTGAGGTACGAAGTAAAGGCAATGATAAATTCCCTAAATCCTTTGTCAGAGGATGTGCGCGACAGAGCAGATAAACTATCGATAGCAATCCTGTCGGGTTTGAAAGTTTTTACAAGTTCCTGAATGTTTATAAAATGATCTTCCAGCGAAGAAATCTCAGGATAAACACATAACACCTTCAAGAGCCCTTCTTCTTCCAGTTGCTTAAAATCTATGCCCCAGTTTGCAGCGTTACGGTAAAGCTGCTCGCTGCTTTCTTCAAAAGCCATGAGCAGGCAACGTTCCTTGTTCTGCCGTATACCGTTTATAAAGTTGGCTACAAGCAATGTTTTACCAGCCCCGATTGCCCCAGAAATAAGGTTAATGGAGCCTTTGTAAAAACCTCCGTCAATCATTTTGTCCAGTGCTGGTATACCAGATGTTACCCGTTCGTTCAAAGAGGCATGCTTCAGGCTCATAGCCGAAAGCGGAATAATAACAATGGCCTTTTCAGGGTTTATGGTAAACGGGTTTTCGCCTTTCTCGTGGTTGCTTCCCCTGAACTTCAGAATCTCGATGGTTCTTCGGCGCTTCTCGTTCTGTAGCACGTTACGAAGTATGACCACGTTATCCGTCAGAAACTCTTCTACTCCAAAGCGTGTGATCCTACCATATTCTTCCAGGCGTTCAGCCGTAATGATAGAGGTTGCACCTAATCGCGACAGGGTCAGGGCTACCTGTATCAGCTCCCGACGAATGGCATGCATCTCTTCGTGAAATTGCATAAAGATGCTGCCTATCGAATCTATAACCACCCGTTGCGCCTTGCTTTTCTGCACCGCTCTCTCTAGCCTAATCCTAAAAGCGCTCAGATCGAAATCTCCAACAGCTATTATGTTTTCCTCTTTGGGGGCGGCATCTACAAATACCCATTTGCCTTCTTTTTCCCAGGTATCAATATCCCAATTAAAGCTTTTAAGGTTTCTCCGGATATCGTCTATCTGTTCTTCAAAGGTGACAAATACTCCAGGCTGATCGAACAACTGAATGCCCATTGCTAAAAATTGTGCGCCAAACAGCGTTTTGGCACTGCCAGAACTGCCTGCCACAAGTGTTGTCCGGCCTAATGGTAATCCGCCATGTGAAATATGATCAAAGGAAGTGTTTCCTGTTTCTAGTTTTTGAAGGTTCATAGGCAAACGTAAGCGGTTTTGGAAGTGGAAGTATGGTTTTGGACTTATAGGTAGAGGTACTCTGGCGGCAGGCTTTTTTAATGAGCTTTATGAAGCATGCTTGCAAACCTCTATTTAAAAATTCAGGCCAAGGCCTCTATACACCTGTGGGGATAATGAATGATGAATTAAAACTTATACATAATAAAAGCACACTTTAAGCATGAAATACTTATACCTTAAGAGTGCACAAAATTGAGGCAAACAAGAGAGAAAACTTTACATACTTATTCAAGTATGTTTCAAATTTTACAGGTTCTCGAGTACGCCTTCGCGCTTATCTTTTATCTGCTTGTAAAACGAAGGCGAAAGCCCCGTTACCTTTTTGAACTGGCTGGATAAATGGGCGACACTGCTATAATGCAGGCGATGGGCAATTTCGGTCAGATTAAGTTCATCATAAAACAGCAGCTCTTTTGCTTTCTCTATCTTATGGATGATGATGAATTGCTGAATGGTAATGCCTTTGACTTCGGAGAAGAGATTGGCCAGGTAATTATAGTTGTAGCCAAGCTTTTCGCTGATGTAAACGGAGTAATTCACCTTCGGCTGTTCTTCCGAAGAGTGGATCATATCTGTGATAAGCGCCTTTATTTTATCAACTAGTTTGCTCTTGCTGTCATCAAGTAACACCAGACCGACTTTGCTCAGGTTTTCATTTAGCTGTTCGAGTTGTATGTCGGTAATATCTTTGTGTATTTCCACCATACCCAAATCCACCACAACATATTCCGATTGCAGTCCGAGACTTATGAGTTCTTCCTGCACCAGTGTCTTGCAGCGGTTACTGACCATGTACTTAATGTATAGTTTCATTTGTGTTCGTAAAGTGCATACTCAAATCCGGGAGTATGATACGGCGCTGCTGCTAGCAAAGTGATTAGAACCTGGTGCGAGTGATGAGCAATGAGATCAGGGGTTTTACAAGTAAGTGTAAAACAGGTTCTGTTATTTATACTTACGACGTTTGGGATAGAATATTAATTCATTAAGCCGTAAAGTATAAATTCATAAAGAAGCCTATGCCGCGTTAAAAACAGTAATACCAGTTAGTTAAAACAAAAAAATCCATCCTGTTACTAACAGCCCAAGTTTAATCTGGAAAATTAGTAACAGGACAGATTATAACTTACCTGTTAAGCTTGACCTATAGTAGATACACCTGTAGAAAGATTGAGGAAGGCACTGGCCAAACAGCAGGAGATTGTTTTTCAGTAATGTACGTTGTTTCAGTGTTATGTTTTCAAGCATCTCAACGGTGCCCAAATCAACCATCACATACTGCGAGCCCAGGTTGTCAGTTCTTTCTTCACCATCATTTTGCTGCGCAAGCTAACCATGTATTTGATGTACAGCATCATACCAATCCATTATAACTCGTAAATATACCTGTTAGCCTTTCAAAACAAACCTATATCTTCAGCTTTTACCTCTTTCGATACGCTGTCATCTCAAAGAACTCACCCCCAGATTGTTCCATAGCTACAGCGGCTCATTGTCCCGGCAATAGACAGAATTGAAGAAAGTCGTTAAGGCCTATAGCCATCAATGTCTATCCTGTGGAAAGAGGTTGTGATGGCGTGACTACACCATGCGCAGCATCATTAGGCGCTGCTGTAGAATATTGGATTCGTACATTTTAAAACTTTCTTATTTCTAAAAATACTATTTCCTTAAAAAGAACACGCTATATATAGCTATAAAACAATCTTATCACCATAGGGCTATCACTGCCGAAAACAAGAGGTTTTGGTAATCTTGCCAGGAGAGAAAAGAAAGACTTGCAGGAGGCTGGCAAATTCCATAACCTAAAAAATATGCAAAAAACTTTAACGTTTAAACAGATGTTTTAAAAAAAGCTATTAAGTTTGCATTCCCATTACATATTTATAGTGCTTGAGATGAATACATTAACTGATTTTTATGATAAGCTCGATAACTGTGATGTTATCGCTTTAACACTGATTAGCTCAGACAGACTATATTGCCGCTTTTTTAAAGATAATCTATACAAGTCTAGAGTTTTTGTTTCTGACCCAACCTTAATAGCTGAGCTTTCTCAGTTATGCGGTAAAGGCGAAATTGTAGACACGAAAGGAGTTGCCAAACTAAAACAAGCCGCTCTTACTGTATAAAACAAAAGCCGCTCACCCAAACCAGGTGAGCGGCTTTTTTAAATGTACAAGCTAGAAGTCGATTTGCTCTTTTGCAGCTCCTTAAATTTTCAACTGGCACACGGTATTAAAAAGCCCCTGAAATCATAAAAAGATCTCTTATTTCAGACAACAAGCTTACATAGCCCCGCTACTACCACTCCTCTTTAGCAGCCTGATTTTCACACCTATTTTAGCGACCATCGCTCACCTCCCATGGCATTTTGGGACACTCGCCTGCATAACTACAACCTACAAAATCTGGCTTGTTCCCCTGGCTGTCTTCTGCACAGAAAAGCACAGCTACCATAGCAGCGTTACCATAACGTGTTCTGACAAAGTCCATCGTGCCACCAGTTTCCGTTGCATCATCAATAAACAACACATCATCAAACTGTAAGCGCCCCGTAAGGCTATCACCCAAGAAACCATTTTCTCGGTTATAGTTAACATAGTCTACCACATCAATACCTAGCTTATGAGCTACCAGCGCTGCTGGTATGCAACCTCCACGGCCTACAGCTGCTACACAGGTAATTCCCTTGTCCTGCAGAGCCTTAGATAACTGATCAACAGCAAACTCTACCTCATCCCAAGTATACTTATCCTTCATCTTTTTCCTCCTCAAACTTATAATACCTTACCTATAAGCGGCCAAGCTAATGAAAGTTACAAAGCTATCACAAATCTCTCCTCCATAGCTTTAACTAATACATTTACAGGGCCATCCATATTAACCTTTTCGTTTGAAAGCGAGTATCAGATTATACATGGCAATACTTTCATATTAACGAAAGCGGATGCTTGTTTATCTAAAAGTGCCATGCATAAACACGCCGCGAAACAGACAAGATAAAACTATGAACAACTTCAGACTATACCTATCGATGCTTTTTGTGCTACTGGCCTTTACGATGAGCAGTTGTGAGCTGGTAGGAGACATATTTAAAGCAGGCATGTGGACCGCGCTCATTATCATCGTAATAGTCGTGGCATTGATCATTTGGATATTTAAGAAAATAACCAGAAGATAGAAACAGAAAAAGGAGCCTCGCGAGGCTCCTTTTTCTGTTTTATTCGGTAAGCTTTTATTTTGTTTTCTTAGGCATTGTGCCTAAAATATGGTCCCACAGCGGCGAAGACACACCAAATGCGGCATCATGGTCTTTGTAATGATGAATGCTGTGATGCACCCATAGTACCTTTAAAAAGTTTTTAGGCGGAGCATAAGCATGCACGGCATAATGCACATACAGGTACATAGCGTAGCCGAATAACACCCCAGCCACAACACCAAATACAAACTGCCCAAAAATCAGCTTAAAGAAAAAGAAGAAAGCCGAGGCGTACAGAATACTTACAACCGGCGGCATAGCCAGTCGCTTCTTGTCTTTCGGAAATTCGTGGTGGTTGCCATGGAAAAGGTACTGCAAGCGTGCCTTCAGCGGCGTGTCTGTTTCCATATGGAACACGTAGCGGTGCGCCAGGTACTCTATAAAAGTAAAAATTAACCAGCCTAAAAAGAAAAAGCTAACCGCTTCTAAAATATTAATAAAGCTGTGGGTAACACCATAATAAATTAATCCGATAGCGATAATGATAAAAATGGAGATCGGAACAGCAACATTTGTTCGGGTGAGTTTTTCTAGAACTGGGTTCTGAAAAAGTTGAGCACTTCCTTTATGATTCGGTTTCATATACTTTCTAGCTATATACTTTTTTCAACTGCAAATATTAGATAAAATATTAGAAGTTGCTACACGCGCTATGAGGGACGGCAACAGCGTGCAGCCTTATATGCTATTGGAATAACGTAAACAACGTAGGCATGTTATTATTTTCCCCCGATAAAATATGATGTGCTTGCAGGTAAAAAGGTCGTCGTTGCTCTAAAACCTTAGCTATAAAAGCCTTAAGTTCATCTTCTGTTTTTCCTGCTATAAGCGGCCGCACGGCCATATCCGAATTGTAGAGCCTGCGCGTAATTTCACCAATGGGCACATCCAGAAAAACGCTTTTCCCGTGTTGGTTTATAAACTCCATATTGTCAAAAAAGCAGGGTGCTCCGCCACCCGTAGCCACTACAGCCTGTTTATAATGCTGCACTACCCCCATCAGGTGCTCACGCTCTAACTCTCTGAACCTATCCGCCCCCTCCTGCTCAAAAATCTGGGCTACTGTTCTCCCCTCCTGCTGCACAATGTACTCATCCAGGTCCACAAAAGTATAGCTCAGCTGCTCCGCCAGCTGCCGCCCCATCGTGGTTTTGCCACTACCCATCATACCGACTAAGAAGATTAACACCTTTCTTGAGAATTAAGATTTATAAATCATGAATGGAGGTAACGACATTTTAGAACACCTCGCCCCAAACTCCTCCACTGCTAACTGTTATGACACCTGAACCGACACATACTGATAACGCTTACAAAAACTCCTGCACTTCCTCTATTCCAGGAGTATCGTTGTGGTGCCATTTGCCTTTTACAGTACCGTCCTGCAACAGCAGTATGCCTGGGTTAGAACGAATGATGGTTTTAAGCACAGTGCCATCGCCGTAGTAATAAGGCACGGCTAAATTTACCTCGTGGCGGAAAATTTCAAAATCCTGGCTGCTGGAAGAGGTAACTACCATTGGAGTAACACCACTTTGCTCTGCCGCTGTTACCAACTGGTTTATTTTATCGAAATTTTCCTGGCTAGCTTTGGCAACACTTTGTATGATGATGATAAGTTTATTTCCTGCCAGAACTTCCTGTGTATAGTCACCTTCGTCGTTCCACACATTAAAGTCAGTGATCTTTGGCCCATCCTCAGGGTTTATGGCTACCATTTCTTTAAACTTATAGCTTTCGTCCATCGGGTACTCCTCAAACTCCTCTTCCTTACCATCCTTTTCCATAATGTACTTATAGCGGAGCGGAGCCGATGCCTGCATCAGCGCTGGAATATTATTACCTTCTTTATAAGCTCTGAAATCGATGTAAGGCAGGTGTTGGTACGCGTACCAGCCAATCACGACCGAAATTACGGCTGTAAGTGCTGTAACAGTAGCACCCACTGCTGGCTGCACAAAAGGCCTCAGGTAACGCTGCGTAAACAGCAGTATAATAATCATGACCAGCAGCACCAAATCTTTTGTAAACGACTCCCATGGCGTCAGTACAATGGCATCGCCGAAGCAGCCGCAATCGGTTACTTTGTTAAAGAAGGCCGAATAGAAAGTCAGGAACGAGAAGAACACGATAATCACGAGCAGTGCCACCAGAATAGCTTTCAGTCGCCAGCGAATTAGAAGTGCCACCCCCAGCACAATCTCCAGCGAACTCAGGAAAATAGACAGGAACAAGGCATAAGGCTCGAAAGCCTTGAAGAAAGGCGCAATGTCCTGCGAGAACACCTCGAAGTATTCCTCCAGCTTTATGGCCGTACCAACAGGATCGTTTATCTTGATCAGGCCTGAAAATATGAAAAGCACACCGACAAAAAGCCAGCAGAACTTACTTATGAACTTCATCTTTTATAGTTAAAGAGTTAAAAAGTTAGAGGGTTTGAGAGTTTTTTCCTGCCCCCTTTGGTCCCTGCTTGTCTACAGCGAGGAGCTTTTACCACAGCACAAACAGCAGTCGCAGCTTCCCTCCTGTTTTTAGGAGGGGCAGGGGGAGGTTATTTCCCAAACCCCATCTTTATCAAACAAAACACGGCATAGTTGATCATGTCGCGATAGTTGGCTTCCACGCCTTCCGAGATCAGCGTCTGGCCCTGGTTATCTTCTATCTGCTTGGTGCGATACAGCTTCATCAGGATAATGTCGGTGATGGAGCTTACCCGCATATCGCGCCAGGCCTCGCCATAGTCGTGGTTCTTAGCATTCAGCAGCTTAATATTCTCCTCTATGTGCTGCGCGTACAGACGCTCCACCTCTTCGGCTGGTAAGTTAAGCTCCGAATTCTCCTGCAAACCCAGCTGCATCAGAGCAATAACACAGTAGTTGATAATACCTACAAACTCAGAAGAGATATCATCCTCCACCAACTGCTTTCCTTTCTCCTGTATAGAACGAATGCGTTGCGCTTTAATGAAGATCTGATCGGTAATAGAAGGCAACCGCAGCACACGCCAGGCCGTGCCGTAATCTTTTGTTTTTTTTACAAACGTGTCTTTGCAGCGGTTTACTACCTGATTATATTCCTGGAGGGTTTGACTAATCAACTTTTTAGCTTTAATTTTAAAAATAATTGACTCAGAAGCCAACATTGGAATCGAAAGATAGCTTTTTTCGACATAAAAGTACACTTAACTGCCGTGGAAAAATCCTCTCGCTAGACACGCCGCTAGTGATGGGAATTCTGAATGTTACCCCCGATTCCTTTTATGCTGGCAGCCGCCTTAGCTCAATAGACGAGGTACTGCAGAAAGCCGAAACCATGCTGGCCGACGGAGCCGATGTATTGGATGTTGGCGGCTACTCCTCCAGACCTGGCGCTGACGATGTAAGCACAGAAGAAGAACTGGCTCGCCTTATACCAGCCACAGAGGCTATCATGAAAGCCTTTCCTGAAGCCGTTCTTTCTGTTGATACTTTCAGAGCCCGTGTAGCAGAAGAAGCAGTAGCGGCAGGAGCTTCCATTATAAACGATATCTCAGGTGGCAACTTGGACGAGACTATGTTCGAGACGGTGGCGAAGCTGCAGGTGCCTTACATTCTGATGCACATGCGCGGCACTCCCCAAACCATGAACTCGCTCGCAAAATACGACGATGTGGTACTAGAGGTGCTGGATGAGTTGCAAGTGCTGGTAGCTAAGCTAAAGCAACTTGACGTAAAAGACATTATACTAGACCCAGGCTTCGGCTTTGCCAAAACGATAAACCATAACTTTGAGCTACTAAATCGCTTAGAAGAATTACGTATCTTAGAACTTCCTATACTGGCAGGCATGTCGCGTAAATCCATGGTTTATAAAGCCTTAGACATAGGCCAGGCTGACGCATTGGTGGGAACAACTGTTGTAAACACCATTGCTTTGATGAAAGGCGCCGCCATTTTGCGGGTACATGACGTAAAAGAAACTAAGCAGACGATAGAACTTTACAAGAAAACAACACATTGACTTTCTTATTCAACATAGGGTTTTTAGAGATTGAGCTTCTCGATATCATCGATATTCTGCTCGTAACAGTGCTGCTGTACCAACTGTACAAGCTGCTGACGGGTAGTGTGGCGCTGAAGATCTTCTTGGGCTTGCTTTCTGTTTACCTGCTTTACCTGGTTGTAAGGGCCGCAGGCATGGAGCTGCTCAGCATTATACTGGGGCAGTTTATGGGTGTGGGTGTGTTGGCAGCCATCATTGTATTTCAGCCCGAAATCAGGCGCTTTTTGCTTCTTATTGGTAAAACAACAGCTTTTAACAACGATCGCTTTTTCCGTAGTTTCCCGTGGCGACGCGAACAGGCCGAAAAGCTTAGCCTTACGCCTTTTATAGAAGCCGCTAAAACATTGGCAGGCAAAAACACGGGGGCACTTATTGTATTTGCTAAAAGCTCAGAACTGAAGTACTATGCCGAGTCTGGTGATTTGATTGATGCCGTGGTATCGAAACGCTTGCTAATGTCTATTTTTAACAAGTACAGCCCGCTTCACGACGGTGCTGTCATTATTTCAGGGAACCGCATTAAAGCTGCACGCTGTATCTTACCTGTTACTGAGAATAACGATATTCCTGCCTCTATGGGCTTGCGCCACCGTGCTGCCATTGGCTTAACAGAAGTAACCGATAGCATTGTGCTGGTAGTGTCGGAAGAGACTGGACAGATTGCCTTGGTGCGTAATGGTGAGGTATTCCGCAACCTCTCTTCTGCTGACCTTCGTGTAAAGCTCAACCAGTTCCTTTTCGATGCTGACCAGCGCTCCGCAGCACCTACTGCTTCTGAAAAGTCTGTTAATGCAGCTTAAAACCCTCTGGTGCCCATTTCCAAATTAGGGATTGAACAGAACTGGCCGAAATCGTTATCATACACATGTACATCCGCTACTGCAGCCTGAGCTTATGCACTATACAAGTAGCATCATTCCCACATAAGGAGAAATTGTTATAGCTTACTTCAAATTTTTAAACAAAGCCATAACAACAAACGCGGCTAAGCTTGATCAAGCTTAGCCGCGTTTGTTGTTATGGCTCGGTCATGTCCTAAGGTATGAGAATGGCTTCCGCACCTATAAAGACAAAGTAGTACAAGCTACATCTACCGCATACAAAACTCAAAATGCTAGATTTCTGAATATTCAGTGGGGCGTAGGAAGATGATATCTGCGTGAGAAACGTTATTTTGATATTCCTCCATAGAACTCAGCTTTTTCCACTCTGGATCTGCACCGAATGCTTTCCAGTGCTCGTCTCTTGAAGCTCTATTTTCAAAAGTTGTCATGTACATTAAGTTTGGCATTTTGCTACCAACCAATACATCCGCATAAAAAACAGCATTAAATCCTAACCGCTTAAACAGCTTTACTTCACCGCCTTGGTTAAACATCTGTACCTTGTTCTGATAAATTTTTTCGGTAGGTCCTTCGTAACTTCTCAGCTCATAAACGCGCTCAGACTTTGGTGCTTTCAGGTTAGGCACCTCAAACTGCGGCATGTCTTCAAACGCTCTTAACAGCGTAGATTCAATACGCTCAAAAGGAGCGTTGTTATGCGCTGCTTCCAAGTATTCTTTTCCGTCGGCGGCATACTTTTTATCCTGCTGTAGCTTTTGCGGCAACTGTAAAAACTGCGACATAGAAGTATAGGGAACATATACATAGATAAGACGCTCATCCTTCGCTTCGACAGGTTTAAAAACACCAACTTTTTTCACACCCGCTCTGTGCAAAGCAGGAATATAAGCTTGCTGCAGGAACTTATCTACACGCGCTTCTTGGTCTGCATTTTTCAGATGGTAAACTTTTAATTCATATAGTTGCCGCTCGGGCGCTTTACTTAAAGCGGCGGGCATGGTAGCACAACATAAAACAAGCAGGAGCACAAGGCTTAACGGTAATAGGCGTAGGCATTTTTTCATTACAATTTTAACAGTTAGTTATAATTTGAAAGATACAATTTCTAAATGATTAAGCGCTTCTCTTGTTCCACATTACCCAGTAAACAATGGCACCGATTATTGGCACTAGCCATAGTACTAGCATCCAAAGCAGCCTTTCTTTAAGGTTATAATTTGTTTTAAAGATAAGGTGCACCAACGACACCAGCACCAGTGTGTAATAAACAGCAACAACTGCTAATAGACCAGAACCTCCGAATAAGGATCCGACGCCAGGAGTGATAAATTCCATAAAAGTTTGAAAGGGTTAGAAAAAAGCAACGGCAGCAATGGTGGCCAATCAAAAGAGAAGTTGACAAAGGAACCACACCAGGTATATGAGGGCAGGTGCACAGAGCAGCAGAATAATGCCCAGGTTTAGGCGTGTCCACTGCGGGTTAAGCAACATACTAATATAGGCCTCTACCGATAATAATAAGGAAAAGTAAAAGGTTATCTGGAGTAATGTAGCCGTCACATTTGCTTCATGACGCATATCGGCAGTTGAGTAAGCCAGAAAAGAAACTACCAGCCACGACAGCACCGTACCTAGCAGCATTTGGCCTGCTTTTATTTTTATGTTGTTCATTTTGCTTCTGATTGCTGAAACTTCACATCAATATATAAAAAAATGAGTCGCTACCCAAGTGTGCAGCGACTCATTTGCTCTTACTTAACCTCCTGATTGGCTTATTTCAGTACGCCAAGCTCTTTACCAACCGCGGTAAAAGCCTCAATTGCCTGGTCGATATGCTCTTTATCATGCACTGCCGATAACTGCACACGGATACGCGCCTGGCCTTTTGGCACCACTGGATAGTAAAAACCAATTACGTAAATGCCCCTGTCGAGCATACGGGCGGCAAACTCCTGCGCAAGCGGTGCCTCATACAGCATAACAGGTACAATTGGATGGTCGCCTGGCTTAATATCGAAGCCTGCGGCTGTAATCTGCTCACGGAAATACTTTGTATTCCACTCCAGCTTGTCGCGCAGCTCGGTAGTGGAGCTTAGCAGGTCTAGCACAGCAACTGAAGCCCCCACGATAGAAGGAGCCAGTGAGTTGGAGAACAGGTAAGGACGTGACCGCTGGCGCAGCATATCAATAATCTCTTTGCGGCCTGAGGTGAAACCACCCATTGCACCGCCCAAAGCCTTACCTAAAGTACCTGTTATGATATCGATTTTACCCATCACGTTATGGTACTCGTGCGTGCCGCGGCCCGTCTTACCCATAAAGCCCGTAGAGTGAGAATCATCTACCATCACCAGCGCCTTGTACTGATCTGCCAGTGCCACTATTTTGTCTAGCTGCGCAATAGTACCATCCATCGAAAACGAACCGTCGGTAACAATGATGCGGTGCTTGGCGTTCTGAGACTCCTGCAATTTAGCCTCCAGGTCGGCCATGTTATTATGCTCGTAGCGGAAGCGCTGCGCCTTGCACAAACGAACACCATCTATGATCGAGGCATGGTTCAATGCATCCGAGATAATAGCAGACTCGGCATCAAACAAAGGCTCGAATACACCACCATTCGCATCAAAAGCAGCGGCATACAGAATGGTGTCTTCCATTCCTAAAAAATCCGACAGCTTTTTCTCCAGCTCTTTGTGTATATCCTGGGTTCCGCAGATAAAACGAACAGAGCTCATTCCGTAGCCATGGCTATCTATTGCAGCTTTTGCCGCTTCTATCACACGTGGGTGTGCCGATAGGCCAAGATAGTTATTGGCGCAGAAGTTTAGCACATGCGGCTGCTGCACAGTGTCTATAGCAGCACCTTGCGGCGTTGTGATAATACGTTCTCTTTTATATAAACCCGCCTCTTGTATTTCGGCAAGCTGTTGCTCCAGGTCTGGTTTTAAAGTTTCGTACATAGTCTCATGTTTTGTTATCGTAATGTGTTTTACGGTAGTTATAAGTTACTTGGTCCCCCATCTTCCGACTTAGGCGGTGGGCGGCGCATAATAGGGCGAGGTCGCGGCGGTTTGGGCCGTTCCTCCGATGCTGGCTGCTCCTGGCTTGGCCGTGGTGCATCTTCCTCTTTTGGAGGTGTGCCCGCCTCCTGGGGTGCTTCTGCTGAGGGAGCTGCCGTTGGTGGAGCAGTTGGCCTTTTCATAATTGGCCGTGGGCGCGGCGGCTTGGGCTTCTGCTCTGCATCCGCGCTTGGCTCCGCCTCTTTAGGCACTTCCCCAGGTTTATCTGCCACTGGTTTGGCGTCTTCTGCAGCAGGCTTTGTTAGAGCAGCAGGTCGTTTAATTACTGGTCTTGGGCGAGGGGGCTTAGCAGGCTCTTGCGCTGGCGCTGCCTCAGAAGGGTTTTCTTCTGGGGCTGGTGCTGTTGGCTTCTGTTCCTCCGCAGGCTTTTGTAGAGCTGTAGGTCTTTTAATTATAGGCCGCGGGCGGGAAGGCTTCGGCTTTTCTGCACCCTCCGCAGAAACCGATGGTTGTTCTGTTGGTGCAGTAGCAGGTGTTTCTGTCTCCTCGCTGGCAGGCACCTCTGGTTTCTTGAGTGCTGCAGGTCGCTTTATAACAGGTCTTGGCCGTGCAGGCTTAGCAGTTTCTCCTGTAGTTTCCGTAGCTCCTGCATGCTGTTCTTCAGCACCGGCTTTAGGTGCTGCTGGTTTAGGAATAACAGGGCGTTTTATAACTGGCCGAGGTTTGGCCGCTGCAGCCTTCTGTTCTCCTTCTGCTGTAGTGTTCTCCTGCTTTGTGGTTTCGTTTTCTGTAGGCTGCGGCTTTTCAAGCGCTGCTGGTCGGCGCACCACAGGTCTTGGCTTTGGTGCAGTGGCTGGCTTTTCCTCTGATGTTTCCTGTGGAACAGCAGCGGCTGATGGAGAAGCTGCAGCAGGTTTTGAGGTAGCTGGCGCAGCACGTTTGGCAGCGGCAGGTCGTGCAGGAGCAGCGGCTGGTGCTGCTTTTGGCACATCTTCTTCCCGTAGGTGGTATCTAAGCCGCACATTGTTCAGCACCATCTTTGTAGCCACATAAAAGCTGTTAGGGTGCATCTGGGCATACATTTCCTGCCATGCTGCAAAGCGCTCAGGGTCCTCTGCCTCAAAAACGGCTTTATTTACTCTTTTCTTGATCAGGTATTCTTCAAACGTCATGCTTTGCTGGCATTTAGCCTAATCTGTAACTCTTACGATCTTTTGAACAGGAAAAGGCCTGCACCTAATGATGAAACACATATAATACTTCTACAAATGTACTAAAAATGCTTGCCAGAACTAAACAGGCGCTACATCAATACATATAGCATTATTTAATTATTAAATCTGCCCTTATCTATTTCAGAGCCTATTAAACGGACATACCTTTGTTGCAGTAATAATTTAGTTAAAGTTAGATTAGTTTGGTGAGGACGCTTGCAGTGTGCAGGCGTTTTCTCTTTTACGGCAGCCACAGCCACAAAACATTCCAGCACCTCCCCTACTCCTCCCTATCAATATTCTCCTCTATCGATATTTTCTGGACTGCATTGAAATGACTTACTTTGCGGCGGAATTTATCTTTACTATGGCAAACACCGGCGAAGCGGTATTGGTTATTGGCGCTTGCGGGCAACTTGGTTCGGAACTAACTCTTGAGCTACGCAACATGTACGGAGGAGCAAATGTAGTTGCGGCAGACATATCTGCTCCCAAACAAGCTGCCTTACAAGAATCTGGTCCCTTTGAAAAGATTGATGTATTGGATACACAGAATTTAAGAGAACTGGCTTCGAAATATAAATTTACGCAAATATACCACCTCGCAGCGGTGCTCTCGGCTACTGGCGAGAAGAACCCGAAGTTTGCCTGGCGCCTGAACATGGATGGCTTGTTTAATGTGCTGGATATGGCACTGGAGCAAAAAGTAAACAAGGTGTACTGGCCTAGTTCCATTGCCGTTTTTGGTCCCAACACGCCACGCCACAACACGCCCCAGCTTACTGTAATGGACCCGAACACGGTGTATGGTATTAGCAAACAGGCTGGTGAACGCTGGTGCGAGTACTACTTTCTGAAGTACGGTTTGGATGTGCGCAGCTTGCGGTACCCTGGCCTGATCGGGTACAAAGCACTACCTGGCGGCGGCACCACCGATTATGCCGTGGACATTTACCACAAAGCACTAGAACAAAAAGCGTATGAGTGTTTCCTGGGCGAAAATACTTACCTGCCCATGATGTACATGCCTGATGCTTTGAAAGCAACAATAGGATTGATGCATGCACCAGCAGAACAAATAAAGGTCCGAGATTCTTACAACCTGAGCGCCATAAGCTTTTCACCAAAAGAAATCGCGGCTTCTATTCAGAAGCATATTCCTGATTTTAAGATAACCTACAACCCCGATTACCGCCAACAAATTGCCAGTTCCTGGCCACAAACAATAGACGATAGTGCCGCCAGGCAAGACTGGGGCTGGCAACCAAACTATGATTTAGACGCCATGACAGAGGACATGCTGGCTAACCTGAAAAAAATTAAGGCGGAGGCAATAGTACGCTAAACCTTTACAGGTTAATCAGGGCTTGATAAATATAAAATGCCTGCTATATATATTATAGCTTTTTTTATATTTTTACCACCATTAAACTAAATCATAAAAGCATGAAGAACACCTTGATTGTACTAGCAGTACTGTTAGTATCTGCTCTCACTGTACAAGCACAGAATGGTAGCACTACCTATAAGCCTACTGCTGGCAACATTACAACAGAAGTTCTATTTAATTATTTAGGTAACATCAGCTTAAATGATGGTTTCATTCGTGGCCGCTACTTTACAAGCGATGCCACAGCTTTAAGGTTAAGTGTTGGCATTCACTACAACCACGATAAGCTTGACGATGATGCATTCAGCCGCACTGCAGGCATTAGCCTTGCTCCTGGCATCGAAAAGCATTTTGCTGGAACCGAAAGACTCTCCCCATATATAGGTGCTGAGCTTCCTATCAGTTTGAGAGGTGCCCGTTACGAAAACGACGGTACAGAAGTAAAAGGTGCAATAACTCCTAATGGCCTCAGCAGAGGCTCCTTGAGCGTAGGGTTGAATGCAGTAGCTGGTACAGATTTTTACTTTGCACGCAATTTTTATGTAGGCGTTGAAGCTGGTGTGGGCATCCGCTACAGAAAAGATGCTGACATTGAAATTAGAGGCGGTAATATAAGCGAATCAACTACAGAAGGCTTCCACAGCGTGAACTTTTTTCAGTTTGTGAACGGCGGCCTGCGCATAGGCTTTGTCTTCTAAGGAGCCCAAACCCTAATAGAGCCTTCGTTGCTATAATTCGCAGCGGAGGCTTTTTTATTCCCTGACCTTAACCTTCTGCTCTATCTGTAGTTTAAATTATAGCAAAACAGAAGCTATGATCGTAAACGCTACACCTGAAGGCTGGGAAGTAATCTACCAACAGGCACATGGGCTATTGGCTGCACAGCTTGCTTATCATTTAAAGCCTGCGCTGCAGTGCCAGCACTGGATAGACACCATTATCGCCATTGCCAACCATGATAACCGCCAAAAGACCTGGCACGGAAGAGACGGACTGACTCCTGCAGGAGCACCAGCCGATTTCACGTTGTTGCCCACCACACTGGAGCAGGCAAGAGAGTTAATGCATGCTGTTCGCTTCCAAAGCCGCTGGGTTACCATGCTTACCTCTATGCACATGAGTTACCTCTATGAAGAAGTACGTGGCCAAGACAAAGCAACAGACACTTTTCTGGATGAGCAGCAGCAGCTACAGGAAAGCTGCAAAAAGAGCTTACAGATAAGCCCAGAAGAAGCCAAAAGGGCTTATGCCATTATGCAATGGTGCGACAGGCTTTCGCTTATACTTTGCCGCAACGAGCTACCTGCCGATGAACGTGCGCTTGAAATAACCGCTGGCCCAGATGAGCAGGTTTATTTTGTAAAGCAGCTAAAAAACAAAACTATCCAAGTAGAGCCTTGGCCTTTTGCTCAAAATAAACTGACACTCCAGGTAGAGTATCGCGAGTTAAAGCAGCTTCAGTTTAAGAATGAAAAAGAGCTGGCAGAAGCATTAAAGAAATCAGCTGTACTTTGGAAAAGCTGGAAGATAGTTCGCAATTGATCCGCTAAGTAACTAAAACTGTGGAATTATGGAGCAGCATCGTGGGCCACATAAAACTCTCTAGCTTCCCAAACTCTTAGGGCTTAACTAACCAATTCAGTTGGATTTCGTCTTTATAAGGGGCAGTGGCCGCATAACATTACGTACTAAAAGAACAATGACGATCATAGAATCTAACGATAACGAACTTAGAAAACTAATTTTTGCAAAGGAAAAGGTAATTGTAAAATTTACCGATAAAGACTGCCCCATCTGTAAGGTATTGTCCCCTATATTCAACAGATTTTCCGCCGACCCAACTTATGAAGCAATAACTTTTGTACGTATGAGCGCCAAAGAAAATCCTGTATCCAGCAAGGAGGTAAAAATGTCAGGCACTCCCTTCTTTGCCATCTATAAAAAAGGAACGTTACAGGATTGTGGTATTGTTGCAACAGAAGAAGGCCTCCGCAACATGTTACAGAAGCTTCTTTAGCAGCCACATTAAGATAAATATTTTGTCTAAAACACAACCGACTGTAGCTGATATGAAAAAGCCGATGTAACTTGCGCCGCTTTTTTAAACCAGCTAAACGTGAGAAAGTTATCTTTAACTAAAGTAGTATTTACACCGCTTGCCTTTGCAAGTTTTTTAACTGTACAGAGCTGCTCCAGCACCGAGAAGCTAAACACCTCTGCCCCTGCCTCCACAACGGCTGTCGCACCTGTTTACCAGCCTAAGCTTTCTTCTGTCACCGTACCTATTTCTGTTTCTATAGCGGCCATAGAGCAACGCCTTAACCAGGAGGTAAACGGCGTACTTTACAAAGACGACAAGCTGGAAGGCGACAATGTGGCTGTTACTATTTCGAAGAATGGTAAAATGAACGTTCGTGCTGATAAAGACAAAATTTACTTTAGTATTCCGTTACATATTTATGCTAAAGGCCGCTGGAAGTGGGATCCATGCAAGTTCTGCCCTGCCATAGACAAAACCGAAGACACCAAATTTGATATGGTGATCAAAACGGAAAGTAAAATCAGCCTGACGGAAGACTACAAAATAAACACTATTACCAGCGGCGACTTTGAATGGGGCAATACCAAGCCTACGTTGCAGCTTGGCCCGCTTACTATTGGCCTGGCCCGCTTTGTAGAACCTGCCATGCGCAGCCAAATGACTACTCTAACAAAGCAGCTAGACAAAGAACTGCAAAACCACCTCGACCTACGCCAATATGTGGCACAGGCCTGGCAAATGATGCAGGAACCCGTTAAACTGGACGATGACATGAATGCCTGGCTTACCATTGTACCGAAAGATGTACGCATTGCTCCTCTTCTGGCCAAAAACGGCATTTTAAGCACACGCCTCGGCATTACCTCCTACATCTCAGTTACTACAAACGGGAAACCACAGGTACAACTTAATAAAAACCTGCCAAAGCTAATAGTAGACAATCGACTGACGGATGATGTGCAGGTTGGCCTGACTGCAACTATACCTTATGCGCATGCCAGCAAAATGCTACAAGAGCAGGTGGGCAGGCAAACCTATACCTTCGACGAAGGTAAGAGCCAGATTACAATAAACGATGCTTCTATTACGCCAGGTGGCGAACAGTTGGTTTTAATGCTTGATGTAAACGGCAAAACGAAGGCTGGTATTTTTACGAAGAAGATTGTGGGCAAAGTGTTCCTTCGTGGCACACCTTATTACGATGCGGCAACAGCCTCTATAAAAGTGCGCGACGTAGACTTTGACCTTGATACAAAGGACAAACTATTGAGCACTGCCAGCTGGCTTGCCAAAAATAAGTTTAAGGAGATGATCCAGCAGCAGGTAAACATACCTGTGCAAGGAGAACTAGACAGCGCCAAAAAGATGCTACAGTCTACTTTAGATCAATCGGGCAGAGTGCATGAGTCGGTGATGCTACGCGGCAAGATTGTAGATATTACACCAGACAACATCTACCTGACACCAGAAGGTATAAAAGCAGTTATCAGCGCCAAGGGCAACCTTACTGCCACCGTAGATAAATTGTAAGCATCATTTCATTCTAAAATGCAGGGGCAGCCACTACAATGGCTGCCCCTTTTGCTTTTGCGAACGACTCTGCGTTGTCAGAACTAAACATTTAGGGTTGATAACAGTTCTTCTGTAGTGCAACTTCTGTTATTAACCTATAGTAGAAGCATACCGTACTGAATTCTGACACAATTGTAAACCAGAACTATAGCCTATGGCTGCGTCTAAAACAAGTAAAACGATTTCTATTTTAAAATCGACCTTTTCAGAGTTTTCTGACAATAACTGCATGTTGTTGGCTGCTGCGCTGGCGTTCAATGCTATTTTCTCTATTCCACCTCTTTTAGTGATTATAGTACGGGCTGTTTCCTTCTTCTTTCGGGAACAGGTAGTTTCTGGAGAGCTCTCAGCAACTATATCGAATGCTGTTGGCCCAAGTGCGGCCCAGTCGGTGGAAGATATCTTGCATAACGCCCAGATGAGCGACACGGGTGGAATTGCCTTCTGGATAGGCTTAGGAACCCTAATTTTTGCATCCACTACTTTTTTTGCCACTCTACAACAGTCTTTAAATACTGTCTGGAACCTGAAGCCTAAGCCTACGAATGGTATCCTTAAAATGCTGCAGGTACGCTTATTCTCCTTTGGCATTGTGTTAAGCATGGCTTTCCTAATGTTGCTGTCCTTGGTGATAAGTACGGTGGTCTCCATCTTAAGCGAGTACATCACCGACATGATTCCAGACATCAGCATGTTTTTGATCTGGTTGATAGACTTCACCATCTCGGTAGGTATCATCACCATACTGTTTGCTTTAATTTTTAAGTACCTCCCAGATGCAATTATTCGTTGGAGAGACGTATGGATAGGTGCTTTAATTACAGCCTTACTCTTTGTGATAGGTAAGTTCTTGATTAGCTGGTTCATCGGCACCAGCGACCCTGGCTCTGCCTATGGTGCAGCAGGTTCTATTGTAATACTACTGATCTGGATCTACTACTCTTCTGTGATTGTGCTTATAGGAGCCGAACTGACACAGCAGTACTCTACTACCTTTGGGCATCGTATTTTACCGAAAGCACATGCTGTATTCTATAAAGAGCAGGAAGTACCCGTACACCCCAAGCAGGCCATAGATCGTGAAGCAACAGGCAGGCCGCCATCAGAAGGCAGATTCAATAACGAGGAAGGGTAGTATAGTTGTTGTTTGTTACAAACTTGAGGCGCGCCTGCGCCAGGTAAGCTATACTTGTAAGTAACTATAAAACGACAGCGCCTGCTCTTTTTGGAGCAGGCGCTGTCGTTTTATAGTTGTTGTAGCTAGACATCTAACTTTTTTTCCTGCTAACTCGCTTGTTGGTCAAAAGACACAACAAGGGCTAAAAGTACTGCATCCTTTTGTTATGCAGGCTGCTTTTCCTTTACGGCCAGCTGACCACAGGCAGCATCGATGTCTTTGCCACGGCTGCGGCGCACATTTACCTGCACCCCACGGTCGGCGAGGTAATAGATAAACTTGTTCCAACGCTCGTCGTTAGTGTTCTGGAAATCAGCGTTCTCAATCGGGTTATACTCAATGAGGTTGATCTTGCACGGGATAATCTTAGAGAACTGTAGCAGTTCCTCTGCATCTTGAAGCGTATCGTTGAAGTTCTCGAACACAATATACTCGTATGTTACCTTGCGGCCTGTTACCTCATAGTAGTACCTCAGCGCCTCCGAAAGTGCCTCAATAGAGTTCGTCTCGTTGATCGGCATGATCTGGTTTCGCTTCTCATCGTTGGCCGCGTGCAGCGACAATGCCAGGTTAGCTTTCACGCCATCATCTGCCATCTTCTTGATCATTTTGGCAATGCCTGCTGTACTTACCGTAATACGACGAGCTGCCATGCCCAAACCATCGTGTGCTGTAATGCGCTCAATGCTTTTCATAACGTTGGCATAGTTCAGCAACGGTTCGCCCATACCCATGTACACAATGTTTGTAAGCGGTGTGCCATGTTGCTTCAGGCTTTGCTCGTTTATGCGCACCACCTGGTCGTATATTTCGGCAGCATCTAAGTTGCGCACACGATCCATGTAGCCTGTGGCGCAGAACTTACACGTAAGCGAGCAGCCCACCTGGCTCGAAACACAGGCTGTTTTACGCTCATCGTGTGGTATCATTACACCTTCCACAATATTGTTATCGTAAAGCCTGAAAGCAGACTTTATAGTGCCGTCGGAGCTAAGTTGCTGCGTAGCTACTTGCACCGCATTAATGGCAAAGTGCTGCTCCAGCTTTTCGCGCAAAGTTAGGCTCACGTTGTTCATCTCCGCAAACGACTGTATAGAATGCTTCCACAGCCACTCGTAGATCTGCTTGGCACGGAACGGTTTCTCGCCCTGCTCTACCAGCCAAGCCTTCAAGTCGTCTAAAGACAGCTTACGGATGTCTTTCTTATTCAGTATATTTATGTCAGCAATCAAAGTCATACTGCAAAATTACAAAAATCCTCAGGCTTTAGTTTCAATCCTGTCCTTTACTTCTGCAGGCAGCGACATTAATTTGCGTTCTTTGTAGTTAAAGCACAGCATCCCTGTTTTGGCACGCGCCACTTCGCCGCCTTTCTGGTTCAGAACATGGTACGTAATATCGAAGCCATACTTGCTCAGGTCAGTAAAAGCCATGTTTATAGTTAGCGTATCGCCATAAAAGCTTTCGCCTTTGTATTCGATGGCGACATCGGCCATAATCAAGCTGGCTCCACCTAGGTTCATCTCGCTGTACCCATAATTTTGAAGCAGTTGCACACGCGCCTCGTGCAGTATGGAAAGAAGTGCATCATTTCCGAGGTGCGCTCCGTAGTTAAGGTCTGTTATCCGAACAGGAACATGGCACACAAAGGCTGTGTATTCGGGAATATCAACTTTTATTCTAGGCATTTTTTAGAAAGTATAACACAGCATACGGTAAGTAAAACCGCTTTATGCTGTGTAGGATAATATTATAAAAACAGTATTCGCGCTATTGCAGGCAGGCATACGGAATGCTTACCTTTGTAAAGTAACATAAAAAACGATGCACCTCGAAATCAAGCAGACCAAAGATGGTTCTAACACCCTGTACGTGCCTGAACTGAATGAGCACTACCACTCGGTGCATGGTGCCATGCAAGAGTCGCAGCATGTTTTTATTAAGCACGGTTTAGAGCACATGCTCGAAACAAAAAAGGACATCAAAATTCTGGAAGTCGGTTTTGGAACTGGCCTGAATGCCATTCTTACTTTTCCTGTGGCGCTGGCCCAGAAAGCGTTTATTCAGTACGACAGCCTGGAGAAATTTCCGCTGAGCGATGAGGTAGTAAAATTACTCAGTTTTGAGCAGTTTATACTCAACCCAGAACTACTCGATTACTTTTACCAGATGCACAACTGCGACTGGAACTTGCCATGCGACATTGTTCCGCACTTCACGCTGCAGAAGATAAGTGAAACTTTAGAGGAGTTTGTTTCGCCAGATGCCTATTACGATATAATTTATTTTGATGCCTTTGCCCCCGAAAAACAGCCTGAGCTTTGGACGGAAGCCATTTTTGAAAAGTTGTTTAAAGCCACACGCCCAGGTGGGGTATTGGTAACCTACTGTGCTAAAGGCTCCTTTAAACGCAGCCTTAAAGCGGCAGGCTTTGAAGTTGAAGCATTGCCAGGTCCTCCTGGTAAAAGAGAAATGACACGCGGTGTAAAACCTGTGGTGGAGTAAAGAAAGCTAATTTCCACAGCGCCACCTCTGTTCAAGGCTCAATGCGCTTCCTTATTGTTGCTTTATATTGCGCACCTATCCTTCGGCCTCCGTACAATAAGTATTAGCAACAGAAAATTAAATATGGCATCAGAATTCTATAACCTATCGGCAAAAACACTGCAGGGCAAGGAGGTGCCGATGGAGGAATATAAAGGTAAGGTAGTTTTAGTGGTAAACACAGCTAGCAAGTGCGGGCTAACGCCGCAGTATGAAGGCCTGGAAAAACTGTACCGAGAGCATAAAGACGAAGGGCTGGTTATACTTGGTTTCCCGTGCAACCAGTTTGGGAACCAAGAACCTGGCGGTAGAAAAGAAATAGAAGAAGGCTGCCTGATCAACTATGGTGTCAGCTTTCCGATGTTCGATAAAGTAGATGTGAATGGTGATAACACGCACCCTGTATTTAAGTACCTTAAATCTAATTTAGGCGGTTTATTTGGCAGCAGAATTAAGTGGAATTTCACTAAGTTTTTAATAGGCCCAGACGGCAAGCCTGTAAAGCGCTTTGCCCCTATCACAAAGCCAGAGAAAATAGAGCCTTACATTGAGAAGCTGCTGGCAAAGAAGAGCAGTTAGAAGAGAAATAGCTGTACAACTACTAACGCTTCTTTTGGAGCAAACTTCCCTTACAAAATCTTGGACGAAGGCTTGCGCTATACGTATTAGTTACAGCTTTTATGGAGCATCCATTCATATAAAGCTGTAACCAAGACTGCCATGCGTTTTAAAAAGCCATACATCATAGTGGCTGTGCTACTGGTGCTGCTAATCGCATTCAGAATCGCGCTGCCCTACATCGTAAAAAACTATGTAAACAAGTCGCTCGATGAAATGCCAGGTTATACAGGGCACGTAGACGATATTGACCTGCACCTGTACAGAGGTGCCTACACTATAAAAGGGCTGGTGCTAGTAGAGGAAAAAGGCAACCCTAAATACCCGCTGCTGAATATTCCAGTGACAGACCTGTCAGTAGAATGGAAATCGCTCTTTGAAGGGAAGCTTGTGGGGGAGGTAGTTATGCAAGGGCCTCGCCTTAACATACTAATTGCACCAGCTTCTGAAGAAGCAAGGCAAGCAACCGAGCAGGACGATTGGACAAAAGTAGTGACAGACCTGATGCCTATCACGATCAACCGCTTTGTGGTAAACAACGGCAGGCTGGCTTACCTTGATTTCAGCTCCAAGCCCGATGTAAACCTGTACATCGAGAACATGCAGCTGGTAGCCCTGAACCTAGCCAATGTCGAAAATGCCAGCAACCCACTACCCTCTCCTGTCACTATTTCGGGCACATCGGTTGGCGGTGGCCAACTGAAGGTAGATATGAAAGCGAACCTGCTGAAAGAGATACCAGACATGAACCTGAACATGCAGCTTACGCAGGTAGACCTTACCAGCTTAAACGATATGATAAAGGCTTACGGCACCTTTGATGTGGAAAGGGGGCAGCTGGATATGTACAGCAAGGTGAACGTAAAAGATGGACAGCTGGACGGGTACATGAAACCCTTCTTTGAGAACATAAAAATTCTGGATTGGAAAAAGGACAAGGAGGAAGATGGTTTCCTGCACGCTGCCAAAGAAGCTGTGATCGGTTTGTTTGCAGAAGCCGCCGAAAACCAGAAGCGGGACCAAATAGCTACTGAGATACCCATTACAGGCAGTATACAAGCTCCTAACACAAATAACTGGAAGACTTTTATAAATGTACTTCGTCATGCTTTTATCAGTGCTTTCCAGAAGGGCCTGCAAGCAGAGGCTACAGGAAACCAAGAGAGGAAGGAGTAAAACTGCAAGGGTTCATCCTCCTCTGTAGCTGCTAAAAGGTAGCCATAGCTAAGGACAAATTGTTCAATAATAAGTATATCCAAAGCATTAGCTTGGAACTCGACACACCTTTAATTATACCATTTACAATAGCACTAATTTGCTCAGTTAGGCACAATATATTATAACTTTAATTGATATAATTTGCTGTTTTTAAAGAATAAATGCAATTCTAACTAAAGTTAAGGCAAAGCTGTAAAGTTATATTTTAAAATCTCTTCAACTTGTAAAATTCTGTCTCTCAGATGCTTTGTTTTCCAAAATAATAATCTAATTTGCACGTTCACGGAGCATCAAAACAAACAGAAATACATGAAACGCATCCTAAAAAAAGTTATCAAGCCCTTTCTGCCAAAGTACGAAGTAGTTTGCACAAATTATTACCTTATTCCTGGTCAACCAGTAAATAAAAACCAGTCGACGCATGCTTTTGAAAGAGGAGCTGCAGCTGAAGCAAAAGCTTTTTACGGCAAGGTTATTTCTTCTGAATTCACTAAAAACATGGCTCCAGTAGAAGTACAACTGAGAAAGATCTATTTGAAGAAAACAACCATAGAGCAAGCCGAATTTGGCCCTATTCACGAGCTGAAAAAGTTTAAAATGAATAACTAGTAGAGCTTGATTTCTACACCTCGGAAAGCCTCTCCTGTAGCATCAGGAGAGGCTTTTTGTTTATAAGCTGCTAGAGTAAACTACCTTTGTTGCCACTGCTCTCTTATTATTCCGAGCTAAAACAATAGATAGTTAAACAAATCTTCCCACAAACCACACATAAACCTATCGTGCTGCCTGCCGTTTTTAACTAACCTGAGGCTCTTTCTTTGAAGGAGCAGAACAATTTTTAACCATCACAAAAACAAACATGGAATACAGAAAATTAGGCACATTAGACTTAGAGGTATCAGTAGTTACTTTTGGAGCATGGGCAGCAGGCGGTTGGATGTGGGGCGGCACTGAGCGTAAAGACGCCGTGGAAGCCATCCGAGCATCTTACGATTTAGGCGTTACTTCTATTGACACAGCTCCTATCTACGGACAGGGCACAAGTGAAGAGATCGTTGGCGAAGCCATTAAAGGCCTGCCACGCGACAAAGTGCAGATATTGACCAAATACGGCATGCGCTGGGACCTGAACAAAGGAGAGCTTGCAATGAAGAGCAAAGACAACAATGGCAACGACATTGATGTGCATAAGTATGCGGGCCGCGACAGCATCATCAAAGAGTGCGAAGACAGCCTCCGTCGCCTCGGCACCGACTACATTGACCTGTACCAGATTCACTGGCCAGACGTAACAACGCCTATCGAAGAGACAATGGAGGCTGTGGCACAGCTGATAAAGGAGGGAAAAGTACGCCAGGCAGGTGTTTGTAATTACGATGTGGCGCAGATGCAGGAGGCTGAGAAGTATGTAAAACTGGCCTCGAACCAGGTGCCTTATAGTATGGTGAAGCGTGATATTGAGGCTGATGTAGTGCCTTACTGCCTCGAAAACAATAAAGCTATATTGGCTTACAGCCCACTGGAGAGGGGCTTATTAACAGGTAAAATGAAGCCAGGCTATACGTTCAGTGAAGGCGACCACCGGGCCAACATCTACTTTTTCAACGACGAAAACCTAAAACGTACAGACGATTTCCTGCAAAAAATAAAGCCATTGGCCGACGAGAAAAAAGCTACCCTGGCCCAACTGGTAATCCGCTGGACAATTGAGCAAGCAGGTATAACCATTGCCTTGGTAGGTGCCCGCAACGCCGATCAAGCTACACAAAATGCCAAGGCTATCAACATAAAGCTAAGCCAGGATGAGATCAGCTTTATCACAGACGAACTGAATAAGCTGGAGCTGGTAAAACCGTAAGGCATATTTATACTTTGTGCAAAGGCAGCTGCTAGAGTTTAGTGGCTGCCTTTTGTTTGCTCTAATACAGGCGTGAACGTTTGTTTACCAAACCATGAAGCTAAATATGAAGCACACATATTCTGACAAAACAGTCGTAGATTCAGGTATAAAAATTTCAAAAAAGTAAATACTGCTAATGTCTAGCTATATTGTAGAAAACAGATAAATAATACAAACCTCTATGCATTTGCTGCCATCCACAGCCCACCATCCGCAAACATGAAGAAAGCCGCTGTTACATTAGTACAGGCAATAGCATCTTTCTCTATACTTGCCACTGCATTGCCCCTGCTCACTTTTGAAGCATGGTACGTACGCGTTTTCGATTATCCGCGTCTGCAACTCTTGTTCATTGCCTTGGTAACCTTCCTGCTTTACCTGTGGCTGGGCACCAGACACCGCAAACGCGACAAGCTGCTGCTAGTTGGGTTGCCCATTGCTGTTATCTACCAGGCCATCAATATTTACCCGTATACCTTTTTTGCTCAAGAGCAGGTAAAACAGGCTTCTGGCCAGGGAACCGAACTAAGTATTATGGTTTCTAACGTATTCATGAAAAACGAAGCGTACGGCAAACTGATTGCGCTTACGCAGGACAGGAACCCTGATGTTTTACTGTTGCTCGAAACAGACTCTGTTTGGCAAAAAGCTATAGAACCCGCTACTCAAAAATACCCTTATCGTATTGAAATACCTTTAAGCAATACCTATGGCATGCACCTGTACAGCAAACTGCCGCTGCGCCAGAAAAAAGTAAATTACCTTCTTGATAAAGATATTCCTTCTATAAAAACGTATGTTAAGCTCCGCAACGGTATTTGGGTAGAGCTACATGCGGTGCATCCCAAACCACCTGCGCCTGCCGAATCTGCCAATACCAAAAAGCGCGATGCCGAAATTGTAATGGTTGGCAAAGATGTTGCCGACTCAGAATACCCTGTGGTAGTAGCAGGCGATTTTAATGATGTGGCCTGGTCGCGGAGCACCGAGTTGTTTCAGGAAGTGAGCGGCCTGCTGGACCCGCGCATTGGCAGAGGGCTTTACAACACGTTCAACGCGAACTACTTGCTGCTGCGCTGGCCCCTGGATCATGTTTTCCATTCAGATCATTTTAAGCTGATCCACCTTGAAAGGCTGCACGATATTGAGTCGGATCATTTCCCTATTTACATTAAGCTGAGTTTTGCTCCAGAAAATAAGTATGAACAGCAGGAGCCAAAAGCAGATGAAGATACAGCCAAAGAGGCAGCCGAGACTATACAGGAAGGCAAAGAAGAGGCACAGGAAGATTAAATTGGCTATAGTTAGTCAGGCCAAATACCCTGTGGCGTGATAGCAAAATCCAGCGGCACATCAAACGGGTTAGGATCAGTGATACTTTCTACTGGAGGCTCTAAGGATAAACCGACCTTCAGTACATCAGGGCGGCAATCTGCCAGGAAGCGGTCGTAGAAGCCTTTACCGTAGCCTACGCGGTGCCCTGCTTTATCAAAAGCGAGTAACGGAATCAGCACCACATCTACCTCCTGGGCATGTATAATGTGAGCATGCTGCGGTTCTGGAATTCCCCAGGCATTCTCTACCAGCACTGCCTCATCTGTTAGGTGGTGGTGCGTGAGCACATTTTGAGCTACATCCGTTACAGGCACCGCCACCCGCACCTCAGGGTGCCCCTGTCGCAGCTGCTCAATAATGTACCAGGTGTTTACTTCGTTATTTTTGATGATCGGCAGGAACACATGCACCGTTTGCCCCTCTTGCAGCGGAAAATGCCTAAAAAACAGATCCGTAATGCGTTGGCTGCGCTGCTGTACTTCTTCAGCTGGCAACGCACGCCGCTGCTGCAGCATCTGTTTCCGTAGCTCCGCTTTCAGCATTACTCCTCCTCCAGTATCGTGAACTTCAGGTCGAAAGGATCGAAAGCTTCTACCAGAGCAGGTATAAAATCAGGGTTGTTAGTTTTATAGGTGAGTAGGTTGTCGTGGCGTTCCTGCAGGCTGCCGTTCGGGAACAGTTTATCTTTCAGGTTCTCCAGCTGCTTAAACGTCTGCTCATGCTTGGCGTCTCTGGCTTTGGAAATCTTCTTCTCCAGCATCTGCAGGGCATTATGCGCTTTTTGTGCCTCAGCTCCTACCGATTTTACTAAGGTTGGATCAATTTCCTCGGCAAGCTTTTCTACCTCCGCAAAAGCGGCAGCTATAGTGTCGCGCTGCGCCTCCAGGTTTATTTCTTCTTCGTGTATCTGGCTCGAAAGCTGCTTTTTCAGCTCCTGGTAATCCTGAAACAGCTCCTCTGGTTGCAGTTCTAACTTATGCATACGGCTAGCATTACCACGGTTTATGTACAGCGCCGAGTTGCGCAGCATCAGCACAGGGAAAGCCACTTCATACGCCTCAAACACCTTCTTTAGCTGGAACCAATACGCTACTTCTGCCCCACCACCTATGTAAGCTAAGTTCGGAAGTATAAGCTCTTCGTACAGCGGGCGGAGTATTACATTTGGGCTAAACTGCTCAGGGTGCTCCTGCGCCAGTTTCAGCACTTCTTCCTGCGTAAAGCTAATGTCGGTATTCAGTACTTTATTTTTACCATCTTCCTGCACGATACGCTCTCGTAGCCCATCCTGCAAGTAAAACAGGTTTATTTCGCGAGAGAATACCTGTGGCTTGTACCCCAGCTCCTCCAGCTGTGCATTCGCCTCTCCCACCAGCTTATTCGAGAAGTTTTCGGTCAGCTCTTTTTCTATAAAAGGCGTTAAGGCTTTCTTTAAAGTTGCATCGTCGCCGTCTATACTTACCAAACCATACTCGCCCAGCAAAGCATGCGTGATGGCACGCGTAGCATCTGCTAAGTTCTTGCTATTGCGGTAAGCTTCCTCAAAAATAGGATACGCCTCTGGCAATTCCTCCAGTACCTTTTCCAATCCTTCAGTTGTAAATCTTCCTACAGCACCTTTTTGTTCCGTCTCCCAGCTATACTTCTTCCCAAACAGGCTGAAGTGGTTGATCTCGGCAAAGTCGTGGTCTTCGGTGGCCATCCAGTACACGGGCACGAAATTGTGCTCTGGGTACTTCTCCTTCAGCTGCGTGCAGGTGTTTATAGCCGTGATGATCTTATAAACAAAATATAGCGGCCCTGTAAAAATATTGAGCTGATGCCCCGTGGTAATGGTATACGTGTTCGGCTCCAGCAGCAAATCGATGTTCTGCTGCACCTTCGGGTCTATCTCGGTGAGGGAAGTATACTGCTGCAGTAGGGCCTGGTGCAGCACCTGTCGCTGTTCCTGGCTAAAGCTTTTCTCTTTTATCTGGGCTTCAAAAGCCTCCAAAGTAGGAAAGTGGTTGTAGAATGGCTGTAGTTGCGGGCTACGAGAAAGGTAATCGCTTATAGTTTGGGAGAATGCGCCTGTAGCGGCGTAGTCTATTTTGGTAATTTTCATGTCTGATACTTCCATCTGCAAGGTTTCTGAAGATGCGTTTTAAGCCTCTTAAACAGCTGAGGCCGCTTTAGGGTTTTACAGCAAAGAAGAAGCCTTTGCCGCCACCCCACAAAAGTAGTTGTTTATTTTCGGTTTCGCAGATGCTACGATAGAAAGCAGGTATAGCAGGGTGTATGTCTGAGTTAGGATTTATTAGATTAGTGGGATTTTCTTGGTTAAGCTTCGTGAAGTTGCTGCACCTTTATATCAATTAGAAATTCAAAATTAGATTGCACCATTAGGACTTACGGTATACAAGTCATCTATCCTGTTAATCTGTTAATCTGTTAATCTTTAAATCTTGGAAATCCTGATTCAGACAACTTCTTCACAGCCACCGTATACAAGTTTATACTATCAAATCAACTACAACTATGGGACTATTAAATGGATTAATGGGGCATGCCTCCGAGGTTTCCATCGAAAAGGTAAATAAAGAATTTCAGCCAATCTTGCTGGCTGACGAGCAGATTGAGAAGGCCTTCAAGCTCATCCGCGATATGCTGGTGTTCACGAACAAGCGCCTGATTATGGTGTACAAACAAGGCGTTACGGGTTCTAAAATCGATTACCAAAGCATACCTTACTCCAGCATCAAGATGTTCTCAAAAGAAAGTGCAGGCATGATGGATTTTGATGCCGAACTGAAGATTTGGCTTACAGGAGAAGCGCAGCCAACTATAAAGCAGGAATTCCGCAAAGGCGATAATGTGAATGAGGCGTATAAAGTGCTGAGCAGGTATGTGCTGAAATGACCTCCTGAATATCCAACCACCCCTGCCCCTCCTTGTCTAAGGGGGGGAGCACTACTACTAATGCTTCTTCCTTACATTGAATAGCAGCTATTTAGGCTTCAATACAGAGATCCTATCAAACTTATTCTGTTTAGAATGATAGCATCCATAAAATTTGTGACAACTCCTTTAACAATAGCACAAGTGATAAAATGAAGAAATTACAGGCTCCCCTCCTTAGACAAGGAGGGGCAGGGGTGGTTGGACTCAACAGTTTTAGCAAAAAGCAGAAAGCCCTGCAAGCTTCACTTGCAGGGCTTCTTAAAAGTCTCATATTTGATACGGGAGGTCTACTTCACCACTTCCCCATACAAATCAAAATCCGAAGAATCCGTAATCTTCACGTTAGCGAAGTCTCCAATGCGCACATACGTATCGGTAGCTGGTACCAGTACTTCGTTGTCCACCTCAGGAGAATCGTATTGGGTACGGCCTACAAAATAGCCACTTTCTTTGCGGTCGAACAGCACTTTGTAGGTATTGCCTACTTTTTCCTCGTTCATCTCTACTGAGATGCCCTGCTGCAACTCCATAATAGCATCGGCACGGTCCTGCTTCACCTCGTCTGGCACGTTATCCTCTAACGTGAAGGAGTGGGTGCTTTCTTCGTGGGAGTAGGTAAAAATACCTAAACGGTCGAAGCGGGTTTCTTCTACCCAATCGTATAACTCCTGGAAATCCTGGTCGGTCTCGCCTGGGTGACCAGCAATTAAGGTTGTTCTTAAAGCGATATCAGGCACGCGCTGGCGGATAGAATCTACTAGCTCTATGGTTCTGCGCTTGCTGATGCCACGGCGCATGGTCTTCAACATGTTATCTGAAATGTGCTGCAGCGGCATGTCTAAGTATTTACAGATGTTCTCACGCTCGTTCATCACATCAAACACCTCCATAGGGAACTGCGACGGGTAGGCGTACTGCATTCTGATCCAGTCGATGCCTTCCACATCCGACAGATTGCGGAGCAGGTCAGCCAACTTGCGCTCACCGTAGTGCTGCAGACCGTAGTAGGTTAAGTCCTGCGCAATGAGTATAAGCTCTTTCGTGCCCATACTTGCCAGGCGCTTCGCCTCTTTCACCAAGTCCTCAATTGGGCGGTCTACGTGCTTGCCGCGCATCAAAGGTATGGCACAGAAAGAGCAGGGGCGGTTACAACCTTCAGCAATTTTAAAGTAAGCGAAATGCGAAGGTGTCGTGATTAAGCGTTCACCGATCAGCTCGTGCTTATAGTCTGCCTCCAGCTTCTTCAGCAGTTGCGGCATCTCCATGGTACCAAAAAAAGCATCCACTTGCGGAATCTCAGCCTCTAAAGAATCTTTGTAACGCTGCGACAAACAGCCTGTCACGTATAGTTTATCAATCTGCCCAGCTTCTTTGGCATCGGCGTAGCGCAGAATGGTATCTATGGATTCCTGCTTGGCGTTATCTATAAAGCCACAGGTATTCACTATAATGATGTTGGAATCGTCTTTATCAGACTCATGCGCTACGTCCATGGCATTGGCACGCAACTGGCCCATCAGTACTTCGGAATCCACCAGGTTTTTAGAGCAACCCAATGTGATGACGTTTACCTTATCTTTTTTAAGTGTTCTTACTTTCACTTACTTATATCTATTTAATGAAATGCGCTTTGAATTATAAAAACCTTTATCAAGCCAGAATGGTTCGTTTTGAAAACCAGCTTGCAAAGGTACAATATGTTTGGCAAATAAAAGAGGGACTCTAAGTAACTATACCTGCCTCTGAGCAAAGCTAGAGTTACAATGGATTTGTATTAGCAGAAAGCATTTCCCACGATTGGGAAAACCACTCAAGGCAATCAGCTTGTGACTTCAACAACTTAACTTTGATCGGTAGTTGATAATTAGATATCAGAAGTTGAATAACCTGGTACAGATTATTGTCCCATAGGTAATCAGGAGATTCCAGAATTGCGATTTTTTGGAGAGGAGTGTTGGAAATATGCTTAACAAAATAATGTAAAACCTCCTCGGTTAGCACACCACCTGCTGGAACACCAGAATCCACTACTAGATTGGCAACATTTCGTTCTTGAACGACTTTGAATAAATAGACGATGGACTGTAAAAACTGAGCCGATTCTACACTTAAATCATCCGACCACTGAGCACTTAGCATATTAGAGTCTGCATCGTGTGCTAACTCCATCAAACCAAACTTAATTACATCCACTGTAGGTAATCTTATAGGGCAAATCCGTCTATAACGTATAAGTTAGCGTAAACCAGCAAGGGCAGAAGGATTTCACACTTTCTCCAACGCCATAGTATGTTGCGTAACCCCACTTTTTTTGAAAACCTTATCTCAGCTTACTAATAATGGGCGTTGTAGTTTATCAGGAACTCCACGTTTGTCAACTCCCCTTTCTTCACCTCCACAGGAAAAATGTTGTTTTCTCCGTCGAAAAGGTTGGCGTAAAGTCCATTTTCTTCTTTAGTGAAAAGGCTGTACCTGCCAGGCTTCAGACTAACCGTAAAGCTGCCATCTGCTGCTGTAGCAACCTGAGTGACTAAATCTGTTTGAATATTGGTGTGAAAAACACCATCTGTTGTGGTGGTTTGCGAGCTATTGGTTAGTTCGTAGATGTAAAGCGTGCGCTGTACACCTCGTTTGCTGCGGCTCTGTGGTGCATCGGGCGATGGCATTTGGTTACCCGACTGCCACAGCACTTTGCCTGTTATACCTTCCTTTACTGCCATTTGCTGCTCCTGCTTTTCTACACCAGCGGCTGCATTTGTTTGCTCCATTTCATAGTGCGTTTCTTCCTGAACAGCTTTAGAGCCGTTGCAGCCAGAGAGTAGCAGCGCCAACGGTAACAGCAGGAGCTTTGCCATGCCAACTATACTTACTTGCGGGAGAAGAAAGAGTCCACGAACTCGTGCTTGTCAAAAAGCTGCAGGTCTTCTATTTTCTCGCCTACCCCGATGTATTTAACAGGAATTTTAAACTCATCTGAAATACCGATCACTACACCTCCTTTGGCAGTACCGTCTAGTTTTGTAATGGCAAGGGCGGTAACATCGGTGGCTTTAGTAAACTCACGGGCTTGCATTACGGCATTCTGACCAGTGCTACCATCCAATACCAGCAGCACTTCGTGTGGTGTATCAGCCGTTATTTTCTGCATCACACGCTTTATTTTCGAAAGTTCGTTCATCAAGCCCACCTTGTTGTGCAAACGGCCAGCAGTGTCAATGATTACCACATCGGCATTCATTTCAACGCCTTTTTTCACGGCATCGTAAGCAACAGAAGCAGGGTCAGTGTTCATGCCATGCGATATCACAGGCACTCCTACACGCTCTCCCCAAATGATAAGCTGATCTACGGCGGCGGCACGGAAGGTATCGGCAGCGCCTAATACTACCTGCTTACCAGCCTTATGGAACTGCGAAGCCAGTTTACCAATAGTAGTAGTTTTACCTACGCCGTTTACACCCACCACCATAATTACATATGGCTTTATATTGGCAGGCAATTCAAAATTAGCACCGTCTCCAGAGTTATTTTCCTCCAGCAGGGCGGCTATTTCTTCGCGCAAGATGCGGTCTAGCTCGTCTGTACTTACATACTTATCACGAGCTACACGCTTTTCAATGCGGTCTATAATCTTTACCGTTGTGTCTACACCGACGTCAGCATGTACCAGAATTTCCTCTAGCTCGTCAAGCACATCTACGTCTACCGTAGATTTACCCATTACGGCTTTACTCAACTGGCCAAAGAAGTTCGACTTCGATTTCTCTAACCCCTGGTCCAGCGATTCCTTTTTCTTTTCTTTGCTGAAAAAGTCAAAAATTCCCATTTATGTAGTTTTAAGTAGGATGAAGACTATCTCGGTGATACGGTAATATACTAAAAAAGTCCCAATTATGGGACTTCTTCATGTATTGTATCTATATAAATGTAGAGTAGGCTGTATTATTTTGCTAAGTACTCTTGTACTTTGTCAACAGGTATCATTTCCTCTCTAAAGGTGTAAGCACCAGTTTTTGGAGACTTAACAGCCTTGATAACTTTTGCCCAATCTTTACCTGTAGCGGTCTTTAGGGTTGCAACTACCTTCTTAGCCATGGTTATTTAATTTCTTTATGAACAGTAACTTTCTTCAAATTCGGGTTATACTTCTTAAGCTCAAGACGCTCAGTCGTATTTTTTCTATTCTTGGTAGTGATGTACCTTGAAGTTCCAGGTATATCAGTAGTCTTCTGCTCTGTACACTCCATAATAACCTGGATTCTATTACCTTTTGCTTTTTTAGCCATCTCAACAGTAATTTTTTATTTTGGACTGCAAATATAGCAGCTTAAATCATTAACTACAAACAAACTATAGTTTTTTTTCGAAGGTTCACAACGTAACCTTCGCTTTCACTTTAAATCCAGCAACTTTCTAATGTCAGAGATGGTTTCTAAAGCTTGGCAACACTACATGTTCTGCACTGCTACCACTCTCCGCTTACAGAAATATACACCCTGCACAACGATTTCGGCAAAAAAAGCAACGGAGCGAGGCAGCAGTTTTAAACAAACACCTCTCTCCGTTGCCAGTGAAATCTTATCTAAAGTACCAGATGGCTTGCTAAGGCTATGGCTTTTTAATGCTTAAACATCCGTTAAGGCAGCTAAGCAAGCAGCACAATAGCCAAAGGCTAGTTAGTAAAGGATATAACCTTGCTCTACCGCCTTCTTCAATACCGCTGTGATACCATTCTTGTTGATGGTTCTCAGTGCCGAAGTAGAAACTTTAAGTGTAATCCATGCATCCTCTTCAGGGATGTAAAAACGCTTCTTCTGAAGGTTTGGATAAAATCTACGCTTAGTCTTGTTATTAGCGTGAGATACGTTATTACCTACTTGTGGTCTTTTTCCTGTTAAATCGCAAACTCGTGCCATCTTGTATTTTCTTCTAAATTATTTCAATAGGGGTGCAAATATCCGTAAAAAGATACAGAAAGTCAAAGCAATAGAAAATATTTTTAAAAAGCGGCCTCTAAAACTCCTATAGCCCCCTCTCCTCCTTACTTACTTTTCCCCTTCTCTGCTTCCCGCTTTTTCTTGTTGAAGCCATAAGGACAATGCCTGCATCCGTTCTGGCAGCAGTATCCTCGCTTTAGGTGGTACTTGGCTGTAAACACCATCAACCCCTGCTCGTTCAGGTAATAATCTTCTCCTTCGGTTAGAATTTGGCTCACGATTTAGCTTTCTGAACTACAAAGTAAGGCAATTATACAACTACAGGCAAAACAGGATAGCCTTTGTAAACACTAACGTATGGCTCTCGTTATAGATAAAATGTCAAATGTTAAAACGCCTATGGTTACCTACCAAACATTTAGCGAGGCTATACAAGATATGCGTAGCCGAGGCTTTATTCACACCCTCAGCATACAGCAAAACGAAATTGTATGCCCTGAGCTAGACACGACTCTAGCTCCCGAAAGCATCACGATTGTGGAACGGCACCTGGTGCAAGCTCCAGACACAGTGGCAGGCGAGCGTGAGGTTTTTGCCTGTAAGACCGATAGCAACCATTTGGGTATCCTAACCAACACCTACGCCTACTATGACCCAGAAGGCTTTGCGGCTATTTTTAGCCGCTTCCGACAAATGGCATAGACGATGGAGGTGGGCATAGCTGCTTTTTTTGAAGTATGCCCTGTTTCGCTACTTTTACAAACAATACATTTTTTTCCGTTAAGAGAAAACTCCTTATTAAACACGATCCGTTTTTCAGGCGCTTCTTTTATATAAACCCATAACGAACTATGAATAAATTAACTATTTCTTCCAGCCAACAAGCTATTGACATAGAGCACAAATACGGTGCGCACAACTACCACCCATTGCCAGTGGTGCTTTCGCGTGGCGAGGGCGTGCACCTATGGGATGTGGAAGGCAAACGCTACTATGATTTTTTATCTGCTTACAGTGCCGTTAACCAAGGCCATTGCCATCCTAAAATTGTAAATGCGCTGGTGCAGCAGGCTCAACAGTTAAACCTGACCTCACGCGCTTTCTACAACGATAAACTTGGCGTAGCGGAGCAATACATCTGCGAGACCTTTGGCTACGACAAGTCTTTGTTCATGAACTCAGGCGCCGAAGCTGTGGAAACAGCCATCAAACTCGCTCGCAAGTGGGGCTACATGAAAAAAGGAATTGCGCCTCATAATGCCGAGATTGCAGTGGTAGACCACAACTTTCATGGCCGTACCACGGGTATCATTTCTTTCTCCACAGACCCAGATTCTACGCATGGCTTTGGCCCCTATATGCCAGGCTACAAGGTTATTCCTTACAATGATATTGATGCGCTGGAGCAAACCCTGCAAGAAAACCCGAACACCTGCGCCTTTATGGTAGAACCTATTCAAGGCGAAGCAGGCGTGGTAGTACCAGACGAAGGTTATTTAGCAAAGGCTCAGGCGCTTTGCAAACAGTACAACGTATTGCTGATAACCGACGAGATACAAACAGGTATTGCCCGCACCGGAAAACTACTGGCCAGTTACTACGACGATGTTAAAGCAGACATCTTGGTTTTAGGAAAGGCTTTATCGGGTGGTGTGCTGCCAGTCTCCTGTGTGTTGGCCAACGACGATATTATGCTGTGCATACAGCCTGGCGAACATGGCTCTACCTTTGGCGGCAACCCTATGGCAGCCGCAGTGGCCATAGCAGCCTTGGAAGTTGTGAAAGAGGAGAACCTGGTGGAAAATGCCCACAGACTTGGCGAAGTGTTTCGTGAGCGCATGAACCAACTGAAGGCCAAGCGTCCTGAACTGGTTACACTAGTGCGCGGCAGAGGCCTGTTAAATGCCATTGTTATAGAGCCAACTGATGATGAGCGTACCGCTTGGGATGTGTGTGTGGCCCTGATGGAGAAAGGTTTGCTAGCGAAGCCAACCCACGGCGACATCATCCGTTTTGCGCCACCACTGGTTATCACAGAAGAGCAACTGCATGAGTGCTGCGATATCATCGAGGAGGTTATACTTAACTTCTAGTAATCCCGACACACTTACTTCAAGAGCCGAACTATAGCTATAGTTCGGCTCTTGTTCTTTTATGAAAACTATGTAACACCAGATGCATTGCAAAAATCAGAGTTTTGCTATATTTTGCCTCCATTTTTTACTCTGACGAAGCAGCATGAACAACTTAATACTGAAGCTAAAACTTCTTTTTCTACCTTTTGTACTTTGGGGCATCGGTTTTACAGCCACCTATACTTTCCTGCACTGGCTTCTGATACTGGAGTACAGAATTTTAGATTTAAAAAACATTGTTGTTGAGTTTGTACTGCCAGCTGTTTTTACAGGTCTCTTTGTGTTTATCTGGCTCCGAAAACGCCTTAAGCTGCTAAAACTTAAAACTAAAACTGGCGATTTGCCAGGCTTCTTTCAATTCATTGCGCTTATTGCCTTATGTATTCCAGCTGTAGTTGCACAGCATTACATAGTTACTGCCACCGGCAAACTGGTACAAGTGGAAAACATTAATCAGATCGGTCAGCAGAAGCTCTCCCGCTACTATACAGTAGAAGATTACTATCTGGATAAGGCTAATGTTCAGATATTTCCTTATTCTGAAGTAAGCGGCAAGAACAACCAGTATCTCAACTTTTATTTACATGCTGTTGTGCCCATCTTAGGCGCTGCTGCCGATACCATCTCCACACAGCCCATACAAGGTTGGCTGGGCGTCAAGTTTTCTCACCAGGTCAGCAATAGGTTGTCGCCGCAAGGAAAAGAGGCAGCTTACCAGAAGTTTATGCAGGAATCGTGGGAAGAGTTCCAGGTTCAGAACACAGCGCAGTTCCAGTACCTCGACAGAATTGGCAGCAGCACTGATCTGGATAAATACCGTACAGCTGTAAAAGGGAAAAGCAGCTTTTATACCACCTCCGAGCCAGTTATTCTGGTACCTGTGCACCAGCCTTATGCCGCAAGAAACGGGAATAAGCTTTCCTGGATCTTCGGCTCTTTTGGCATCGGCTCCGCAGTATGGTTACTGATGATCTCGCTAGCAAAGTTTCGCCCGTTTCAGCTTAAAAAATTCTTAGCAGGGAAACCACAAAAAGACACCGAACTACAGGAGTTCTTCTCCATCTTCATCCCTAAAAAAGATTACGTTGTTACACCACTCATCCTAGACCTAAACCTACTCCTTTTTATTTTGATGACATTATCAGGAGCTGGGTTCTTGACGTTTGAAAGCGAAGACTTGTTAAGTTGGGGAGCTAACTTTAAACCGCTTGTGCTGGAGGGTGACTGGTGGCGCCTGATGACCAACGTATTTTTGCACGGAGGCATTATGCACCTTGTTATGAATATGGCGGCGCTACTGTTTGTAGGGAGCTTGCTGGAGCCGTATCTGGGAAAAGTAAAGTTTGCGGTTTTATACCTTACCTTAGGTTTAGCAGCAAGCTTAACCAGCATTTGGTGGTACGACAGAACAATCAGTGTAGGTGCTTCTGGGGCCATTTTCGGCTTGTACGGTTTTGTTATTGCCTTACTAACTGTTAAAGCTTTACCTGGGCAAATGAATAAATCTTTGCTGATTACCTCTGGCTTATTTGTCGCTATAAATTTAGTGATGGGCTTAGCAGGCGCAGGCATTGACAATGGCGCACACATAGGTGGCCTGGCAGCAGGCCTTACTGCTGGTTTCGGTTATTATCTTTCCATTTATAACCAACATGAGGACTACCTGGAACCAGAAGAGGAGCAAGAGAAATATACCTCGGCTTAGGCCAGAGTACCTGAGCCACACCAATAAACCCCATACTTCATTTCAATTCCACTCCTTAAGCCGTACCTTTGTCTTAACATGATTTAGAACAATTTCTGTAAAGAATTTAAAGGCATGATCAGAAGACCAAGACGTAACCGCCAGACGCAGGCGATCCGAGATATGGTGCAGGAAACAACCTTAGACCTGCAAGACTTAATTTTCCCGCTTTTCATCATCGAGGGCGAGAACCAGAAACAAGAGATTCCTTCTATGCCAGGCATCTACCGCTACTCCATCGATACTTTAGTGGAGGAAGTTAGAGCCTGTGTGGAGTTAGGCATCAAGGTATTTGCTCCTTTCCCGAGTATACCCGAAGAGAAGAAAGACAAGTACGCCAAAGAAAGCTATAACCCCGAGGGACTTTTTCCGAGTGCCATTCGTGCCATCAAAAAAGAATTTCCTGATGTGGCCCTGGTAACTGACGTAGCCATGGACCCTTACAGCTCTGATGGGCACGATGGCATTGTAGAAAACGGCGAGATTCTAAATGACGAAACGCTGGAAGTACTAGGCAAAATGGCTCTGGTGCAGGCACAGGCTGGCGCCGACATTGTGGCTCCTTCCGATATGATGGATGGCCGTATTGGACATCTCCGCAAAGTACTGGATGAAAATGGCTTTCAGAAAGTGGCGATCATGTCCTATACTGCTAAGTATGCCAGTGCCTTTTACGGTCCGTTCCGCGATGCTTTAGGCTCTGCTCCAAAAGCAGGCGACAAGAAAACATATCAAATGAACTACGCCAACAGCCGCGAAGCCTTGATCGAAGCAGAGTTGGATACCCTTGAAGGTGCCGATTACCTGATGGTGAAACCTGCGCTGTCTTACCTCGATGTGATAAAGCTGCTTCGCGACAATTCTAACCTGCCAATAGCTGCCTACAACATCAGTGGCGAATATGCCATGGTAAAAGCTGCGGCTCAGAATGGTTGGGTAGACGGCGAAAAAGCCATGATTGAGATTCTGACAAGTATAAGACGTGCTGGCGCAGACATTATTCTTACCTATTTCGCCAAAGAATACGCGCAGTATCTGAGTAAAAAATAATCAGATACACTACCACTATAAGAGGCCTTTGCAAGCGTGTTCTTACGCTCTGCAGAGGCTTTTTGCTTTCTTTATCCGCTATTGCTTGGCAACACATTAGCCACAGCTTTCTGTAGCTTCGGCCCCACAATACCTGTTTCTCCTATCATCTCTTTTAGATAATACCTTCTTCAGGTTTCAAAATGAACTGACTTTGAGCAGAGGTGTCAGAAGAGCTTAACTGCTTGCACTTTTGCTCCTGCCCTAGCGCTGCTCCTAATACCAAGCTAAGACACAAGAGCAGCGCTATAAGGAGGGGTTACTGTTTCATAGTTTTATTTTGTAGCTGTATCACAGCCCAAATGTAAACCTTATAGCCACACACTTTTGTTAAGAGAAAGTTAAAGTATAAGGAAACGAAATTCTTTGTTCTCTGAACCAAACCGGTGAGATATTTTCCGAATTCGAAACCAGCTCCAGAACGTTGGTTGTGCGGTTTCCTTTGCAGCACATTTAGTATGATGGCTGTTATTATCAGATTTATTTATAACTTGTTCAGCACTACGGTAATAAAATATTCCGCTTACATATATGAGGATTAAAAGCATTTGCCTCTTTGCTTTTGCTCTTGCTGCTACAGTAACAGCACATGCACAGCAAGATATTACACCCATCAAGGCAGATAAGGCAGCGCTATCTCGCATTGCTGTTGATGCTGAAAAAGATTTTAAAGCCAACTATAGCAAAGCCCTTGTGCTTGCAAAGCAACATGGATGGGTTGTAGAAAAAACCTATTCAGACGGAAGCCATGTTTCTTTACAAGGAATAGACAGCCAAGGATTGCCGATCTACTATATTACGTATAACAACTCACGTGCAGCAGCCACTACCAGAACAAACCAGGTATGGGCAGGCGGCTCGCTTGGCTTAAATTTAAGCGGAGCAGGCATTTCGGTAGCGCAAAAACTGGCTATGTGGGATGGCGGAGGCGTAAGAAGGACACACCAGGAATTAAGAGACCGTGTCATTCAAAAAGATAACCTTGAAGAAATAAGCGACCATGCAACACACGTAGCAGGCACATTGATAGCAACAGGCTTAAACCCATTAGCTAAGGGAATGGCGTTTGGCGTAACAAAGCTTGCAGCCTACGACTTTACGAACGATGTATCGGAGATGGCTGCTGCGGCACCAAACTTACTTGTTTCTAACCACTCTTATGGCTCTATAGCAGGCTGGCGCTATAACTCCGACCGTGAAGGCACTGAAGAAGATCCTTACTGGGAGTGGTGGGGAAACACCGACATCAGCAAAACAGAAGATTACCGCTTTGGCTACTACGACGATGCCTCCTCTAAATGGGACCATATTGCTTTTAACGCCCCTTACTACCTCATCGTAAAATCGGTGGGTAACAATCGTTCTGAAAACGGACCCGAAGTGGGCAAACCATACTTCCAGCGTAATAGCTCTGGGAAGTTCGACCTTGTAAGAAGCAGGCCAGCTACTATCAGCAATAACAACAGCTATGATATTATTCCTACTTACGGAACAGCTAAGAATGTGCTTACTGTAGGAGCCGTCGAGCCGATTTCTAACGGTTACGCACAAAACTCAGACGTTAGGATTTCTATCTTCAGCGCCTTTGGCCCTACAGATGATGGACGTATAAAACCAGACATTGTCGGAAACGGTGTCTCTGTGCTGTCAAGCTCTAGCGACAACGACAGAGCCTATAAAACTTTAAACGGTACCTCCATGGCCACCCCGAATGTGGCAGGTTCTATGCTTTTGTTGCAGGAGCACTACAGCAATCTGAATAACGGTGGGTTTATGAGAGCTGCTACGCTTAAAGGTGTTGCCATTCATACAGCAGATGAGGCTGGCGACCACCTTGGCCCTGATTACAGGTATGGCTGGGGGTTGCTGAACGTTGAGCGGGCCGCCTCCTTTATCTCTACGGTTGGTGGGGCTACCGCCATACAGGAACGCAGTTTGGCGCAGGGCCAAAGTTACAGCATGGCGGTAGTGGCTTCCGGAGCTAGTCCGTTAACCGTTACTTTATCCTGGACTGACCCAGAGGCCACTGCTGTGGCAACAGGTACTACTGCTCTTAATAACCGTACTCCTAAGCTTGTAAACGATTTAGATGTACGCCTCTACCATAAAGGCACTCTGGTTAAGTCGCCTTGGGTGCTTACACCGCTTAACCCTGCAGCTCCTGCCCAGCAAGGCGACAATGTGCTGGATAACGTTGAGAAGTTCGAACTAACGGCTGTAAAGCCTGGAGAAACATACACGGTAGTTGTTACGCACAAAGGCACACTGCAACGCGGACCACAGCAATACTCTCTGCTCCTGAGCGGAATTGGCGGTAGCACCTACTGCGCCAGCAATTCATCGGCTGAACAGGGCGCCAAAGTACAGCAACTGAGTTTTGCTGGCTTCAACTACAGTAATACCCAAGGTTGCGGCAGCAACTTTCAGGACCAGACTGCTATTGTTGGCATGGTTGAGCCAAACCAAACGCTTCCTGTCTCCTTGAATGTAGGCTTCTGCAACGGCACACCTGCTCCCACAGCTTTGAAAGCTTTTGCAGACTGGAATAACGACGGAGACTTTGACGATGAAGGCGAAGAGCTAATCAACTCAGGAGTACTTGATGCCACTGGCAATTATACAGGCACAGTACAGGTACCTAGCACTGCAGTGCCAGGTCAGTTTGTGCGAGCCCGATTTGTAGCACAGGAAACGTCAGTTCCTACACAAGTAAGTGCTTGCGGCACATACGCGCGCGGAGGCACTGTCGATTTTTCTCTTAGAGTTGTAAGACCAAGTTACGATGTAGAGGTATCAGCTATTGTGTTGCCTCCTGGCGGCTTTTGTGTTGGCGCTGAACAGAATGCTGCCATCCGATTGAGAAACAACGGCACCTCCCCTGTCAGCAACGTACCCGTAACCATAACGGTAAGCCGTGCTGGCACAGAAACTATTGTGCTAAACACTACTTTTACAGGCACCTTGTCGCCTTATACAGAGGGCGAACTTGCTTTCAGCCTTGATGCTCCGCTGGCAGCAAACGCAACGTATAGCCTAGAGGCTAGCACTTCGTTACCGCAAGATGCCAGAGTAGCGAACAATAACCTGTCCCAAACTTTTGAAGTTGGAGGTAGCATCGCAGCACCAACCACTGCGGCAGCTTTCCGTTGCGGTTCCGCTGCACAGTACACGCTTTCGGGTGAAGAGAATGGTACTTTATTTTGGTACGACTCGCCTACCGCAACACGGCCTATTGCCGCTGGCAACCTAACACAAATTCCTGCAAGCCCACAATTAGGAAGCACCTTATATGCAGCTCTTAATGATTACACAGGAACCATAGGCCCAGCAACTAAAAACTTTGCTTCAGACGGCGGCTATAACCAGTTTACTCCTTCGGTGTTGCTCACGGCTAAGGCTCCGATGCTGCTAGAAAGTGCTCGTCTGTATATTGGCCACGAGGGCAAAATAACGTTTACTGTAATCAACGATAATGGAGCACCAGTATCTTCGCGTACGCTTTATGTGCAGCCTACCCGTACAACGCCTGCAGCAGGCAACGTGCCGAATGACCCTAATGACCAGGGAGCTGTTTATTATTTAGGACTGGAAATTCCTGCAGCAGGTGATTATAGTATATCTATTGCTTATGAGAATGGCGCCACCATTTTCAGAAATAATTCTGGTGTAGCAGGTTACCCCTTCGGTTTGTCTGATGTGTTAACCATAACAGGAACTACTGCAAACCCCAACCCGCAAAGCTATTACTACTATTTCTACGACTTGAAAGTCCGTGGTTTAGGGTGCCAAAGCCCGAGGGTAGCCGTGAACATTGTTTCAGGACAACCCATCAATGAACCCACTATTTCGCGCAACGGCCAGACTTTAGTCTCTAGCTATGCCACCGGCAACCAGTGGTACCTTGATAACAGGCCTATAGCGGGCGCAACAGGCCAGGTTTATACACCAACTGAAAGTGGCAACTACAGCGTTATGGTGGTGAAAGATGGCTGTATTTCAGATATGGCAATGACGTATACTTTCTCCTATAAACCAGGCATACGAGAGCTAGGACCTGAGTTGGTTGTTTCGCCGAACCCAAGCAGTGGCCGCTTTAGAGTAGAGGTTGAGACAAGTGCAAAAGAAGATATTACGTTTGAGGTAACTGACCTGATGGGCAAGATCCTTACCACAGGAAAAGTAACAGAATACTACGGCCAATACGAGGGCTTTATCAACTTATCTGATAGAGCTAACGGCGTGTACATACTGCGTGTAAGACACGGCGACAAATCGTACTCTAAGAAACTCCTGGTGCAGCACTAGGAGTTTGGCGGCTCGCTTTGGTGTAGACACTCATATTCCCTTTATTCTGTAAGAATGATAGGTTTTGAGAATATCTACGGCCTCTGTATCTAACTACCCCTCCTTGTCAAAGGAGGGGAGCTTTTATTCTTCATTGGCAGGAAGTCTAAGTCTAGCAATTTTTGGTAAAGTAGTAAAGCGAGATAAACCTAAACAGCTGTAAATGCCTTTTGATACCAGTTAGTGTTTAGTAGCTTCCATATCAGTATAACAAATAAGGTTTTACCTTTCTCCTACAGAGCATAAAGCTTTTGCCAGGTGCACCAACGACGATTTTTTGTTTGAGCGTTCAGCGAGTTCAAAATCTTCTTGATTCTTTTGCTTACTTTTCTCATCAAGGAGAAAAGTAAGGGCCCGCTGGCGAGGCGAAAAGCCAGCAGGGAGCAGTGTACTTCACCAGTTGCAGAGGGACTTTTAGTTTGTAGAATGTTTAGAGCAATGGAAGCTCCTTTATACGATTTGATATAAAACAACAGGCTCCACATCCTGACTTGGATGTGGAGCCTGTTGTTTTACTGATACTGCCTTAACTGCAGCTATTCTCTGCGAAAAACGATTAAAGATCCTCTTCGCGCACCAGCATAAGTACTGCTGACTGCGGCACAATGTAGTATTTCTCGCTGAGGTAGTTTATCTCAATCGCATCGCGTTGCAGGTAAATAGCCAGATCGCCTTCTTTGGCCTGAAGCGGTATATAGCGCACCTCCTCCTCTTCCTGCTCCCAAGACTCATCGTCGAAACCATAGTCTGCTGGTATAGGATAACCAGGGCCTACTTTCATCACGTATCCCTCCTGCACCTTTTCTTTTTCCTGTACGCCAGGTGGCAGGTATAAGCCGCTCTTGGTTTGGTCCTTCGCCGACTTTGGCTTTATCAGGACACGGTCACCAACTATGATAATTTTCTCTAACTTATTCTTTTCAGAAATCCTCATGGGTAATGTATGCATAATTATAATGGGTCTGCGGTTACTTTAAACCACATATTCGCGTTAATAGACACATCCCTTGTTATTGCTTTAGCAAGTTCGGCCATCGTCCGGATGGTGTATCTATCGCTTTTTATATACTTGTCTAGTTTAGCATTGGTAGAAACAAGTTGAATGCTACTCTTTCCCTTCGGGACCTCCTCCAGAAAAGCAATCATAACTTCTTCCTCTCCTTCGCTGCTGATGTAAATTTCAATCTTTTTCAGAAAATCAAAATTCTCGTCCTGAGGGTTAGAAATGCTCAAGGTCAGCTTGTTTAACGAAACATCTTTTACTAACTCCGCACGTGTGTTATTGTTCTTAAAAGTTTCTTCTGAGTTTGTAGGAATTGCTATGGGGGACAAAGGAGTAACCACGCCTACAGGAAATTGAGAATTTATTTCTATCGTCTCTTCCTCCTCTATGTAAAACGTAAGGAGCTTGTCTATTTTCTCACACGCTGTGCCTACTAACACGACCAGCACCATAGCTACAAAAAATAATCTCTTCATCATAAGGGTAATAGTAAGGGTAAAAATTAGCGAAAAGCTACTAAAGTATAGTATAACTCGGACAACAAAGATAATGATACGCGCGGAGAAATACTGCGTTGAAACCCTTAACTTAGTCGTGGCTCTGGAAACAGCAAGAGGAGGCAACTTAACTAATTGCCTCCTCTTGCTGTTAAACCTACTAGCATTCAACTATAGACTGGCAGCTGCAAAACCGAAGTTTAACGGTTTAAGCGCCTCCTTTCGCCAACCTTTCAGCTCTTCTAAACTGTTTCAGAGCTTCCTGAAACTCTTCATCTGCTTCGTGTAAAACAGGATAAAAGCCTTCGTTACCGTAAATGCTACGTCCAATAAAAGCCTTTACATTATTGCGCAACAGGTTTTTAGAACGGTTGTATTCTTCTTCCTTATACTCTACGCCAGCTTTTGTAGCAAGTCTTATCACCTCTTGCAGCATTTTATCAGATACCTCAAAGTTCTTTTTAAACTGCTCAATAGGCATCTGCTCAAGGTTCTCGCGGTTACCCTGGTAATGATCCAGCGCATATTCCCGAATTACATTTTTGTTGTACAACTGGCTCAGGTAGCCCGACAGCTCAGAAGTGTCGCGAGGCACAAATACATCTGGCATAATACCGCCTCCGCCATACACTACTCTACCCCTGGCCGTTTTATACTTTAGCGAATCTACAAACAAGCTGCTGTCGGGGTGGAAGTATTCGCCGCGCTCAAACCTGTTCATCATATCCATCTGGTACTCTTCGGCACCTTTTTCATAAGATTTTTGGATAGAACGCCCGCTTGGGGTGTAGTAGCGGGAAATGGTCAGGCGAAGCTCCGAACCATCGTTCAACGGAATAGGCATTTGCACTAAGCCTTTACCAAAAGATCGGCGACCAACAACTAATGCCCGGTCGTTATCTTGCAGGGCACCCGCTACAATTTCAGCGGCGGAGGCGCTGCCCTCATCTACCAGCACAATTAGTGGCCCGTTTTCGAAAGCACCCTTGGTACGAGCCAAAGACTCGGAATCATACTTCGTGCCTTTGCCATCGGTGTAAACAATCATTTTTTTGCCAGACAGAAATTCATCAGCCATACGGATGGCGTGATCCATGTAGCCTCCTGGGTTTCCACGAAGGTCCAGGATCAGTTGGCTCATGCCTTTCTTTTTCAACTGTGTCAGGGCTTCCTTAAATTCTTCGAACGTATTGGCAGAGAAGCGGCTAACTTTTATATAACCCGTATTCTTGTCTACCATATAGTTCACATCTACCGAGAAAGTAGGAATCTTGCTACGCTTTATGGTAAAATGAAGCGGTTCTTTCGTCATATTTCGTTGTATGATCAGTTCAACCTTAGAGCCACTCGGGCCACGCAAGCGTTTAAACACGCCTTCGTTGCTGATGTTGATACCTGCCACATCCTCACCATCCACTTTAATTATTTTATCGCCTGTTTGTATACCTGCCGCTTCCGAAGGCCCTCCGCTAAGCGGCGTTACAACATAAATAGTATCGTTGAAGATGTTAAACTCGACACCTATTCCGTCAAAATCACCCTCTAAGTAAGACCTTGCCATGGCCATATCCTCGGCGGGTATGTAAGAGGTGTGCGGGTCCAGCTTTTTAAGCATTTGGCTGATGGCGTAGTCTGTGAGTTCCTCGGTATCCACGGTATCAACATAGTCGCGGTCTATGTAGCTGAGTATGTCGCGGAACTTAAGGTAACTCTTTGCAGTGCCCTGAGGATTTATACTAGACGGAGAAAATGTGGTAGCGCCTAGTAACACACCCACCACCAAAGCCAATGCTATAAACAATGGCAGCTTTACCTGAAAAGGAGAATTCTTTACCTCTCTTTGCTCTTCTATATCTTTATTTTCCATAGTCAGTTCTGTGGTAAATGATCGTTAAATTTCTCTACTGAGTGCAGGCATGGTATTCCTACAAAATTATTTCGATCTGATTACACCACTAATACAAGTGCTAAATACCGAAAGTTACATACTGCCCGCCACGCTTTTGTCTATCTTTTCTTCATAATTGCACTGATTTAAAATCAATTTAGAAAAAGTACCTTGTTGCTGGCAACGGCTAATTGATCTCGTGTTCGCTGATTCCTTCATATTTGAGGAAGAAAAAAGTGGTTCTCTTTCAAACTTACCCTTACCTCCTACTATACAACTGCAATCTCAATTTAACAGTTTCTTAGCATAAATTTTACCTTTTGTTTAAAACTGTAGCAGGCAAAACTTTCTTGGCTCCCAGTTTACGAATTAATAAGCTAACTTTGTAGCTACAAATGCACTAAAGCGCGCGCTATAAGACAGTACAATGGGTAGAATTTTAGCAGTTGATTACGGAAACAAGCGTGTGGGTCTGGCTGTAACAGATACGTTGCAGATAATAGCTTCTCCGCTCGAAACCGTTCATGCTAAAGATGTGTTGACTTATATTAAGAGCTACATGCAGCGCGAACCTGTAGAGGCTATTGTGGTAGGTATGCCTCGCCGCCTGAGCGGTGAAGCAACGGATGCCACGCCACATGTAATTGGCTTTGTGCGCAAGTTGCAGAAAGATTTTCCTGGTGTGCCAGTACATACCGTTGACGAGCGTTTTACTTCCAGTATGGCTCAGAAAGCGATGTTGGCAGGGGGCTTAAAGAAGAAGGCCCGCCAGGACAAAGCCACGGTAGACCGCGTGAGTGCTGCCATTATTTTACAATCGTATTTAGAAAGCAGAAACATATTATGATTTATCCTATTACCGCCTACGGCGACCCTGTTTTAAAAGAGCCTGCCCAGGATATACCCCAAGATTTTCCTGACCTGAATGAGCTGGTGGACGACATGTTTGCCACCATGTACCACGCGCACGGTGTTGGCCTGGCAGCTCCGCAGATTAGTAAAAGTATTCGCCTTTTTGTAATTGATTCTGAGCCGATGATGGATGAAGAAGACAAGGGCAAAGGCGTGAAAAAAGCTTTCATCAACCCAGAAATTATAGAGGAAGATGGCGAAGAGTGGGGCTTTGAGGAAGGCTGCCTAAGCATCCCTGGTGTGCGTGAGGTAGTGTATCGCCCTGAGCGCATCGTGATCCGCTACTTCGATACTGATTGGAACGAGCATACCGACACCTACGATGGCATGACAGCCCGTGTGATTCAGCACGAATACGACCATGTGGAGGGTATCCTTTTCACAGATTACCTGTCTGGCCTGAAGAAGCGCCTGATCAAGAATAAACTGGCAAAAATAACGAAAGGTGAAGTGGACTCTGACTATCGCATGAAGTTTCCTGCACTGAGCAAGAGACGATAGCCTATACGTTTTGAACTGTACCAAAAGAGCCTGCTACTGTAAAGTGGCAGGCTCTTTTGTATTTTATAGTTATAGATTAGGTTGTAGCTGATGCCTGTAGCAGAGCAAGCGTTAAGGCAGCAATAGACTAGCATTTGTTTTCTTTCATGTTAGCATCTACGTGAGGCTTATACTTACTAATATGATCAAATAATGATAGCCTGCTTATAATTTTTTGAACATAATGTACGTGTCCACTAATCCTAATTCTTTGTGCCGAAAACCTTTCGGAGTTGTACCTATGATTTCGAAGCCATACTTTTTCCAAAGGTTTACCGCCCCTGTGTTGGTGCTGACGACGATATTGAACTGAATACCGAAATACCCCTTTTGTTTAGCAAACTCAATGGAATGTTCACACATAAGTTTGCCAATTCCTTTGCCCTGATAATTGGGCTTTACCATATAGCTGCAATTAGCTATGTGGTTACCTAAGTCAACCTGGTTAGGTTTGATGATATATGTTCCTATTACCAAGTCATTGTCGTCAACGGCAACAAAGGTGTCCATGTAGTCTGCAAGCCAATACTTGTCTAACGCCTCTTTTGAGGTATTTGGGTCAAATACATAGGTGTCTCCTGTTTTGATAACCTGAAAAAAGATGTCCCATATTTGTTCATAATCCAGTACTTTATCTGCTTTTCTGATTTTCATATTACCTCGTCTCCTTTGCCTTTTTTGAATGACGGTGAGAGTATTATTCAGGATATACTATAATTGAAATCTTTCGCATTATTTCATTCTTATATTCAGAATCAGGAGTGGATACTTTTACTAAAAGCAATGTATTCTGTCCTATAAGTTCCTTGCCAATTTGAAAGATAAATCTATTGGATTCTTGTTTTAAAGAAAAGTTAAGTCCTAGTGTTAGTATTTCATATTGTATTTTCCTGTCTTTGGGGTCATTCGCCTCAATAAGGAGCTCATATTGGTCACCAACTTTTAAATTTGGTTTTCCACTTCTCTCAAATACAGATTTACCCCAAAAGTTTCCTAGATTGTCAGAAACTTTTATAAGTTCAATGAAATAATCATCTTTCATATGATTTTTATTGTGGAATATTGTTATTGCGTTTTTTAAATCCATCAAAATTCCTGATAGGAGACTTTCTTGACTTGCAATCAGTTTTCTTCCGTGAGCAAGCGTATTTCTAAATTGTTCTATTTCCTTGAAGAAAACTGAGAACCGTTTCTTGTCATTTAGAATAGGTGAAAATATGTCCCAATTTTTCTCAATTATTGTATTTATATCATAAAAATCAGAATAATAAATCAGTCTTGGCTCTAGCAGTATCCCTTTATTTTTCTTTTTTTCTATTTCCCGTTTCTCCTTCCACTTTTCTATTCTTTCTGGTGATACTTTGTAGTTAGATGTGTCACTACTACCAATCAAAGAAGTGATTAGTTCTCGTAATGTATTTTCGTATTCGTTTATCATAGTTCAAGTTACTGGCAACGGTCTCGTGTATGAGATGTGCAAGGCCATCGGCCTTAGCATGACTTATGCACAACGTTGGCAATAGTATTTATTTAGTTACAATTTTGAAATACTTCATATTATGAGTAAGTACTTCTCCAGGAATGATGTCCTTACTGTTATAAATTATTGAATCGTATTTACAGAGATTTGTACTTATAATTCTGTAAACTATGTTGAAGCCATTCTTTCGTTTGTTCTTATCAAGAACTACTCCCTCTATCAGGCACTTAAAATCACTCCCATCTACAACATATGAAAAAACAGTCAAACTAGTTCTATCTGTTCCGTCACTACGGAAAGTGCCACCAAACGGAACTCTTATGGTATCCCCAATTGCCAGGGCTTTAAATCGTTTTTTGTTTTCTTGCCTTTTTACCTTTAGATGCTTACTGATTGCGTCAAGTTCTGATTTAATTGGTTCAAATTCTCTTTGGTAACATGGATACTCTCTAACGAAAAGGCCCTTGTTCTTTGCGGCTCTATGCAATTCAGGAAGTCCATCGAATCTTTTTTTACGAAGACGGTCTATTTTTTTATTGGACCTGTAGTGATAGGTGTGACCTCCCCCCGAAAAACTGGACCGCTGTTAAGTAG
>NZ_JAJJWH010000078.1 GCF_020907245.1 Pontibacter harenae | reverse complement strand
TGTCGCAAACTATAACTTATCATTACTTTTATAGAGGTACCCCAATCAAAATCATCGTCGTCATCTGCATCTTCAATGCCTATACCGATAGGAGCTTTCAAATATATACCCATTGCTTTTTGCTTTTCACCACCGCCGTACCTTACTCTGTAGTTTAAGCCCGCAAAGTAATTAAGCCAGTAGTCGGTTTGCAGGCCTAGTACTGCTGTATCATCTTTCCTGAACTCCACATAAGGCCCAGCCGACAAGCCCACCAGACCTATGCCTGTCTGTGCCTGTAGGTACAAAACAGAGCTTCCCTTTCGCTTATCAAAACCAAAATTGGTACTGATCGGAAATTGGTTTTCGTACCACCAAAGGGAGGCTTCGATTCCCCAACTCACTTTCGGCTTCTTTTGGCCAAAGTTATAGTGTAGCATCGGGCCAACAGAAAAAATATCCTGCGCCCGCAGATCTGCACAAAGCATGAGCAGCAACATAGGCACCAGCAGCAGTGTCTTCCTGAATTTGGCTTTTAAAATCATTATTTTAAGGTATAGGTTAGATTCTTTTAAAATCGATCCAATAATCCGAAGCCTCATCAGCAAAGCGCTTCACTTTTTGCAGCAGTACCTCTGCATCACTTTCTACTATTAATTTCTCCCGCAGATTCTCCTTTATAAAACCTTCCACAATACAATGGTCTACCATCTCAAAGAACTTATCGTAAAAGCCATTCACGTTAAAAAAGGCAACAGGCTTTCTGATAATATCCAACTGGTTCCAGGTGATGATCTCGCAGATCTCATCAAAGGTGCCGAAGCCGCCAGGCATGGCAACAAAAGCATCTGATCGGGCTGCCATCATGGCTTTGCGTTCGTGCATGGTCTGCACCACATGCTGCTCGTTCAGCCCTGTGTGTGCCACTTCCCTATCTACCAGGCTCTGCGGAATTACGCCTATGGCCTTTCCTCCACCCGCTAACACAGCGTCGGCTATCGCTCCCATCAAACCTACTTTTCCACCACCAAATACCAGCGCTATACTTTGCTCTGCCATCAAACCACCTAGCTTAGCGGCAGCTTCACGGTACACCTCACTACCGCCCGCATTTGCGCCGCAAAAAACTCCTATACTTTTCATGCTGAATAAATTGGCTAAAAATAAAAAGTTAATATTAACAAAAAGAGCTCTAACAATAATGCTAGAGCTCTATATTTATTTATTTGAAAGTTTATGTTTTATACAGGCATCTTCTTAAACATCTTTGCTAGTGTTTCAGCTACAAAATCTATCTCTTCTGGCGTGTTATACTTACTGAACGAGAAACGCACATTTGCTCGATCAGGATCTATGTTTAACGCTTCCAATACATGAGAACCAAGATTGGCTCCGCTGCTGCAAGCACTTCCGCCAGAAACAGATATTTTGTTTATATCTAAGCTAAAAAGCAGCATTTCGTTCATATCAGAAGGCGGCAGGCTTACGTTCAGCACCGTATACAGGCTTTTATCCCCCTCTGCAGACAAGCCGTTAAACTGCACGCCCTCCATCTGATCTTTCAGCTTGTAAATCATTCTATCTTTAAGCCCCTGTATATGCCGATGGTGTTCCTCCATATCGCGGTAAGCAATTTCTAATGCTTTGGCTAGGCCAACTATACCATACACGTTTTCGGTGCCGCCACGCATGTTACGCTCCTGTGCACCACCTTGTATCAGCGGTTGGATTTTCACATTGGCATCGCAGTATAGAAATCCCACGCCTTTAGGTCCATGAAATTTATGAGCAGAACCAACTATAAAATTTGCTCCCAGTTGCTGCACATCATGCTTATAGTGGCCCATGGTCTGCACCGTATCGGAATGAAAAATAGCGTTATACTTCTTGCTGAGCTCGCCTATGGCCTGAACGTTATTCAGGTTCCCGATTTCGTTATTGGCGTGCATAATTGTTACCAGAGTCTGCGGGCTGTTTGCCAGTAACTCCTCCAGGTGCTCCAGGTCCAGCACACCCTGTTCATCGTGTCGTAGGTAGCTTACCTGCACATCCTGCTGCTTTTCCAGCATCTCCACCGTATGCAGCACTGCATGGTGCTCCAATTTAGTGGTGATGATATGCTTGATACCTAACGTACGTACCGTGCAAACAATGGCAGCATTATCGGCCTCGGTGCCACCAGAGGTAAAGAATACTTCGGCTGGCGATGTGTTAATTAAGCCCGCCACCGTCTTTCGTGCCTTTTCTACAGCAGCTCTCACCTCACGGCCATGCGTATGAATAGAAGACGGATTCCCGAAATGCTCCAGCATAAACGGAGCCATGGTATCAAAAACTTCTTTATCTAGCGGAGTAGTGGCGGCATTATCTAAATAAACACGCATATCTGTAAAATTTTTAATTCTTAACTAAACAACTGTATTCGCATTAAAAAAAGTTGCGCCAGGCAGTAAGACATGATATGACTTCGACCTGGCGCAACTCAAAGATTATCTTGCTTTATGGCTACAGCAACAACACATAAGCTTAAGACTTTTCAGAGATGATTTCTTTGATGTCGGTAATGATTTTATTGGCCAGGTGCTCGGCAGTTGCGTTACTCTCTGACTCTGCATAAATACGGATAATAGGTTCAGTATTAGACTTGCGCAGGTGCACCCATTCTTTATCGAACTCTATCTTAACACCGTCTATCGTATTGATAGGTTGCTTGGCGTAGCGCTCCTGCATCTGGCGCAGCACTTCATCAACATTTACCTCAGGGGTTAGCTCTATTTTGTTTTTAGAGATATAGTAATTGGGGTAAGAAGCACGCAGGCGCTTCATGCTCATGCCAGACTTAGCTAAATGCGACAGAAACAATGCGATACCGACTAAAGCATCACGTCCGTAGTGCAGCTCTGGGTAAATAATACCGCCATTGCCTTCACCACCGATGATGGCATTCTGCGCCTTCATCATATTTACCACATTCACCTCACCCACGGCTGCCGCATGGTACTCTCCTCCTGCTTTCTCGGTAACATCGCGCAAAGCTCTGGTAGAAGAAAGGTTAGAAACCGTATTGCCTACTTTATTTTTAAGCACATAATCGGCCACAGCAACCAGCGTATACTCTTCGCCGAACATGCTGCCATCCTCATTTACGAGGGCCAAGCGATCTACATCTGGGTCTACTACTATACCCAAGTCAAACTTTCCTTTTTCTATCACTCGAGATATTTCGCGCAGGTTTTCGGGTAACGGCTCAGGGTTATGGGCAAAATTACCGTCTGGCTCACAGAATATCTTCTCTATATTTCTTACGCCGAGTGCTTCTAACAGCATTGGCACTGCAAAGCCACCGCTAGAATTCACAGCGTCTACTGCTACTCTAAAATTTTTCGCTTTTATGGCCTCCACATCTACTAAAGGCAGGTCTAAAATGGCTTTGATATGTTTCTTGAGTGCTTTATCACTTTGCTTGTATGTACCCAGATCATTTACCTGCGCAAATTCAAACGACTCCTGCTCTGCAAGCTCCAGCACGAGCTTTCCTTCTTCATCAGAAATAAACTCTCCATGCTGGTTAAGCAGTTTTAGAGCGTTCCATTGCTTCGGATTGTGGCTGGCTGTAAGTATGATACCGCCTCCTGCCCTTTTATCAGGCACAGCCATTTCTACAGTAGGTGTGGTAGAAAGGCCTACATCAATTACATTGATGCCTAGGCCTTGTAGTGTAGCGCACACTAGTTTATTTACCATTTCACCAGATATACGTGCATCGCGCCCTACTATAATGGTGTTATTCTGTGTTGTCTGCAGCACCCATGCGCCAAAAGCAGCAGCGAACTTTACAACATCTACTGGCGTAAGAGCATCACCTGCTTTACCACCTATCGTTCCTCTTATTCCTGAAATTGATTTTATTAAAGCCACTTTCTAAAGTTCTTTTACCTGTACAAAAGTAGCAAATTAAAGAATAAGAGCAGAACAATTAGTTTACTTATACCCGAAGGTTAAGGCAACATTTCAGAGCAAAATGCGTCTACTGCATCTCGAAAGGCTTTCGCGGCTACAGATGCCTTTTAATTTGTACATTTGTTTTATGGATACTATAAACTTTGATGATAGCCCACGCGGCAAGCAACTAAAAGCATTTAACCGCTTGCTGGACGTGATGGATGATTTGCGCGAGAAGTGCCCATGGGATAGGAAACAAACTATAAACAGCCTGCGCCACCTTACCATAGAAGAAACCTATGAGCTTTCTGACGCCATTCTGAAGGGCGATATGCAGGAAATTAAAAAGGAAATAGGCGATATAATGCTGCACCTGGTGTTTTATGCTAAAATCGCCTCTGAAACGAAATCTTTTGATTTAGCCGATGTACTAAATGCACAATGCGAGAAACTGATTTTTCGCCACCCGCATATATATGGTGACGCTAAAGCAGATACAGAGGAGCAGGTAAAGCAGAATTGGGAGAAATTGAAATTGAAGGAAGGCAATAAGTCGGTACTAGGAGGCGTTCCATCATCGCTACCAGCTTTAGTAAAAGCAATGCGTGTGCAGGAAAAAGCAAGGGGAGCAGGCTTCGACTGGGACGATAAGACCCAAGTGTGGGAAAAGGTGCAGGAGGAATTAGGTGAGTTCGAAGCAGAGTATAACATCACAGATACTTCCTCTATAAACAAAGAGCAGGCTACAGCCGAATTTGGCGATCTGCTGTTTTCCCTCATTAACTTTGCCCGTTTCATAGACATAAATCCAGAAGAGGCTTTAGAAAGGACTAACCTAAAGTTTATCGACAGGTTTCAATTCTTGGAAACAGAAGCCGCAAAGGACGGCAAGCAGCTACAATATATGACTCTAGCAGAAATGGATTTCTACTGGAACAAAGCTAAAAGCCGATAATTTTGAATAGTTTAAAATAAAATTTATATATTTAGATCAACCTAGAGGGTAAAAACGTTTTCCAGCAAAAAACTGCAGCAGAACTAAGGCTTTAGTTACCGTTATTTGAAACCCAAGACACATTTCTATATCTTAGTCAGACAAAGTAGCCCATAAAAAGCTGCTAAGTGATCAACTTACTACTGTTTAGTTTTCTCTACTTGACAAGTAAAGCCAACTAATTCTACTGAATTATCAATTTTTAGTCTTAGTGTTTGAAAAAGTCGGTATAGATTGATGTTTATACTTGGGATAATATTTTAAAATAATTAGCTTTGTAGAAGCGGTAATTTGCTCTAAATTATTTTTGATCTAAAAGAGGCAAGTTTAGTTTTTTTTCATGTTTGAAAGCTTTTTTTTAACGTAAGTGCTTTGAAAATTGCTAAAAAAGCAGAAATTGCGAATTGAAGAAAGAACTAAATTGGTAGCAAATTCATTTAAGTTAAACACAAACAATTAATTACACACAAACAGCTAAACTTTAAACTTTAAAAAAATGGAAAAAAAGACTGCAGTAGTAAGCAAAGACGCTAATGTAGAAACAAAGAACAGCACGGGTGGCTCTTTATTTGCCACCATCGTAATTCCAGTTGCTATTATCGTATGTTTCCTGATTTATATCTTTGTACTAGGTAACCCTGGTAACTTTGAAGGTGGCAGCAACGAAAACCATCCACTTCCAGGTAACTATTTAGGGATTGTTTACAAAGGTGGTTACGTAGTACCTGTTTTGATGTCTCTTGTTCTTTTAGTGTTTATTTTCGCAATTGAGCGCGCACTAACTATCAGCAAAGCAAAAGGCACGAAAAGCGTTGCAGGTTTTGTTCGCATCATCTCTCAAAAACTAAACCAGCATGACATCAACGGTGCTATCGCAGCATGTGATGCACAAAAAGGTTCTGTTGCAAACGTAGTAAAGTCTGGTCTGCTTAAGTACAAAGAAATGCAGGCTGACAGAGAGCTATTAAAAGCAGAGAAAATCGCAGCTATTCAGAAGGAAATTGAAGAGTCTACTTCTCTTGAATTGCCAATGCTAGAGAAAAACCTTGTAATTATCTCAACTATCGCCTCTATTTCAACACTTGTTGGTCTGATTGGTACGGTACTTGGTATGATTAAAGCGTTCTCGGCTCTTGCAGCAGCAGGTACTCCAGATGCAACTACGCTTTCTAACGGTATCTCTGAAGCCTTGATCAACACAGCTCTTGGTATTACAGGTTCTGCTCTTGCAATCATTGCTTACAACTACTTTACAAGCAAAATCGATGAGCTTACTTACAGCATTGATGAAGCTGGTTTCAGCATTATCTCTACGTTTGCAGCTCAGCACGATACTGCAGCAGCAGGCGCACCAAAAGCAACTCAAACTGTATAATTACCTTAACCAGTAAAAGATGCCTAAAGCAAAAGTAAAAAGAACCAAACCGTCCATAGACATGACGCCTATGGTTGACTTGGCCTTCTTGTTAGTTACTTTCTTTATGCTGACTGCCACACCTACACCAGATGAAGCCGTTATCGTTGATACACCTTCGTCAGTCTCAGAAATAAAATTAAGAGACGCTGACGTTATCACCATAACAGTATCTAATGACAACCGCGTATTTTTCGGTGTAGACGGTAAGCATACAAAGGAAACGCTTCTCGACAGGATGGCTCAAAAATACGGTGTAACGTTCAACGAAGAGCAAAGACAAACCTTCGCACTGATTCCAAGCTTTGGAGTACCAATTAACCAATTGGGTTCCTTCTTATCAGTACCAGGACCGGAACGCAAAGACGTAAACCAGCCAGGTATTCCAATCGATTCTGTTAATAATCAGCTATCTGATTGGGTGTGGGAAACGCGTAAACTAAATCCTTCGGTTATAATAGCCATCAAAGGTGACGTTGACGTAAGCTACGAAACAGTTGATAAGGTGATCAGTACACTGGAGGCAAGAAAGGTAAACACCTTCAACTTGATTACAGACATGGAAACGCGACCAACCATTAACTAATAAAGGAGAAACAATGGCAGAAATACAAGAAAAAGCTGACTCCGGTAAGGGTGGTAAGAAAAGAGCCAAAAAGATGTCCACTCACTTGGACATGACACCGATGGTGGACTTGGCTTTCCTTCTGTTAACGTTCTTCATGCTTACAACTTCTTTTAGCAAGCCTCAGACAATGGAGATTAGAACTCCGATTGATGAGAATAAGCCAGAGAACGATACCCCTATCAAAGCCAGTAATGCATTAACAATACTGTTGGGCGAAGAGGATAAAGTTTATTACTACTTTGGATTAGGTAATCCTGATGAGAACCCAGAGGTAGAAGTAACAGATTTTTCGAACAACGGAATTCGTCAGGTACTATTATCACAGCGTGTAAAGGATAACCCTAAAATGGTTGTGATGATTAAACCAACTGAAGCATCTCGTTACAAAAATATGGTTGATATTTTTGATGAGATGAAGATTACAGATACAAAAAAATTCGCTCTTGTTGATATAACAGAGCAGGATAAACAGTTACTCGCAAACAGATAATAATTAAATAATGGAAGTTAACAAGTATGCTAAAGCATCGCTCGATGATATCGTCTTTGAAGGACGAAACAGAGCGTATGGTGCTTACCTACTTCGTAGACTTTACAACAAGCACATCACTCAGGCTGCTATTATAGCAACTATTTTGTTTGCCTTGTTCATTAGCATTCCGCTTGTTAAAGCAATGTTCAAAGATGAAGAGGTAGAGCAGCAGATTGAGCGAGTTGTAACGGAAGTAGAGTTGGCGCAGCCACCACCAGTAGAAAACACACCGCCACCGCCACCGCCGCCGCCGCCGCCACCAGATGCGCCGCCACCACCGCCGCCACAACAGGCCACAGTAAAATATACTCCTCCTGTTGTTAAGCGTGACGAAGAGGTAGTGGAAGAAGAAGAAGTGCCAGACGTTGATGTTTTAGAAGAAACAGCAGCCGGCACTAAAACTCAGGAAGGTGTTAAAAACGTACCTGCCGCACCAATCGGTGATATTGAAGGAACTGGAGCTATTGTAGAAGAGGTGATTGAAGAGAAGCCTTATACCTATGTAGAGCAGATGCCACAATTCCCTGGAGGTGATGGAGAACTGTTGAAGTGGCTGGGCAAGAACATGCGTTACCCTGCAGCAGCTCAACGTGCAGGTATAGAAGGTATGGTAGTTCTTTC
>NZ_JAJJWH010000077.1 GCF_020907245.1 Pontibacter harenae | reverse complement strand
AAAGAAGAGCAGCTAAGACACTGAGAACAAACATAGGATGTGAAGTATGAAAGAGAGTAGGACTCAACAAGCTAAATCGGGTGAGGGAGAAACATTTAAAACATAAAAAACCCCCATACAAAGAGTATGAGGGTTTATGTGGAGAATATCGGAGTCGAACCGATGACCTCTTGCATGCCATGCAAGCGCTCTAGCCAGCTGAGCTAATCCCCCGTTAAGTGATGCAAAATTAGGGCAAATATTTAAGATACAAAACAAAGGAGCAGTTTTTTAAGAAACAAAAAAGGCGGCGCATGTGCGCCGCCTTTTCAGGTATAATAGGTATTAGTTCTTAGTTAAAGATGTAACGAAGACCCAGCTGGCCCTGCCATCTTGAAGCGAACTGAGACACGTTATACGCTCTGCTGTTCGGGTTGTAAGTGAATCTTGGAGTACCATTAGCTTCTCTTCCAGCGAAACGTATGATCTCGTTAGCAGAGTTGCTTACGAAATACTGACGTCCCCAATCCTTGTTGATTAGGTTACCAACGTTAAACACGTCGAAAGTCACTTGAAAAGTATGTCTTTTTTCGCCAGTGTTCACGTAGAAGTCTTGAAGTAAACGTAAGTCAATCTGGTGTGTCCAAGGCAAACGAGCGCCGTTACGTTCTGCGTACTGGCCACGACGTGAGTTCAAATACTCGTCACCTGCTATGAAAGCATCAAGTGCTGCCCACTGCTCATCTTGATCAGGTCCTCCTTCAACTGGCACCAGATTTATCTCGTCACGAGTACGTGGTATATAAAGTAAGTCGTTGCCAAAATTACCATCATTGTTAAGGTCCTGTGCATACAGGTAAGTAAATGGAAGACCAGACTGTCCTTCGTAGAATAAAGAGAAGGAGGTGGCAAAGTTGTTCGCGTAACGGAAAGTATAACCTGTAGTTCCAACTATTCTATGACGAACATCGAATCTAGAATACTCAAGAGCAGGATCGTTAGGATTGTTAACAACCTGGTTATACTCCCAGTTAGAAAGTGCAGTAGAACTTGTGCCGCTATTCACATCTTTCGCTTTACCATAAGTATAAGCTACTGAAGAATTTAACCCATTTGTAAAGTTCTTACGCAACTGACCTGTAACGCTATAACGGTAACCCTGGTTTGTGTTGTCCAGTAAGATTACACTTGTATAATCACCGTTTACTCTACGGCCAGAAGTTGATGAAGCATATACTTCGCGGTTATCTGCACCTGGAAGTGTACCAACTGGTTCAGTAAGGTTCAGGTTGCTATAAACAACATCATTTAGTGTTTTTGTATAGATACCTTCTACAGTAGCAACGATCTCACCTGGAAGAGTATAATCAACTGCTAAGTTGTTTCTCCATACCTGTGGAAGTTTAAAGTCTTCAGAAACAACGTTTACCTCAACAGTTCTTACCGCAGTACCAGCATTACGTTGTTCATCAATGCTAGTAACAAAAGCACTAGGGTTACGCTGATCAACAGTTCCTAAAATAGTACCTGTGTTTGTAAACTGGTTAGATAACCACACAAATGGAACACGACCAGTAAATATACCTGTACCACCACGAACTTGTATAGAACGGTCTTCCGTTGGAGTATAGTTAAATCCGAAACGTGGAGCCCAAAGGATAGTACCACCTGGTGTACGGTCTGTTCTTAAACCAGGATAAAGAGCCTGGAAGTCATTCTCGAATTTTTCGTTACGTGCTGGTGTATCTGGGAAAACTGGAAGGTCTGCACGCAAGCCGAGGGTTAAAGTTAGTTTCTCTGATGCTGTATACTCATCCTGTACGTAGAAGCCAAGCTGCATGGCATTAAATTCGGCAGCTGGTAGTGGGTTATTAGAATCTAAAGAATAAGTTGCTCTTACACGGCTTACTCTACCAGCTTCGAAGTCAGATATACTGTTGAAGTCCCAACGTCCGTTGTAGTTATTGATAAACAGGTTACGGAATTTGAAAAATTCGTTGTGTGTTCCAACTGTGAAGTTGTGGTTACCTAAATGATAAGTTAGATTGTCTGTGAATTCAAAGATATCCTGATCAAGTTCGTTTGCAGCTGATGAACGCTGAGAACCGAATTCAAAAGTTCCAACTGCATCATAAATGGTTACCTGTGGGAACAAAGCACCTGCTGTCTCTCTGTCTTCTCTTATGCGAGAATAACCTAAGATCAGGTTATTAGCTAAATTATTACCAAAACGGCTATTTAATTCTGCTACAGAGCTGTTTGTTGTGCTATTGAATTGGTAAGCATTATTTCCAAAGCGAACAAAGTCACGGCTTCTTGATATGTTGTCATCGAAAGCGTCAACAAAGTTGTGACGGATGGTGAATTGATGGTTGTTATTGATGTTCCAGTCTAAACGAGCAAAAACTTTATTGCTTTCAGTTCTTCTATCGATAGCTCCGAACGAACCTACATCATAACCATAAGTAGTGCGTACGAAATCAGCAAGACCTTGAGCAGTTTCTGCTGGTATTTGAGATTCAGCTGATCCTGGAGCAAAACGAACTGGCTCAGAGATTCTGGTTGCATCAACGTTCAGGAAGAAGAAAAGCTTATCGCGCAAGATAGGGCCACCAACACGAGCACCGTACTGATAGTTTGTGAACTCATCTGCTCTTTCTCTTGGGCCTTCAACTGCCTTACCTATTGTTTTCTCGTTACGTCCGAAAGCATAAGCAGAACCAGTGAAGTTGTTTGAACCAGAACGAGTTACAGCGTTGATACCACCGCCAGTAAAGTTACCCATCTTAACATCGTAAGGAGCAACTACTACCTGGATTTCCTGAATCGCATCCAGAGAGATTGGCTGTGTACCAGCTGAACCACCTGGTGTTCCACTGCCAGAAAGACCGAATACGTCATTATTCACGGCACCGTCAATAGTGATGTTGTTGTAACGGTTGTTAGAACCACCTATTGAGTTGCCTGATGCCTGTGGTGTTAAACGAGTGAAATCCTGAAGGCTTCTGCTCAAAGTAGGAAGGTTTTCAATCTGCTCACGTGATACGTTGGTTGCAGCACCTGTACGGTCTTTGTTGAAGACATCGTCTCTCTGACCTACTACTTGCACCTCACCTAGTTGCTGGTTGCTTTCACTAACATTGAAATCAACACGGGCAGTTTGACCCAGGTTAAGTACTACATTCTCAACCCTCTGCTCCTGGTAACCTACAAAAGAAGTTCTTACAGTGTAAGGGCCGCCAACTCGCATGTTTTGGATCGTGAATCGTCCTTCTGTGTTGGTAACAGTTACATACTGTGTGTTAGTTGGTTGGTGTACTGCAATTACCGTAGCACCCGGTAATTCTAATCCACTTCGATCTTTTACCACACCACTTATTGCTGCTGTGGTTGAACCTTGTGCCCACGTTAACTGCATTGGTAGCAGCATAACTAAACACAAAATTACACTTTTGTAAATAGCTCTCATAAATACGTTTAATTGATTTTTTTACAAAAGTATTCATAAAGAATTTAAAACCGCCCATCCTATTGTTAATAAAATGTTAAGCAGGAGAATTTACTTATAATATGTGTGACTAAAAAGCTATTAGTAAAGGGTTTATGATTAAATTGAAGGCCTTACGGCTTTTATAAAAATTCGTTGGTAATGGTCTGAGTATAAGTTGTTCTCGATAACTCCCAGACTAGTTGAAGCGTGTATGAATTTAACCTCTTTATCGCTGATAACCTCTGTTACCATACCGACATGGGTTACTTCACGGCTAAATCTATTTGCACCAAAAAATACCAAATCGCCCTCTTTTAAGTGCTTTAACTTAACTTCTTTCCCAAATCTGCTTTGTTCATCGGAAGTGCGAGGCAGCGTAACATTTATACTTTCAAAAGAGGTGCAAAGCAGCCCAGAGCAATCCATTCCAACACGTGTGGTGCCTCCCCATCTATAGGGTGTGCCAGTGTAAGAACGTGCCGTTTTGATAACGGTAGCCACATTCTGCTCCATATTGCGAGGGTTGCGTATGCGCGTTTTGCTGGTGCGGTCTTTCGAAGCGAGTGTTTCAGAGGCCCTGCCGCCATTCTTGTTAGCTCTACGAGCCTGCCTTTTTGCCGCTGCTATCTCCCTAGCAGATCTGTATGTTTCGCCCCGTTTGCTAAAGGTAGGCTGAGAGGACTGGCAGGAGGCCATCAGGATAAGAAAAAAGATAAATAGTAAGGAGGTAGTAGATAAAGTTTTCAAAGCACTAAAAAGCAAAGTAGTTAAACAAGAGAACCTGATTCCTAAAATTAAGGATAAGGAGCGCATTAAAAAAAGAAATTTAGTTAAATGAGTTCTTCAAGTAGCTAAGCCGTTTTTTGTTTTTGAAGTTAAAATAAAACTGCATATAGCCAATGCCTCCCTATCCTGCGGTTGCGATACAAAACAGTTAACGCATAGAATAATAGAGATATTTTGAGTTTGTGCTGCAAAAATGTAAGCACGGGCATTATAGCTCTGCACTCTGAAAACGGTAAAGAAGCTTTGGGCTGAAAGCGTGGGTTGGGGATGCTAAGAAAGGCTGTGTTGTGAGTAACTGCATTTAGCTTTTGTAGCCTTAAAGAGAATTTGCAACCTTCGTGTTGCCTGAGAAGTTGATCGGACTGCCTAAAAACAAAAACAGACGCAATATGTAGTTAGTGCGCCTGTTTTTATAGATATCAGATTATGTGTCTGCCGTCTTTGTAGCATACCTCTTATCTTTAATTTTTATCTCTTTCCATTCTACTTCCTTTAGAAGAGTTGTCTAGCTTTCTCTTGTCAAGTTCGCACTCCATACCACGCAGGTTATGCCAAGACTGCAACAGGTTTGAGTGTGATTCATTTAATGGCGCTTGTCCTGAATTAAATTGTTGGTTGAAATTATTTTCTTGTGTTTTCATTGCATTCAGTTGTTCTTGAGTTTGAAGATTATTTTCTGTTGATTGTTGAGCCCGAAGTATGGCCTCCTCTAAAGATTTACCTGTTTTCACCCGCTTTTGTTTTGATTATATCTGATATATTATTTCACCTTTTGTTCGCTCTTCTTTTAAGAAGTTAAGCACGTAGCTAGCAACTTCTTCAGAGCTTTCTTCCTGAAGAAAGTGGCCACAGTTCTCGAAAGAAATGACGTAGCACTCATGGAAAAATTTCTTCCAGCACTTCAGTGCATCAACCTCAATTAGCTTATCCTGTTTACCCCAAAGTATTAGAGTAGGAATATCCTGAATGTTTGCACGCTGCTGCCAAAGTTCGTCGTACCACTTAGTTACGCCCACCAGTTCTCGCGCAAACGCTAGCTTTTGCACGCTGTCTTTGGGATTGCCTAAAGCCTTTACATAATGTTGTTTTATAGCCTCTGGCAAATCATGTTCTTCTGAGAAGAGTTCATTCACCAAAGCTTCAGTAGCAATGTTTAGTTTAGCGTGTAAAAATTTTCCGAGGGGGCCTATTAAATACTTGCTTGTGCTGGTAAAAGATTGCTGTTTCGAAAGAGACCAGGTCCAGGAGTTAAGCATCACGATATTCTTTACATTTTCAGGATGCCTGATGGCATATGCTAAACCTATGGGAGCCCCAAAATCGTGCACAAGTAAAACCATGTCTGTCAGTTGCAGGTGCTCCATTAGCTTTTCAAAATTAGCAGCATGTGCACGAGGCTTATAACTAAAGTTTTCCGGTTTATCCGAAAGTCCAAAGCCAAACATATCCATGGCAATGCAGCGGTATTTTTTGCTAAGAATCTTGATTAGGTTGCGATACAAAAATGACCACGAGGGAGTACCGTGTAGCATAAGGATAGGAGTGCCTGTGCCCTCATCTACATAGTGGATTCTTCCTTCTTCTAAATTGAAGTATCTGGATTCAAAGGGATACTCTTCCGTATCTAACCAAGTAGGTTTCATGTGGAAAATTTTGCGTGAACTAACCTTACTATGGTATACTTATCCATAGCGAGCGGGTTGTTAGCAATGCGAAGAAATGAGCCTCTCTAAAGTTAAGTTTTAGTTACCACGGTTTCTAGGTTGGGGAACGGTTGAAGATTAAAGTATATCTTTACAATAGGTATGTGTGGAATAACTGGTGTATATACATTTTCAGAAACAGGGAAGGCAGCAATACAGCGCCTGCAGGCAGCCTGCAATTCTTTGCGGCACCGTGGCCCCGACTCCGACGGTATCTATACGCACGGGGCGGTGGGACTTGCGCACAGAAGGTTGTCTGTGATAGCTCCTACAGCCGACGCTAACCAACCTTTTGCAGATAGTAGTGGCCGTTATACCATTATATTCAACGGTGAAATTTTTAACTATAAAGCCTTAGCAGCTACGTTACAGGCAAAGGGGGGAAGCTTACGCACTGGCTCAGACACAGAGGTAGTGCTTCAGCTTTACATTCTTGAGGGACAGGAATTTTTGAAACGCTTACACGGGTTCTTTGCATTTGCTGTATATGATGCAGCCGAAGATACATTGTTTTTGGCTCGCGACAGGTTTGGCGAAAAGCCGCTGCTATACTATAAAGATGTCGATAAGTTTGTTTTTGGCTCTGAACTTACAGCTCTTTTAGAGTTAGGAGTGCCGCGGGAACTAGACTACACTTCACTGTATCAGTATTTGCAGCTAACTTATGTGCCCGCTCCTGCTTCCATGATAAAGGGAGTGAAGAAACTGCTTCCTGGTCATTCGCTTTTCATAAAGCGTGGCAAAGTAAAGGAAGCTGTATGGTATAAATTACCTTTCGACGCAGAGAAAGCTGCTCAAAACCCGCTCACTTACAAGCAGCAACAGGTTAAGCTGCGGCAGTTAATGGAAAATGCTGTTTCAGAAAGATTGGTTGCCGATGTGCCTGTGGGGGCTTTTTTAAGTGGAGGTATAGACTCTTCGGTAGTGGTGGCGTTAGCTGCAAGGCAACACCCAGACCTGCAGACCTTTTCCGTTGGGTTTCCAGATCAACCTTTTTTCGATGAAACCCGTTATGCACGTCTTGTTGCTCAGAAGTACAAAACAAACCACACGGAATTGCTCCTGACAAACCAGGATCTTAATGGGCATTTAACCTCTATGCTAAGCAACATGAGTGAGCCCTTCGCAGATTCATCTGCACTTGCTGTTTATGCTTTAAGTCAGCATGCCAGCCAAAAGGTGAAAGTGGCATTGTCTGGGGATGGAGCGGATGAGCTTTTTGGAGGGTATAATAAGCACAGAGCTGAGTATAAATTTCTTAATGGAGGCGCAGCTGTTGATTTGGTAAAGGGACTCAGCTTTTTGTGGGATGTATTGCCAAAATCCAGACATGCGAATGTCTCAAATAAAGTTAGGCTCCTGCAGCGGTTTGCAGCAGGAGCAAGATTATCTGCAAAAGATAGGTATTGGTACTGGGCAACATGGCAGCAAGAAAACGAAGCGCTGGCCCTTCTAAAGCCTATTTTCAGAGAAGCTGCGGCAAGCAGATTTTATGAAGCTCGAAAAAAACGTATTTTAGATGGCATAGATGGCAACCTATATAGTTTGAGTAACGTATTTTGGGCGGACTGGCAGTTAGTTCTGGCAAATGATATGCTCACTAAGATTGATTTAATGGGCATGGCTAACGGTTTGGAAATCAGAAGCCCTTTTTTAGATCATAGAGTTGTGAAATTTGCTTTTTCGCTACCTGAAGTCTCAAAAATTGATGCCTCCTTACAAAAAAAGATCTTAGTCGAAACTTTTAATCCTTTGCTACCGCCAGAGTTGCTGAAGCGGCCCAAGAAAGGTTTTGAAATCCCTCTTCAGTCCTTTTTAAAGACTGAAGGACGAAGCTTAATAGATGAGCACTTATCTGATAAGTTTATCGAAGCACAAGGGATTTTTAATCTAAAAGAAGTTAAGAAAACAAAAAACTTATTTAGTTCGAATAATGCTGCCCCAGTTCAAACAAAGCTATGGACACTCTTGGTTTTTCAGGATTGGTGGAAACGTACCATGTAGCGTAATTGGAATATTTTAAGAAAATAAGCTACTAAATTTGTCGAAATCAGAAAAGAATAATTAATTTTATCACTTCATTAAACATTAGAATTATGAGAATAGCTGTAGTTGGAACCGGATACGTCGGCTTAGTGACAGGTACCTGTTTTGCCGAGGTAGGTATAGATGTTACCTGTATCGACGTTGATACGAAAAAGATCGAGAACCTGAAGAATGGGATTCTTCCCATCTATGAACCAGGTCTTGAGGAGATGGTGGAGCGCAATTCGCAGAAGGAGCGCCTTTCCTTCTCCACCGATCTGGCATCNATGAACAACTATATTGTGGTGGTGACCAAGAGCACGGTACCAGTGGGCACGGCCAATAAGGTGCGCATGGCCATAGAGGCCGAGCTGGAGGCGCGCGGCGTGGACATCCCGTTTGAGGTTGCCTCTAACCCAGAGTTCCTGAAGGAGGGAGCGGCCATAGACGACTTCCTGAAGCCAGACCGCATCGTGGTTGGAGTTGCCTCCGAGAGAGCCGAGGACGTGATGAAGAAGCTCTACAAGCCCTTCCTAATGAACGGCCACCC
>NZ_JAJJWH010000076.1 GCF_020907245.1 Pontibacter harenae | reverse complement strand
CCGCGACAGTAGCGTTCATGCCAGGAACTACTGCGGAGATTTCTGAATCTGCAAATTAAATCTTTACAGGAACCCGCTGCACAATTTTTAGCTTCCTGCTTCTGGTAAGGATTCAGGTCAAGATCTTCAAATTTCCTGACTTTATCACTGAGCTGTTTTAATCTAGTTGCAAAGATGGCGCTATAAAGGGCCTCCTTGGAGCCGAAGTAATATTTGATCAACGCCGAATTTACGCCTGAGCTTTCGGCTATCATCCTTATGGAAGCACCTTCATAGCCAAATTCATCAAGACAAACAGTTCTTCCGCTGCTTTGAGCAGCGGAAGAACTGTTTGTCTTGATGAATTTGGTTAGTTAAGCTTGTCATGCCTAAAAACTTGCGAAGTTTGATAAGGCAAAATTGCGCTTGATAAAGCAATTATAGTCGGCGAAAAGGCCTGATTGTTCGTCGTAATGGCTTATTTTGAAAGCCTTCGTTTATTACCTTAAAATGGAGAGGAAACAGATAGGCGCACCGTTCAGGACTAACCGCGTGGTAGAGTACCTTTAAGTGAAAAGATAAAATTGTTCTGATAGTTTTGACTGGCTGGGATACCATGTGGGTACCAATTCATTCCCACTAATCTAAAAAGCCAGCTGCTAATTGCCTGTTACAGTTGAATTTTTAGATTTCGCAAAAATCTATCAAATGAATCTTTGCGTAGTGAAAATCTGTAACGGCTCTGCTAGAGCTGGTTCAATCTTATTTACAAACAGCTGAAAATGTTTCTGTTGGTTATGTCCCTGTATACTTTCTTCTGATTGCCACTCTTCCAGCGTAATAATAGTAGCAGAATCCGAGACAGAACGATGCACCTCGTAACGATGGTAACCTGATTCTAGCCGTGTAGCGGCGACCAGTGGTTCAAAAATGTTTGTTAGAGCCTCAATGGCCTCAGGTTTTACGTGAATAACACCTATATGTTAAGCACTGGAATTCCTTTTGGATGAATGCTTTTTATAGAAAGGCAAGAGTTTCATTGATACCTATGCCAAGCCTCAGGCTTGCTTGACGAGATAAAATTGTGCTTAAATATCAAGTAATATTGGACAGAAGGGCTTAAGCTTTCATCAAAATGACTTATTAAACATAAGGAACAAAGAAACTCTTCAGCCTTACTTAAGGCAAGAAGACTAGAACGGTGCGTATTTTATAACTGTGAAGAATTAAAACTTCTTTCGGTATTCAACAGGCGAAATACCTGTATTAGCCTTAAAAAACTTGCCAAACAATGACTGATCTGAAAAATTTAACAGGTCGCTTACCTGAGAGACAGTAAGAGTTCTGTTCTGCAGGAGCACCTTTGCTTCCAAGGCAACTGATCTATAAAGCAGCACTGCACCGTTGCTCTGGGATGTCGTCTCTTGCGCATTTCCAGAAATTCGAGGGTTAAATGAGACGAATTGGGTGAGGGCTTATCATAAGGCAAGCTATAAGTATATAGTAGTTATCTGTTCTGGTTGCTCTTCCAAATAATCTGCAAGCAGCAACTAAACTCGCACCTGAGCCAGTTGTATGGGAACCCTATGTCTTAGGCTGCACAAGTTGTGCAGACGTCAATTCTGGGAAAGGCTTAGCGGCTGAACCTCTGACGCCAAGGCAGGCTCTAATTTTACAAAATTGTACTATATCAACAAAACTGTATTGATATACAATAATAATTGGCTTTTTTTGCTAATACTGGAATCAATACCGCCGTCTTTGTGTCTGTCCTTTAACTTTTAGCCAAAGTTAATGTTTAATAGTATTAGATTAGATTGTTGTGGTATGATAGGGTAGTCTGTGGCTACCCTTTTCTTTTTCAGGAGACTTTGCAACTGCAGCAAGGGGCCTTAAAAGTAAGGCAGCTCTATATCCTTCAGGTACGGCTCCAGCATCCTTGAGTCGGTGAAGCCCAGCGCCAGCTTGATCTCGCTGGACACTGGGCAGTACCACAGCTCGCAGAAGAACCCGTCCAGGTGGTAGAGCGCATGGGTGTATCCGTCTTGGGCGGCAGTACCCAGGAAGGTGCCCCGCTTCCGTACCGCTGCGGCCCTGTCCTCCAATGACCAGGAGTGAAACTCTGATAGATCCATTGAAAGTAGCATACGTGCAAAGCCTGAACACGTATGCTACTGCCTGGTTTAAGATTCATGGCTCCCGACAAAGATTCGATTGACCTCTGTTCCATGGTCTGAAATACCTTGGAAACTCTCCTATAAACTGTTGCGATTCCACCTGGAGGGGAAGCCTTTTGGGAGCCCCTGCCATTTCGATATGAAACGATGCCAGGTGCGGCAGGCCGATTTTCCCCTGCTCAAAGCTACTGCGGAGATCCTATATCACCATCTGCACTCCGAAAAAAGCCATATTTGGGCTTTTGAGCACCCACGGACTTGAGCCAGGCCTCCGCGTCCGCTTCCTCCTCAAAAGTCCTGATCTCAAACTCGTCTCCTATCCGAAGGACCAGGCTGTCAATGGTAAGGGAGGCAAATATGCTCGAGGGCACCACCTGCGCCAGGTACCTCAGGCCAGCGGACCTCATCTGCGGGGCCCATTCTACCTCGGCCCACTCCAGGGCCATGTCCCAAGAGCCGACGACGTTCTTGTTGCTGTTGAGCAGCATGCGGCACGGCTTCTCCATGATCATTTCAAGTAGCTTATAGCCACCCTCCTTTACCGTCTCCACCGACTGCACGCCGAACCACCGCGCGTAGATGTAGGCATTGTCCTGCTTTCTTGTGGCGGTAAAGAACACGTCACCGTATATTTTCTTTAACTTTATCTGCTGTTCCATTTATGCTCTGCTTCAAGGGCTAAGTAAAATACGCAGAATCATACCCGATGGCTGTGACTATCCCACATGGTACTGCCAAAATAAGGCCTCAGCTCCGTCACTTGCATAGCTGGATGAGTTTGCACTTAGTCTAAAAAACCGTTAGTTTAACATAAATGAGCTTATCGGCCTGTAAACAAGAAAAGGCTCCCCGATATGGAGAGCCTTTTCTTGTATGATAAGTTTATCAGTAAAACTTTTCAACTTTCAGCCGTGTGTTTATACGCGCACCTTTGTATCCAGGTTTTGAATAAACTGAAAAGCAGTACAATTTTACTGTCGCCTCATGCATGACCGTTCTCGCACAAAATACCTGCTATAGAACGTTGTTTTCAGACTGACCTTGAACATAAGGTAAATTAAAAAGCAATTTACCTTTGCGCCTGTATGACCTCATACTGTATAGGTTTGAAGCTGTGATTATTGGACTGCTCAGCCGAGCAGGCCGTGAGGCCAACGATCAGATCCATCTTTGCCTCCAGCAGCACGTAGTCGCCCGCCTTGCTGGTGGGCGGGGCAACGGTGAGCTTGCCGTCTGCGGCGAACTGCACATTCATGAAGATGTTGAAGGCAGTCGGCACGTCATCAGGCGCTATGCCAAATTTTTCCAGGTTGGTGTACAGGTTCTCGAAACAGCTGGGATGGTATTCCGGGTTCTGGTACATAATCTGAAAAGTCTCTGGGCTGCAGGGAGCCAGCAGGAAATCGTTACGGCCGTTGGTGTCTTCCAGTATCTCCATCATCTTATGGCTGCGGTTGCTCCAAAGGTGGTGGCCCTTCGTTATCAGGATGGTCTCCTCAAAATCCAGTGTCTTACCTGAAGAGAGTTTCTCGCGCTTGTCCCCTGCGTTGAAGAGCACCATATCGCTTACCTGCTCGCCCTGAGGGTCAATTACTTTCAGTTTGTCCCCTTGATTTAGTTTGAATGCAGCACCTGTTTGCTTTGCAATTGTTTCAATCATTCCTGTTAATTCTTTGCTTCTCAATGCTCTATTATAGTTTACCTGCCAGAAAAGGGCACTTCCAGCTTTCCTCCACGTGGCGTCCGCTGTACTGCGGTGCCTCCAGCCCCTTGTCGAAGTCTTTCAGCATGGGGTTTATAGTCCCGTCATAGGCTATATCCCGCTCACGGATCACCTTCTTCATGTTTTCATAAACACCTTTCTGGCGCAGTTGCTCAAACTGACGATGCAGGTTAAAGGCCATGGCTGTGTAGCCCAACCTCCTTGCTTTTCTGCTTGAATTGGGGTGCAGGCCCACCACAAAAAAAGCTGTACCGTTGTAGCTGAAGCTGAAGTTCGTGTCAGCAGGGTTGCTGCTAACCTCAGGGTCCCAAGGTTTGGAACTGTTGTCGCTGTTATGCAGCAGTTGCAGCTGTGCCCACAGATTATTCTCAAAGTTGAGCTCAGCTGTTGCCTCTTTCTCTCTGAAGAAGGCTACCATTGTCATGTACTCGCTGTCGGACGCAAGCGTTTCGGCAATATAATGCTTCAGGTCATGGCCCAAGCGCATAGTGGTTTCATCTGTCGCCATATTGTTATACACCCCTATCCGGAGCTGCCCTGAGTTCAGGGCGGCCTTGGCACCCACACAGGGGTATTCCATGTCGCCTACCTTATCGGTAAGGCTATCGAAGAGCTCTTTTAGATGTAAGTTGTTGGTAGATTCCAGTTCTTCTGGCGTAAAGTATGTTTTGGTGCTCATGTTGGTTCATAAAGTTTCGCGAGTGAGGCTCTTTGCTCTTTTCGCTGCTACTGCAGATAACCCTCCATAGGGTCAGTGGTTAAGCTGACAATAGCTGGTTATACTCTTATGTTTTCAAAAAGGTGCACTCGGGACTTCAGGCACCACATAAATTGTGCAGCCGTACTGTTGCAACTGTGGATTGCGTGTCAGACTATCTGGTATTATATTATAGGTGTTTACTACAAAAAGACTTTGTTATCAAAACTGAAAGCCCCATAAAAAAGAACCAGACAGAAAAAATACCACCCATCCATAACAGGCATGATGAGGTCCAGCAGTATGATGTTTGGAATTTGCTTCTTCGTCGCCGTGCCCGAGAGAAAAGTCTTTATCTTATGCGTGGCATCCTCCATTATCAGCAAACTCTCCGTCAGGAATATGCTTAAACGGTCGTCATCAATGATGACTATCCTCATGTCTGGCTTTCGGTAAAAACAACAAGAACCTTGTGCCTGCTCCAACCTCACTTGTCACTTCTACCGCTCCCTCCATGGCTTCCAGGTGTGCTTTGACCAGGTACAGGCCGATGCCCCTTCCCTCTGTTTCAGGATGGAAGCGGCTGTAGAGCTTGAAGACTTTGTCCTTGGCTTTTTTCAAATCGAATCCAGAACCGTTGTCTTCAAAGGATATGGTTACCTCCTCCTCAGCCTCACCCACACACTTGATCTCCACCTGGAGGGGCCGCTCTTTGGACCTGTACTTGATGGCGTTCGACAGCAGGTTGTAGAAGATGCTGTACAGGTACGCTTTGTTTGCCCAGAGATAAAGGTCCTCGTCCATGTCTACCGTCACCACGCCTCCGCACCTCTCAAGCCGCTCCTGCAGGGAGGTGAGCGCCTGCTGTATTTTCAATTTAACATTTACTCGCTCCCGCTCCAGGCTTCCCTTGCTGTCCCGGATGCTGAGTATGGTGTTCAGGTCCCTGAGCACGGTGTCCATCCTGTGCGCGCTCAGCCTCAAGTTCGACAGGGTCTCTTCATACAGACTCGACCCTTTGTCCATTCTTGAGAGGAGGGAAGACAGCCCCAGGACGTTGGCGACAGGGGCCCGTAGGTTATGGGAGACGATGTAGGTGAACTGCTCCAGGTCCTTGTTCTGCTGGTAAAGGGCCTGGCTCATCTTTACCAGGTTGGCCTCCGCTTCCTTGCGGAAGGTGATGTCCTTCTGGATGGCAACGAAATGAGTGACACTGCCCGCTGTGCCGAAGACAGGGCTGACATCCATTGCAAGCCAAAAGGCCTCGCCCGATTTCCTGTAGTTGACAAGGTTCGTGTTGAATGAAACCCCTTCGGCAAACTTCTCTACAATCCGCTGCAGCTCGGCTTTGTCCGTATCGGGCCCGATGAGCAGGTCTCTCGGGTCTTTGCCGCCGATTTCTGCCAGCGTGTAGCCCGTCATCTTGGTGAAGCCCTCATTTACCCACTCTACCCGCCTCTCGGCATCCATAATGATGATGCTGTTGGAGGTTCTGCTGGCCACCAACGACAGCTTTTCAAGCTCCCTCTTTGACTTCACCCTCTCGGTGACGTCGGTCTGTATGCCGATACGGTACACCAGCTCGCCTGCCCCATCGAATATCGGCGTAACCTCCACTTCAAACCAGCGCTTTTCCCCAGACTTCCTGTAAACCAGGACCTCTTCCTTTATTGGCTGGGCATTCTTCGCCCTTTCTTTGATCCGCTGGGCAGTGACCGGGTCAGTATCCGCCCCCCAGAGCAGGTCGAAGGGCTTTTTGCCCGCTGCCTCGGGGAGGGTGTAGCCTGTAAGCCTGGTGAAGCTCTCGTTTGCCCACTCTATCCGCGCTTCCCTGTCCAGAATGACAACGGAGTTGAGCGTCTTGCTTGCCACCAGCGACAGCTTTTCGAGCTCCTTCTGCTGGTGCACCTGCTCGGTGATGTCACTGAAGTAAACCGAGAGGCCCTCCCCGGAAGGGAAGGCCTTCACCTCCAGCCACTTTTCAAGCCTCTCCAGATAGGCCTGGAAATGGACGGAGCCGTCTGTTTCCACGGCCCGGTGATATTCCCTGTAAAAGAGCCCGTTGGTCTCCTCGGGGTACACGTCCCAGATGCACCTGCCTATAAACCCGCTGCTTTCCACGAGCAGGATATTGTCGAACTCAGCGTTGGTATAGGTGAAGTTCCAGTTTCTGTCTAAGGTGAAGAACGCGTCCGTGATGCTTTCGAAGATGGTGCCGAGCTTTGCGGCCTGCTGCTCGACGGTTCTGCGGGCCTGTGTCACGTCCGTTATATCTGTGATAACCGTATGCGCACCGACTGTCCTTCCAGCGACAGTCAAAGGGACCTTTACGAAGCTGAGCACCCTGTGCCCCAGCTCCCCAAAGGTCATCTCCGCCTCGAAGCTCACCACGCTGCCGGAGAAGGCCTCCTGTAGCTTTTGCCTACAAAGCGGCACCGCCTCGGAAGGCAGAAAATCAGAAAGGGGACGGTTCATGACATCTTCCCCCCGCTTACCCACAAAAGAAAGGAAGGCAGGGTTGGCATCCAGAATAGTGCCTTCCCAATTCTGATAGAGCACCATGGACGGGTTATTGTCGAATAGAGACTTAAACCGCTGCTCGCTTTCCGCCAGCTGCAGCAGGACCTGCTTTTGCTCGGTGATGTCCCTTGAGCTGACAACGATGGCCTGCACATCGGGGTTTCCCAGCTGGTTGCTCCCCGTTGTCTCCACCCAGCGCCACTCCCCGTTGGAGGCCTTGAACCTGACATCCGGAACCCTTACCGGCTCCTGCGTCTGACGAAGGCGCACAAACGCCTGCTCAATCCTGCCAATATCATCGGGGTGAACAAAGGAGAGAGCGTTGGCCCCCATTATCTGATCAGGGCTGTAGCCGAAGGCCCTTTCATAGGGCTCGGCAACGGCTACGTAAAGGTAGTTTCCGTGCGCATCCAGCAGCGCCTGCATGTCTGAGCCATGGTCAACCAAGACCCGCTGGACCGCTTCCTTTCTGCGCATTTCCTTTTCAGCCTGCTTCTGCGCTGTGATGTCTCTTACCACGCAGAGAAAGCAGTTCTCTTCCTTCAGCCAGGCAACAGACCAAAGCAAAGGGACCTGCTGACCGTGCTTACTGGCAGCTGAGATTTCGAATTGTGTGCCTGCGCTTCTCTCTCTAATAGACTGTAAAGTTTCCAGGGTTCTGGATTGGTCTTCAGGATGAACAAAACAGGTTATGGAGAGTCCAGCCAGCTCTTCTTCTGTAAAACCCAACAGCTGCTTGCAGGCATCGCTAATCTGTACAAGTCTTGCCTCTTCGTCAATAACGCAGATCATGTCGAGGGAATACCTTAAAACATAATTTTGCACTATTTTATTCTGACTGCTTTTCATAGCTCATAAAGTTAGCTTATAAATAGGACAAAATAAATTAACACAAAAGTTCATACCTCACACGATGATTAACTTAGCAGCTATTGTAAATAGGATAATGTTGTTGAAGCTTGTTGCGTGCCAGATTACTGTACCCTTTCTAATACTACCCCTGCTTCCCATTTGTTTACTATTGAAACTAGCTCCTTTCTTACGTCCTAAAATCCTTTTTTTTGAGATTGGAAATATGTTACCTGTATGAGGGTAAGACTGATCATTATCGGCAGAAAGGAAAAAGCATTTGCTACGGTAGGAAAGGTGTGTGGAGTGAGGCCCCAACCGTATGCAAAGCTAACAGTAACCCCTGATGATATATGAGGTGTACTGCTTCGCTTCTTAACCTGTACATTTATAAATATAAGCTACCAGTGCGCTGCAGGAATCAAAGTATTCATGGTTAATACGCTATATTGATTTTAAACAGGGAATTCAACAAACTCTGAAGCAGACGCACTGTCATTAAGTTAGATCTTTTTGCAGTTTTCAGTATTAATTCAGTGCAAAAAAGATACGGCGCGAAGTTAGGCTTGTAAGTGTAATTTTTAAGTATAAATTTACTCATTTAAGTGCTTAACCCTATCATTGAGAACTCAATGGCTTCTTCAAGTTGTATCAAAGAAATGGATATGGAAAAGTGGGAGAGGGAAGAAAAAGCCCTGACGTAAACAACCGTAATGCACCAGTGGAATTACAATGTTTTACTGGAGACTTTTTTCAGGCAGCCACTGCTTGGTCGTATAATAGGTTTTCATACTGGCAAGGAGTCAGGTAACCAAGCGCCGAGTGCCTCCTTTTCCTGTTGTAGAAACCTTCGATGTATTCAAAGACGGCCAAGGGGGCCTCTTTCCCAATGCCGTCAACTTAAGGTTCTTAGTTCGTATAAACCT
>NZ_JAJJWH010000075.1 GCF_020907245.1 Pontibacter harenae | reverse complement strand
GAACTGGTAAAGCAGGTGCGCCGGGATCACCCCCGCATCGGGGGCAGGAAGCTCTACCAACTGCTCAGGCCCGAGATGCACAAAAGGTGGAATTGCAATGTTTTACTGGAGCCTTTTTTCAAGCAGCCACAGCTTGTTTTTACAGCAGGCTTTCATATTGGGAAGGAGTCAGGTAGCCAAGGGCTGAATGCCTCCTTTTCCGGTTATAGAAGCCTTCGATGTACTCAAACACGCCCAGCTGGGCCTCTTGCCTGGTGGCAAAGTTGTGGTGGTACACCATTTTTGTCTTCATCGTCTTAAAGAAGCTCTCTGCCACGGCGTTGTCGAGAGCAGTTGCCCTTGCGGCTCATACTCCGCAGCACCGGAATTCCCTCCAATTGCTCTCTGACCTCGCTACAGGCGTAAGCACGCCCCAGTCGGAGTGAAACAAAAGGGAGTGGAACAGGGGCCTGCTTTTGATGGTCATCTGCCAGGCGGCCATGGTTGTAGCCTCTGCCTCCATGGTCTACTCAGCGTCCATCCCACCACTTTCCAGTCCGCCAGGTCCAGCACTACTGTCAGGTAAAGCCAACCTTCCCCGATTCTTATGTAGGTTAAATCTGATACCCATTTCTCTGCTGGTCTTGCCGCTTGGAAATCCCTTGAGAGGAAGTTATTAGCCACTGTATAGCTATGGCTGGAGTCGGTGGTCTGCATCCGGTGCTTCCTTCTTATGATGCTCTGTATCTGGTGTTTTTGCATTACACAGGCTACTCTTGGGCGAGAAGCCTGAATACCTTGCTCTCGGAGTTCGAAACTGATCCTTGGACTGCCATAGCGGCACTTGCTCTGCTGATATATTTCCATAATCTGCTCCACGAGTTCCTGCTCTTTCTGCTCCGCAGACTTATAGGGTGGTGAAGCCAGTAGTAATAGCCACTGGCGCTGACGTTAGTCACCAAACACGCCTGTTCATCAGCCACGACAGCCTCACCTTGGGGCAAATGCTCCGCTGGGTTTTCAGTACCTAGCCCGCCACGCCAGGGGGCTGTACGTTAAAACCGGCTCTACCCGGGCATCTGTGGAGCTAGTAGGTGCAAGCCCTGACCGTGCGCTGCGCCTAGCTGCACGCCAGATGCTTCTGAACTACATTGACAGGAGGAATCAGCTGGACAACTCGGCGCAAAGCCAATGGCAGCAGGAACTCTGGCAGAAGGATTGTCCATGCGGGGACGGTATTGTGTCCTTCTGGAAAGTGGCTGTTAGCAACGGGGCTGAGTGCGCCTCTGGCCAGGCAGGCATACCCGGAGGACCACTGTTAGAGATAGATGGCAAAGCCAACACCCGCTTCCTAGGTGACATGGTGGCTTGGTTTGCGATTTCTTTTGCGGGAGTAGCCCTGTACTAGACCCCCTGCTGCTAGGCGTGCTGTCCGGACGCAATAACATTCAGGTCGACCTGGAGATCAACTCCACAGCCAACGGTGGCGGCAACAGAGTCTCCTACACCAAAAAGGTGCTGGGGCTGGTTTCTGTCACCGTGGGCATCACCAACAAAAGCTATTCACCCAGTCTATGCCTTAGAAGTATGTCTGGAGATAAAGGACCTCCTGCTTTAAGGGGTAAACTACCACTAAAACAGGAGGTCCTTCTTTCTTATTCCCCTAAAGTTCGGGGTGATTCATATTTAAGCTATAAAATGTCTTAGTTGAAAATATAGCGAACGCCAATTTGTGCTCGCCACACATCGTTTATCCCGGCTGAGGTATCAAACGTATTGGCAATAGGCTGGCCATTAAGGGTTTGTAACCTATACTGCGGAACACCAGCTGCATTCACACCGGCAGCTGTAAGTGGTGAGGTTTGTAAAACTCTGTTGTACACACCCCAGTTGCTGTTGATCATGTTTCCAACATTAAAGATATCACCTCTTAGTTGCAGCGTGTTGCGCTTACCGGCCACGTTAACGAAAAACTCCTGTACAAGGCTCAGGTCAGTCTGGTAAACCCATGGCATGATCGCGCCGTTTCGTTCTGCATACTGGCCACGGCGGGAGCTTAGATACTCATCCTGTGCAATATAAGCATCGAAAGCAGCCGCTTGCTGTTCTGGTGTATAGAGGGTGACAGTGTTGCCATCTGCATCTCTGCCTGTAATAGGCAGGAAGTTCAGGTCGCTACCACGATTAGGTACAAAGAGTAGGTCATTGCCAAAGATGCCGTCACCGTTCATATCGCCATTGTACGTGTAGCTGAAACGGTTTTGGGTGCGGGCTTCGCTGAAAATCGAAATTTGAGTGGCACCGAAACCTGCGTATTCCTTACGGTATGAGACAGAGCCGATAACACGGTGACGCTGATCATTGTTAGAAAAAGCCAACTCTGGATAGTTGTTGCCATTTACGCTTCGGATGCCGTTATAAGACCCCCCGGCTGTGCTGCCGGCTGATATCAAATCCTTAGCCTCGCCGAAGTTGTATGCCAGAAGCGCAAAGAATCCATTGCTGAAAGGCTTCTGCAATTGGGCGGTGAAAGAGTAAGAATACCCTTTGTCTGTATTAGTCAGGTAAGGAGCTGACGTAATAGAAGGGTTGATACGATCCGCTTCGTTGAAGTCATCACCTCCCAAGCCATATCCAGGGTACATTAGGCGGTTATCTGGGCCATTGAAAGTAGAAGTGGGAGCAGCTTGGTTAATGTTGATATAATTGGCACTGTTAATGTTTTTGCTGTAGATAAACTCTACTGTACCTACTATACCAGCGAAGAGGGACTTGTCAACGGCGAGGTTGCTTCTCCAAACCTGTGGGAACTTGAAGTTCCTGTCACTTACATTGATTTCGTATGAGCTTGGCAGCTCCGGGTTGTCAGGTATATAAGCCGTTGGATCCGGGTTGAACGGATAATTAGTTGTTCTGTCATTCTGGGTAAATCCGGTCAGCACACCGTTGTTGCCAATCTGATTTGAGATCCATACGAAAGGAGGGCGCCCGGAGAAGATACCTGAGCCACCGCGAACCTGCAGCGTCTGGTCATCCAGTACATCCCAATTGAAGCCTAAACGGGGAGACCAGAGAATATTCGTTCCCGGAAGCTCTGCGGTGTTTACCTGCAAAGGATTGCCATCAGCATCCCTAAAGGTCATTTCAGCTACGTCAGGGTTATAAAATCCCGTTTCATCAAACGCAGATACATCGGCACGGAGGCCTGCTGTTACTGTCAGGTTGCGCATGGCGGCCCATGAATCCTGAATGTACAGACCACTATAGGTTACCCTTGTTGGCTGTATAGGTTCTGCGCCTCCTGGCAGCGCAGAGTAACGCAGCTGGAATCGTCTTAATTCAACAGGTGATGTTTCCAGGTTCGGATCTGCCAAGTATCCGTTTGCAGCAGTATAAAAGTCCTCCAGCGAGTTGTAAACATACACGCTCTGTGAGCCAGGGAAGAATACGTTTTCAAACGAAAGCCGCTCAACGTTAACACCGGCAGTTAGCGTGTGGGCCCCTGCGTAATAAGAGAAGTTGTTCTGAAACTGAAACGTGGAGTAACTGAGTCTGTTATTTGGGGTGAAAGGTTCAAAACCGGCTGTGATGTAGCTGCGACCTTCATTCTGGATCTCGATAAGCGGAAAGAAATCGCCACGAGAGCCTCTGTCTTCGTTTTGATACGTGTAACCAACAATCAAATTGTTAGAGAACTTTGTGCCAAAGCTTGAGTTTAACTCGCCGATAACGGAGTGGATTTTTTCAAACTGAATATAATTGGAGTTCTGATAGTTAAGAGCATTCAGATTTGTTCTGCGGCTGCCAAAACCAAGAGAAGAGCTGTTGCTTGTCAAGGCATCTCTTTCTGAGTCAAGCATGTTGTAACGGATACTGGCTCTGTGGTTGTTGCTAATGTTGTAATCGAGTTTCGCCAGAATCTTATTGCTTCTCGTCTGGTTGTCATAACCTTGGTAGGGACCAGTTTCATAATCGAACCTGTCTCTCAAAAAGCTGCTCAGCTCATTTAAGTCCGACTCCAGTACGCGGGTAACGTTACCCGCTACTTCCTCATTCCCTCTGTTGGCTCTATAGGTAGTAGCTGGCTCGGTACGACGTTCAATTTCGCCATTTATGAAAAAAAACAGTTTATTCTTGAGAATAGGACCTCCCAAACGAAAGCCTGCCTGCGTGTTGTTGAAGTTTCCCGAAGCGACTTCTCTTCCTTTTGCTTCAGAACCCAGGAATTTCTCATTCTGGATATTATAGAAAATCGATCCGGAGAACTCGTTTGTACCTGAGCGGGTCACCGCATTGATGCCTGCACCGGTGAAGCCGCCCTGTCTAACGTCATAGGGAGCCATGTTTACCTGCACCTGCTCAATAGCGTCCAGACTGATAGGGGCAGTACCTGTACGGCCACCTGGCTGACCGCTTAGGCCAAAACTGCTGTTCAGAATGGATCCGTCAATCGTTATGTTGTTCAGGCGGTTGTCCTGCCCCCCAAATGAGGTGCCGCTAGCCTGTGGGGTAAGACGGGTAAAGTCATTGATGGAGCGGCTTATGGTTGGAAGGGATGTGATTGCTTCCCTTGAGATGTTTGTGGCAGTACCTGCACGCTCTGAACTTATGACAGCGTTACGGTCCGAAATAACCTGTACCTCGCTTAGCTCACTTGACTGCTGCACTAATCTTACATTCAAGCTATAGGCCGTACCAAGACTGAGGCTAATGTTGTTGTGTACCTTGTCCTGAAAGCCTATATATTTTATGGTCACCTGGTAAGGTCCGCCAACGCGCATGTTAGGAATTGTAAATCTTCCGTCTTCTAATGTAGCGGTACCATAAGTTGTTCCTGATGGAGTGTGTATAGCCTCGACAGTTGCTCCAGGAAGGCCTTCACCAGTTTGATCCGTCACGACACCTGTCATAGAAGATGTTGTGACCCCCTGTGCCCAGGATAATTGTATCCAAAGTACCATCGCCAGCAGGAGACATAGTTTACGATAAAAGTTTTTCATAAGAATAAATGGAGTTGTTTGGTTTTACTCCAAAATTAAGTCAAACAGGAATATTTGTTATGACACTGCCATTAACTCTATGTTAAGTTCTTCAACGCTTTGCTAGCATGACTCGTCCTGGTCGTTGAGCTTGATGAAGAGTGAGTCGATGACGATGCGCGCATCCAGCAAAGGTGCTCCCTTGTTGGCGCTCATGCACCGCACCGGTGGTAGATATCGGCCAGCTTGTCCCAGGGAGATGCAGTTGGAAGGGGGTCTTGAATTCGGCTATACTTAACTGGTTGCTGGGAGTATAGCGGATCATCAGGTGCAAAGGTTATGACTGTAAGATGCTGAAAACCTTGCATTCAAAAAACCAATCAAGGATGTGACATACTTAAGAATGAAATAATTAGCGCTTTTTCACCAGGCCTTAACTAAAACATAACATATAGGTAAAGTAGCTGTAATATTTGCGCCTTTACTTTGTTATTATATATGGGAATCACTGTAGGCATCCAGTATATTTTTAACTATTTACTACCCGAAATAATGAAACGTAGACATAATTATATCCTGTTGGCTCTGATAATCCTGTTGCCTTTTAACACCTTTGCCTGGGGCGTAGACGGCCATCGGGCAATAGGCAGAATGGCCGAGCAGCACCTGAGCTGGAAAGCAAAAAAAGCAGTTAAAAAGTTACTCGGCAACGAATCGCTGGCGATGGTGAGCACTTGGGCTGATGAAATTCGCCCGGAAGCGCAATATCTCTATACTGCACCCTGGCATTATGTAAATGCGCCATCAGGGCTAACCTACGAGCAATTTTCAGCTTCTATTACCAGCACTGAATCGGCGAATGCTTATACGGCACTGATACAACTGATCGAGGACCTGAAAAATCCTGCCAAGTCAAAAGAGGAGAAAGCCTTTGCTCTTAAGTTTATCGTGCATATAATAGGTGACATCCACCAGCCGATGCATGCAGGACATTCAGAAGATCAGGGCGGAAACAAGACAAAAGTAACCTTGAGAGGCAAGGAAACCAACCTGCATAGTGTCTGGGATAGTGGCGTAATAGAAGCCACCCGAATGACTTATTCTGAAATGGCGGAGGAATACAATTATGCCTGCAAAAATCAGGTAAGAGCATGGCAGCGGGATGACATGATGTTATGGCTGTTTGAATCTTACCAGATCAGCGATAAGCTCTACAAAGAAGTAGCGGAAAATCCTGAACTTGGCTATGCCTATACCCGTAGCCACCGCGATATAGTAAAAAAGCGCATGCAACTGGCCAGCATCAGGCTTGCAGGCATACTGAATGATGCTTTTTAAGAAACCGTACTGTACCTTGTCAAAAGCTGTCTGTGGCTGTTGCACAACTGCTTTTTATGCAGCGACTTTATTGAGATTGTTGCAGAGAAAGAAGGTTTTAGCCCTGGCTAAGTTTTTTTCAGTTGAGAGAGCGGTACAAGAGCAAAAGAGGCACTGGAAGAGCCTGCTGCAGCTCCTTTTACAACACCATTGCTTTGCTTGCAGTCACTTTTGGCTTAAACTTCATATACTTCTTGAGGTTGAAGGCAAAACCGGTGCCCATAAGCATTACTTTATGGGCACCGGTTTTGCCTCGCACACCTACTTTCCGCATCCCGTAGTGTTCAATCAAGCTTCCGAAAATTGGTTCCACCGTGCATTGCCGAAGCCGCTTCATGCGCTTGCCCCGTCTGCTGTGCTGTCTTGCCAGTGCCCTTTTATACTCTTTGTCTTAAGGCGTCTGGGCAATTTGTCTGCACTGGCTTCTGGGAATGCAGGAGGGTTTGAGTGGACAGTGCTTGCAATCCTGATATGTGGCTCTGTAGATCCTGAGTGCACTTCCATCTGCTCTGGTTTCATAGGTTTTGAACGGAAGTATTTTTCCGGCAGGGCAGGTGAAGTGGTCAGCCTGTTCACCATAAGGGAAAACCTTATAGCTCCGGCTTATACATGCCAAACGCTGGAATCCAGCCGGTAATCTTCCGCTATTCCAGAAAGGCGTAGTTGCTCCCGTTAGAATAGCCGGTGTCAGCCAGCAGATCCTGCAGGTACAGTTCATTAGCTTCCAGTCTCCGCTGCAGTTTTAGGGTAAGAGCAGGTAGATACTGGCTGTCTCTGCCGTCAGCAAAATCCGCCTGAACATGACTGATAACGCCTTCAGCTGTATCCACTCACCATACTGCAATGGTAGTTTAACTTCCTGCCTTTCCCTGGCTTGATTCTTCATCTTTTATTGCTTTAAGGGTTTTCGTTTCTATTTCATTTCCAGATATCTAGTCTGGATGGTCTGCTATTTGCAAAGCAGGTGCCAGGAAAGCCCTAAAAACCTGCCAGTTCGACCAAACGGACAAAAGCCAAAGTGAAACGGACAAGCCAAAAAGTAAATTGTCTGATTCCTGTGCCAGTGTCCCGGAAACCGTTGCTTTTCGTTGTTAAAGGGGCCGCTTATGTGGCCTAAGGAGAGCTGTTCTCTGATACAGTGTATCACTTTTGTCTGATACACTGTATCACTGCTTCCCAGTGTTCCAGTAACGCCCGCATATCCTGCATATAGAGATGACCCTGGTAGGCTTAGGTGTTCAGGGGCGTTTGAATTCGGTTGCAGATGGTTTGGTTTAGGTTTGAGCGGCAAGCGTGAGGGCCGCTGCCTTCTCAGCCTATTCCTGAAGCCGGTCCGCCCGCTGGACTCGCTTGCGAAGCCAAAGCCTTTCGACTTTGCCCAGACATCGCTAGGCAAACACGCCCAAACCAAAAGCAACCCGCTGCATCTCCCGATGTAGCGATTGAAAGCATGTTTATGCCCTTTAAAAGACCTTTTATGCCCTTGCCTTCCCGCGGATCCAAACCATCTGCAACCGAAAGCAAACGTTTTCAGACACCGTTTCCAAACCGAAAGCAACCCGCTGACACACCTGTACAGTCCATTTACGTAATCACCTGGAATGGATGTGCAAGACTTCAACTCCCTGGCGCTTGACGAGCGTGTCGCGGCTGTCTGGCGGCAAGGCACCTTTCTGGGCTCCCGCACCAGGGGAGGGTACCGCCTGGCGCTCTACCACCTGGGCGGCTTCTTCTCGGAGCTGTGGTACTGCCCCGCGTCCAACGGGATCGTGCTGGCGCTGGGCTTCACCGGACTCAAGGCTGCTGGAGCCGTACCTAGAGGACATAGGACTGCCAAGCATCTGATTCCCATCCATGACTACTCCCGATTATAGCGTATTTTCTTTGTTTTCGTACCTTTGTTACACACCTTCTACGAACATAGAGGGAATGCCAAGGGCATGGATGGTGTATTACATCTTTTATTTTTCAGGCTTGGCGCCGAGTGCTGGATCATAGCATCAGCAGGGCTGGGTGCCCCATATCCACTCTGCCGCCTCCCGATAGGTTCTAAATTGCCGCACCTCAATCCCCGCTTTAAGCTGTGCTTTGCTCTCGCTGGCAAGCGCCATAAAGGCGGCCATGCTGCGATCATCAGTGGTGATGCGGGCAAGCTTCTTCAGGCCTGACGCAACCGCCACGGGCACCAGCATTTGTAAGGCCTCCTTCAGGTTCTGTGCGGGCACCTCCCCCAGGCGGTTCGTGTCCTGTATCCAGAACTTAATGTCCCTTTCCCTGAGGTAGGCGGCAAAGATACTGGCCGCCTCTCGGTACTCTTCGCTGTTGGGCCTCTGGACCCACTCTGAGTAAAGGAGCCTGGTTGCCTCATCTACCACCAGGTGCAGGTAAGCGTTCTGGAACTCGTGCATGCCTTCTGGTAAGGAGCTTGTGTCCATTCGATGATTTCTAGTTAGGTAAGCCAAAGCTGCACACGCCCTGGTCGTCAATCGGTGGTGCTATAGCAATATATGAATAGTGTACTACTAAACATAGAGTTTTATAGTTTTTTGCGCACTTGCTGACTTGCAAGGCTAATGCCTGCCGCACAGTAGGCATTAGCCCTGTCTCCCGATGTCTTGGCGAGGGCTTTGCTGCTCATGTCGCTGCAGCGTCTTTGTCCGCATCGCCGATGCCGTCGATGTAGCGGTAGCATGTTGCCCTTCCGATGCCCAGAATCTTGGCTATCTCCCCGACTGACCTGTTGCCCGCGTCGAAGAGCACCTTGGCCGTCCTTGCCTTCTCCGTGGC
>NZ_JAJJWH010000074.1 GCF_020907245.1 Pontibacter harenae | reverse complement strand
TTTTCTCTGCAGCCACTCTTTTGTAAGCCCTTTTATGCACTAAAACAAGTGTAAGTCACTGTGAGACAAAGGGTAAATAATCGGAAAAATATTTTAAACATTATTCACCTGCTTAAGTAATGCAAATAGGTTTGTTGCCGACCTCGATGGCCAAATATCTTAAAACAAGACTAAGGCGCATCTGGTAAAAGGGACGGTCAGGACATTCTTAATTAACCGTAGTTTACGCCACCCGTACGTAATGAGGACTAGTAAAGCAAAGCGACTACCTCATGAATTTGAAACAACTTACATCTCCCCTTCCCCACCGCCCGTTCACCAAGATCTAACGCTGCCGAAATCAAAAAATTAAATAAACAGCCTAAAGCGATCAAGATAAGCTGCAGGATCTTTTTCTGTTTGTGTTACAGGATTGGGTAAGATATACCAAGCACAGACATCAAAAGTGGTCAATATAACGACAGTTGTAACTCTATAGATATTTAGTATTTGCTCAACTTCAAAGGGTGGTCTAACTTAAACTGATAATCTTACCTTGGAATGAGGAACAACAGCCTCTATAGTTAGGTCTAGGAACAGAACACGCAAAAGCGGGCACTTAGAGTAAGCTTCCAAGAAACTTCCAAAAAGGAGCGCTGGAAATCTCCCGTTGAATCTCGTGGGGGTAACAATTGCCGTTGATTCACTAAGCCTGGCTCTGTATTACCATAATCCTTCTGATCCAAAAGACCTTGCTAAGCATACTTTGATTTTTTATTACTATTATATTTGCACAGGTTTTTCAGGCCCCTGCTCTATGCTAGTTAGCTCATTTGGCCTTTGCCATTATCACAAATACATTGATGATGTTGGTTGTAGTTGTCTCCGTCTTACTGCAGCTCGCCGTCATCTACCTGCCTTTCACGAAAAGCTTTTTTAAGCTTGTGCCTTTACCAAATGAGGACCTACAGATATCCGTTGCAGCGGATAGCTTAGAATTTATAGTTATAAAAGTGGTAAAGAAATTCTTTGGCAGGTAAAGGGCCTACGAACTTCAGGACATATACTCAACGTGAATGAAAATCGGCATACAGGTTCCAAATCACTAGCCAGTCAGACAAAGGAGCAATCTTGATATCAACAACGTATATTTTTTAACATAAAAATCATCAGACTTTTTTCAATACAATACAAACAGAAATGTCCTGTCACAGGAGCTCACATGTTCAGTTTTTAAATTTTAAACGGTAACTTAGTGGCCTGAAAAAAACTAAGCATGCTTCATTTCTTTTTTAGTCAACCAGATAAAGTTTACGCCTTACAAAGCGAGGGAGAATTAAGTTCTACAGACATCTCAAAACTTGAATGGCTTTTCGGGAACGCCATATTAAAACAGGAAAAAACCTTGAGTGGCTTCTTTGTAGGCCCTCGTGCTGCCATGATAACGCCATGGAGTACCAATGCCGTGGAAATTACCCAGAATATGGATATTCAAGGGATTGTTCGGATTGAGGAATTTAAAGTAGTAGAGGAAGACTTTACTGATTTTGACCCGATGCTTTCACAAAAGTATAGTGGTCTGAATCAGGATATCTATACGATTAATATTCAGCCTGAGCCTGTTTTGCCTGTTACGGACATTGCAGCATACAACAAGCAGGAAGGACTTTCGCTTAGTGAGGAAGAAGTTGATTATCTTAACCAGCTTTCTGAAAGAGTAGGCAGACCTCTAACAGACTCAGAAGTATTCGGTTTCTCACAGGTAAATTCAGAGCACTGCCGCCATAAAATCTTTAACGGTAAGTTTGTAATTGATGGCGAAGAAAAGCCTAGCTCCCTTTTCAAATTAATCCGCAAAACATCGGAAGCGAATCCGAACGATATAGTTTCGGCCTACAAGGATAACGTTGCCTTCATCAAAGGACCAGTGGTGCAGCAGTTTGCGCCAAAACGTGCCGATGTGCCTGACTTTTATCAGGTAAGCGATTTTGAATCGGTAATATCCATAAAAGCAGAAACACACAATTTTCCGACTACAGTAGAGCCCTTTAATGGTGCAGCTACTGGCTCTGGAGGTGAAATCAGAGACAGATTAGCTGGTGGTCAGGGTGCTCTCCCTCTTGCTGGAACAGCTGTTTACATGACGGCTTTATCTCGCCTGGAAAAGGATCGCCCTTGGGAAAAAGCTACGCAGGAAAGACAGTGGTTATACCAAACGCCAATGGACATCCTGATCAAAGCCTCTAATGGCGCTACTGATTTTGGAAACAAGTTCGGACAGCCTTTAATCACAGGTTCGGTTTTAACTTTTGAGCACGACGAAAAAGCGGATGCGCTTGAAACTCCAAGAAAGTTAGGTTACGACAAAGTGATTATGCTGGCTGGTGGTGTTGGCTACGGCAAAGCTAGCCAGGCACAAAAGCAACACCCGAAAAAAGGTGATAAAATTGTGATCCTTGGTGGTGAAAACTATCGCATAGGCATGGGTGGAGCAGCCGTATCCTCTGCCGACACAGGACAACATGGATCAGGCATTGAGTTGAACGCTATTCAACGTTCTAACCCAGAGATGCAGAAACGCGCAGCAAACGCAATTCGTGGTATGGTGGAGAGCGAGCATAACGCCATTGTCTCTATACATGATCATGGTGCTGGCGGCCACTTAAACTGCCTTTCAGAATTAGTAGAAGAAACTGGCGGTAAAATAGATCTTGATAAATTACCTGTAGGCGACCCTACCCTTTCTGCTAAAGAGATCATTGGTAACGAATCGCAGGAGCGTATGGGCTTGGTGATAGGTGAAAAAGATATCGACACTTTAAAGAAGATAGCCGACCGTGAGCGCTCTCCTATGTACGCTGTGGGCGATGTTACTGGTGACCACCGCTTTACATTTGAGTCAGCGTCAACAGGCCAGAAGCCAATGGACCTGGAGCTTAGCGACATGTTCGGAAGCTCTCCCAAAGTAGTGATGAGCGACAAGTCTGTTGATAGAACATATCAGCCCGTGACCTATGATAAAGACCAGCTTCTTACTTACCTAGAGCAGGTACTACAGTTAGAGGCTGTTGCCTGTAAAGATTGGTTGACAAACAAAGTGGATCGTTGTGTGGGTGGCCGAGTGGCGAAACAGCAATGTGTTGGACCGCTACAATTGCCGCTGAACAATTGTGGTGTAATGGCTTTAGACTTTCAGGGCAAAGAAGGCATTGCAACCTCGGTTGGTCATGCTCCTATTTCAGCCCTGATTGATCCAGCAGCAGGCAGCCGCAATGCCATTGGTGAGTCGTTGTCAAACATTGTGTGGGCTCCTTTGAAAGATGGTCTGAAAAGCGTTTCGCTTTCTGCCAACTGGATGTGGGCTTCTAAAAACGAAGGAGAAGACGCTCGTTTATATAAAGCAGTAGAAGCCTGTTCAGATTTCGCTATTGCCTTAGGCATCAACATCCCGACAGGTAAAGACTCGCTTTCTATGAAGCAGAAATACAAAGACGAGGATGTTATTGCACCTGGTACAGTGATCATTTCTGCAGGCGGAAACTGCAGCAATGTACGCCAAGTGGTAGAGCCTGTATTGCAACGTGATGGCGGCAATATATACTACATCAACTTATCAAACGATGCCTACAAACTGGGAGGCTCTTCATTTGCGCAGGTAGTAAACAAAATAGGTAATGAGACGCCTGACATAACGGACGCTAATCTTTTCACCAACGCCTTCAATACATTACAAGGGTTAATCAAAGAAGGTAAAATTGAATCAGGTCATGACATTGGTAGTGGCGGTTTGATTACTACGCTGCTTGAGATGTGCTTCGCAGACAACAACCTGGGCGCATCCATTGATCTAACATCACTGGGAGAGGCCGACAGCGTGAAAGTGCTTTTTGCTGAAAACATCGGTGTGGTATTCCAGGCATCAGCAGACGTAGAAGCTACTTTGAATGCGAACAATGTTCCGTTTCATAAAATTGGCACCAGCACTGGTACTGCTACGCTGGAGTTGAAGAATGGAGAGGAAACATACAGTTTTGATATTGCGCAGCTACGCGATACATGGTTTAAAACATCTTACTTGCTGGACATAAAACAAAGTGGACAAGTAAGTGCAAAAGAGCGTTTTGACAACTATAAGAATCATGAACTTATCTATAAGTTTCCAGAAGGATTCGATGGTAAAAAGCCTGTTATAGACTCTTCTAAGCCAAAAATAAAGGCAGCCATTATTCGCGAGAAAGGAAGTAACTCTGAGCGTGAAATGGCTAACGCTTTGTACTTGGCTGGCTTCGATGTGAAAGACGTTCACATGACGGACCTAATCTCAGGAAGAGAAACTCTGGAAGACATTCAGTTCATAGGTGCTGTGGGTGGTTTCTCTAACTCCGATGTATTAGGTTCTGCTAAGGGATGGGCAGGAGCATTTATGTACAACGAAAAAGCAAAAACAGCCATTGAGAACTTCTTCAAGCGTGAAGATACCCTTTCAGTAGGTATTTGCAACGGTTGCCAGTTATTCGTAGAGTTAGGATTCATCAACATGGATCACGACAAGAAACCAAGAATGCATCATAACGTGAGCCAGAAACACGAAAGCATCTTTACGTCGCTGACTATCCGTGAAAACAAATCTGTAATGCTTTCCAGCCTGGCTGGAAGCACGCTGGGTGTTTGGGTATCGCACGGAGAAGGTCGCTTTAGCCTACCACTCACCGAGGATAAATACCAGATCGTGGCGAAGTACGCTTACGAAACCTACCCTGCCTGTCCGAATGGTTCTGACTTCAATACAGCTATGCTTTGTGATGAAACAGGCCGCCACCTAGTAATGATGCCGCACATTGAACGTTCACTTTTACAGTGGCAGTGGGCCAATTATCCGAAAGGCCGTCAGGACGAAGTATCTCCTTGGATGGAAGCTTTTGTGAACGCCCGAAAGTGGTTAGAAACTAACGGAAAGTAATACATACAAAATTTTCAATCTTCCTGAATCACCCTAGGGTGTTGGAATGAAAAAGCCTCCTGTTGGAGAAGAACAGTTTATACTGTTTCTTCGACAGGAGGCTTTTCTTTAAGTTAATTTGACGACACTATACCATCAGCCACCAAAATATACCTGCTTGAAAAGCAGCATATAAGTAAATCAACTACTATAATATACCTTTCTCAACTGCACCCCATTTGCCCCTCAAATACCCCCTCTTACCCCAATATATACATCTTACACCATGCTTCACATTAGCATAACATTATGTTCACACAAAGTTCATCGTGCCGCCCTTTATTGTGTGCTATACATCAATCACTTATTTAAACTTAAGCATACACTATGAACAAAAAACTACTGATTGCGAGCATCGGCCTCGCTATCTCTATATCTGCATGCCACGACGACGATGATGTTACAGTGCCCTTTCCAGTGGAAGACCCCGCTAGCTTTTCTGAGGTTGGGGAAATTATGCTCAGCGGCGGGACTGGTGCGGCCGAAATTAGTGCCTATGACCCTGAAACTAAAACATTGTTTGTAGTCAACAACGCAGGCAGTTCCAGGGTAGACGTAGTTAGCCTAGAGAACCCAGCTTCTCCGAAATTTATCCAAAGCATCGACATCACGCCCTATGGCGGCGGAGTCAACAGTGTGGCTGTAAAAAATGGTGTGCTGGCTGCCGCCGTAGAGGCCAGTATTAAGCAGGATAATGGTATTGTTGCCCTTTTTGATACAAAGACCTATGCTTTACTAAAGCAGGTGCAGGTAGGTGCCCTCCCAGACATGTTGACTTTTAGCCCTGACGGTGCCTATATCCTTACCGCCAATGAGGGAGAACCTAATAGCGATTACTCAGTTGATCCTCTGGGGACCATCTCTATTATAACTGTGGCGAACGGCTATAATGCCACTACGCTTGATTTTACTTCTTTTAACGGTTCACAGGCTGAACTTGAGGCGCGAGGACTTAGAGTATTCGGACCGAATGCTACCCTTTCCATGGATGTGGAGCCAGAATATATTACGGTTTCTAACGACTCTAAAACCGCATGGGTTTCCTTGCAGGAAAATAATGCTGTTGCAAAGGTAGATCTCTCTTCCAAGACTATCACAGAAATCATACCACTGGGTTTCAAAGACCATTCAGTTAGTGGGAACGAACTGGACCCAAGTGACAGGGACAATGCTATTGCTTTTGCCAACTGGCTTGTAAAAGGAGTTTACATGCCAGATGCCCTTGCAGCTTTTAAGTTAAACGGCACCGATTACTTCATTTCGGCAAACGAGGGAGACGCACGTGAATATGATACCTTTGTGGATGAGGCAAGAATAAAAAGCTTAAAGCTAGATGCAGCCACCTTCCCTAACGCTGCCGAGCTGCAGCGGGATGACAAACTTGGTCGCCTGAAAGCCATTACCACAATGGGTGACATAGATGGTGATGGAGACTTTGATGCCTTATACACTTTCGGCGCGCGCTCCTTCAGTATCTGGAACGGTACTACAGGAGCTCAGGTCTTTGACAGTGGCAGCGAAGTTGGAAAAAAACTCGCGGCGGCCTCCCTTTATCCTGATGACAGGAGCGACGACAAAGGTTCAGAGCCTGAGGGTGTCACTGTGGGTGTGATTAACGGCAGAACCATTGCCTTCGTCGGATCCGAAAGAGCTGATGCTGTATTAGTATATGATGTCACAAATCCTAACCAGCCAGAGTTCCTGCAGGTGTTAAAAACAGGCGACGCTCCAGAAGGGATAATTTTTATTCCTGCGGATGAGAGTCCAGTTGGTAAAAGCCTTTTGGTAGTTAGTTCTGAAGAGGACGGAGTTGTGAAAATATTTGAGGCAGGCACCATACTATAAGCCACTGCCGCTTCCCCCGCTGAGCCTGGGGAACAGATAACCTTGAATTCTTCAAGGATAGACTTAGTTTAAGAAGAGCCGCTTCAAAATCATGAAGCGGCTCTTCTTTTCTAAAAAGAATTGTCCTATCCAATCTTCAAGAGTGCTCCTTCTTACAAAAAAGATTAACAGCTCTTAAAACTTAAACAGTTGCAGTATACAGACTCGGTTTCAAACCAGTCTTCTGCTTAAAAAAACGGCTGAAATGAGAGGCCGTATCAAATTGGAGGTGCAAGGCTATTTCTTTTATACTCATGGTTGAGTAGGCAAGTAAGTATTGAGCCTCTCGCAACACCCTTCTGTGGATGATCTCCAAGGCACTCTCTCCCGTCTCTTTTTTTACAGACTCACTTAAATGCTTAGCAGATATATTCATGATATCGGCATACTCATTTACCGTTCTTTTGGTCATAAATTCCTCCTCCACCAGCATCTTGAAAGCATGAGTTAGCTGGTACTGCCTATTCATGTGCTTTGTAAAACTGAGCAGGCAAGCTTCGCAGGCTCTGTTCATCTCATATAGCAACTGCAGCATTTGCAGTCGGATGATGTTAAGATGAAAGGCCTTTCCTCTATCAAACTCCTCGCTTACCTTTTCGAAGCCCGCCTTCATGGCCCCAAAGGTATAGTTATCCAAGGTATACATGGGTGGGTAATCAGGATTCATCTGCAACAGGTTTTCGACTACAGGACCACTAATAAAACTCTCATCCAGAAACTCCCGCTTGAAAAGCAGCATGTACAGGAGCAAATCATCAGATGAGTTTTCGTAGGAATTGATAATTCCTGGCGACACCAGATGCACCGTCTGTGGCTGTACCTCGAAGGTAAATTGTCCAACTGTTTTAGTGCTGCTCCCCCTCAGACAAAGAATGATGGCATAATGGTCTGTTTTGATAGGAGGCCCGCTTCTGGTACCGCCTTCATTGCTCAGCACAGCAAAGTCTCCCATATCGTCTAAGCTGGCATACTTGTTCATGCCAAACGTCTGCTGTGCCTTGTTCTTTTGAGACAGATAATACCTAATGGTAGAGTTGATGTCTAGCATAGGAGCAAAAGCTGCAGGCGGTATAGTTGTGTCAGGCATTCGTGTTAAGTATGGGTGACTGTTTAACCCAAAGTTAAACAGTACCCACAACAAAGTAGCAGAAAATTATACCTGTCCTATACTTATTAAAATGTTTTCAGCTGCAGATTAAAGGAAGCATAGTTAACAAACCGCCATCATACCGAAGGAATTCAACACATTTTCTCCACAAATCACACTCACAATATCCTCTAAAGAACTAAACAGGTACTTATCAGAAAAATAAATATTGTACTCCTGCTCCACCTCATATAGTATCTCTAAAACATCAACTATACCGAGTTCAAGTTGACTAAAGGAGCTGCTACTGAGCACTTGGATAAGATCCCTATCATAAAGCTTGCATACGATTTGAGCCACCTCGAATCTTACAGTGCTATGTACATCAAACATCATAGTGAATAAAACAGGGTTAAATATGGGTAAGGCATGCTCTATAAGGCCTTCTAAACAAGAATAAGGGAAGCCGTTTAGAACTTCCCTTATTCTTGTTTATTTATTTGTCAATTGATACTTACAGACCTTTATCCTGTGTTAAATGTTGCAGGTCAGTATGCATATTATTGTTACAAATTGATTTTTGTCCCTTAACTAAAAAGAGATAAACTTATCCATCTGTTCGTCTACAACCTTAACAGTGCTTTCCTGATACAAATCACCGTTTTCGTCTAACTCAGCTTCTACACCAGACAGGTATATTTTGAGCGGCATGATGTGCAGGTGCATATGGTTAGCTACCCCTGTAAAATGATCTACTCCGCGCAAATTCCCTTGTCTTCCAGATGATATACCTACCAGAGCAGCTTTTTTATCATAGAAGCTTGCAGGAAACTCGCAGGCATCTATAAAGGCTTTAAGCACTCCAGGAAAGCTTCCGTTGTACTCTGGAATTACAAACAATAACTTCTGCGTACTGGAAACAAGCGCTTGAATTTTAGCAAATTCATCGCTTCTGTTGCCATACAGGTCGCTTTCTATGAGTGTAGCAGGCAGTTCAGTAAGCGAAAGCAGGTTTGCTTCCTGCCCTTTTTCCTGTAGTCTTTTTTTATAGTATTCCGCAACTTTAAGTGCGTTACTTCCTGGGCGGTTAGTGCCTGAGATAATAGTTATCATGTAAAGTTTTAATTTATGTTAATCATCCGCGTTATAAAGTATAGAAGCCTTATAGCGAATTGAGGTGCAAAATTAGCTCTGCACACGGGGCATAGCAATTCATAAACTACGGAGAAAAAGACCAATATTACGGTTCTACAATTTCTTAATAAGCAACAAGCCTATCTTTAGTGGAGCGGTTTTTAAAAGAAAATCCATGCGTCGAGGCTGCTAATCAAGCTTAGGAAAACATTAATTAACTCAAGTTGCGATTTATAAACGATGAAGCCATCCAGGTTTGTTAAGGGATAGAGCTACCAAACTTTAACCCTGACTTACCATGCATGACTTCACGATAGCAACTTACTGTTTTATTGATGATTACCTAAAGGTTGCAGGCCAAAAGCCAGCTGCCAAGCGCAAGCTCAACGACGCGGAGGTCATCACCACCGCCCTCCTGGCTGCCCGCTACTTCGGCGGCAACATGACCACGGCCCGTAGCTACATGCAGCAGCATCACCGCTGCCGCATGCCGCACAAGAGCAACTTCAACCGCATGCTCCATCGCCTGAGCCAGACGGTCGCTTCCATCTTTCTGGCCCTGGGCCAGAGCCTCAAGGAGCTCAG
>NZ_JAJJWH010000073.1 GCF_020907245.1 Pontibacter harenae | reverse complement strand
GCTTAAAGAATTAGCTAAATGAATTCAAAACAGCCTCTTAGAACCATAATTTTATAGGTCTCAGTAAAGGGTTCTTTTGGAGAATGTTACCTATCTTCTTCATGTATCTACGGAGTTCTCCTACAGATTCAGAGTTTCTCCAGCGGGTTTGATTCAAGTAGGTATAGAAAATCCTCTTGTACTTTGTATTGCCAAAGTAAGATTTGTAAAACGGCTTACGGTGCGCGAAGTGTATGAGGTACGGCGCGGAATGGTCACCGCTTGAGTAGTAGTTCCACATCGGGTCTATTTCATGCCATTTATCAAACAGTACCACGTTCAAACCGTACTGGTCACTGAAGTCAGCATACTTCCTGTTGCTGTCGATGCATTCAATCACTTTTTCTGTGATGTTGCTTCGGCGCCACTTGGGTATGTCCATCAGCAGCAGCCCTGAGTTGAAGTACTTAGTTTCTGCAGGAATGCCCAGCTCTTTGTAGTTGCCTACGATGTTCTTAAAGACCCTGGCAGTGGGGCAGGTAACTGCACCGATGATACTGCCTTCTATATCAATAGACCATAACTTGCTAATATCGGTCATCAACACCATGTCAACATCCAAGTAGAGCACCCTTTCAACTTCCTCGGGAACAAAGTACGGTATAAACAAGCGCATGTAGATGTTTGGTGGATATGTGTTCGTATCCGTTGGGAGTGCCATTCCCCTAGGAACAGCATCCCCCATCGTTAACCAGTGTAGGGTTACAGCCTGCTCACTGATGGAGTCTCTTAGCTTTGCTTTGTATTTAGCGGTTACACCGTTCTCAACAATATAAACATGTATATGCTCTTTGGTAGTGTGATTAACCTCTATTGACTTCAACAGCGCTGCAAGTAGAATCATGTAATGCTTGTCGACAGCAACTGCGAGATAAATGTTTTCTTGATCCATAAGGTTTTTAGAGATACTAAGTACTGAGAAGTTGAGGATAGACTTGGAGCCTCTGTTCTGTGCGGGGAATACGTAGCGGAAAATACGTACAGTTTAGATCATTGTAACGTGCCGCTTTGGGGAAGGGTTTATAATTATTGAAAACTGTGGATCGCTCTTTGGCCTCTAGGCCTTCTGTCTGTGCTTCCCGACCTTGCTCTGGATGCCCGTCAACCCTGGCCTGCTGTCATAAGCAGGGGAATCTGATCAACCCAAAGCTGCTTTGCCTGCTCTGCGGTCCCCAGCCTCTTTGTGGCCAAGTACCCCTAGACAATTCATAATGCAGGAGAGGTGCTTAGCTGCCCCAGAAAGCCTATAGCAGAGAATAACAGAATCCGTTATTCTGGGATCAGAAAACTTCTGTACTTTACAGTCTTTTAGTTTCTCTTATGTAAGCTAGCCATTAGCTGCTTCACTCCATCAAGAGGCGGCCCCTTTGATTTCGTTATCGTGCTTAAGAATCCTGCCTTTCGGTCATGGCCCTGTAGGCGGCCAGTGAATTATTGCAGTTCCAGTTTTTACAGGTGCTTTATCAAGCACTGTGGTGGCGAGGCGCTGGTATGTGGCATCTCTGATCGTGCTGCTGATGGACTTGCCATCCGACACCTTGTTGTTGGGGCACAGGTTAAGTCAGGAGACGAAATGCGGTCGGCAGTAGCTGCGGAGCTTTCCCCCAAACAGGTAAAGCTGTTTTACTCCCCAATTTCATTATCCAGCTTATTGATATGAATATAGCGATAGACTGTATGCGCGCTTGTTTCTCAAGACAAAACTGTGCATATTTGTAGGTGTCCATGCTGCAAGTAAAGAAACATATCGGCCGTTGCCTGAGCATCCCCTTATGCTGGGTGATGCTGCTTTGGGCACTTACGCTGCCAGGGCATGAGGTAGAGGTGTATCGCCTCCTGCTGCAAGGCTCCCCCTCGACAGCGATGCTCAAGCTACTGCCAAAATCAGGCGGTAAAGACAAAATCGCAGTGCAGCAGCAAAGCGTGCAAGCATTTCTTGACGCGGAGGTGCCTTCCTCCCTGGTGCTAGACCTGCGGCAGTTGGAAAGGCACCCTTTGCTACTTTTAGCGTTTGCTGCGTCGTGTGACGAGCCATCCCTTGACTACGCTACAACCTATTCGGGGATAAAGCTTTCGGAAAGGCTCTTCCCTGTTTCCATCCAGCCAAATGCTCCTTAACTAACCCCCTCTCATTTAGAAGGTAAGATACACTGTTACTGGGCAGATACCTGCTTAGAGGCAGTGTGGCCTTCCCATTCTCTTTGTACGCCTATTAAGGCTGTCTTGCCTATCCTTTTTCTTGTTTTACGCCTAACTTAGCCCCAAAGGGGAAGAAGCTAGGCCTCACCATGCTGTGCGCAGCATATAAAGATCTAGACTGTTATGGAACATTTTGCAGTTATCGTTTCCTGTACGGCCATCCTGGGAATTTTGCTGGGGTTGGTATCCCCCAACAAGTGCCTGTTCTGGTACTATGGCAACAGGTGCAGGTTAAACGTTATCTTAATCTACGGCTTATTGCTGCTTCTGTCTTTCATAGTTTTCGCTGTGACGGAGCCACGCACCTGACGCTACCACCTATTGCTTCTCCGCGGCAGGGGCTAATACAGGCTATCTTAGCACAGCTGCAGCATCATTACCTATATAATCAAAACCTCATGAACTATATCATCTCGAACATCCAAAGCAGCCGATGGTCGTTAGATCAACTTATAAAGCTTGGCGTACCGGCACCGGCAGCAGAATACATAAATATGCTGGGGCTGCTGCTGCTCATGCTTATCCTAGTATTCATTGCAGACCGGATCACCAAAAGGATACTGGTCGGTACGCTGCAGAAATTATCCGATAAGACAGCCACAGAGTTCGACAACCTCCTGATTAGAAACAACGCCGTGGTGTACCTTGCGCAGGCCATCCCGCAGATCATCGCGGTGCGGGCAATACCGGTTGTGTTTTCTGATTTCCAGCAGTGGGTGGAGCCGTTGATAAGGGTAGCCGATATATACATGGTCGTGCTGGCGGTGGCCATTATGCGTGCTGTGCTGCGCTCTTGCCGCGACTACCTAAAGACTACCGAAACATTTAGAGACAAGCCCGTCGAAAGCTTTGTGCAGGTGATTACAATATTCTTGTACTTTGTGGGTGGCCTGCTGATATTCTCTTTGCTGACAGGCAAGCCTTTCTGGGCGTTTATCACGGCGATGGGTGCGGCCTCAGCGGTGCTGCTGCTTATATTCAAGGATACCATACTTGGCTTTGTGGCCAGCATACAGGTTTCTTCCAACGACATGGTACGCATCGGTGACTGGATAACCATGGAAAAGTACGGTGCAGACGGCGATGTGACCGAGATAAACCTGACCACGGTAAAAGTGCAGAACTTCGATAAGACCATCACCACCATACCCACCTACCACCTTATCTCCGACTCTTTTAAAAACTGGCGGGGCATGCAGCGATCGGGAGGGCGGCGCATTAAGCGCTCCGTTTTTATCAAGATCTCGAGTATCAGGTACCTTTCTGCCGACGATGCCGAGCGGCTGGGTAACATCCAACTGCTGCAGTACTACTTGAAGGAGCGTCAGAATGAGATTAACCAACACAACCAGGCAAACGGCATTGACAAGAGCCTGCTGATAAACGGTCGCAGCCTTACCAATGCAGGTGTGTTCCGCAGGTATATAGATGCCTACCTCAGGCAGCACCCCAGTACCCACAAAGGCATGGTTATGATGGTGCGGCAACTGGAACCTACCACAACAGGTATGCCTATTGAACTATATTTGTTTGCCAACAGCATAATATGGGTAGAGTATGAGCAGATTATGGCGGATATATTCGACCATCTGCTGGCAGCCGTAAAATACTTCGACCTGGAGGTATTCGAAATGCCAGCCGCCGATGATGTTAGGAACTGGAACAATCCGTTGGCTGGCGCAAAAACCAGTGTGTATCCTCTGGCCGAACCGATGCCGAACTAGACCCACAGTCTGCGGAAAGATAAAATTCTGGGACAGGCTTAGTGCCGTATCTCCTAACGACTATTCGGTTATTCCTGTCGGGTGCCAGGGGCGTGAAAATGATCTCTTGCCGATTATACAAATATATAATTTCAACTCTTTACCTTTAGGCCGTGGGAAAGCTTATTAAAAATGTCTCTGTTGCTGTTTTTCGCCACTCTGCTCTCCCTGGCAGGTGCCTGGGGGAAGGCCTTATGCGAGAAAGCCTGTACAGCTACGAAGGCCGTCGGTGAAGCGGGTCTGCAGGCGAGCCATACTCAGAACAGCAAGCCCAAGCTGGTGTTCCTAAAGAGGTCAGGCGAAAGCGCCGTAAGCCTTGGGGAAAACCAGCCCTTACCCATCCTGGAGCGCCAGGGCTACCACTGGCTGGGAACCGCGCGCGGTGGAGCATGGGATTGGGGGCACTGCGGCGCAGTACCTCCAGCGTGCTGGGCGTATCTGCCGCGGCTTGGGCAGTGGTGCCATTATTTTCCCCTTCCATTACTTCTGGTAATTCATTCACCTTCTTTGTGGGCCCAGCCCACGTTCTTTGGTTTGCCCCGCAGCGAATAGCCTGTCTATCCGCCAAGGCTATTTATAAAATAATTTTTAACAAGAAAGATGGATTTACAATCAACAGTAATAGGGGGGATTTGTGTGGCACTGGTCATTGCCCCGTTCGTACACTTCCAAGTGAAAAGCAGCAAGGAGAAAAAGCACCTTTTGCAAAGCTTCATGAACCTGGCCCGACAACGTCAGTTGGAGGTCTCTCAGTACGATCTGCGATCGGGATAGACCGTGAGAGAGGCAGGCTTCTTTACTCAAAAAGACAGGGTGGAGGGGACCAGGTTATCCTGGTAGACTTATCGGGGATGAAGCAGTGCCAGGCAGATGTAAGGAGGGACTCGGACGGCAGCCTCGGGGTCGAGCGCATCGAGCTGGTATTCCTGCGCCATAACTCCTCCCACCCTCAGGAGACGGTGGAGCTCTACAGCAGGGAAGAGAGCATGATATTTAACGATGAGCTCAGACTCTCAGATAAATGGGTGGGCATTGTAAACGCTCACCTGGGAGCCTAGGCAGCAGCTTTTACCAAGGTTTACTGTGTAAAGCGTTCATAATCGCATCAGGTATATTGAAATTAGCTGGAAGTGTTAAGGCTCGGGGGCTTCTCCCCGGGCCTGTACAGTCTGAGCTTTGATAGTATGCATAGAATGAGGGGAGAGGAAGTCATAATTTACTGATAGTCTGCAGTAGAAAGACGTTAATCCATACTAGTGCCAGCCTGTAATATTATTCAATCGGTAGTACAGCAGTTGCTTCAGCATTTCTTGCCTTACGCTTTTCTTAGATGCTAATTTGAACCAGGCATTGGCAAAGCTTTTCGTATCAGGATTATTTCCCTAAATTTATGAATAGTAGAAGTACAACCATATGGATGGAAATGACAGAACAATCCTTCTTCCAATATCTCGTTTCTTCTCTAAAAGATTGGTTGAAACAGAAACGTAACCAGGCATATATGGTCGTGCTGTCATACTTTTTTGCCTTTACAACCCTGGACAGGGGACTGGCAGCAGCGATGAAATATGGAGTGATGCTTATTTGTTTCTGCTTTCTGATATCCCTAGGATTTAGAAGCTACCTTTATTTGACAGAAGGCTAAAGGTTCACGGAATTGCTGGATTTTCAATGTGGTTTTCTTGTGTATCCTCTCATTTGTGTCCAGTATAATGTTCACACTACAGGAAATACGCCTTTTATTAACCATAAGTGTTTGCGTCTTTACTGTTCTACTGATGCTCAGGCTATTAACGGAGATACACGAATGAGCAGAAGCTGGCCGCGCCGTATATGCTCTTGCCGCCGCCCATGTTTGCTGCTCTGTTTTTGTCTGACAGTAATACTTATTTATAGGTTAGGGAGTGAAACTCTTTACTCCGCAAATTACACTTGATAATGGAATTCTCTACTGAAGACATTCTACTGGGGTCGTCTATCCTATTGATGATTAGCATCCTGCTCAGTAAAAGCCTGGGTAAATTCGGCATACCAGCGCTTATACTTTTTCTAGCGGTGGGTATGCTGGCAGGGTCCGAAGGGTTAGGCGGCATTTATTTCGACGATGCGCTGACCGCGCAGTCACTGGGCACTATCGCCCTGGCCATTATTCTTTTCTCTGGAGGTCTGGACACCCGCTGGGAAAGCACGCGGCCTGTTCTCTGGCGGGGGATAACGCTCTCCACGCTGGGCGTGTTCATCACTGCCATGCTGGTGGGGCTGTTTGCCACGTACCTACTTGATTTCTCCCTGCTAGAGGGGCTGCTGCTGGGGGCCGTGGTCTCCTCCACCGATGCGGCTGCGGTATTCTCTATTCTCCGCTCCAAGAACATAGGCTTAAAGAACAACCTGCGCCCCACGCTGGAGCTGGAATCGGGCAGTAACGACCCGATGGCCTATTTCCTGACCGTCAGCTTCACCTTCCTGCTCACAAACGAAGGGGCGAGTGTCTGGCGGCTGGTGCCCATGTTCTTTCTGCAGATGAGCATAGGTGCAGTCATGGGCGTGGTGATGGGACGTGCCATGTCCTGGACAATCAACCGAATCAAGCTAGAGCAGGACGGACTCTACCCAGCGCTTACCCTGGCCATGCTTTTCTTTACCTTTTCCTTTACCAACCTTGTCGGTGGCAACGGCTTTCTGGCCGTCTATGTCGCGGCAGTCATGCTGGGTAACAGGAACTTCATCCACAAGGGTAGCCTGACCAAGTTCTATGACGGCCTGGCCTGGCTCATGCAAATCCTGATGTTCCTTACGCTGGGCCTGCTGGTGTTCCCGTCGCAGGTGCTGCCTGTTATCGGGGCGGGGGTAATCACATCGCTGTTCCTGATTTTTGTGGCGCGCCCGGTGAGCGTGTTCATCGGGATGTCCTTCTTCAAGGCCTCGCTCCAGGACAAGTTCTACATATCCTGGGTGGGGCTTAGGGGGGCAGTTCCCATCGTGTTCGCCACTTATCCCTTGCTGGCAGGAGTGGAGAATTCAGACTTGATATTTAACATCGTGTTCTTCATTGTGCTAACCTCCGTCATGCTGCAGGGCACAACCCTCAAGGTAGTGGCTGACTGGTTAGGGCTTAGCCAGCATGACAACAGCCCCAAAAGAGTGCAGCTCGGAGAAGATCTGGGCTATGACTCACAAAGTTCGCTTGTGGAGCTAAAGCTGACAGGTGAAAGCGGGGCTGTAGGCAGATCCATTGTAGACCTGCAGTTTCCTAAGTCTTCTCTTATTGTCCTGATTGACAGGGGCGGGAGGTTTGTCACCCCGAATGGTGCCACAGTGCTGGAAGCGGGGGACACTTTGATGGTGATGGTGGACAGTGATGATGAGTTGGAGAAGGTGAACCGAGTGGTACATGGTTAAAGCAGTCATTTTGGCACCATGAAATAAACGTAAGCAGCTCCTTTCAGGGACACAATAGGAGAAAGGGGCACTGTTTAGATCAACTTATCTAACCTTTTCCGATCCGTCTCCAATGCCACCGTTACAGAGACAAAAAAGGATCTGCCAAACAAGGCAATTCAGTCCTTTCACCTCACCCTGCGAGCTGTTGCTGTATGGCTGAATCGTCATGAAAACAGCGCCTCATGATGACCTGTCCTCCTTTTTTTCCTTAGCCATGTCTTTCTCTGCTTTTCCCTTAAAGAGCTCTGCCACACCCGCTGCAGAGTCTTTGTAAGGCTCCAGGATATACTGCGCTCCTGCCTCACGCAGCACTTCTGAGTCTCCCTGCTCCCGGGCTGTAAAAGCAACACGCCCTTTAAAGTTACTTTGCCCTAAAAGCTTTAAGAGGCTGATGTTGGTTGTTACATCGGGAAGAGTACTGATGATGTTGTAGGCATTGTTCAGCGGTAGCACTTCACCCAAGTCAGGATCTTCAGCGTCACAGTAGATTGCCTCCAAGTCGCGTCCTTTCCAGTTGTTCACGACCGCAGGGTTTATGTCTGCGCCTAAATACTTCAATCCGTTTTCTTCTAGGCTATTCGCCACACTTTCACCATAGCTGCCCAATCCAAAGATCAGTACATCAATCTTGTCCTTGTCATCTTCCAGTTCCGCTGGCTGCGTTGGCTTCTTTTTCTCAAATACTGCCAGCATCGGCGACAGCAGGTTGAATAGCTTGTCGGAGAACATAATCATATAGGTGGAGAGGGTGATGGTAACAAGCCCCACCAGAGTTATCAAACCCATCGCGGCTTCGTCTATGTGGCCTGCCTCGAGCCCCATGTTAGCCAGTATCAGCGAGAATTCGCTTATCTGTGCCACTGTAAGGCCCGCTTTAAAGGCTGTTCTCTTATGGTAGCCCATAATACCCATGATAATAAGGACAATCATAGGGTTCCCGATGAGCACAAAAGCAGAGAAAATTAGGGAAGGGAAAATACGCTCTCCCATCACGCCCAAATCCAGTTGCGATCCCAGGTCAAGGAAGAAGAACAGTAGCAGGAAATCACGGATGCTGGTAAGCCTTCCGCTTATCACTTCGCGGTATTGGGTTGAGGCCAGCGATATACCAGCAAGAAAAGCACCTACTTCTTTGCTGAAGCCCAGATAGTCGCCCAGCGCAGCCAGCAGTATAGCCCAGCCAATGGAGAAGAGTACCAGCAGTTCCTGCGAATCTGCCAGCATCTTGGTTAATTTCGGGATAACAAACTTCATCAGCAGGATGACCACTGCAAACATGCCCAGGCCCTTGCCGAACACATACAGTAGCTCCATACCCACCGACTGGTCTGTATCTGCGCCCACCGCCGACAGCACGATCATCACGAGTACCACCACGATGTCCTGCACAATCAGAAAACCCAGCGCAATCTGGCCGTGGAGCTGGTTTATTTCGTTCTTATCGGAAAGCAGCTTTACAATGATAATGGTACTGGAAAATGTAAGCGCCACGGCAATGTATACTGCCACAAGCCATTCAAAGCCTAATAATAAACCTATTCCGAAGCCAAAGAGCGAGGTAAAGGCCACCTGCCCTAAGCCTGTCATCAGCGCCACCTTTCCAGTCGACTTTATCAGGCTTACGTCCAGCTTCAGGCCCACCACAAACAGGAGTATGGCTATTCCCATTTCGGCCAGCAGCCCAACCTCGCTCTCCGAGTCAAGTAGGTTCAGCACTGATGGACCGACAATGATACCTACCGCTATGAACGACACAATAAGCGGCTGGCGAAGCAGCCTACCTAGTGCCCCAACAACAGTAGCCAGGAAAATTATAAGGGCAAACTCGTAAAATTGGTTATCTATAAGTTCAGAAAGGTTCATGAGATATGCTGTAAAGGTAATTAGTGTCTCTGCCTAATACAGTTGATAGGAAGGCAAGGTTGCCAAGGTTTTACCTGGTATCGATATATGGCAGCCACTAGTTTCCTATGACCGGCCACGTAAGCTTTCATTTCCCTGTTCATCTTGTGGCTGTTGCCCTGACTCCTGATAGAAACGTGTAGTAGGATAAGCGAACCTTATGTCGGAAGAAGCCTGAAACTGGGGCAGCCCCACTTCCCATATCTTTTCCTCGCTTTCACGGCGGCCGCTCAGGCCACAGAGGTAGCGGATGGTTAACTGCCCACCGTTTTCCTGCACTTTCGTGAAAACCCAAGGCTTAAAGTCCCTGTAGAAAATAAGGTGCCGCTGCGACTCCCTTCTAACCGACTGTTCTGCGACTTCGCTGAGATGTACGCAGTTCCTGTTGCCGATGTCCTGCAGTACGACCTTTGCTTTTTGCCAGTTACTTTCAAAAGTAATAGCGACTTTCACTTCGTGCCACAGAAACCATAAAGCCGTAATTATAGTTTATCTGCGCCTGCGTGAACACCTGACTGTTGGGGATGTGCACCACGCGTCCTGTTGCCTGCTCAGAGTCCACCCACTCCCCGAGTTCATTCAACGTGAACTGGAAAAAATTTATATCGATCACATCTCCTGTGTGCTCTTTAATCCTGATTCTGCCCCCAATCTTAAAAGGCCGCTTCCAGATCAGGAATATCCAGCCGAACATGTTGGCAATTGGATCGCAGAGCGCCACGGCAAGGCCAGCAGACAAAAGACCGAGGAAAGTAGCAATGGATTGGAAGCCTTCGAACCAAATGTTGGCCAGCGAGATGACAACCAGACCAGTCACAATATAGTTCGTTGTTTTCTTCCACTGATAAAGCTTGTTTGAATCCGCCTGCCGCTGAGAGGCAACGCGCAGCAGCAGCCTGCTTATGCCCCACAGCCCTAACAACACAACGACTGATGAAAGTATGTTTTCCTGGACTGCTGCCGAAAGCCTCAGTGCCTCTTCAATCCAGTGCTCAATTCTCCGCATTCAGATGCTTTTTTATTTTCAGCATACGGGTACAAACCAAATAAAGTCAACTCTTAAAACAGGGCTTGGTGCTCTCTTCTGTTAGCGAGGCCAGAACAGGTCATCAAGAAACCTTCCATGTCCTGGAAAATCGGGAGGTAAACCGCTGGTCTGCCAAATGCAGGAGCCAAACAATACTGCAGCTGCCGTAATTGCCTTGCACACCTGAGTTGCTTCCCTGTACTATGGCTCTCATTAACATTCTGCCTATCACAACACGTATAGATAGTAAGCTGCTTTTATATTATGGATACGATGCTTATACCATTCCAGGCGCTCACAAAATACATGCCCTGCAAGAAGGTATTGATAAGGCTAAGGTAGACCTGCTGGTTACTTTCCCCAGCACTAAAAGTCTATGGCAGGAACCGTTTTAATAAAGTATCACAGAGGAAATGGCCGCCCAGGAAAAGATACCGCTACTGGTATTCCCTAATTCTGAACAATCGAGACACCAAGGGGTGTGAGCTGTGAGCTCCTCCCATTTTTAAGACATGTCAAAAGTAGAGAA
>NZ_JAJJWH010000007.1 GCF_020907245.1 Pontibacter harenae | reverse complement strand
GCTGACCCGCAGCGAAGGCACCAAACCTACAAAGGGTGGGTGGAGATCGTCAGATAAAAAATAAATAAAATGTAAAGAAAGCGCCCGCTGTAGTTAGACTACAGCGGGCGCTTTCTTTACATTTTATAATTAAGATTTTAGGATTAATGTGGTTATAAAATCAGCACGAAGACTGGCCTAATGAGAGCTATTTATAGCTCATCTGCAATAACCTTTACCTCCAGACTATCCTCACAACTCGCTAAGAGTTTAACTATGCTTTTATCAAGCACAGGATGCATCAGTTCAGGGGCAATCTCAGCCAGTGGCATGAGGGTAAAGCGGCGGTGGTGCAGTTGCGGGTGCGGAATGGTGAGGCGCTGGGTTTGCTGCACGAGTTCATCGTAAAAAAGTATGTCGATGTCTATAACACGGGAACCCCAATGCTCGTGCCGTACACGGCCCAATTCCAGTTCTATACCATTTATAATATACAGCACCTGCTCAGGCGTTTGTGTTGCTTGTACCTCCAGCACCTGGTTTAGGAATGCGGGCTGATCGGCTTTACCCCAGGCAGCTGTTTCGTATAGTTTAGAAATGCGCACCACTTGACCAACTTTAGCGGCTATACTTTCTCGGGCTTGCTTTAAGTAATTGATACGGTTGCCCAGATTCCCGCCCAGTAACAGGTATAGTTTAGGCATGCTTCTGAAAAAAATCTATTGTTAAATCTGCGGCTTTACGGGCTGCTTCTGGTAAAGTATCTTCCTCTAAAGGATGTTTGCCACCGTAGGAGTGGTTAGTGTTAGGTAGCAGGTGCAGCTCCGCATCAGGTTTCCAAGACTTCAAGTCGTGAGCCATTTGGACAGGCAGCGTTTCGTCCTGCTCTCCGTGAAGTATGAGCATGGGCTGCCCTACTTTTTTGATTACTTCTGGAATGTGCAGGCGGTCTTTGTGCTGGAAGTAGTTTTCTGCAATCTGGTAGTAAAGCGGCATCTGTTGGCCTGTGCGGCCATTCATGATCCATTGTACACCGTCCTGCTGCCATTTCTTCATCACTTCGGGTGTCCAGCGCTGATCGAAATCGCTTACGGCTGACCAAGTGGCCAAGGCTTTTACACGACTTTCCTCTGCTGCTTTCAAGATAACTGATCCACCGCCACGGCTGTGGCCGATCAGGTAAAGGCGGTTCAGGTCCAGTTCAGTTTGTGGTATAGGTCCTGTTGTGTCGTGCAGCAGGTTGATGAGCGCCTGCAAGTCGTCTAGTTCCAGCGAGAAGTTGTTGTTTCCAAAGGATTCCAGATCGTGTACATCTGAATAATCTTCTACGGAGGTGCCGTTATAAGAGAAGTTGAACTTCACGAATGCAAAGCCACTTTCCTCGAAGTAGCGGGCCAGCAAATTAAAATGCCCCCAGTCTTTAAAGCCTTTAAAACCATGTGTAAAGATAACTACAGGTTTAGGCTTGCCATCTGCTGTAAAAGTGGCATCAGCGGTAAAAGGCTTTCCATGCTCAGGGTATACTACAAAGTTTACTTTCATCAAGATAATTGCTAAACTAAAAAATAGCTAAATGGTTAAAATGGAATATGTGGCAACTACAACAACTGTTTTAACTATTTAGCCTTATCGCGGTTAAAGATACAGTTTTACCTCTTTATGCAGAAAAGAGGTTTCGAAAAAAGCCCTAATTGCTGCTCTGAGTTTGGAAACCACTTTTGGAGGCAGTAATATTGCAAAACAAACAGATGAGCATCAGCCTAAAGGAAATACAAGCGCCCATCGCGCAGGAAATGGAGCTGTTCGAGAAGAAGTTCAGGACCTCGATGAAGTCCAAAGTACTGCTTCTTGATAGGATAATGAGTTATATTGTGAAGCGCAAAGGCAAGCAGATGCGTCCAATGTTTGTGTTCTTCACAGCTAACCTTTTTGGCAAAGGCATTTCTGAAGCCACTTACCGTGGCGCTGCCCTGATCGAACTGCTGCACACAGCCACACTAGTGCACGACGATGTGGTAGACGATGCGAACTACCGCCGTGGTTTCTTCTCTGTAAATGCTCTCTGGAAAAACAAAATAGCGGTATTGGTAGGTGATTACCTGCTGTCCAAAGGCCTGCTACTTTCTTTGAACAACAATGATTTCGAGCTGCTGAAAATCGTTTCAAATGCGGTGCAGGAGATGAGTGAGGGGGAACTGCTGCAGATGGAAAAGGCCCGCAAACTAGACATTACTGAAGATGTTTACTTCGACATTATTCGTCAGAAAACAGCCTCTTTAATTGCCTCTTGCTGTGGGGTAGGAGCAGCCTCTGCTGGAGCCACTCCTGAAGAAATTGAGAAAGCACGTTTGTTCGGGCAGAAGGTAGGTATAGCCTTTCAGATAAAAGACGACCTGTTTGATTATGGTACTGCCGAGATCGGAAAGCCTGTCGGTATCGATATCAAAGAAAAGAAAATGACGCTGCCGCTGATATATGCCCTGCAGCAGGCAGATTGGCTGACGAAGCGCCGCGTGATTTATAACGTAAAAAACAATAACGGCGACAACAAACGTGTGCAACAAGTTATTGATTTTGTAAAACAATCAGGCGGTATAGACTACACTGTGCAAGTAATGAACAGGTATCATGCCGAAGCCTTGGCTATACTAAATACCTTTCCGCCTTCACCTTCCCGTACTTCGTTAGAACAGCTTATTGCCTACACAATAGAGCGGGAAAAGTAATCTTCATTAATTGATATTCGTTAAACGCCATTAACACTTGGGATAGCTGTAGTAGCATATTTGTGTCGCTGTTCCTTTCATGCAAAGCGTTTAGCGTATTTTTAAATAAAAACAGCAGGGGCCGTTACTTTTATAGTAACGGCCCCTGCTGTTTTTTCTGTGATCAACAAATAACTACTTCTCCGCCAGCAGTTGATCCATAGTCTTGTTGAATTCAGTTACCCATTCTTCATAATACTTTCCTGTGCCTGGGCCTGAAAAACCCGTGTGTATTTTACGTACTTTTCCGTCTCTGCCGATAAAGATGGTGGTTGGGAAGGACATCACGTGGTTTAAGGCTGGCAAAGCTTTGGCGGCTGCTTCTTTGTCTGATACGCCCGCTACTAACAAGTCGTAGTCTATATCGAAGCGGTCTTTCATTTTTTGCAGGCGGGCGGCTGCTTTGTCAAACTCTGGACTGCGTTCAAAGCCAAGGCCAATTATTTCTAATCCACGGTCTTTGTTCTGGTCGTAGTAAGGCGAGAGGAACTTTGTTTCGTCCATGCAGTTCGGGCACCAGGAGCCGAGCAGCTGCACGATCACTACTTTGCCATCATACTTCGGATCGGATAAGGATACCTGTTCACCGTTAAGGTTAGGGAAATTAAACGAAAGCTCGTCGTAGCCTTCCTTTAGGTAAGTAAGCGTATCGGCGCTGGCTAGTTGGGCCTGCTCGTTGCGTTTGGCTGCCCAGGTTTCGTAGCCCGTCATGCCCGAAAAAAGTTCGCCCTGCAACGTGCTGTCTGCCGTTGGTTTAGCTTTGAACAAGTAAGCATGGTTTCCGTCGAAGGTAGAGAGTTTTAGCTGCTCCCCATCTACCTGCCCCTCCAGGTAACGGTAGTCGCCTGTTTCTGTCAGAAAAGTACCAGTTACATCGCTACCTTGTTGATCGAAAACACCAACGGCCTTGTAGCTGCTGCCTTCCTTATCAGAGAAAACAACCTCCCATTTGCCGCTATAGTTATATTTGGCAGGAGCTGGGTTTTCGGCAAAACGGTTGGTTTTGCCATGCTCGGCAGTGAAAGGAATAGAATAGGGTTCTGGCGTATCGTTCTTCACAAAACGGCCAGCCATTTTATCGCCGTCTACTTTGGCAATTAAGTCAGCATCAAAAATATGCAGACCTATTTTCACGGAGTCGTCCTGCTGCTGTATTTCATCTAGCAGAATGCGCTCTTCGCCGTTTACCAGGTAGAGTACTGTTTTACCACTGTCTTCAGCAGCTTCCATTATAAATGGTATTTCCTGCCCCTGCGTTTGAAGGCTTACGCGCCAGGTTCCAGGTTGTATAGTATTGTGGGTGGATGTTGTAGAGGTGCAGGCGGTTATAGTGGCTAATATTGCCAAAGCAAAGAACAAAATGTGCCTTGTAGGGGTATCTAACATAGAGTGTTTCATGGCGCAAAAGTACAGTATGTAGATGTAAAATCCATTAATTGATTTAAAGCCATTCTAAATAGGATGTTAGCGTAATATTCATATGTGCTAATGTTGCTCAAAACGCTCTATATTTCGTACATTTGTAAATCTTCGATTTGAAGCATTTAAAACATTAAGAATAGCAAAACTATGGCATTTGATTTAGAAATGATCAAGGCAGTGTATGCTGGCATGGGAGACAAGATCTCTGCTGCAAGACAGGCGGTTGGCCGTCCACTCACCTTGACTGAAAAAATCCTGTATGCGCACCTTTTTGATGGTAACGCTACACAGGGTTTTGAGCGCGGTAAGTCTTACGTAGACTTCGCTCCAGACAGAGTGGCTATGCAGGATGCTACAGCACAGATGGCCTTGCTTCAGTTCATGCAGGCTGGTAAACCAACTGTGGCAGTTCCTTCTACAGTACACTGTGACCACTTGATTCAGGCAAGAGTAGGAGCCGATCAGGATTTGCAGGAAGCATATGACGAGAACAAAGAAGTTTATGATTTCTTAGCTTCTGTGTCTAACAAGTATGGCATCGGGTTCTGGAAGCCAGGTGCAGGTATCATTCACCAGGTGGTGTTGGAAAACTATGCTTTCCCTGGCGGTATGATGATTGGTACTGACTCTCACACACCAAATGCTGGTGGTTTGGGTATGGTAGCGATTGGTGTTGGTGGTGCCGATGCTGTGGACGTAATGGCAGGCATGGCCTGGGAATTAAAGTTCCCGAAAGTAATTGGTGTGAAGCTGACTGGCAAAATGAGCGGTTGGACTGCACCAAAAGACGTTATCTTAAAAGTGGCTGGTATCTTGACTGTAAAAGGTGGTACTGGTGCTATTGTAGAATATTTCGGTGAAGGTGCCGAGAGCCTTTCTGCTACAGGTAAATCTACTATCTGTAACATGGGTGCTGAAATTGGAGCTACAACTTCGGTTTTTGCATACGATGGGAAAATGCGCGACTACCTGAACAGCACTAAGCGTGAAGAAATCGTGGAACTTGCTGACCAGGTTGCTGAGCACCTGCGTGCGGATGACGAAGTATACGCTGACCCAGCTGCTTATTACGATCAGTTAATCGAGATTGATCTTTCTACGCTGGAGCCACACGTAAACGGACCATTCACTCCAGATGCGGCTTGGCCAATTTCTCAGTTCGCTGCTGTTGTAAAAGAGCACAACTGGCCAGCTAAACTGGAGGTAGGTCTGATCGGTTCTTGTACGAACTCTTCTTACGAAGATATTACCCGTTCTGCTTCTATTGCGGCACAGGCAATCGATAAGAAATTAGTTGCACAAGCTGAATTTACTATTACACCAGGATCTGAATTAGTACGCTATACTACAGCTCGTGATGGCCTGTTAGATACATTTGCACAAATGGGTGGTGTGGTATTGGCAAACGCTTGCGGACCTTGTATCGGTCAGTGGGCACGTCATACAGATGATCCAACTCGCAAAAACTCTATCATTACTTCTTTCAACCGTAACTTCGCGAAACGTAACGATGGTAACCCGAACACACACGCGTTCGTGGCATCTCCAGAAATCGTAACAGCTTTCGCTATTGCCGGTGATTTAACATTCAACCCGCTTACAGATACCTTGATGAACGAAGACGGTGTAGCTGTAAAACTGGATGAGCCAGTAGGTGTTGAAACGCCAGCACAAGGTTATGCTGTGGAAGATGCAGGTTACATTGCTCCTGCCGAAGACGGAAGCCAGGTAGAAGTTGTAGTTGACCCTGCTTCTGATCGTCTGCAATTGCTTGAAGGCTTTAAGCCATGGGAAGGTACAGACCTGAAAGGCCTGAAGCTTCTGATTAAAGCACAAGGTAAGTGTACGACTGACCACATCTCTATGGCTGGTCCGTGGTTGAAGTACCGTGGTCACTTGGATAACATCTCAAACAACATGTTGATCGGAGCCATCAATGCTTTCAACGGCGAAGCTAACAGCGTGTACAACGACATGACCCGTGGTTATGACACTGTACCAGCTACGGCTCGTACGTACAAAGCTGCTGGCATTGGTACAGTAGTAGTAGGTGACGAAAACTATGGTGAAGGTTCTTCTCGTGAGCACGCTGCCATGGAGCCACGCTTTTTAGGTGTTCGTGCAGTATTGGTGAAATCTTTTGCCCGTATCCACGAAACTAACCTGAAGAAGCAAGGTATGTTGGCGCTTACGTTTGACAACAAAGCAGACTACGACCTGATCGAGGAGAACGACACTATCGACATTGTAGGTCTTGAGAACTTTACGCCAGGTGAGCCTTTGAAAGTAGTATTGAACCACAGCGATGGCAGCAAAGATGTTATCACTGTAAACCATACCTACAACGAAGGTCAGATTGGCTGGTTCAAAGCTGGTTCAGCACTTAACCTGATCCGTTTACAAGAAGGTAAATAATTTATTTACTTGAATCCATAAAAAAGCGAAGGCCTCTCCAATTTGGAGAGGCCTTCGCTTTTTTAGTAGGTATCGGTTACGTAAGCGTTATTTTGCCCTTAGCTTTTTAGAGTACAACTACTTTTGTATCGGTAGTGCTGTTGTCATATTCCAGTTGGGCTACATAAACGCCAGGCGCTATGCCTGACAAATCGAAGCTTGCTTCTATACCGTTAGAGGATTTTAGCTTTGCCTTCACTTTTCTACCCGTTGTGTCAGTCAGGTATAGGTTCGGAGTACTGAAGGGAGCATTTGCCATTTTATCTACAGGAGAAGGCAAGCTTGCTCTTATGGTACCACTGCTAGGGTTCGGGAATAGTGTTAAGCTTTCGTAGAAAACACCTACAGTTTGGATGTAGGAGCTTAAAGTGCAATTGGCTTCGTTGCGTGTAGTAAGTGTCACTCTGTAAAAGCCTGGTTGGCCATAGTCATGTATAGGATTAGCTTCCTCTGAAGTAGTGCCATCCCCAAACTGCCAGAACCATTGTGTGCTGGATGTACTTTGGTTAGAAAAAGAGACAGTTGTTTGTTCGTTACCTACGCCAGCTACAGCCGTAAATTTTGCAACTGGAGGGGGAGAAATTGTAAACGTGACTGGTACAACAGCACTCTCAAACAGAGAGTCAGCATTTGTTACATAAATAGTTGTTGTTGTGTTTAGCTTTGGAATGGAGTAGCTGCTACCAGAAGCTAATAGCTGGGACTTGTTAGCATCACTATAAAACTTAAACACATGCCCTCCAGTAGGTGCAACTGTAACAGCAGTGCCAGCACAGGTAAATTGACTTTGTACAACTGGCGGTGCTCCTGCTTTAATTTTGTAGTACTGCATTTGTGCAGCTTCAGCATGTACCTTAAAGCTTGTCAAGTCGTTTCCTGCTACCAGGGCAAAAGCTACAACCTTTGTTTCGCCAGGAGCTAATTTATTTGCCACCGCACCCATCACGTAAGATACATCATTGCCTGTGCCATTTCCATCGGCCTTGGTTCTGGCCACACCTTCTGCTAGCGTATGATATTTTTCTCCATTAGAAAAACCATCTATAATAGAGATAGTGTTGGCAACGCTTCCGTTATTATCAATGGCATAAAAGGACGGCGCATCGTGTGTCAGCAGCTTTATTCCTGCTACTGGTAGCTTCTCAAGCATGTTATAGACGTAGCCGGCTTTAAGTTGCCCGTCCCATTCCGCTGCATTCACATAGGGCGAGCCAATATCCCAATCGGCAAAAAGACCTGTGTGTAATTTCTGTATAGTGTCGGCAGTAATATTCGTGATATAATACTCCAGAATCACGAAATCCTGGTTTGTTGCCTCACTATTCCATGCAAGTGCTTTATGCTTCAACTGCACGCCAACCACAGGGTTAGGAGACTGGGCATCGGTGTAAGCGCTTGTAGCTTCTTGTGTAGCTACTTTGCTTTGGTGATTGAAGCGAGCTGGCCTGACAATCGTAAAATCGCCATCTACGCCCCAGGCATCGTTTCGCACATTGTCTGATACCTGTGTGGCAGATGACGCAATGATTAAACCTCCCTCTGCCAGCAAAGAGCTGCTGCCTTTATACCTAACGCCTACACCCTGTGAGGAACTATAGCCATCGTAGCCGAAATTCCCTAAAGCATTGATCGAAACGTGCAGGTTGTTTGCATCCAACGTTACGAAAGGAGGGTTAATGTTAACTCTTACATACTGTAAATCTGTGTAGTCGCCGTCGGAAAAGCCTATTCGGAAATAGACTTCTGTATTATAAGGTGTGTTACTTGCTACTTTAAACTTAAATGGGGAAGCGTGATTATTCTTGCTCGCTAAAGTTGCCATACTCCCTAGGCTTGCCTGGCCATCTAGTACAGTAACATAAGGTGACTCTGTTGTAAGGGAGACAGTGGCATTGGTAGTAGGGGCGAGGAAGTTTGTGAAATTTATGCCTAATTCTGCAGTATCTCCAGCCAATCCTAAACGGTTATTCAGCAGCTTTTGGGCTGTGGCACGAATAGATTTTGGATTAACCTCCGACACTGCACGCTTCACGTTTAAACGTCCTTTGCCTAGATATTCAATGTAAGGCGCATTTCCAGCTAAGTGATAGATGTTATCGGTTGTAACACGTACCCGCTCCATTACCTGCTGTGCTGTTAGGTTTGGATATTTTGCTCTTACAAGTGCAGCAGCGCCCGAAACAATTGGTGCTGCATACGATGTTCCACTTGCATTTCCATAGGCATTATCGTTGTTCAGAAGCGTGGTGTAAATGCCAACACTAGGTGCGGTAACATCTATGAGTCTGTTATAAGTATAAGAGGCATGTTTAACATCTAAGTTATTAGTGCCGCCTACCGAAATAACGTTGTCGTAGGAGGCTGGGTAGTACAGTATGTTTTCGTTTTTATTTCCAGCGGAAACAACTATAACCACATCCTTTTCTAAAACAGCATAATTAATGACATCCTGTTCAAACCTGGAGTAATGGGGGCCTCCCCAAGAAAGGTTGATTACTTTGCAGCCATGGTCTGCGGCATAAACAATGGCTTCGTAGCCTCCAAAACGGCCATAGCTGTTTTTTGAGAAAACCTTAAGTGGCATAAAAAGAGAGTTATAGCCTACACTAGCCATGCCAATGCCATTGTCTGAAGCCGCCGCCGCTACACCTGTTACAGCTGTGCCATGTCCTCTGGGGGTGTTCAGAGGAGTATCGTCTGTTACATCGTTATCATTATCCGCAAAGTCCCAGCCCTCAAAATTGTCTATGTAGCCATCATTATCATTATCAACACCATCAATAGGGTCGCTAGTGTTTTGGTGTGCTTTAGATCGGAGGTCGTTATGACTTAATCGAAAGCCTGTGTCAAGTATGCCAATCACAACTTTATCGTCACCTTTTGTAACGGCCCAGCCACCATAGGCTTTTATAACCTTCAGGTAAGCCTGTGTAGTTAAAGCAGAATCCGCTGCAGGGTCGTTGGGCTGGTAAAAAGGTTCGCGCTTGTAAAGTGGCTCCACATATTCTACCATGCCCGTGGCTAATAACACCTTTTTCACTTGTTCAAAGCTTTGGCTGGTGCCATAGTTCAATTCATAAATCAAACTTAGGTCTACGGTGGTCGCTGAACGGCGGGAACTACTAGAATTGCTCCTGCTCTGTGGAAACTTCTGTTGCGGTTTCTTTGCTCCTACTTTACTTAGTGCTTCCTCAAAACTCCTTGATGCTCCTTGTGCATTACGGGCATTAGTAGTGCTGCTTTGTTTTAGTTTGTATACGACAGTGTTCGGCTGCGTTTGTGCACCAAACGCACCTTTACCTTGAGCACTTGCTGTAAAAGCTAAACCAAAGTATATAACAGAGTATATCCCTAAAAAAAGATATTTAAAAGCCCGTAGAGGTATAAACATATAATTATGATAAAGGAAGACACTTAAATATAAATATCTGCTATTTTATATGTATAAGTTGTAGATATTCGTATCAAATATAATTACTTAATGATAGTAAAAAGCATATTTGCCTTTAATATTTATATAAGATATTATCTAGAATTATAAGAGCAAAGAAATGTGATATTATAAATTAGGAAAGGTTAAATAGTGGCTTGTATCGCTATAGAATTATGTTTTGTTCTAGCCTTTGCTGAGTATAATCTGTAAATTTAATAGATTTTGGAGCCTTGAGGGAAACTGCTCTTATATTTGGTGGGATGAAAAATGTGCAGGCGTATTTGTAATATTTTTCTATAAGCTTTATGGGTAGCTAGCTTTTTACTTTCAATTAAGGGTAAGCGCAAATAACAAGCCCCTGTATTTGTAGTACAGGGGCTTGTTGTATTATTTAAATAATTGTTCCAGCTCGGTTTTAAGTTTATCGATTCCGTCTTTTATGTCTTGCCACTTACTATGGTCATCTTCAGCAATATCTAATTTTTGCGCTATCATTGAGCGTTTTGTCTCAAGTGCTTCAATGTGTTGGTGGTAGGTATGGTTAGAATCTGCTGTAGTTGCATTGGCACGCCCTTGCAGCACCTTAATCTTAGAATCTAACTCATCAAGGCTCTGCTTAATCTCATCTCGCGATAAGTTATCAGGCGCACGCATATGTTCAGGTTTCAAAGGGTATCTATCCATAATTATAGTTGTTAACGTTAATCTTGCTTTAGTTTCTAAATACTGCTATTTGATATAAAAGGATACTTTTACACTATCTAGTGGCCTTGTTATGTAAGTAGTACTAGCTATAGGTTGTTGATTTAGTGCTTTTTGTGTCGAAGCGCTCGCTAATTGTAATTCTTTATTCCTGAAAATAAAAACTATTGGTAAGGCACGTGATTGTGTTTATAAGAACTTGTAAGGTTAGAAAGGTTTTACCTCCTGAAAAGCATAGGAGGGTACAAAAGACCCAGTATAAGTATTTATAATCGAGCTAATTTTGAATTTCTTAAAATAGGGCGTTAAACAAAATAGAAAAAACTATCTATATTTGTATAAATTCATAAAAAGCAAGATAGATAGATGAGCGAGCAGAAAACAATGCTTGACCTGGTGTTGTTGGTTGATGATGATGATACAACGAATTACCTAAACAAGCGTTTGCTAACTGAGTTACAGGTTGCGAAGGAGATAGCAGTGCTAAAGAATGGCAGAGAGGCGCTAGATTACCTTGAAAAAGCTTGTGGTTCAGAAGAATCTCCTGAATTTAAGCGTCCAGATCTTATTTTTCTGGATATTAAAATGCCTGTTATGGATGGCTTCACTTTTCTGGATGCTTACCAGCAGAGAGGCCTTGATGCCGCGGGTCATGTTATCATACTCATGCTGACATCTTCAGCAAGCTTTTATGATTTGCAGAAACTGAAGAATTATGACAAAGTGCGTAAGCATTATTCCAAAGCGCTTACCAAGTACGATGTAAAAGAGATTATGCAGGATTTTTTTCAAAATAAATAACCTATTTCTATAAAGTAATCTGTACCACCTAATTAAAAGGGCCTGCAAAGTTTAATTGCAGGCCTTTTAATTAGGTGGTTTCTTCTACTAGTTCATTCAGAGGCCAGGTAAAAACAAACTTTGAACCTCTGCCTTCAGACTCTACCCACACCTCACATTTCTTTTCTTGTATTATCTTCTTAACAATAGATAAGCCCAAGCCTGTACTGTTACTGTCTGGCTGAAAAGAGGAGTTGCCCAACGTTTCATACTTCTGGAAGATTTGCTTATGGTTTTCGGGAGCTATTCCTGGTCCGTTGTCCTGCACCACAAATTCCAGATGCTCCTCTAGTTGCCTGTACCTTACTTCTATAACGGCCGAGTCTATCTGATCGTGGTACTTAATAGCATTGCCGATCAGGTTAGCGAAAATCTGGTACAGGTATATTTCCTGTGAGTATAGGATAGGTAAATCAGCTTGCACAACAAGCTTACAACTAGGTGGCACATACAGTGAACCTATAACTTGTGCCATCAGAATCTGCAAGTCTATTACTTGTTTGTTTAAGCTATTATGTCCAGCCAAGGAGTATGCAAGTATACCAGTTATCAGGCGGTCCATTTTAAGGGTCTGCTCCCGCATCAAGGGCAGTATTGTTTCTGCTTCTTGCTTGTCGTCTGCTTCTAGGCAAGCCTCCAAAACGGTAGCCAAGCCGTTCATGTTCTGCAGTGGCGAGCGGAGGTCATGCGACACAGTATGCGCGAAGGCATCCAAGTCTTTGTTTATCTGCTGTAGCTGTTTGTTTTTCTTTTCGCGCTCCTTCAAGAGCTCGCTTATTTCTATATTATACTCCTGAAGCTGCCCGTTCAAACGCTTAATTTCCTGCAGTTGCTGCTCAGCCTCCAGGTTGCGTATGCGCAGTTGCTCCAGCAGGTCCAGTAGCTGCATGTTTTGCTTTTTGATTTCGGCGTATGGAGAAATATCGTCTTCCTGATCAAACTCCCTTACCCAATAATCTAGCAGTTGCTTTGTAAGTGTGGTGGCAGAGGAGGGTATCTTTTTTCGTAACGTAACACGCGTTCCTTTTTCAAACTCGCTTTCTATGTCAAAAACGTCTACCAGTTTTTTTGAGTTAGCCAAGCCAGTACCGCGCATGCCTGGGTTGTAGACTGGGCGGGAAAGAATATACTCGATGTTGCCAATGCCACGGCCTCGATCTGTTATCAGTGCCTCAAGATAATTATAGCCACTGTCTTCTACTATATTAAAGGTAATTGCACCACTGCCTACATGCTCTATCACATTGCGGCAGATCTCAGAAACAGCAGTGGCAAATTTTGTCTGGTTTGCCAGGGCAATTCCTACCCGCTCCGACAATTGCATGGCACGCTTGTAAGCTAATACTACGTCAAGTTCGTTATTGATATTTATCTTGATGACACTCCGCTGCATACTTACTGGATTTTGGCTTTACACACCATAACAAGTGTGTCGTCGGTTTGGCGTGTGTTGTCTTTATAAAGTACGGCAGCAATAATAGAAGCGTGGTGGCGGTGCAGGCCAGGGTACTTCGATAAATCCCATCTGCTTTTAAGCCCATCGGAGTGCATGACCAATAACTTATTGCGTCCCCAATCCAACTGCTGATTGTTAAGAGAAGTAGGAATATTATGGCCCAGAATACCGTTGTAGGAAATAATATTTTTGTAGGAGCTAGAGGCGCTACCACCTTCAATAGTATACAGTTTGCCAGCAATATTACCGATGCCGCAGTAGCCGATTCGCTGCGCTTTACCATTGATAAAGGCCATAAATCCCACAGCGCCACGCGAGCGCCTGATGGAATTGTGGATAGTGCGCAGCATGTTAGCAGGGTCGGATTCGGTGTTGTTGCAAAATACGTCTACAGCTTGTTGCGCAGCCTCATGAGCATGCACACCGTGGCCAAGCCCATCCATAGCAAGTAAGTATAAGTCATACCCTTTCTCGATTATTGCAAAGCCGTCGCCGCAAAAAGCTTCTCCTGGTTTAGGCACTATAATGCAGCCGTTCTCAAACATGTGATTTGTATTGGCGAGCGTCGGGGCTTTGTGTGTTTTGTAGATGCGCGAAAGAATAATGGTGCCGATTTCTGGCTGAGAAAAGATATCAAACACATCAGACTGACGTTTTATGGCACCCAAACCTTCACCTGCTGTTCCTGCGGTAGAAACACCGTCTTCCATCATGCGTGGCAGATCTTCCATGCCTGGACCGTTATCCAGGCAAATCAGTTCTATACCTATGGTTGGTTTACCTAAAGGCCTTACCAGCAGTTCTCCTCCTTTGGCGGTATGTTTGGTAAGGTTTGATATCATTTCGGTCGCCACTATATTTACTTTGCCTACCTCACTAGGAGAAAGGCCAAAGCTCTCGGCGGTGCGGGTTATATCGCGCTTGGCTATACTGGCAAAAGAGCGGTCGGGTACAGTAAATCGTTGGTGCTGATTAACGTCCATTTTTCCAGTGGATTATTGTAACAGTAGTGCCTTCGCCCACGATACTTTTAATATCGAACTCGTTCACAAGCCTTTTGGTGCCAGGCAAGCCAAGTCCGAGGCTTTTGCCCGTAGAGAAACCATCTCGCATAGCCTGTTGCACATCGGCAATACCAGGCCCCTCGTCTGTAAAAGTTAATCTTACGCCAGTTTGGGTATTTTTGCTTATAATTTCCAGCAATACTTTACCGCCTCCAGCATATTTAAGCATATTACGCACCAGTTCGCTAGCGGCGGTAATGAGCTTGGTCTGGTTAACCAAACTCATGCCAATCTTGGTGCTGAACTCGCGTACACGATTTCTAAAAGGCACAACATCCTGTTCTCGCACGATTTGCATCGTGTCTTTAGACATTACTATCATTCGGCCTCTTCTTCCTGCTCGTCCTTTTCTTCTTCAGCGGCTAAGTCTAATCCAATTTTGGTGTTGAGCAGTTCCATGCCTTTTTCTACGTTCAAGGCAGTGTAAACACCCTGTAAGGTAAGGCCAAGTTCTACTAGCGTAATGGCTACAGCGGGCTGCATGCCCACTACTACTGTTTCTGCATCCATTATGCGCGACATGGAGGCAATGTTTCCAAGTATGCGGCCCATAAAAGAGTCAACAATACTTACAGCCGATATATCTATTAAAACACCTCTGGCCCCAGTCTTACTAACCATACTAATCAGGTCGTTCTCCAGCGTAAGCGCCAGCCTGTCGTAAAGGTCAACCTGAATGGTTACCAACAGGAAGGGGCCCATTTTTAGGATAGGAATCCTTTCCATTTTGCTTAGTTAAAAAGTTTTGTGCTTTTATTTCTGTCGTTGCGTCTTACTTCCAGGTTCAGCATGCCAAAGGCTAAATGCAGTGCGCTGGCCAACGAGGCCTTTGTTTTGATGTTGGAAAGGTCGATGCCCAGGTGCACAATGGTTTGTGCAATTTCGGCACGGATACCACTGATGATACACTCTGCACCCATAAGTCGGGTTGCACTTACAGTTTTAATAAGGTGCTGCGCCACCAGCGAATCTACGGCTGGCACACCAGAAATATCTAATATAGCAATGCTGCTGCCTGTGTTTACTATCTCCTGCAGCAGGTTTTCCATTACAACCTGTGTTCTGGCACTGTCTAAGGTTCCAATTATTGGCAGTGCCAATATGCCATCCCACACCCGAATAACTGGTGTAGATATTTCACTGATTTCATCGGTCTGGCGCAATATTACTTCTTCACGACCTTTGATGAAGGTTTCTACTGTAACTAAACTCAAGTTGTCGAGCAACTGGTTTAATTGCATTACTTCTCTGTACAGAACTTCAGGCTGGTCCTTATACTCCTCTTCCAACGTATCGCAAAGTGCTTTTTTAAGGCTAAGCACATAAAGTGTGGTTTCGCGCGGACTAAAGCCTTGGCGAGCTCTCATTATAGAAATATCTCCGAGCAAATCCGTTACCTGTTCATACTCGCTAGCATAGATGTTTTCATAATTACCAGATGATAATGCTTTAAGAAGAGAGCCTAAAAGCTCCTCCGACTGCTTAAGCAGTTCATCGTTTGTCATCAAATCATCACGTAGTGTCGCATCAGACAGTTGGTGCTGCATCCAAGTCTCAAGAATCGTGTTCTTCTTTTTCTGTAAAATCTGAGCCGTTGTGTTCATTTATAAGCTGGTTTGCTATATTTTAAGTAAAGCCTGAGTACTGTTGCCCTAAGCTTGAATATGGTTTCTAACTGAACCAAAGATGTGAATTAGGCTAAAAGTACGAATAACTTTGCTAACAACTGAATTAAATTTATAAGCGACTGTATACGAGTGCAACTGTTGTGACGTTTTCCTCCGTTCACCTTCATAAAGCTTACTTTCACCCTTTAGTAAAGTACACAAACCACTACTACCTACTTTAACAGGGGCTACTGCCAGGTAAGCTGACATATATTATTGTTTATGCTGTTGTTTTTGCCTTAGAGGCAGAGGTAAAGTGATATTTTTATCTTTTATATAGCGATATGTATCAAGTAGGTGTATCTTTGCGGGCTGAAAGTGGGCACACCAGTAAATAAAATTGTATTAGTTTAAACGTGCCTGCTTACATCCGAAGAAATTATATTGTAATGAATACACACCATTTCCCGCAGCAACTGGAAGATGAGGCGATCTACATCATCCGTGAGGTGGCTGCCCAGTTCGAGCGTCCTGCTTTACTTTTTTCCGGAGGCAAAGATTCCATTACGCTGGTACACCTAGCCCGAAAAGCTTTCTTCCCTGCTAAGGTTCCTTTTGCATTGTTGCACATTGATACTGGCCATAACTTTCCTGAGACTATTGAGTTCAGAGATTGGCTGGTAAAAGAGTTTAACCTGAAACTGGAAGTACGTTACGTACAGGATTCCATCGATCAGAAAAAAGCAACAGAGGAGAGTGGCAAATACTCGAGTCGCAACACGCTGCAAACGATAACACTGCTAGATGCAATTGAAGAGCTGAAACTGGATGCCTGTATAGGCGGTGCCCGTCGCGACGAGGAAAAAGCCAGAGCCAAAGAACGTATCTTCTCGGTGCGTGACGACTTCGGCCAGTGGGATTCAAAGCGCCAGCGCCCTGAGTTATTCGACATGCTGAACGGCAAAATTAACTTGGGTGAGAATGTGCGTGTGTTCCCGATCAGTAACTGGACGGAACTGGACGTGTGGAATTATATCCGCAGAGAAAACCTTGCCTTGCCTGGTGTATACTTTGCGCACGAACGCGAGGTGTTTGAGCGCGACGGCATGATCTGGCCTTATAGCCCGTTCATTTTCAAAACAGACGACGAACTAGTTTTTAAGAAGACGGTGCGTTTTAGAACTGTGGGCGATATGACCTGTACAGCGGCCGTAGATTCTGCTGCCGTAGATCTGGAAGATATTATCGGCGAGATTAGAGCAGCTACTATTTCTGAACGTGGTGCCCGTATAGACGACAAACGTTCGGAGGCAGCCATGGAGAAGCGCAAGCAGCAGGGTTATTTCTAGCATTTACTTTTTTTACGAATGGATATTTTAAAAATTACAACTGCTGGCAGTGTAGACGATGGCAAAAGCACGCTGATCGGTAGGTTGCTATACGAAACAAAATCGGTAACGCAGGACAAGCTGGATGCGATTGACACTGTGAGCAAGCGTAAAGGCCTGGACTTTGTAGACCTGTCGTTGCTGACCGATGGTTTGGTGGCGGAGCGGGAGCAGGGCATTACCATAGACGTTGCTCATATTTACTTCGCTACACTAAAGCGTAAATATATTATTGCAGATACCCCTGGCCACTTCGAGTATACCCGAAATATGGTAACTGGTGCCAGTAACTCTCATGTATCGCTTATCTTGATAGATGCCCGTAACGGGGTGGTAGACCAGACGTACCGTCACTTTTACATTGCCAGTTTGCTGCGCATAAAACACGTAATTGTGTGTGTAAATAAAATGGATCTGGTTGCTTTCAGCGAAGAACGCTTTGAGGAGGTGAAGGCACAGTTTATGGCCTATGCCGAGCAGGTGCGTTTTGAAGGGCAGGAGATTGAGTTTATACCGATCTCATCGCTAATGGGCGAAAACATTACCACTCCTTCTGTAGGGATGCCTTGGTATACAGGTGAGCCGTTGTTGGGCCTGCTGGAGAACATTAACCTTCAGAAAGATAAGAAGGAATTGGCTTTCCGCTTGCCTGTGCAGATGGTGATCAGGCCGATGGGAGAGCTTTTGCATGATTACAGAGCCTATGCTGGTAAAGTAGCCTCAGGAAGTATAAAAGCAGGCACTAAAGTTAAAGTGTTACCAAGTGGACTGGAGTCGAAGGTGCAGACACTGGAGCGTTTTGGAGAAACATTATCGGAAGCTGCGCAGGGAGATTCTGTTAACCTGCTTCTGACAGACGATATCGACATCAGCCGAGGCGATATGCTGGCTTCTGCAGAAAATGCTCCAACTGCTACAAAGCAGTTGTCGGCAAGCATTTGCTGGTTAGATTATACTTCGTTGCGCCCAGGACAGATGTTCCTGTTGCAGCATGGCATTAATAGAGTAAAGGCTAAGGTGCTTTCTGTAAAGAACAAAGTGGATGTAGCCACACTGGCAAAGACAGAAGAAGTAGATGAACTGAAGCTGAATGAGATTGCTACGATAGAGCTAAAGCTGGCAAAGGAAATTTTTGCTGATACTTATAACCAGAACAAGAACAATGGTGCTTTTATCCTGGTGAACGAGCAAAGCAATAATACATCAGGTGTAGGCTTTATAAATGAGATATTCTAGTAGGTTCTAGAAACAGAAGTTTAGCAGGGGGGAGCCAGAAATGCCTCTCCCCTTTTTTATTTGGAGATGCTGTTGCTGGTGGAAATTTTAGTTCAAGTCACACTCTTTCTACAAGTTATATTCGGGTTTAGGCCTGAACGGTTGAAGAGCGATTTCAATAAGGAATAGTGAGTCGTGATGCTTTTGTCCTTTTCCTTATGAGTTGGAAACTATCACCATCGTCGAAATTTAATCGATGTATCTGCATTGGCTTCCTTATTTTCCTTATCAGATTAAATCCAAGGCTAAGGGGGGGAGCGTTATTAGATGCACCACAACATTCAAGAATCTTCTCCTGTAAAAGTATAGGTAACAAGATAATGAATGATGAAACTGAAAAATATACTTTTAGTGATCGCTGCTTCCATTTTTATGGCAGCTTGTGCCGCTGCACCTGAGATAACTTCTGAGCCAGCGTCTGGCTTCAGACTGAATGATTATAGCAGCTTTGCTTTTATGGAAGTAAACACTTCTGGCGACGGTTTAGGAGTGGCTTACGAGGATGAGATCAGCCTGATAAAACAGGAAATTGCAGAGCAGTTACAGCGCCGAGGCCTTACTCAGGCCACGACAGATGCTGATTTAGTAATCAACCTGGGGGTAGTAGTAGATGAAAAAGTGCAAACCCGCGAAACAAATTTTCAAACTGATCCGCCGCGCTATATGGGGCAACGTAACTATAGGTGGCAAGTGCAGGAAATACCAGTAGGGCGTTACAACCGTGGTACCTTATCGGTGCACCTGGTGGATAGCGAACAAAACCAACTCGTGTGGCAGGGTACCGCCGAAAGCATACTTCGCAGTGACAGTGAAAAGCTGAACAAGCAAATCAGAGAAGGGGTAGCCAAACTGGTAAGCGAGATACCGCAGTAGTTACTCTATTGCACGCCCAACGGCCACTACTTTGCCTATGATAATGAGAGCAGGATGGGTAAGGCCATTGTCGTGTATAAGCTGCGGTAAATCCTTCACCTTTCCTGCTACAGATTTCCTGTGTGGTAGCGAAGCGTGCTGTATAACGGCAGCTGGCATTTCCCCTTTACCAGCCTCCTGATAGGTTGCCGCGATGTCAGCAGCTTTCTTCATGCCCATATATACAACAACGGTGGCATTGCTTTGCATGGCCAGGCGTAAGTCATCAGAAAGTGAGCCATCTTTTTTGGTGCCTGTCACCACCCAAATACCTTCGCTAACCATGCGATGTGTAAGTGGTATGTCTTCAAAACCGATGGCCTGCATACTTGATATGCCAGGTATAAAAGAAGCAGTTATATCATGTTCTCTGGCAAACAGAATCTCTTCAAAACCTCTCCCGAAGATAAACGGATCTCCACCTTTCAGTCGAACAACGCAACCTTTAGTCAAAGCCTTTTCTTTTATTAACTCATGTATAGCCTCCTGCGGTGTATAATCACCGTAGGGCTTTTTGCCTACATATATTTTCTCACAGTTCTCTTTCGCAATTTCCAGTAGTTCCCTATTTGCCAGGTTGTCATATAGTATCACATCAGCCCTCTGTAGTGCTTTATAGGCTTTCACTGTGATGAGTTCAGGGTCGCCAGGGCCTGCACCTACTACAATAAGTTCTGGGTTTACTTCTGAGTTTTGCTTCATTCTATTACTTGAGTCAATGCTAGTACTACGAAGAAAAGTAGTTTTTGAGCTGCTTTAAAAGGCTACCGTAGCCTTTCAGCTTTTTTCATTTTATTATTCTGTCAACACTTGCTTTTGGACAAGCGTTTTTCGCCAGTAGCCAAAGTTACACGCTTAGCTCCATTTGGAGCTAAAATTTTGCTCTTCCTTCTAAAATTTTGTTTATACTCCTCAAAAACTATCCAAATTTAAAGGGAATGTTCTAAATTTTGAAATTTTTAACATCATGCCTTAATATTTGTAAATTTTAATAAAAGGTCATTTTGTATGATAGGGTTGTAAAGTTTAACCCATTTTTTAATAAAATTATTAATTTTTAGAATGACAGCTATTGATTTTAAACGTATCCTTTGTAAATTAGCAGATATAAAAAATATACCCCTTATAAAAGTAACCCATAATTGGAAAAACAAGGTAGTTTGTGAATTTATGGAGTGTTAATAAAGAGGGTTTATTTTTAAAACTGTAAAAACAAAGAAAGTGTAGCTGATTTTATGTTGTGGAGCTCCTCGTTAGAATGGATCTGGCAAAAAAGTTAGTTGTTGCTTAAAATTTAATTAAAGAATATGTCTCAGCAAGGTAGTCCAAGGGTAGTGGTAATCGGTAATGGAATGGTAGGGTATAAGTTTTGCGAAAAGCTTATTGCAAAGTCTACTTCTTTTAACATTACTGTTTTTGGAGAGGAGCCTCGCGCAGCTTATGACCGAGTTCATTTGAGCGAGTACTTCAACGGAAAAAGTGCAGAGGACTTAACAATGGCCTCAGAAAACTGGTATCGAGAGAATGGTATCGATTTATATTTAGGCAATGCGGTGCTGGAGATAGATCGCGCAAGCAAAACGATACATTCACGCAAAGGGCTAAAATTAGCCTATGATTATTTGGTGCTGGCTACGGGGTCATCAGCCTTTGTGCCAGATATACCTGGTGTGGAGAAAGACGGGGTGTTTGTATACCGAACCATTGAAGACCTGGAGCTGATCCAGGGCTATGCCACAACAGCCAAAACAGGTGCTGTGCTGGGCGGTGGTTTACTTGGTTTAGAGGCTGCTAAAGCTTTAATTGATTTGGGGCTTGAGGAGACTCACGTGGTGGAGTTCGCGCCGCGCCTGATGCCAAGGCAAATAGATTCGGCTGCGAGCAATATGCTACAGGCTAAGCTGGAAGGGCTGGGACTGAAGCTGCACATGCAAAAAGCAACTTCCCGTATTTCGGGAGAAGATAAAATAGAAGCATTAGAGTTTGCTGACGAAACCTCGCTAGAAGTTGATATGCTGGTAATTTCGGCAGGTATACGTCCGCGCGACGAACTGGCAAAGCTGGCAGGGCTGGAAACAGGTACTCGTGGCGGTATAGTGGTGAACAGCAAAATGCAAACCAGCGACGAAAGCATTTTCGCCATTGGCGAGTGTGCCCTGTACGATGGTATGATTTACGGTTTGGTGGCTCCAGGCTACGAAATGGCCGAAGTGGTGGCAACTTACCTGTGTGCTGGCGAAAGAGCCTTTACAGGCTACGACATGAGCACTAAGTTGAAGCTGATCGGAGTGGATGTTGCCAGTTTCGGCGATCCGTTTGTAACCGAACCAGACAGCAGAAGCATCGTTTTTGAAGATACCCACAAAGGGGTTTACAAGCGCATAAACATCAGCAACGACGGTAAGTATTTGCTCGGTGGTGTGTTAATTGGCGATGCCGATGCCTATAACATGCTGTTGCAGACAGTAAACAATAAGATTGTGTTGCCGCCAAATCCTGAGGACTTGGTTCTAGGAGCCCGAGGCGGTGAAGCAGCAGTTGGAGCAGGTGTAAGCAGCTTGCCCGATGATGCTTTAATCTGTTCTTGCGAGTCTGTTACGAAAGGTGATATTTGCGGAGCCGTGAATACGCTGGATGTGACGACAGTGGATGGTATGAAGAAGTGCAACAAGGCAGGCACAGGTTGCGGTGGTTGCGTGCCGATGGTGAAAGACCTCATCAACGATACTTTGAAGGAGAATGGCATGTACATTAAGAACAATGTATGTGAGCACTTCGACTTCTCTCGCCAGGAACTGTTCGACTTGCTGAAGCTGAACAATATTAAAACGTACGACGAAGCACTGGATGTTTTCGGTAAAGGTGATGGCTGCGAGGCTTGTAAACCCACTGTTGCCAGTATATTGGCCAGTCTGTGGAACGACGTGATTGTGAAGCAGCAAACCATACAGGATAGCAACGACCGTTACCTGGCGAACATCCAGAAAGGCGGTACATATTCGGTAGTGCCACGCATTCCAGGAGGTGAAATAACACCAGATAAACTGATTGTGATCGGGCAGGTTGCTAAGAAGTATAACTTGTACACAAAGATAACTGGCGGCCAGCGCATCGACTTATTCGGAGCACATTTAAGTGATTTGCCAGATATTTGGGAAGAGCTGATTGATGCCGGTTTTGAAAGCGGTCATGCTTACGGTAAGGCTCTCAGAACAGTGAAAAGCTGCGTGGGTAGTACCTGGTGCCGTTTTGGCTTGCACGACAGTGTTTCGTTTGCCATAGAGGTGGAAGAGCGTTACCGTGGTATTCGGGCTCCGCACAAGATAAAAGGCGGCGTAAGCGGCTGTGTGCGTGAGTGTGCCGAAGCGCAGTCAAAGGATTTTGGTATAATCGCCACAGAAAAAGGCTGGAACTTATATGTAGCTGGGAACGGTGGTTCCAAACCACAGCACGCCCAACTGCTGGCAACAGACATTGATAAGGAAACTGTTGTAAAATACCTTGACAGATTTCTGATGTTCTACATTAAAACAGCTGATTCCCTGACTCGTACTGCCACCTGGCTAAACAAAATGGAAGGCGGCATGACCTACCTCAAAAATGTGATCATCAACGACAGCTTAGGAATAAACGAGCAGTTGGAGGCTGAGATGCAGACGCTGATCAACAACTATAGCTGCGAGTGGAAAGAGGTGGTTCAGAATCCTGAGCTCAGAAAGCGTTTTTCACACTTCGTAAATGCGCCGAAAGAGAAAGACCCGAGCGTTCAGTTCGATACCATGCGTGAGCAGGTGAAGGCAAAGGAGTGGTAAGCTGGTTTAATGTCGAGTTTAGTTTAAGAAATATCAATTATTAAGTATAGCAATATGGAAGTTCAAGTTTTAGAAGCAGTTGAGTGGATCTACGTTTGTAAAACAGAAGATGTGCCTCAGGATGGAGGTGCCTGTGTGAAGGTAAATGAGGAGCAGATTGCGCTTTATAACTTTGCCCGACGAGGCGAATGGTATGCTACCCAAAACCTGTGCCCACATAAGCAGCAGATGGTACTTTCCAGGGGTATGATTGGGAGCACTGGCGATACCTGTGAACCTAAAGTAGCGTGCCCTTTCCATAAAAAAACATTCTCGCTGCTATCTGGCGAATGCCTTTCAGGAGACGATTACCAGATTAAAACCTACCCTGTGAAGGTAATCGGTGACAAGGTATACATCGGCATAGAGCAAAGCTAACAAAGGCAGCTTAAGCCGCTCATTAATTTACATTTGCCATACATGAAGTTAACCATGAGCATCAGGCGCAAGTGGTGTAGGTCCTTATTACCGAAACGTTCAGCATCTTAAAAGTCGAGATGTGGCAGTAGCCATAGCCTCAGCTTGATAATAAACTGCCAGGCAGCACGAAAAGTAGGCGGGAGCATCTGCATGTTATTCTGCTCCGTGTTTCATCCTATATAGTAATATAAAACAGGAACTGGCAAAGTATATCTCTTACATAAGAATTGGCCAAAGACTCTCGCAGTGAGCACAGCTCCTGCGGAAGTCTGGCGCAAAGGCAATAGCTAAATTATAATCATAAAAATACATGAGAGGAAGCTCTACCAGAATTTTTCTGCTTAGTACGGTTTTGCTGTTGCTTGGTTCTCAGGCTTCCTTTGCGCAATTATCTTTGTCTGCTGAAATACGGCCACGGGCAGAGTTTAGGGATGGCTTTAAAACGGTGATGACAGAGGAGCAGTCGCCTGCTTTTTTCGTGGAGCAGCGGTCGAGATTGAACGTGAACTATGCGAAAGAAAAGCTGAAGCTGCGGATCTCTGTGCAGGATGTGCGGGTGTGGGGAGCTACTAACCAAGTATACAAATCTGACCCAAGTCTATTTAATGTATACGAAGCCTACGGCGAATATCAATTAACCTCACGCCTTGCGGTGCGGGTAGGTCGACAGGAATTGAATTACGACAACGCCCGTTTCTTGGGTAATCTGGATTGGGCGCAGCAGGGGCGTAGCCACGATGGAGTTCGCCTGATGTACGCCGACAGTACAGGTTTTGCAGCCCACGCAGGAGGAGCCTTCAACCAAAACGTGCCATCGGAGCCGACGAAACTACACGATACTTTTTATGGCGGCATCGACAACTATAAAACTATGCAGTACCTGTGGCTGCATAAGGAAATAGGAGGTACTAAGTTTTCAGCTTTGTTCTTCAACGACGGTCGTCAGCGAGCTTCGGACTCTACCGTTTTCTTTCGGCAGACGTACGGCGTGCTAGGTGAAAAAGCATTGGGAGCTATTCGTTTGGGAGGTGAGTTTTACTTCCAGGGAGGGAAAGACCTGGCTGGCAGAACTGTAAGAGCTTACCTGGCATCTTTGCAAGCCACATATGCTACCAAACTTACCCCTATCACGCTGGGAGTAGACTATCTTTCAGGTTCGGACGCTTTTGATACGCGCAACAATGCCTTCACGCCGTTGTATGGTACCAACCATGCCTTCTATGGCTTTATGGACTACTTTTATGTAGGCAATAACCACGGGCAAAACGGACGGACAGCTGGCTTAGTGGATGTTTATCTTAAAACCAATTTCAAGCTAGGCGAGAAAAGCTCGTTGCTGGGGCAACTGCACCACTTCGAATCACCTACCACAGTGTATGCCCCTCTAGAAGGTGCACCAGCCTTATCCTCCCGCTTAGGCGAGGAAATTGACTTCATGTACAACCACAATGTGAGTCCTGATTTCAACCTGAAAGTGGGCTACTCGCAACTATATGCAACTGAATCGATGGAAGCACTGAAAGGCACCGCTGGAAGAACCGTGAACCAGTGGGCCTGGGTAATGCTAACCTTCAAACCTACCTTCTTTACACTATAAGCCTAACTAAAACCGAAACCATGAACAGCCTAAACAACACTTGTTCATAAATAAGCAGCCAAAGGACCAGTTACCTCAGGCCTAAATTTTTTACCTCTAAATCGAGATGATCATGAAAGCATCAGCAGGAAAAGCAACCTCTATCAACCTCTTTAGCCTGAAAACCATTCAGATGCGTACCTTCCACCTCTCGTGGATGGCCTTTTTCTTATGCTTCTTCGGCTGGTTCGGGATTGCGCCACTGATGGCAGTGGTGCGGGAAGAGCTGAACCTGAGTAAAGACCAGATCGGGAACATCATCATTTCCTCTGTGGCAATTACAGTTATAGCCAGGCTAGTGATCGGGTGGTTATGCGACAAGATCGGCCCACGTATCGCCTATACTTTCCTGTTGGTATTGGGTGCTGTACCTGTCATCTGCATAGGCTTCAGCAACAGTTACGAGTCGTTTCTGATTTTCCGCCTGGCGATAGGGGTAATCGGAGCCGCTTTCGTAATCACGCAGTACCATACTACTGTTATGTTTGCGCCTAACGTGGTTGGTACAGCCAACGCGACTACAGCTGGCTGGGGTAACCTGGGCGGTGGCGTGACACAAATGGTGATGCCTTTGATTTTTGCCGCTTTTGTAAGTTTCGGTTTTGTAGAATCGCAGGCCTGGCGATATGCCATGGTGGTGCCAGGCGTGGCCATGATTATCTGCGGTATTTTATACTATACCTGCACAAAAGATTCGCCTGCGGGTAACATTTCAGATTTATCGGATGCAGCTGCTGCCAAAAAGAAAAAAGATACCGTTTCTTTTTGGAAAGCTGCCAGCGATTACCGTGTATGGGTGCTGTTCGTGCTATACGGTGCCTGCTTTGGCATTGAGCTAACCATCAACAACATCGCCGCCATCTACTACCACGACTACTTTAAACTGGATATCGGAACGGCTGGACTAATTGCAGGCTTATTTGGCCTGATGAACATCTTTGCCCGTACACTTGGCGGTTTCTTTGGCGACAAGGCTGGTATAAAATGGGGGCTTTCAGGTCGAGTTTGGTTCTTAGGTGCTGTTATACTTATAGAAGGTTTGGCGCTGGTGCTTTTTTCGCAGATGAGTGTATTGCCGCTTTCCATTATGGTGATGATCGTATTTAGTCTTTTTGTGCAGATGTCGGAGGGAGCCACTTTTTCGGTGGTGCCTTTTATCAATAAGAAGGCCATGGGTGCTGTGTCGGGCATCGTAGGTGCTGGCGGTAATGCGGGCGCTGTGGCTGCAGGTTTCCTGTTCAAGGTAGATAGCCTTTCTTACCCCGAGGCGCTGTTCATTATCGGGTTGATAGTTGTTGCCTGCTCTGTGCTGGCACTGCTAGTAAGGTTTACACCTGAAATGGAAAGAGAAGCACGGGCCGAAATGGATCAGTTGCTGGGCGAGAAAAGGGAAGAGGCAATAGCCGCAGCAGCAGAGCCTGCGCGCGTTTATAAGCCAGCCCCTGCACAGTAGCATCTTCTAAGGCTGAAGAAAAGGAACCCACCCCTAGCTCCTCCTAAGAGGGACTAGGGGTGGGTCAACATTAAAGTAATACTAACATTTAACAATCAAACATGCCTGATAACGGAAAACAGAAAGATACCTTTGCCAGTACTTGCTCCTATTGTGGCGTAGGGTGTGGCGTAACGGTAACGAAGGAGAAAAGTGGTGCCATTTCCGTGGAGGGAGATAAAGATTACCCTGTGAACAGCGGGATGCTCTGTAGCAAGGGCTTAAACCTGCAGTACACGGTAAACGATAAGCAGGATCGCCTGCTCTACCCGCAAATGCGCTATAACAAAAGTATGCCGTTGCAGCGGGTAAGTTGGGACGAGTCACTGCAAAGAACAGCGGCCGTTTTCAAAACCTTTATTGATAAGTATGGTCCCGATTCAGTGGCTTTCTATGCCTCTGGTCAGTGCCTGACGGAAGAATATTACGTCATCAACAAACTCATAAAAGGCTTTATTGGGAGCAACAACATCGACACCAACTCGAGGCTTTGCATGAGCAGTGCCGTGGTAGGCTATAAGATGGCCTTGGGCGAAGACAGCGTACCTATCTGCTACGATGATATTGAACTAGCCGATTGCTTCTACGTGACGGGTGCAAATCCTGCCTGGTGCCACCCTATACTTTGGCGCAGGGTAGAAGCACAAAAGGCCGCGAATCCTGAGGTGAAGATAATAGTGGTGGACCCGCGCGTAACGGATACCTGTGCCATTGCCGATCTGCACTTGCAGCTGAACCCTGGCACCGATGTATACCTAAACCACGCCATCGGCAGAGTGCTGATTGAAAACGGCGACATCGACCTAGACTTTATCCGCAATCATGCTGAAGGCTTTGAGCAATATAAAGAGGTTGTTTTTGAGAGAAGTCTAGCGGAGTATGCAGAAGTTTGCGGTGTAGCGGAAGCCGACATCAGGCTGGCTGCGCAGTATATTGGCAACGCGAAAGGTTTTATCTCGATGTGGACGATGGGGCTGAACCAAAGTGCCATCGGTGTAAACAAAAATCTGAGCCTGCTGAACCTGAATTTAATTACGGGCCAGATTGGAAAACCTGGAGCGGGACCTTTTTCGCTGACGGGCCAGCCAAATGCCATGGGTGGCAGGGAAGTTGGTGGCTTATCAAACTTACTTCCTGCGCATCGTTTGTTAAGCAATCCGCAGCATCGGGCGGAGGTGCAGCAATTCTGGGGTGGCACAGCTATACCTGAAAAACCAGGACTGACAGCTACCGAAATGTTTGAGGCTTTGGAGGACGGTCGTTTGAAAGCGATCTGGATCATATGTTCCAATCCGCTTACCAGTTTGCCGAATGCGCGCCAGGCCGAAGCCGCTCTTAAGAAAGCCAAGTTTGTGGTGGTGCAGGAGATCAGCAACAAACCTGAAACACTTACCTATGCCGATGTGATACTTCCTGCCGCCTCCTGGACGGAAAAGGAAGGCACCATGACTAACTCGGAGCGTCGCATCAGTTATCTTCCAAAAATTGTAGACGCACCTGGTGAGGCCTTGCCAGATGCCGAGATCATTTGCCGTTTTGCGCAAACCATGGGCTATCACGGCTTCGATTATCCATCTGCTGAAGCTATTTATCTGGAGCACGCAAAACTTACTGCAGGCACTAACATTGATATCTCTGGGTTGAACTATAGTATCCTCAAAGAGCAGCGGTCGGTGCAATGGCCGTATACTTTGGGCGGTGCAGCAGAGGGTACCAAAAGGTTATTTACCGATAAGCAATTCTATACTTCCTCCAGCAAAGCGGTTATTCATCCCGTTTCGGTGGAGGAAAGAAGTGAAGCTCCTGACGCAGATTTCCCGCTGGTCCTGACGACAGGCCGCATCCGCGACCAGTGGCACACGATGAGCAAAACGGGAAAAGTTAACAAACTCAAGAAACATATTCCGCAGGCTTTCCTGGAGTTGCACCCGCAGGATGCTGCTAACTTAGGTATAGCAGATCAGGACATTGTGGAAGTGCGGTCGAGGAGAGGTGATGTACGGGTAAAGGCGAAGCTGTCGGACAAGATTAAGCCAGGCGTGGTTTTTTTGCCGATGCATTGGGGCAAGATCTTAGGTAGCGACCTTAATCGTGCGAACAATGTCACCACCGACCAGCTTGATCCTATTTCGAAAGAACCAGACTATAAATACTGCGCCGTAAGCGTAACAAAGTATAAAAAGCCGTTCCAGCGCATAGTGGTAGTAGGAGCGGGGGCGGGAGCCTATGGCTTTGTAAAATCTTACCGCGAGCTGAACCAGGACGATGAAATTACCATCTTCAGCAAAGAAGATTTTCCTTTCTACAACCGCGTGATGCTGCCCGACTACATTAGCGGACACCAGAAATGGGAGCAGCTCGTGAAGATGAAAGATTCTGAAGAACCTGCTTATAATATAAGGCTGCTACGTGGTGTGAGCGTTGAGCGGATAGATCGAGAGCAGAAGTTTGTGATCGACTCACGGGGCGTGCGTACGGACTATGATGTGCTGCTAATGGCTACAGGTAGTCGTGCGGCAGTGCCAAAACATGTACCTTCTTTGCCAGGCATATTCACCATGCGCAGTCGCACCGATGCCGATAACTTTAAAGCACACGTTCCTGAAAACGGTCATGTTGTGATTGTGGGCGGTGGTTTATTGGGGTTAGAAATGGCTGCTTCTTTGCGAGAAGTCGGTACAAAAGTCACCATCATCCAGCGTATTTCTCGCTTCTTAGATCGTCAGCTGGACCCGTTGGGCAGTCAGTTGCTACAGGAGGAGATGGTGGACCAAGGCTGCGACCTATATTTCAACGATGAGGTGCAACTATACTATGGCCGCTCTAAACTGACAGGCGTTGGCCTGAAAAGTGGCCGCAGGATTGACTGTGATGCCTTGATTATTGCCATCGGTACAGTACCGAACCTGGAACTGGCGCGTGAGAGTGGTCTGGAGTGTAAGCGCGGTGTACTGGTGAATGAACGTCTTCAAACAAATGATCCGAATGTATTTGCTATAGGCGAGATTGCGGAGTTTGAAGGTATACTTTACGGTATTACAGCAGCAGCCGAGCAGCAGGCGGAGGTGGTGGCCAGGTACCTGAGCGGTGACATTGCCAGCTACTACCAGGGCAGCACTTTCATGAATATTATCAAAATACATGGTTTCGATTTGTGCAGCATCGGTTTGCCTGAGTGTCCTGATGAAGAGAACTACGAAGAGATTGTGTTTATAGACAAGGCCAAACGCTATTATAAAAAGTGTATCATCCACCAGGACAGGTTGGTTGGTGCGATACTGATAGGAGACAAGGCAGAGTTCCAAGAGTTCCGTGAACTGATTTCGAACAGAATTGAACTGAGTGATAAACGTCTGCAGTTGCTGCGCAGCGGTAAAACACCAGAGCCTGTGCTGGGCAAGCTGGTTTGCAGCTGTAACAATGTGGGCAGCGACAATATCCGTCAGAAAATTGCGGCTGGCTGTACGGAGCTGAAGGAGCTTTGTGCCACTACTGGAGCTGGTACGGGTTGTGGTTCCTGCAGGCCAGAAGTGAAGCAGATTTTAGATGATAGTTTGATGTTGGAGTTGTTGGAGAAAGTTAGTTAGAGAAGATTTAATCTCACTGTATGCTTTTTGATAGCCATGCTTTCTCCTTCTGTCATTCTGGAAGAAACTTAGTGGAAGGGGGGGCTTCAGCCACTGGCATAATGGTTTGTGTTCGCATAGCAACCTTAATGTTTAACAGCAAATGAGCATGTTTTATGGTTTAAGTCTCTGTTCTTTTTGTATCAAGACAAAAAGAACCAAAAAAATCAAGACGCTCCAAACTCGCTGAACGCTCAAACAGTGGAGCGTCGAAATGTGCACCTAGCAGAAGCTAAACTTTCACATTATGGATTTTTATTCCACTCCTCGGAGGGGTTAGGGGTGGGTTATCAGCAGGAGGTATTCTATTTCAACATGATCTTTACGAAAAAGTCGTGTGTCTTGTGTCGTAATACTTGTATCTCCTTACTTGTGTCGCGTTACTTTAGCAGAAGAAACGAACTATGATAGTTAAAAACTATACGATCAAAATAAACCTGGCTGGCGGTATTGTGTCGGCGGGAGATTTACTGGATATTTTAGCGATAGCTGAAAGTGCGGGCGTAGAGAATATTCGCTTCGGGAATCGGCAGCAGTTGTTTTTTACGGTGCTAGAGGTGCAGGTGCGCCAACTGGTGCAGGAGCTGATTTCTGCGGATATTATTTACGAGTTGGATGCAGATGTTCATCCGAACATCATCAGTTCTTATGTAGCCGAAGATGTGTTTTACCATGCCAACTGGCTGCGGGAAGGTGTTTATAAAGACATTCTGGATCTGTTCGATTACAGGCCGCAGGTAAAGATTAACCTTGTTGATAACAACCAGGCTTTCTTCCCCTTCTTTACAGGCAACTTCAATTTTATAGCTTCGGATACGAGTAATTACTGGTACCTCTATATCCGTTTTCCTAAAACGAATATTATTTATTGCTGGCCTTCGCTGGTTTACTCAGAGGATATTCCAGAGCTGAGCAGTGTGCTGGAGCAAACCATTTTTGCGAACAAAGATAAGTTTTACGACCAACCTGCGATTGATGGCGCACTGCTGCATGCGATGGTAAGCGCCAGTGGTAGTTTTGTGGTTCAACCAATTGCTGCAGCGCTGAAGCTGCCTGATTTTAAACTGCCTTACTACGAAGGCTTCAACCGCTACGGCAATAAATTATGGTTGGGTATTTACCGCCGCGATGAGCTTTATCCTGTGGCCTTTCTGAAAGATTTATGCAACATCTGCCTGCAGACGCGGGTGGGGCAGCTATATACCACGCCTTGGAAATCCATTGTCGTGAAAGGTATAGAGCTGGCTGACCGCGACCTGTGGGATACCATATTGTGCAAGTACCGAATTAATGTGCGGCATGCTTCCAACGAGCTGAATTGGCAGGTAGAGGACCTTTGCCCTTACGGCTTAAACCTGAAGAATGAGTTGGTTCGCAAGTTTAATGAAGAGGATGTACGAACCTATCGCCTTTGCTTTGCCATTAAAACGCAGCCAAAAACAGGCTTGTTTGGCTCTATTGTTATCCGTACGCAGCAGGATTTGGTGAATGGGGAGGCACCGCAGCAGGAACTGTTCGAAGTGCTGCATACCCGCGATTTCAACCCGAACTCCAAAGACTTTCTCAGCTATAAGAAAGATGTGAGCCGTGAGGAATTGAGTCAGCGCTTGATTGAGCTTTGTAATTTATATTACGAACTGCAAACAGAGGCAGAGTTGCCGCAGAATCCTGTTTACGAAAGCGAGCAAAGTTTAAATGCTGAGGAACAGGAGCTAGCGAAAGTATATCAATGCAAAAACTGCTTCACGGTATACGATGCGCAGTACGGCGACGCGGTAAACGCTATTGCGGCAGGTACACCTTTCGAAAGTATAACAAACTACACCTGCCCTACCTGCGAGGCTCCCAAAGAAGATTTTGTAGAAGTAAACCCACTTCAGCTGGTTAAAGTATAAGATAGTGTAATTTGCTGTGTAGCTTTGGGAGTTTATTGCTGCCAGCTAATCTGCAAAACCAACTGTATTATACTTCTATGAAACCTACCATAACAATTGAATACTGTCCGAAATGCGGCTGGATGCTGCGTGCCGCCTATATGGCACAAGAGTTACTCACTACTTTTTCCGAGGATGTATATGGTGTGCTCATACAGCCAAGTGAGGTAAACGGCCGCTACAACGTTAGGGTAAACGATGAGCAGGTATTCGATAGGAAAAGGGAAGGTCGTTTTCCTGAGATAAAAGAGTTGAAGCAGCTAGTACGGGATAAGGTAAGCCCTGAAAAAAGCCTGGGGCACTCTGAGAAGAAGTAGGATTGAGGGCGAAGATATCAAAAGTATATACACAAGCCGCAGCTAACCCGCTGCGGCTTTTTTGTTTAGGCAGCCGACTGTATTACTCTTTCGTTAATAAACATTTCAAAAGGCAGGTTTAAATGCTTGTGCAGCATGTAAATTTGCTGAAGTGTAAAGTATCTTTTTCGGTTAAGAATCTCAGATACCCGAGATTTAGGACCAATGTACTGTTCCAAATCTTTGTTCTTCCACCCGTTTTCCTCCATTATGTGCTTAATCGCATCAATTGGATCTGGTAACTCAATAGGGTAATGTACTTGCTCGTACGCTTGTACAAGCGTGGTCAGCACTTCCAACTCATCATCCAGATCAGTTCCAGGCTTAGGGTTCATGTCCAGCAGACTATCTAGCCGCTTCACAGCCTCTTCGTAGTCTTGCTCAGTTCTTATGGGGTTGATGGTTACTTTGCTCATCGGTCGTCTGGTGTTGGTGTTCTATTTTATTTACACAGTATGTGCATCTATTTTATCATATTCTGCATGGGTGCCGATCCAGCGGATGTACACGGTCTGGTTGCGTACCAGCACCACCGTAATTATTCTATACTTGTTCCCTTTGATATCGAAGATGACGCGGTTGTTGCCGATTACATCTACTGAATTCGCAACTTGCTTTAGGTCGTTCAGGTTGGTTATTCTCAGAGCTGAAACTCTTGCCACCCAAACTTCAAGTGATAATTTGGAATCGGCATGTTTCAGAAAGAATTTCTTTATTCTGGAGACGGTAACAATATTCATTCCGCTTATCTTCTGTATCAAAGTTACATAAAGTGTAACGGATATCTTAATGTTTTGTTACATATTTTGTAACAAGTTATTTACAGACGCCACAAACTTATAGGACAAAATAAAAGGTCTTATACCTGTCAAGTATAAGACCTTCTAAAGTCGGAGTGGCGGGATTCGAACCCACGGTCTCCAGCACCCCATGCTGGCGCGATACCAGGCTACGCTACACCCCGAAGCATAACATAAGAACTGAACCTAGTCAAGAATCGGGGGCAAATTTATTTATTCAGCGTTAAATCAAAAACTCTGTTTATAAAAAAGTAAATTCTATAGTTCTACCTGCAGCTTTCTGGTTTCAATCTCCTCCATCACCAAAGATGCCAAGCCTTCTAGAATACGTTTATCTTCATCGTTAAATTTTCGTGGCTGCTTGTCTGCTACACAAACAGCTCCTATTCTGTATCCATCTGGCGTAACAAGCGGGGCCGCAGCATAAAAACGCAAACCAAAACTACCTGCAACCAAAGGATTGGCATACAGGCAAGGTTCATCTTTGGTATTTTCAAATACGGTAACATCGTCTTTCAGAATGGCCAAAGAGCAAAGGCTGACACCTCGGGCAATTTCCTTTGCATCGCCCATGCCCTCATTTCCTTTAAACCAAACCCTGTCCTTGTCTACTAACGACACCAGGGCTATGGGTACTTTGAACATTTGGGCTGCTATGGGGGTAATGTGGCTAAAAGATACCTCGTCGCTACTATCTAGCAGGTTGTAACTATAAAGCTTCTCTAGCCTCTCTTCATCGTCTTGTGGTACTATAGGAATGGTGAATGTGTTCAGCATGTATATTTAAAATACCTTAATATGTATAAATAAGTCTGGTTTATCTAGATAGTCAACGAAAGGTTTGTTGTCGACAATTTAAGCATAGTTTAGTCGTATACGGGATTCTTGTATTTATGGTAAATAAACAAGGAAATTTGTTCCTTTTTCAACTTTAGAACTTATCTCTACTCTTCCACCCATTGCTTCTGTATGTGTCTTTACCAGATATAAACCCAAGCCTTTGCCTTCAACCTTGTGCATGTGGAATCGCTTGTACAGTTTAAAAACATCCTGCCCAGCTCTCTTAAGATCAATCCCCAAACCATTGTCCGATATAGAGATAATAGTGCCGCGTTCAGAGCTGCCAAGGCATGTTACTTTAATACAAAGCTTACGCGCATCAGACCTGTACTTGATAGCATTAGATAACAGGTTATAAAAAATACTATGCAGGTATGCTTTGTTTCCTTTTATGGTGTAGCCTTGTGGTATCTGGGTTATTATTTCTCCGCCGCAATATTTTAGAGGTTGCTGAAGAGTGGCCACAGCTTGCTTAAATACACCCATAAGGTCTACCTCTTCCTGATCAATAGAGCTTGCATTATCACGAATGCTCAAGATCATGTTCAAGTCTTTCAGAACAGTATCGAGCCTTTGTACACTTGTGTTAAGATTTGCCAAAGCTGTATCGTGCAGCTCCGAATGCTTGTCTACTTTGCTTAAAAGCCTTGTTAAACCAATGGCGTTTGCCACTGGTGCCCTTAAGTTGTGCGACACAATGTATGTAAACTGCTGCAGGTCTCGGTTTTGCTTGTAAAGATCTTTTGCCAGCACCGAAAACTCAATCTCTGATGTTTTTAAAGCTGTTATATCTGTTTGAGTTGTAAGGTACCTGCTGATCTCGCCTTTTTCATCAAGAATAGGAATTACCTGCACCGAAAACCATGCAATTTCACCGCTTTTTTTGGTGCACTTTATCTCAAAAGAAACAGGTTCACCTTTCAGTACTAGGTGCTTTACTTCTTCATAAGGGTTGAGGTCTAGATCGTTCGGGTGCAACAGCTCTGAAGGGATTTTACCCACAGCTTCTTCTAAGCTATAGCCTGTTAATTTTGTAAAGCCTTCGTTCACCCACTCAATGGCTCTGTTTTTGTTCGAAATGATAACACTGTTTGTGGTGTGTCTGGCAACTAAAGATAATTTTGTTAATTCCTGTTGCCACTTAACTCTTTCATTGATGTTTTTCTGAATAGCTATATACTGTCTAATGTTACCAGCATCATCGCGCACAGGTGTAATGTCCATCGAAAACCAGAGCTTTTCGCCAGACTTAGTGTAGTTAAGAATTACAGCATTGAAATATTCGCCTTGCTGTAGCTTCTCACGGAAAAGCTTTATAGCTTCCTTATCTGTTTCGGGGCCTTGCAAAACAGCGCCAGGTTTTTTACGCACCATCTCGGCTAGCGTATAACCAGTACATTTTGTAAAGCCTGTATTTACCCACTCTGTCAGGCCGTTGGCGTCTGTTATCACAACGCTATTATCTATGGAACTGGCCACAAGCGACATCAACTTTAGCTCTTGCTGTGCTTTAACTTTATCGGAGATGTCGCTAAAGTAAACTGAAAGCCCTTCTTCGGAGGGATAAGCCTTTACATCGAACCAACAGTCAGCACTTTTAAAGTATGCCTCAAAATGTACGGATTCGCCTGTTTCTACGGCTTTGTGGTAATGCTGGTAAAATTCCTGGCCTACTTCCTCTGGAAAAATATCCCAGATGTTTTTGCCAATCTTATAGTGTCGCTGAGTATTCAGTAATCTATCGAATTCACTGTTGATGTAAGTGAATTCCCAATTCTTATTTAAGGTAAAAAAAGCATCTGTTATACTCTCAAAAATAGTATTTAGCTTTTTAGCATGTTCCTTTACTGTTTGGTGATATAGCGTTGTGGCAGTAATGTCTTTTATAACAGAGTGAACCGCTATAATCTCTCCGTCTAATTCAACAGGTACTTTAGTTATATCTAAGATCAGTTTCTCGTTATGCTCCTTGTTTATCTCTAACTGATATTTGACAACATCTCCTTCAAAAGCTAGTGCTAGGTGATGCATACAAATAGGTATGGCTTCTGCAGGAAGTACGTTTGCTAATGAAGAGCCAATAATACTTTGTTTCGGTAAACCTGCTAATGCTTCACCAGCACAGTTGATGTCTATAATTGTTCCGTCTCTTTCTTCTACGATAATGGCATCAGGATTTCCCTCGAATAGGGCCTTGTATCGTTGCTCACCTTTGGCTATGATTAGAGAACGTAACTTGCGCTCAGTTATATCACGCGAACTAAGTACTAAGGCTTTAATGTGTGGGTTGTTTAATTGGTTTGTTCCAATTGTTTCCAACCATCGCCATTCGCCAGTAGCATTTTTTAATCTAAACTCTGGAATTGAAGCTTTACCATCGGACAATAATATTTCTAAAGCTGCTTTCGTTCTGTATACATCATCTGGGTGCACCAGCGTAAACGCATTCTGCCCTATAAGTTGCTCTGGCAAAAAACCCAATGCACGGTAGGTAGCCCCACCTGTAAAGATAAAATTAGCCTGTTCGTCAATTAATGATAGAATATCATCGCCTTGCTCTATCAAAGCGCCATGCAGCTCTTCCTTTTCTTTCAGTTTTTTTAGCATGGTGTTCCGCTCGGTAGCATCGCGGGCAACGCAGAACATGCTATTGTCTTCTTCATCCCAAACTGCAGACCAGATTAGTGGAACTGAATATCCATCTTTGTGTAGGTAGCGGTTCTCAAAAGAGTTTGTTTTGTAGCCGTCAAGCAGCCTCCCCATTATTTCCGCAGTTGCCTCCTTATCATCGGGGTGTATAAAATCCCAGATAGACTGGCCCTGCATTTCCTCAAATTCGTACCCAACAATTTGTTTACAAGCCTTGCTCATCAGCACAAAAAGACCATCCTCGTTGATGATGCAGATCATGTCTAATGAGTGCTGCATTATCTTGTCCAATATCTCAGTCCCTGTGCGTTCAATCGGATTCATTGTCTTTAGTTGAGTATGTAGGGTATTTGTTATTTTGGTTTAACTACTATGTTGCTATAAAACAGAAAATAAATTTACCTGTTAAAGTATTAGGTAACAGTACAATTAACTTATCTCTTTAGTTTCTCTATTAATTTAACTATTCTGATAAAAAACAATCAAAAAGCTTAAAATTGTTGTATAAATCTGTTGTAGATGCCAAGTTAGTAAACAATATTCATTATCAAAGCAATCTAAAAATTATAATCAGTACTGATAGGGATTGCTTTAAGATTCTATAAGTGAGTTCTTTAGAAAATGTTGATTGAAGTATTGTGTCTAAGGTATATAGATGAATGTAAGTATAAGCAACTATAAAAGTTATATTATTTGAGGAGACACCTAACAGTGAATAACTTGTGTTATGACAACTATATGACTGAGCAATGGGGGATGAATGAATAGCGAGTACAGCTAACTAATTAGTGTTGCAACTGATGTTGGTAAGCAACCCGACAGCAGAATACTGAAAACGACTTACTGTTGCAGGTTTTTATAAGGAAATACCCTTTCCTCCGTAGGTTTGTTAGTCAAGGTTTGTATACCTCCTCCGAAAAGAAAATATTAGGGTTGCAGCAGTTTTGCAGGCTAGGAAAACTACCTTGCCCCTAAGATTTACAGGTGACAAGGTAGGTTAGCGTAGAGAGGATAAAAGAATGCTTCTTGCGCATCTTTTCCAGCATATATTCCATTACAAAGTAATCTACAAGTTCCTGATTGAAGTCATCGTAAAGGAGAGCATATTTGAATTTGATGATGTCTACGTAGCAGAAATCATCTTTTGCCATTAGGTAGCTACAGATACTGTAGTATAGCTCCTGAGACTGTCTTTCTTCCAACTCCACATTTAACACATCGCTTACAGCCTGTTTAGCACTCTTGCTTTCCATTTTGTTTAATTCAAGGGTTAATTTAACATTGCTTTTGATACGGAAATGCGGCTTTCTGTTTTTCCTTATTAAACAAAACAGCCAAAAAAGATGGTAAATCACTGAGTTTTTGAAGTAAGTATAAATTACCTGTTAGTGGTACACTTTAAATATCTGAACATGCTATTTATACTTAGGTATAAATTCGGGGTAAGAAGGAGAGCTGGGGGAGGTGAGTATGTGGTACATAATCAAGAAAGGCTGTTCTTTTTAGAACAGCCTTTCTTGATTATCATTTCTCGTCTACAATTATATGATCTTGTATGGTAATAGCCTATGAACCTGGGGATGCTTCTTGATTTCTAAATTTTTAGATAAGAAGTTTCCATAACCTTATTCAGATCATCAATCTAACTGGATAACTATACTTTCACAATAGGTTTAGTTTTATTCCTCCATTTATTACACGGCCATCTACAGGGGCATAAATCTCATTGAAAACAGGATTGGTTCTGCTACCTGTATAGATGCTGCCGAACCTGCTTTGACGGGTGTCGAAAATGTTCTCGAAGTTTAAAAACAGCGAAAACTTTTCGAACATCTTCTCCATCATAATACCGTTAATCCAATAGGCGCGCCCTTTGCTGCCGTCATTCAGCCGTTGTGGGCTAAAGTAGTATGCCTCCAGGCCTATCCTGAAATTGTCCTCCTTCTCCAGCATCAGGACGTTGTTTACTCTGTGCTTTGACGTAAGCGGCATATTCCTCACGCTACCATTGTAATGTTGCCTGGCATCGGTGTAAGTATAGCCTAAAAATAGCTTTATCCATTCATATCCGAACTTCATGTTTGTTTCCACACCTTTGGTATCTACATATCCGTTGGCGTTCTTAAACTCATAAAGGTTATCGGGGCGCAGCGTCAGGATCAGCGGGTTGTTCAGGTAAGTATAAAAGAACATGTGGTTGATGCTGAAGGTAACATTGTTGCCTATAAGTGTGCTAAAGTTAATGTCGGCATTACCACCGATGGATGTTTCTGCTGCCGTCTGGCTGGTGTTAAGAGGCAGGATATTGCGGAACGTAACATTTTCGGCTTCCTGGGTAAAGATGGTAGGTGTTTTGTAGCCCATGCCGCCACCTAGGCGTGAAGACAGACGGTCTGTTATTTTAAAAAGGGCCGAAACACGGGGCAGTACAAATAAACCTTTAGATTTATTTGCAGGCGCAGGAGTTACATAGTCTGTGCGAAGACCTGTTTCTAGGACAAACCAATCGATAGGAGTGAAGGTGTTTTGAGCAAAAGCACCAACAATGGTATTGTTATAGTCTCTTGCTCCCACAGTAGTAGCATTTTGCTCCGAAAATTTATCTGTCCAAAGATTCGCCCCAACTACCCAATCAGATCTACTGCTGTTTAGGCTGTAGGCCACTTCACTAAAACTGGACGCTTGCTTACCCTGAAAATCATAGTCGGGAACAGCAATATCCCTGTTAAAAAAGCTCAGGCTGTTTTTTACAGAGAGTATAGCATTGTCAGAGAACCTGTGCTCTAGGTTAAACTGCGTAGAGAAGCGGTCTGTGTTATTTTGTTCGAAATAATAACCGCTCTCATGCTCGTCTATGTAGCGCATGTCGCCGCCTAATCGCTCTTCCTGTGTTGCGTTTACTCCAAAATACAGTTGCGTGCGCTCGCTGGGGCAATAGTATAAGCGTGGATTCAAGGTATAGCGCTCAAACTCAGGTATAGCCGAGAAACCTATATCGGCAGGGTCGTAGGCTTGGTTAGCATTTCTGGCCGCAAAAACCGTTATCCCAAACTTGCCGAATTTTTTGCCATAGAAACTGCTCAAGTCAAGGCCATTGGCGCTGGTAAGGTTTGCCATAAAGCTCAGTTCGCCTTCGTCTGTAGGTTTTTTGGTGATCAGGTTCACAAGCCCTGCTATGGCTCCGCCACCATAAAGCGTGGACGAGCTGCCTTTAATTACCTCCACCTGGTATAGGTTAAGCGGCGGAATTTGCATGATGCTGAGCCCGCTCGAGAAGCCTGAGTAAAGCGGAAAGCCATCCTGCAGGATTTGCGTGTAGCGGCCGTCTAAACCTTGAATACGAATGTTTGCATTGGCACTGGTAGCAGAAGTCTGCTGCGTTTGGATGCCTGTGCTTTCGCTTAGTAGCATTCTGATGTCGCCTGGCTTCATGTTGCCTTTCTCACCCAGTTCTTCTAGTGTAATGGCTTCCACACGTGTCGGAATGTTTTCAATGGTTCGGCTGCTGCGTGTTGTGGAGATGACTACCTCTTCCAATTCTTCGCCACCTGCCTGTAGTAAAACCACTAGGGGAGTAGTTTGAGCAAGTGGAAAAGTGAGTGTATCTAACCTGTCTTCATACCCGAGGTAGCTGTACCTGATTACCTGTGTACCATTGGGTATGCCTGTTAACTGAAGCTCACCACTGGCATTGGCGCTTGCTCCTATAGTGGTTCCTGCAAGAGAGGCTGTTGCACCAATCAAAGGTGCTTTTGTTTCGCTATCTTTGATGACAGCTGTCAGAATATTTTGGCTATAGGCTATCGTGCTGCTCAGGAACAGGAGCAGTATAAAAGAATATTTTTTCATTTAGATAAGCGATTGAAAAAGCTGTTAAGTACGATGAAACACATCGTATTTAATTTAATGTGACAACGTCAAGGCTAGGGCACTAGCCTACTTTAGGTGGCTGCCAGATGGCATGGTGAAACTGCGAAAAGAAGCGCTGCTGATAATCTGCCAAATTATAGTTGTCAAGAAGCAGGGCTACTGTCACTGGCTCGAAAGAGTGGCTAGAGACGGTGAAACCTATACAAGCAGAGCAACTATAAAAAGGAGAGCAAACATCAACATCTTTAGCATGATTGTCTGTTCCCTCGGTTTTAACCTCATCATCAGAGCAGTTTTCGGTCAGGCAGCAGGGCGAAACCGAGAGTGCAACGACTAAAATTGCTAATATGACAGTTAAAACCTTCACATAGCAAAGGTACTTCCCAAAAGCTAAAGTATCAAAGATAAATCTCCTGTGCAGTATATTGGCACCTGAGCGTAAAGTGCACTTATGATAGGGCTCAAAGGCATAGCCTATGTTGCTCTGACCAATGAACTCAGAGTTAATTATTAAAGAAAAAGAAACTCTGAGTTTTACATCGGGTATAAATATTTGTTTGGCTTTAATTTTATGTGCAAGCGTAAAGCTAGGGCTAAACCCAAACTCCTGTAAATCTTAAACTAAAAGATGTCAAACCTAAGCTAGAAATAAAATCGCAAACTTAACCTTATCCGATATCATTTAGTACTGCTGAGAAGCCTACCAGCATTAGCTATCGAGGGCGGTTCATCTTTATTTAAAGGTGTACGCGCAATCATCGAAACATCTGTGCTATACTTCTTCAAGCTTAAATGAGATGGCTCCTGCAATTTATGCTATAGTTAAAAGCTTAGTAAGACTACTGATTTATATGTTTTTGTACGTCGTACAGCAGAAGCAAAATCTAAGAATAACACCTAGAAAGTTACAGACGCTTTAAATACCCTATTAACTTATACAACGCACATCGAATGTCTATGAAAGATGAAAACAAAGTTAGCAGACGCCGAGTTATTGGCGGGTTAGGAGCGAGTTTAGCTTCAGTAGTGGTATCACCTGCTTTTGCAGCACCAGGAGCACAGCAAGCAGGCTATGCTGGTACAAAGGAATTAACAGATCCAACCACAAAATACCCAAGACCTCCATTTAAAAGTCAGTTGCAGCCATGGCCAGGACTTACCAGTAAAATGGAGCCGCGCCCAGACCATGGTGAAACCAGTTATAAAGGATCTGGCCGTTTAATGGGACGCAAAGCATTGATTACTGGAGGTGATTCGGGCCTTGGGCGGGCAACTGCTATTGCTTATGCACGTGAAGGTGCGGATGTAGCCATAAACTATTTGCCTGTTGAGGAACCAGATGCACGTGAGGTAGTTGACTTGATAAAAAAAGCAGGTCGTAAGGCCGTAGCAATACCAGGAGATATACGCGAAGAAGCTTTCTGTAAAAAACTGGTGGCAGAAGCCGTGCGAGGGCTTGGTGGTCTGGATATACTGGTTAGTAATGCAGCTCGGCAGCGAACAAATGAGTCAATTCTCGACATTACAACCGATGAATTTGACTGGACGATGAAAACAAACATCTATGCACCTTTCTGGATAATTAAAGCTTCACTGCCACACTTAAAGCCTGGTTCTTCTATTATCGGAACTACATCTGTGCAAGCGTATAATCCGTCAGCGGATTTGTATGACTATGCGCAAACGCAGGCCGCTACCATGAATTTTGTTAAGTCGCTGGCTAAGCAGCTCGGCCCAAAAGGTATTCGGGTAAATGGTGTAGCGCCAGGGCCGATCTGGACACCGTTGGAGGTAAGCGGAGGAGTTCCTCAGGATAAGCTGGTAAGCTTTGGAGGAGACACACCTATCGGTAGACCAGGACAACCAGCAGAACTCGCTTCCATTTTTGTGCAGCTAGCGGCTAGCGATGCCAGTTATGCCACTGGCCAAATTTATGGTTCTGCAGGTGGAAGTGGGCAACCGTAAGTGGATGTTTGAGAAAGGTTAAATTAAAACTCATAATGCTGAGTAAGGGCGTATAAACTAGATAATACGTAACTGTGGCTATACTTAAGTTGCTATAAATCTAACTCATAATTCTAAAGCATGAACTACGAAAGAGAATCTGCAGACCCAAAACGATCTATGTGGGCTGCTGCGCTGGTTGGTGTTGGCGTAATGGCTGGCGTAGATGAGATAATTTTTCATCAGGTTCTTTCGTGGCATCATTTCTACGATGGCTCTACTACAGAGATTGGCCTGCTGAGCGATGGGTTATTGCATGCGGCAGAACTGATTTCTATTGTGGCTGGTTTTTTTATGCTGTTGGATTTAAAGCGAAGTCGCACTTTAGTGAAGGCAAGAGCATGGGCAGGTTTTTTCCTGGCGTTAGGCGGCTTTCAACTTTTTGATGGCTTTATAGACCATAAGGTGTTGCGCCTGCATCAGATCCGTTATGTAAATAATCTGCTGCCTTACGACATCGCCTGGAATTTAGGAGGACTTATTTTACTGCTCATCGGCTTCTACCTGTTGAGGCGGGCCAAGAATATGGAAAGTAAGGAAGTCGCCTTTTAAACTAGACTTTAACGGTTACTCCATGCAACATCATTCTCAGCACAGTCTTCCTGGCAGCTCAATCTCAGAATGGATACCTCTGTTGGTCATTGGAGGTGTCGCGCTGGCTTACGTGTATGCCTTTACACACACTAGAAAACAGAAAGGTACTTGGAACGGCTGGCACACGGTTAGTTTCATGTGCGGCATCTGTTTGTTGGGAGTAGCCATGTTACCAAAGCTTATGCAATGGGCACACCAAGACCTGCGGGGGCATATGGTACAGCACTTGCTGATCGGAATGTTCGCTCCTTTGTTTCTGGTTTTAGGAGCACCCATAACGCTAGCATTAAAAGCTTTGCCTACCAAACTGGCACGTAATGTCACAGCTATATTGAGGAGCAGGATGTTTTACCTAGTGAGCCATCCTATAACAGCTTTCATTTTGAATATTGGTGGGATGTATCTTTTGTATCTGACGCCGCTGTACCTCAGGAGCCTCACAAATCCGTACCTACACTATGCTATACACCTACACTTTTTGTTAGCCGGTTATTTATTCGTTTGGTCCATGGTAGGATTAGACCCAGTACCGAAGCGTCCAAGCATTCTTCTGCGTGTGCTGGTGTTGTTTGTTAGCATAGCTGCGCATGCCTTTTTAAGCAAGTTTATGTACGCATATCTCTATCCACTTAATTCTCCTTACAGCAGCATCGAAATACGGGAAGCAGCGAAACTGATGTACTATTGGGGCGATCTGTCAGAATTGCTCCTGACAATCGCTCTCTTTTCTCTTTGGTACCAAAAGCGTGGTTTGCGAAAGGGAGAGGTAGTTAGGCCTGTTCCTTAGGCTTTTGCTGATAGTTAAATACTGGAAAAGCAGGAGGTAGACTAATAACTAATCACCATTAGACTTTTGATTCTCTATCCAACTTTTGAATAATATCAAATCTGCTCTGCCGAGATGGCTATAGCTCAAAAAATCTCCGTTCAAATCCTCTAACTTTATTGGTTTTTTTGTACCAGGTATTCTTATGCCTTGTTTGAACTCCTGAAAAATTTGTCTTCTATATGAAACATCTTTGAACATTATAACTCTGCGGTCAATCTCTGCTAAAATAGAATCATTTTGATGCTGTTTTAGGTCGTCTAAATTTTTCTTTAGCAAAATAGCAACATAAGCCTCATATAAAATAGAGGTTCTTGTGACATAAGCTACGAACTCTAACCAGTTTTTATAGGTGCCAAACTTAATTGCGTGTTCAAGTTCATTAATAAGCCTCGTGTAGTTGCCAAAACCTGTTCCTATTGAAATAGGAGTGAAAGTTGTTGTTACTGAAAACGCGCCAGCATATAGAAAATCTTCACCAATTGTATATAAATAGCCATAGTTAGGCGATGTGTTGCAAGCTGAAAGGAATACCAAAGGTGCAGTGATATTGTGTTTAACTATGTCATCACCTGTTAGTCTTTCACCATTTATAACTAAAAAGCTTGTTGATGTTTTCTCATCGAATCCACCATGACAGTCAAATATTAATAGCTCAGGCTTTAGTTCATTTACTGCCTGTGCTACATCATCTATACTTAGGCAGCGTCTCGTCTGAAAACTCTTTTTACTTGACAAATCTTCAATCAGTGGAAACGCTTTTTTAAATCCCTCGTCCTTTCCTTCTTTTTCTGATGCACCTAATATGACTAATGTCTTGCTAAGTATATCATTAGGTATATCATATCCATCAAGCCGATTGTTACTATATGCACTATACAAACTACCATAGTTTGCTTCCGGCATTCTGCAAACATCATGTGTGAAACACAATGGTACTTCATTGATAGATAACCACTCAATAGGTAAGTCAGAAATTACAAAAACTTGCCCATTTCGTTTTTCTAAATATCTTTCTATTTCTGTTGTAAGAATTAGATTTTTAAGTTTCTCACCAAATTTTTGTATTAGCTTGTAGTTGGGCTGTTTAAAATTGTTTGGTCTAAGAAATGAAAGCTCTTTATTGATAGCGGCACCTGTCAAAGGTAATCTTATGACTGGAGAAAAGGTGAAAGAGGAATGTAGAAAAGATAAGCAATCTAAATACCTGCTTCGAAGATTTAAACTCCATCTATATGCATTTATAGTACTACAAAGTAAATTAAGTTACCTTAGCTTGAACTAACTCCTTAGTTTTGTATTTATTGATAATGTTTACTTCTGTGCATAATGCAAGAACTTAAAAGTGTTTTTGGGAAAAAGTTTATCACCATATCCATAGACATTGAAAACAAGTGGATACACACAAATTAGGTAGGTTACTTAACACACGACAATATCAAAGCAGGTGCTTTGGCATATATGAATGCTGTAAGGGAGTCAGGGTTTAGCTGCCTACTCAACGATACGAGGGAGGTTCTCGGAAGCTGGGACCATTCTCTTGATTGGGTTGTAAACGAATGGGCATCACAGGCAGCCTCTGCTGGTATTAGGAACTTTGCCCTTATTACATCACCCGAATCTTTTGCAGAGTCAACAGCTTCTAACTTTCACGCAAACAACAAAGCATTTGAGGTTAGGGTGTTCACGGATAGAATGAGTGCCGAGGCTTGGCTGCGGCAGCACTCTCTGACTAAATAAAACAATCAACAATATTTATTCAGAAGCGTAATGCTTACTAAATTTTTATAATGATGGAGCAGCAGCAGGTAAGGTTGAAGAAGGTGTATGGCGATGTTTTTTTCACAGCCACAAGAATCAACGATGTCTCTATCTTATATGCTCAGTGGTTCGGTGTGCAGTCGGAGGAGACTGTGAAAGGGGGTGGCTACAAGATGCTTGATATGATTAAGGAGCAGCCTTACTCGAAGCTGCTCAATTGCAACAGGAATGTGGTCGGCTCTTGGAATACGGCACTTGATTGGGTAGAGACCACGTGGACGCCCCAAATAAAAGCCGCAGGCTTGCGTTATCTGGCGCAGGTCATTCCTAAAAGTATTTACGTTACCCTAACTATCGAAAGCCTAATACAGCGGATTGACAAGGACTTAGAGGTAAGGATTTTTGAAGATACTGAAGAAGCTGAAGCTTGGCTGCTCTCAATTGACGAATAACATCCAGTGTTTTAATGTAAATATTTAAGATTTCTCAATATCATCCATCACGGCAGAAGCAAGGCTTTTAAGCATTTTTTTGTATGATGCGGTGAACTCTCTCTGTGCCTTGTCAACAATCCACACAGCACCTAAATAATTATTAACCATCTGACGTGGTCAAGAGAGCGGGCGTAAAACTGCAAGTCAAAATACTTAGGTATTGCGTATTGCCACAGCTTGAGCAATCTGGTTTTCAAAAAGCAACTATAGATGATAAAAGCTTCATCAGACAACAAAGGTAAATTCAAAAAGCTAATAGAGTTAAACGATGAACTCGAAAACTATTTCAATAACACGATAATACCGCAGTTGTTTGTGGATGCAAATATGATTCTGCGCAAGTTCACACCTGCTGCCATGAAGCACTTCAAGCTTTCAGCCGATGATGTGGGCAGGCACATAGACGAGGTGTCCAACAACATCCGCTTCCCGACCATCATCGAGAACATCACCGAGGTGATTGAGAGCAGCAAGGATTTGGAGAAGGAAATCCAGACAACCGATAAAGTGTGGTATCAGATGAATATACTGCCCTACATCATCAGGAAAGAGAATAGGACAAACGGTGTTATCATCACCTTCATCGACATCAATGACCGCATCCAAATCCTAAAGGGGTACGAGAAGCTGAGCAGAGACTACGAAAACATAATCCACTCCATCTCCCATGACATAAAAGGTCCGATTTCCAACATGGAGGGCTTAATCAGGATTCTAAAAACGATACCAGAGAGTGAAGAGGATAATAAGCTAATCATCGACATGCTGAGCGAGTCGGTGGGTAACCTGCGCAGAACGGTGGAAGACCTCGCTGATGTCAACTACGATATGGAATTTGCGAAAGAGCCAGAGCGTGTAAACTTCGAAAACGTAATAGAGGACGCCAAGCTTGCGCTAAGGGATAAGATAGCGGAGTCCAACGCAAAAATCAGTACCCAAATCGGGGTAACAGAAATCAACTTTTCCCGAAAGAACATCAGAAGCATCATCTACAATCTGCTCTCGAACGCCATCAAGTACAGAAAGCCAGATAGCGAACCTGTGATTACCATTTCTACAGAGATTGCTGAGGAACAAATTATGCTAAAAGTGAGCGACAACGGCTTGGGGATTGCGGAAGACAAACAACAGGACATCTTTAACCGCTACACCAGGCTACATACCGATGTTGAGGGTACTGGCGTTGGTCTGTTCATCGTCAAAGGAATGGTGGAATCCATGGGCGGTAGGATTGAAGTTGAAAGCAAGGAGGGCGAAGGAACATCCTTCATGGTATACTTTAATAACTGAAATAAACTGTGTGATAATTGGTACATTATTTTGTGTGCCAAACAACAGCGTGCTTCTGTGTCTGCCTTAGTTCCTGCACCCTTTTGTTCAGATTCTCTCTGGTGTAGGCGGTTTCTGTAGCCATCTCAGGTTGTTTCTTGGAAAAATAGTCCAGATATAGCAGGCACTGGCTAACCTCACCAGCACCCAATTTGCGAACATCTACTTGTCTGATATAGTCATATAAGTTATCCATGTACAATTTTACGAAATCAGCAGGTTTTGCGGATATTTGTAAATACTGAAACTTCAACAGATTAACACTTAAATACTTAATTAATACTGAATGTATTAAACTACTACCTGCTGCGTACCAGACTCACGGAAGCCATTGGCAGCAAGAAATGCTCTCCATGTTACGGATTCACCGAGACCTATCAACCCTGAGATAACTCCTGCAATAGCACGCTCACAAGTATGTTCAGTTTAGATAAAATGTAAGTCTATAATTCTGGACAAGTCGAAGTAGACTTCTACTGGTGCATCGATGCTTGTTACGAGGCTTATGGTAGGAATGAAAGCTAAGATTAGTTAGAGGTAGGTGTTAAATGGAAGATACGTCACAATGGCTGCTATCGCTTACATACGTCTACTCAAGTTTTCAGTAGAGTTTACACACATCTACTAGTGTGGTTAAATAACCTGAGTGATACCTTCAAGAATATATTAAGGAAAGATAATAAAAAGATTTATTAGAAAAGAGGCTGTCTGATATAGTAAATGTAGACTGGAAGGGCTTTAAAAGGGAGATTCAACTGAATTTCAGATATAACAATTCGAATTATTTGCCATCAAACTTTAATCAAACACCAGAGCCATTTAATCAAACATTTTCAGCATTTGTTTGATTAAATGGCTCTGGTGTACAAGCAAAACGCTGACCATCAAATAGATAGCCAGCGTTAATGTTTGATTAAATGTGCACTCGAGAGGATTCGAACCCCTAACCCTCGGAGCCGAAATCCGATATTCTATCCAGTTGAACTACGAGTGCTGATACTGCTTGCAAAAATAGAAAGTATGCGCACAAAACGAAACATTAACCGCAATAAATATTACGTTATTTTCGGCTTTCTTGATAATGCCAACAGCTATGGTATACTGTTTTAAGCTTAACCCATTGCGGCTGCGGCTGACTTACGTTCCTCAAGCTCATCCATAACCACAGTTGCTAATCCTTCTAATATATGCTCGTCGGCTTTAGAAAAAGTTCTAGGCTTCTTATCTACAATGGCAACTACTCCTATGTTGTAGCCGTCTGGTGTTTTTAGTGGAGCAGCGGCATAAAACTGTAATCCCAAACTGCCGTGAACAAAAAGATTTGTAGCCAAGCATGGCTCTGTTTTCGCATCTTCAAAAACGGTAACCTCAGCTTTTAAAACAGCTTGCGAGCAGATAGTGGTGTCTCGGTCAAATTCACTTACACCATCCATACCTACACTTGATTCCGCTATAACCTTCTTTTCATCTACAAAATTTACAAAAGCTACAGGCACATTGAAGATTTGTGCCGCCATACCTACCACGTGCTGAAAAGCACCAGTTTTGTGGTAGTCATCAATAATGTTATAGCCGTATAGCTTTTCCAGTCTCTCTTTTTCGTTACTTGGAGCGTATGCCTGCTCTGGTATATCCTGCATGTTCTTTTATGCTTTTATAAAGCGGTTTTACTTTAATGCTGTGCTGATGTAGAACATCCAAAAGTCAAAGATTCTTGATCGGTAACAGGCCGTTATAATTCATTTCATCTGAAGAAAATTATATGCATTTGCTAACTATTTGGTAAATACAGCAGGAATTTTGTTCCTTGGCCAACACGGCTGCTGACTTCTACATGGCCACCCATTGCTTCTAAATGGGTCTTAACTAGAAAAAGTCCTATGCCTCTGCCGTTTCTTTTGGTATGGAACCGCTTGTATAGCTTAAAAATTTGGCCTTTAGCAAGCTTCATATCAAATCCAGAACCGTTATCGGTGAAGGAAATAATGGTGCCTTTTTCTGAGTTACCAAAGCATTTAATACTGATGACAAGCGGGCGTTCCTCTGATCTGTACTTAATTGCGTTCGACATCAAATTAAAAAAAATGCTGTACAGGTATGCTTTGTTAGACTTAACATGTAGCCCTTCCGCAACACTACTCATAAGCTTGCCGCCACAGCCCTGAAGAGGTTCCTGTAGCGATGATGCCACCTGTTGAATGACGTCATTTATATTTACCTGTTCTGTTTCCAAATTCCCATTACTGTCGCGGATGGCTAAAATGGAGTTCATATCCTTCAGCACGGTGTCGAGCTGCTTAACGCTCAGGTTAAGGTTTGCCACAGACTTGTCGAATAGGTCTGTGTTCTTGTCTACCTTAGTTAGAAGATAAGTTAGTCCTAATGCATTGGCAACAGGAGATCGAAGGTTGTGGGAGACAATGTAAGTGAACTGCTGTAAATCGCTGTTCTGCCTGTATAAGTCATTTGCCAGTTTAGAAAGTTCAAGTTCAGAGTTTTTAAGTGCCGTGATGTCGGTGTGTACCTCAATAAAACGTTGCAAGTTCCCGTCTTGATCGAATATTGGGCTTATGTCTACGCTAACCCACACTTCTTCACCGTTTTTCTTGACATTAAGCTCTTCAAAGGAGACTGATGCACCCTTTAGAAGTTGCGGTTCCAAATTATCAAAAGGCTTGTTATTATCGCTGCCCTTTTTAAAAAGATCTGTAGGTTGTTTGCCGATGGCTTCTTCGAGAGTATGGTCCATGAGCCTGGTAAACCCATTGTTTACCCACTCTATGTTCCAATCTTTGTCTGCAATCAGCACACAATTGTTTGTCTTGTTTGCTACCAGCGACAACTTTTCGAGCTCATCCCTGGATTTTATTAGCTCTGTTATATCATCAAAATAAACAGATAATCCATCTTTTGATGGAAAGGCTTTAACCCGAAGCCACAAGTCCAGTTCACCTAGGTAAGACTGAAAGTGCACTGCAGTTCCTGTCTCAAGGGCTTGAACATACTGCTTGTGAAAGACTCCACCTGCTTGTTCAGGAAATACTTCCCATACATTTTTCCCAAGATGATGTTTCCTGTCTATAAAAAGCAGCTTTTCAGCTTCAGAGTTTATATAGTTGATGTTCCAATTTCTATCTAGTATAAGTAAGCCGTCGGTAATGCTCTCAAAAATTGTGTTAAGTTTATCAGCTTGTTGCTGTATCGTTTCGAAAGAGCGAATTACCTCTGTAATATCTTTCATGATAGTTTTGATGTAGATTATCTCACCCTTGGAATAAACAGGAAATTTAACCACATCATAAGTTCTACGCTCATTAAGATTCGATATAAGGTCCATATTGAACCTCAACTTATTACCTAGCAGTGACTCCTTAAAGTTGTATAAGCAAATAGGTACCGCTTCTGGAGGCAAAAATGAGGTGGTAGGTTTGTTTAAAGCAGCTTCTTTATCTAGGCCAAAGACATCGCAAAAGCTTTGATTAACATCTAAAACAAAACCTTCTTTATTTTGGATAAAGATGATGTCGGGGTTGTTCTCAAATAACGTCCTGTAACGGTGTTCACTTTCCTGCAGTTTTACTCTTGTGTTTTTAAGGTCGCTTACATCACGAGCAACACAAAAAACAACTTTTTCTTCTTCAGACCAAACAGCAGACCATAAAATCGACACTTCATGCCCATCCTTATGTATCAGGATATTTTCAAAACTCTTTGACTGCGATCCATTCAGAGTTTCCTGAGCCATGAAAGCTGTGCTGGGAACATAATCTGGGTGTAAGAACTCCGTATAGTGGCGTCCTACCATTTCATCACTACTGTAGCCTATAATGCTTTTACTAGCTTCGCTTACCTGGCTGTAGAATCCATTCTGGTCGAAGGTGCAAAACATATCAGGAGAAACTAGTGACATTTTCTCCCACATTGTAGGATTTATAAGGCTATCCATTGATGGAATGGTTTTGTATTAAAGTTTGTCTAAGTTTCGAAAGATAAAGAATATGGTCTTAAATATATATAAAAATACAAGTAAAAAAGCTCTATTATAATCAATTCTATAGAACTAAATTAAGTTCCGTTCGGATTTTTGATTTGTATTGTTTTCTTTCCAGCTTTGTATATTTGACTATAATAAGAAGGGTGTTGTATCATCATAATTTTTATACCAAAACAGGTAAGCCTTAATGTGTATAGTAGGAAGGAACAAAAAAGTTGCCTAGCCTGAATAGCAAAAGGCCTCATTAGATTAAGTATCTAATGAGGCCTTTTGCTAGCTTTCCTTTTAGCTAAGAAATATTTTACTATAAACCTTTACGGCAGGTGGTGCTATAACACAGATATAACTAAAACAAGTTACTTTTTCTCTATTTCGTCCATCACGGCAGAAGCAAGGCTTTCTAACATCTTTTGGTCAGAAGTAGAAAAGTCTCTTGGCTTCTTATCGACAATACACAATGCGCCGATGTTATAGCCGTCAGAAGTAATTAATGGTGCGCCTGCATAAAACCGAAGACCGAAGTCGCCAACTACCAAAGGGTTTGCCAACAAGCAAGGGTCTTGCGTTGCATTTTCGAAAACAGTCGTGTCGTTTCTGAGTATGGCAAGCGAACAAAGGCTGGTTCCTCTGCTTACTCTGCTTTCTTCTCCCATACCTATAGCTGCCTTCGTAATTACATAGTCTGCATCCACAAAATTTACGAGTGCAATAGGTACATCAAACATGCGTGAAGCAATGGCAACGATATGCTTGAAGGGACCTTCCTCCTGATAAGTATCTAGCACATTTAAGCTGCGTAATTTCGCCAGCCTCTCATCTTCATTATCTGGTATTATTGGTCTGCCAAAAGTGTTATCCATTATGTATGGTAAAAGTGGAAATCAGCTTCTAATGCTGATTTTTATAAAAAGAGTAAGAGTTATTGTATATACAAATCTAACACCATTTTAGTTGATGTATAGACAACCTTGAGTTTAAAATTATACAAATGAAGCCTATACCTGTCAAATGACATGTTTTACTATGAATAAGGATGTGAAGGTTTGTTACGCATTATACTTTTAAGCAGTATGTAGTAGCAGCCGAACATAAAACAGGATGTGATGCCAGAGGCTCTTTTAAATTGTAAAAGCTTCAAAGTTGCTTGAGAAATTATTGTTGTTCAAGAAGAGTGTAATAACAGGGTGGGGGTGGAGATTTAGCAGCCATTTGAAAACATATTGAATGTTTTGGGAGTTAAAACTTATAAGTGAAACTATAAGAACAAAAAATTGCTATGGAAAAAGTGTATACGGCAGTAGTAACTGCAACAGGAGGTCGTAAAGGCCATGTAAAGTCTTCGGATGGTGTAATAGATATGGCTTTGGCCGTACCTGAAGGAATGAAAGAAAAAAGTGAAAAAACAAACCCAGAGCAGTTATTTGCTGCAGGCTATGCGGCTTGCTTCCAGAGTGCTTTGATGTTAGTTGCGGGGCAGGAGAAGGAGCGTTTAAATCCAGATTCTACTGTTACAGCACATGTCGATTTAATAAAGCAAGATGAAGGCGGCTACGGTTTGGGCATAAAACTATCAGTTGACCTGAAAGAACTGGATAAGGAAAAAGCTAAGCAGCTAGTTGATAAGGCCCACCAGGTTTGCCCTTATTCTGTTGGTACCAGAGGTAATATCGAAGTTGAACTGGAAGTTGTCTAAAGTTAGAATTTAAAAGGTTAGAAGGTTAAAAAGTTTTTCAGTTAACAATCTCAAACTTTCTAAATCATTTACTCTTTAACTTACTACTAGCATATAAACAAGAAAGGCTGCCAATTTTGGCAGCCTTTCTTGTTTATATGCTAGTAGTTTTAGGCTTCTGCCAAAACTTGCTTTACTTTTTCTGCAGCTTCTTTCAGCACTACCGCTGAGTAAACTTTCAGGCCAGACTCGTCGATGATGCGAGCACCTTCTTCAGCGTTTGTACCTTGCAGACGAACGATGATTGGAACACGAATGTCACCGATATTCTTGTAAGCCTCCACTACACCGTTAGCTACACGATCGCAACGCACGATACCACCGAAGATATTGATCAGGATCGCCTTTACGTTCGGGTCTTTTAGGATGATGCGGAAACCAGCCTCTACAGTTTGAGCGTTTGCGCCACCACCTACGTCCAGGAAGTTAGCGGGCTCACCTCCAGAAAGCTTGATAATGTCCATGGTAGCCATCGCCAAACCTGCACCATTTACCATACAGCCAACGTTACCGTCAAGCTTTACATAGTTTAGGTTGTGTTCACCAGCCTCTACTTCCAACGGATCTTCTTCTGAAATATCGCGTAGAGCAGCCAGGTCTTTGTGGCGATATAGGGCGTTGTCGTCAAGGTCAACCTTCGCGTCAACGGCTAATATTTTGTTGTCTGAAGTTTTCAACACAGGGTTGATTTCAAACATAGACGAGTCAGTATCAACGTAAGCTTTGTACAGGTTGGTAACAAATTTCACCATTTCCTTAAAAGCTTCGCCTTCTAATCCGAAAGCAAACGCAATTTTACGCGCCTGGAAACCTTGCAAACCTGTAGCTGGGTCAATCCACTCTTTGATGATTTTCTCAGGAGACTTTTCAGCAACTTCCTCAATGTCCATACCACCTTCGGTAGAGGCCATGATTACGTTCATGCCTTTGGCACGGTCTAACAGAATACTCAGGTAATACTCCTTCGGCTCAGAATCGCCTGGGTAGTATACGTCCTGGGCAATAAGTACTTTCTGTACCAGTTTTCCTTCAGGGCCAGTCTGGTGTGTTACCAGGGTCATGCCCAGAATCTGATCAGCAATCTCTTTCACTTGGTCAAGGTTCTTAGCAAGCTTTACGCCGCCACCTTTACCACGACCACCCGCATGGATTTGTGCTTTAATCACATGCCAGCTTGTGCCAGTTTGTTCAGTCAGTTTTTGGGCAGCTTCTACAGCTTGCTCTGGCGTTTCAGCCACGATACCTTCCTGTATGCGTACACCGTAGCCTTTGAGAATTTCTTTAGCCTGATATTCGTGTATGTTCATGCTTTCAGTTTTGTTGGATGCACGAAAGTAAACCATTATCCCTTTAAATTCAAGCAAAGCTTTTTTTAAATATTCCTGCTATGGATAAGGTTGGTTTCGCTCTTATAGTTTTTCTTTTTTCTGAATCATACGGTAATAATGCTGTAAAGGCTACTAGGGCAACGTGTATTGTTGATTAGGAGTAAATAATAAAGTAATCTGAAAATATTTTCATACCAATTTGTTGCAATGGATATATATACTTTTTCGAAACGTGTGGCGCTGGCAGCTTTTCTCGTCCTGTTGATAGGTGCTGGGTTTTACCTGTTAGGCAATAACCTGTACTTCTTTTTGTTAGTGTTTGCGGGTATTCTGCTGTCAGTCCTTTTCTGTGGCATGACCGATTGGATCACTAATAAAATGCACATAAAGCGAGGTATCAGCTTAACGTTGTCGGTGCTGTTCTTTTTTGGTATACTAGTTGGAGCTTTTATACTTCTGGCACCAACAGTTAACGAGCAGGTGCAAGAAATGAAGCAAACAATACCGCAATCGCTGAATCAGGTTGAGGAATGGCTTAGCGACCGTGAATGGGGAGAAAAAGTTATAAATCAGATACCTGATGATGTAAGTACCGCTGTTCCAGAAGGTGGAGACATAGCTTCCAAGGTGGGCGGTGTCTTCTCATCCACCATTAGTTTCCTGGCCGACCTTGCCATAGTAATCATCACGGCACTTTTTTTTGCCTCAAGTCCAAAATTATATACAGAGGGTTTTGCCAAGTTGTTTCCGAAAAGAAAGCGATACAGGGTGTTAGAGGTTTTGGACAAATGCTATAAAACGTTAAAGCTATGGCTGGTAGGTATGCTGTCGGCTATGGCTGTTATTGGTGTTAGTACTGCCATTGGGTACAGTTTAATAGGTTTGCCAATGGCCCTTGCACTAGGTTTTATCGCGTTCTTATTAGCTTTCGTTCCAAACATCGGCCCATGGTTAGCGGGAATTCCTGCTGTGTTGGTTGGTCTTACGGAGGGTTCGCAGGTGGCGCTGTATGTCATACTTGTGTATGGTGGAATTCAATTGATAGAGAGCTATGTTATTACCCCGATAATTTTTCAGAAAACGGTTGACTTGCCGCCTGCCTTGTTGCTGTTTGTGCAGGTACTTTTCGGTATTTTGCAAGGAGGACTGGGTTTATTAATGGCGGCTCCTTTACTAGCGGTAGTAATGGTGCTGGTAAACGAGTTATATATAAAAGACGTACTGGAAAAGCCAACTGACCAAGAAGCTGCCGCCGCAACAAGCAGGGGCTGAAACAGTCTTGGAATCTAACTTCTGCCAAAACATAGAAAGCATTACCAACGTTTGATGTTTGTTTTGTAGCTTTGAGCACTATAATTGCTACAGAACTTGCTGTCCAATCAACTATAAAACTTTGTTACAGGCATCTAATATTCATAAAAAATACGGTTCACTTCAGGTGCTTAAAGGCATCGATTTGTCAATTGCTGCAGGAGAAGTGGTTTCTATAGTTGGGGCATCTGGTGCTGGCAAAAGTACACTGTTACATATTTTGGGTACCCTGGACACAGCAGACACTGGTGAAGTAATGTTCGACGACAAGAACATTTCGAAGATGAATTCCAGTGAGATGGCGCGTTTTCGAAACAGGCATATTGGGTTTATTTTCCAGTTTCATAACCTGTTGCCAGAGTTCTCTGCCCTCGAAAACGCCTGCTTGCCTGGCCTGCTAGCTGGCAAAACTGAAAAAGAAGTTCAGGAACGTGCGGCGCAATTGCTAGACATGCTAGGCCTTTCGCACAGAATGCACCACAAGCCATCAGAATTATCGGGAGGAGAGCAGCAGCGTACGGCGGTGGCACGGGCTCTTGTTAACTCTCCCAGAATTATTTTTGCCGATGAGCCAAGCGGTAACCTCGATTCAAAAAACGCACAGGAGCTTCACGATATCTTCTTCAAGCTACGGAGCGAGTTTAACCAGACCTTTGTGATCGTTACCCACAACGAGCAACTAGCCGCCATGGCCGACAGAACACTGGTAATGAAAGACGGACAAATCGTTTTAAGTTAGAAAAATAGAAAAGTAAAAGGTTATAAAGTTGTGAGGGCGGGAATTCATAAAGTTTTCAAACCTCATGCCGTTCTAACGATAGTAGTAGCGAAGTTTGAGCGATTGTTCAAGCCTGCAGTACAACTTCCAGGCTTGAACAATAGATTTTCCACCACAGAAAGCAAGAATCATCCGTGTGTCTATGCCCTTGTTGTATCTTTCAACCAACAAGCACAACAGCGGTAACAAGTAGCTAGCAACCTCTTAATGCTTCGTAGCCAATTTCTATGTCACGGCAACACAATTAAGGGGAGTACATCTAACAATCGCTTATTTTCGCAGCCATAAAAGTTAGAGGTTAGCTACCATCAATATCGTTCTTTTTACTTTTTTACCTTCTAACTTTCTACTTTTCTAACTCAAATCCCGCAGCTTTTGCTAAAAAACTAAAATATTTAGGAATTAATTTGTAACAGCCTGAATAACAGTGGTATAAAATAGCTATTTTTTATCATCTTTTGCACTATTTTTTTTGCAGTTGTGTTTACTATATGAACGATAACTAAAAAACTAAATAGAAATGAATCAACCAGTTAAGGAAACTAAAGAGCAGAGAAAGGTGAAAGTAGAAAGCTATGATATTGCCAAGTCTGACGAAACACTTCATCTGGCGGTTGACCTTGCTAAATTCATTAAGGAAAACCGACTTTATCAGAATATACAAGGCAAAGAGTATGTTAATGTGGAAGGATGGCAGTATGCTGGCTCCCGTTTAGGTATTCTGCCAGTAGTGGAGCATGTAATCAACATCAGCACCGACGACGAGATTAAATACCAGGCGAAAGTAAATCTTCTGGATTTGCGTAGCCAGCAAGTAGTAGGTGCAGGTTTTGCAATTTGCTCTAGCCGCGAACAAGGTAAAAAGTACTACCAGGAGTTTGCCATTGCATCTATGGCGCAGACACGTGCCATTGGCAAAGCATATCGTAATATCTTGGCCTGGATTATTAGGGCAGCAGGTTACGAGCCGACTCCTGCGGAGGAAATGGACTATAGCGGCAATGAGCCAGCAAAAGCTGGAAAGCAGGTAGCAGTACCAACCGAGAAAAAAGCAACTATGAAGGCTGCTGCTGATACAACGCCAGAAGCTGAAGAACAAACTACAGGTGTGCGCTATGCCTCTGCTAAGCAGAAAGAAGAAATCATACGTTTGCTAAACAACCCTGTGGTAACACGCCAGGAAAAGACAAAGATGTTACTAAACATCAACCGTTTTGATGAAGAGCGTGCCGCACAGGCCATCGAAAAGCTAAAGAAAGTAATAGAAGAGCGCGAGGACGGTCAGTCTGCCGCAGCTTAATTACACGTAGCAGTAGCAAAGCCCTGCCTCCAAAACTGGAGGCAGGGCTTTTTTGTTTTCTCTTCATGCTCTAAAATATTGGCTTAAGTATAAAATATGTTTTTTAGATAAAGCGTGTATAAGCCGTACCTTTATTTATGATTCCTGTTCTAAAAAAGCAGATAAAAGCATTGCGTTGAAGCTGTAGATTTTTGCTCCTACTAATTTCATTCCATTTACCCGCTAAAAGATGTGTCAAAAGAAATATAGTGATGTTCTTTAGTAGAGGTGTGTAGATAAATATAATTTTGCAGCACAATATTCTACTCTATGAAGACTTTGAAAAAAATATTGCTTTCGATGCTGGCACTAGGATCAGTGTTTGCATTCCAAACTGCTCATGCGCAACCAAAAGCCTACGAACAAGGTGGCTACATTTTCAATGCTGGCATTTCGCTTGGTAGCTATGGCTATGGCTATGTTGGTTCCCGATCTGGAGGATTTATTCCTGTTACAGTATCTGTAGAAAAGAGTTTTCATGAGTACATTAGTGCTGGCCCGTATTTGGGCTATGCAAGCTGGAACTACAACGGCTCTGGCTGGAGGTATAGTTGGAATTACGTAACTGTTGGCGGGCGCGTAACCTTTCATGGTTCTTCACTCATAAACGAGCACCTCGATGCTGATATTGATGAGAAGAAGTTAGACCTTTATGGTTCTGTCATTTCAGGACTTGAGTTCAGAAAGTATTCAGGGGATGATTTTAATGTATACGACTACGGAAACGAAATCAAACTTATATTTGGGCCAATTCTAGGGGCAAAGTATATGTTTGACGATCAGGTGGGGGCTTATGTAGAGGGCGGACGCGGTACCTTTGGCTACGTAACCGTAGGTGTCTCTCTTAACTTCTAAAGAACCGCTTTAACTGCACATAAAAAAGGTCCTCTGTAGCAAGCGCTGCAGAGGACCTTTTTTATGTGCAAAGTATATGAAGAGATTGTTGCAATGGCGGCAGATTGTTTAATTTTGAAGCCGATAACATAGCAGCTTTGCAGGACATCCATCATATACTGAAATCTTATTGGGGTTATGAACAGTTCAGGCCTTTGCAGGAAGATATTATTCGCTCGGTGCTGGCTGGTCAGGATACCTTAGCACTGTTGCCAACAGGCGGTGGTAAATCTATTTGCTTTCAGGTACCAGCCTTAGCTTTGGAGGGAATTTGTATTGTCGTCACACCGCTGATCGCGCTGATGAAGGACCAGGTGGAAGCGCTCAAAAAGCGAGGCATAGCAGCCATTGCTATTTATTCTGGTATGAGTCGCCGTGAAATAGATATAGCCATGGACAACTGCGTGTACGGCAACGTAAAGTTTCTGTACCTGTCGCCAGAGCGGTTGCTAACGGAGCTGTTTCAGGAGCGGGTGAAACGCATGAAGGTAACGCTGCTGGCTATAGATGAGGCACATTGTATTTCGCAGTGGGGATACGATTTCAGGCCGCCATACCTGCAGCTATCAGAGTTGCGGGAGCAGTTGCCACAAGTGCCTGTTATCGCGCTTACGGCTACCGCGACTGAGCAAGTAAAGCAGGACATTCAGGAAAAGCTTAAATTTCCGAAGGAAAATGTTTGTCAAAAGAGCTTTGCCCGCGACAATCTTTCTTACTCTTGCCTGGCAACAGAAGATAAAACAAACCGCTTGCTGGAAATACTACAGCGCATGCCAGGGCAAAGCATCGTGTATGTCCGTAGCCGTAGGCAAACCGTTGAGATGGCGAAGTTTCTGCAAAGCAGGCGCATTTCGGCAGCTGCTTACCACGCAGGCTTGAAGTTCCAGGACAGAAGCACAGTGCAGCAAGCGTGGGTGCAGGACAAGGTACGGGTAATAGTCGCTACCAATGCCTTCGGTATGGGTATAGATAAGCCCGATGTAAGGCTAGTGGTGCACCTCGATTTGCCTGAAAGTTTGGAGGCTTACTACCAGGAAGCAGGTCGTGCAGGGCGCGATGAAAAGTATGCCTACGCCGTTATGCTTTTCGGGCCAAACGATGCAACTGAGTTACTGCAAAAAGTGGCAGAGGCGCACCCTCCAGTCGAGCTCATCCGCAGAGTATACCAGTCGCTGGCAAATTACTACCAATTGGCCGTAGGTAGCGGCCTCATGAGCAATTTTGATTTTGATATTGCCGACTTCGCTAAGAACTACAAATTGAAGCCGCTGGAAGTGCACCACGCTATAAAAAGGCTGGAGCAGGAAGGGTATGTACAGCTAAACGAAGGATACCATCAGCCTTCGCGTTTGTTATTGGTTCTGGATAATCTAAAGCTCTACGAGTTTCAGTTGGCTAACCCCGAACATGATTTACTTATCCGCATGGTGTTGCGGCTTTATGGTGGTGAAGCTTTCTCCAATTTTGTGAAGGTGTCGGAACGTAAGTTGGCACAGCAGCTACAGGTGCCCGAGCAGGAAGTGCGGCGAAAGCTGGAGTATCTGCACAAACTACAAGTGCTTTTTTACGAGCCTCAAACGGATGCGCCGCAAATTATATTTACTTCGCCAAGGCAAGATGCATCTAGTCTGAAACTGGATACAAAGAGGCTGCGCCAGTTGCGAGAGCGCGCTACGCTTCAGGCTAAAGAGATGGGCCGCTATGTAGAAGCCACCAACCGATGCCGTACGCAACTGCTGCTAGAATATTTTGGGGAGATTAGCGACAAAAGCTGCCGCATCTGTGATTTTTGCTTGGCGCAACGCAAAAAAGAGCGGCAAGGGCAGGAGGGAGAGCAGCTGCAGGGTAAATTGCTGGAACTGCTACAGGCTAAGCCCTTTTTACCCAAGGAGCTGGTGCAGCAATTCGCTCCCAAAGAGGCCAACGCAGTAACAGAGCTTATACGCCAGTTGGTAGACGTAGGCAAATTACGTTATGCCGAAAGTGGAAAGCTGGAACTAACGCAATAGTACTTCTGCCATTATTATTTAATGTAGCAGTGCTGGTCTTCAGCATCGGGTTTCGAAGTTACTCTCCTTTCTTCAATCAAGCTTCTGCGGTGTTTTTTCCTCTTAATAGAATATAAAAGAAGCTGCTGCAGCTATAGTTAAGGTTTAGGTATCTACATACTATTACTATCTATTATCTAAAACTATGAAAAAGAAATTAACATTACAGACCTTCAAAGCTGCTGGTTGGTCGCTGGTGCTTCTTCTATTAATTACCTTGCTTGGCTCCTGTGCTGATCCTAATTGTATAAAAGGGGAGGGAGAGGTTGAAACACGCGTTCTTCAACTAGACCCTTTTGATGCCTTGCAAGCCAACGGTGATTTCAAGATAAAGATCACCTAGGGTTCTCCGCAGAAAGTGGAGGTAAAAGGAGAGCCTAACATTCTGAACCAACTGACAACAGATGTGGAAGATGGGAAGTGGTGGCTCGACTTCAGAAGCTGTGTCAGAAGAAGCAAGACAGTAGAAGTGCTGATTACAGTACCTGAAGTTCAGTCGCTTGTTATGAATGGCTCTGGCAGCATTGTAGCCACTAACACTATCGAAACCGATGAGTTGCATCTGGAGGTGAACGGATCGGGTAGAATAAGTATGGGGGTGGAAGCTGAAAAGCTGATCAGCAGGATAAGTGGTTCAGGTGAGATTGTCTTAGGAGGTAGTTCGTTACTGAGCACCCTTACGATTTCAGGTTCGGGAAAGTATAACGGCCTCGATCTGCAAGCTGAAGATATTACGGTTAACCTTTCAGGATCGGGTAAGGCAGAGGTAGCAGCTAGTAACTCGCTTACAGTTAGCCTCAGGGGTAGCGGCCAGGTGGTCTACGTCGGCACTCCGAATGTTAGCTCACAGGTAAGTGGCTCTGGAAAAGTGGCCCAATAGTAATCTTTAGTATATACAAAATTATTTTGCCCCTGTAACTACTGATTCAGCTACAGGGGCTTTTTTATTAAGTCATAGTTTATTATTGTACTTTATAAATATTAATTAGATCTAATTTAGCCTTTTGTTGAGTTTTCTTGCTTTAATAGAATATTAATTTAATTCAATCTTATTTATAATGAGAAATGTCATTGCTTGATAAGAATAGGTCTTTTTATGGCTTTAATCATTGTTTTTAATGAGTTGCAGGCTAATGAGTTATGTGAGACTGATTTAGCAAAAAAATATTTTATTAAAATGTAGTGCAATATTGAATTTTAAGAATACATTTGCTTGAAATTTAATTATTACAGTATTTCAAAACTTTTACCAACCAACCTTTTATGAAAACCTTTACACCTACCTCTTGTCAAAAGAGGGAAAGTACACGGCATGCCCTTTTCAAGTCGCACTTGAAGAGAATAGTTATACATGTTGGCTTGAAGAATTCAAACGTGGAGAATTTTCTCTCTGTTGTTAGAACTAGGCTCAACGTGAGTGCTCTTTTACTTTATTTAATATCCTGTCACTCTTATTCAATAGCTGGGGGTAAACAATTATTAGGGGTGAAGGCAGGTACAGTTCTAGTAAGAAGTTTATTCGTCAAGGTGTTCTTCTTTCTATTGATGACTTTTTCTATAGCTTTCAAGGTAGAAGCGCAGAAACCTGAAGTTGCAGCAATGTGGGATACGTATGCGCCTGCAAATAAAAGTTTCCCGAGTCCTGCAAATGCAAAAGCACCTGTCATTGGTTCGGCTAATCATAATTTCAAAGGATTGTCAACGACACCTGATACTCGTACAGTGTGGTTGGTAAACAACTCGTCCACTTCTTTAAATATTAACACAGCTCCGTATCTTTCTTTTATTTTAGATGATTTAAAATCTGCAATTAAATTTGATAGGTTTGTAGTACCTGGGTTGGCATTTGTTGGGGGTAATACGGTTAAAGCTCAACTACGCTGGAATAAAGACAATTATGCATCATCTTTAGGTGAGTTTACTGCAAATTCAGTAACTGGAAGTTATTACTTAACATCAGTAGATTTATCAAAATTAAATCCTGTTACTGGAAGCATTGAATTTCGTATTTATTACTATAATACGAACTGGAATGCTGCTGTTTATCATGTTAATGGTTGGTCCAACTATCAGTCCTTAGACAATACGCCTTCTTCTTATAGTGTGTCTAAATCTTTTACAGTTTGGTACACTCCAGATAACGCCGCCCCCACTGCTATAGCCCTATCTGCTACTTCTATTAACGAGAATGTATCAGTAGGAACAGTAGTAGGCGCATTCTCCACCACCGACCCTGACGCAGCTGATACCCATACCTATACTTTAGTAACAGGCGAGGGTTCTGCGGACAACGCAGCATTTGAAATTGCGGGGAACCAGCTGAAAACGAAGACCCTCCTAGATTACGAGATAAAGAACAGCTATAACATTCGCGTAAGAACAGATGACGGTAAAGGGGGTACATACGAGAAAGCATTCACCATTTTAGTGAATGATTTAGATGAAGTGGTACCAACAGTAGCTATAACCTCTAGCCAGTCTTCCCCAGTGAATCAAGGCTTCTCAGTTACCGTTACCTTTAGCGAAGAAATAGAAGCCTTCATACTGGGAAATATTACAGCGGTGAATGCTACTGTTACTAACCTGCAAACTGCAGATTACATAACTTACACTGCCAATGTTACCCCGACAGCAGACGGTGAAGTTAGCCTAGAGGTGAAAGCAGGAGCAGTGACAGATAAGGCAGGAAACCCTAACACGGCATCTAACCTTTTCCAGATTACTTACGATGCTACAGGCCCAGTCGTTAACTCTGTGGCAGTGCCTGCCAATGGAATTTACAAAGCTGGCCAGAACCTGGACTTCCTCATTACTTTCAATGAAACAGTTGCTGTAACAGGCACCCCGATGCTTGAACTTAATATTGGCGATACAAAACAGTTTGCCTCTTACGTTGGCGGAACAGGAACAAATATCTTGAAGTTTAGAATAGTTGTAGCAAACGGATTTATAGACAACAACGGCATTACCGTAGCTAACACCATCAGCTTACCAGCTGGTGTTACCTTAAAAGATGCAGTTGGAAACAATGCCCGACTGAGTTTAGATGTGATTCCAACTACCGTTGGGATATTAATAGATGCTGTTAACCCAACAGTAGTGGTGGCAAGCTCTGTAGCCAATTCGATTAATGCAGCATTTGAAACAACCTTTACATTTAAAGAAAATGTAACTGGTTTTACAGTAGAGGATATCTCTGTTGAAAATGGTGTAGCATCAGACTTTAAGAAGCTAAGCAATGCTGTCTTTACAGCTTTGATCACGCCTGTAGCAGAAGGCCTTGTGAAGGTAAGGTTAACTGAAAACAAAGCTTATGACGCTGCACAAAACGGTAACTTAGCCTCGAACGAAATAAGTAAACTTTATGATGCAACCAAACCAACCGTAGCATTGGCCTCCGATGCATCTGGTTTGGTAAAAGCTGCTTTTGAGATAAGCTTTACTTTCTCTGAAGCTGTTGTAGGTTTTGAAGTAGAGGATGTAACTGTAACGAACGGTACGGCCTCTAATTTCAAGACTGAAAGCAGTTCTAAATACACAGCCCTAGTTACACCATCCACTGACGGAGAAGTAACAGTAGAAGTAGTAGCAGATGTAACTCATGATGCCGCAGGAAACGGAAACGTAGCATCAACGACTTTCAAAACTGTTTATGACGTTACAGAACCTGTTATAGCGCAGGTAATTCTGCCAACTGAAAGAACATACAAGCTGGGAGAACAGCTGGACTTTAAATTTACCTTCAGCGAAAATGTAACTATAAGCTCAGAAGATTCAAAGCTGACCCTTTTGGTAGGTGAAAACAGCAGAGAGGCTGCATTCCAGTCTAAAACTGCTAATAGTGTTACCTATAGGTATACTGTGCAATCAGGTGACATGGATACAGATGGTGTGGCTTTGGGTACAATCGCCCTACATACTACTACCATTAAAGATGCAGTAGGGAATGAGGCTGATCTTGCTTTCACACCTGAAGGCGCTGCCGTATTAGTAGATGGAGTGGTGCCAACTATAGTAACAGTTAATGCTCCACAGGACAAGGTGTATAAAATCGGAGACAAGCTGAGCTTTGTGGTGAACTTCTCAGAAAAAGTAATAGTAACAGGAGAGTCCTATCTGACACTTTCAATGAGTGACAGGGCTGGAGCTATACGTTATGAAAGTGGTTCTGCTACGTCAGCACTTACCTTTGCCTATACGGTGCAAGCTGGTGACTTAGACATGGACGGTGTAGCGTTGGGTAACTTTATTACCTTGGTTACTAATGGCAGCATCCAAGACTTAGCGGGCAACAATGCTACCCTGTTACTGAACGGAGTGGCACCGCTGACAGGCGTCTTAATCGACGGCGTGGCACCGATAGTGGCTCAAGTGGCTGTTCCTGCTAACGGTTCATACAAAGCGGGGCAGAACCTGGACTTCATCGTGACCTTCTCTGAAGAAGTAGCGGTAACGGGTACTCCAGCCCTTACTTTAACGGTCGGTTCTACAGATAGGGACGTGGAATATGTGAGCGGCTCTGGTACTACTGATTTGCTCTTCCGCTATACCGTACAGGCTGGTGAACTCGACGCCAACGGAGTAGCCTTAGCAAATGCCATCACCCTGAATGGGGGCACCATTCGTGATGCTGCTGGTAACAATGTTTCCTTGACCCTGACCAATATCGGCAACACAGGTCAGATTTTGGTAGATGCAGTTGTGCCTTCAGTGGCTATAAGCTCAGAAGCTCCAGACCCGCTGAACGGTTCCTACTCCGTTACCCTCACTTTCTCTGAACCAGTTATTGGCTTAGAGGAAGCAGGTATCTCTGTGGAGAATGGTACCGCTACAGGTTTACTTTCATTAGATAACAAAGTTTTCACAGTAATCATAGTTTCAATTGCTGACGGCGAAGTGAAGGTAAGCGTGCCAGCTAATGTAGCGCATGATGTGGCCCAGAACGGCAATACAGCCTCTAATGTGTTCACCAGAGTGTATGATGCTACTAAGCCAACCGTGGCACTAACTACGCCAGCTGCTCAGGAAGTGAATGCACCGTTCACAGTGACTTTTACCTTCTCTGAAAACGTGAACAACTTCATTCAGGAGGATATCACGGTGGCTAACGGTCAGGCTTCTGCTTTCAGCCAAACCAGCCCTTCTGTTTACACGGCTCTCATTACCCCGACTGCTCAGGGTACGGTAATGGTTAGTGTGGCAGCTGACATGGCCGAGGATGCCGCCATGAATGGCAACGAGGCATCCTCCCAACTTATTCGCAGCTTTGATAGCGTCGCGCCGGCAGGATACGCGGTTTCCTTCGTGCAAAGCATGATTGACTTCGATAACCAGGACAATGCCACGTTGCGTGTTACAGGTGCCGAAGTGGGTGTATCCTATGCTTATACTATCACCAGTGCTACAGGCGGTACTGCCGTAACAGGATCTGGCACGGCAAGTGCAGAAGGGTTCGACTTGGCAGGCCTTGACCTGACTGGTTTGGAAGACGGGCAGCTGACGGTGGCCTTCCAACAAACCGATGCCGCTGGTAACCTAGGTGCAGATGCCACGGCAACGGTAGCCAAGTTTACCCGAAACATCACAGCCTTCACCACACTGGCAGTGGTTAAAGTTCCTATCAGAACTGAATTTGCCCAGGTGCCGTTGCCAACAACGGTAGAGGTAACATATTCTGATAATAACAAGGAGCTTATTGCAGTGACCTGGCATCAGGGTAACTACAACGGAATGCAGGCTAGCACCTACGAATTGATTGGTGACCTTACCCTAAGCCCTGGCACTACGAACCTAAACAATGTGGAAGCCAAGATTCAAGTAGAGGTAGAGCCAAACAAAGTACCTTCAGCTATTGCCCTTAGCAAAACGACCTTCAGCCCTAGCATTGCTGCGCTGGACGATTTGACGAGGCAGCCTGAGGCGATCGGTACGCTTACCACTACGGATGCCGACGACACCCAGCACACTTATGCTTTAGTGACGGGCGAGGGAAGTGCAGACAACAGCCTGTTTGAGATTGACGGTGACAAATTGTACCTCAAGTCTAATAGAGGTCTTTCTGGTAAGACGAGCTTCTCGATCAGGGTAAGAACAACAGATCCTTACCAGAACTCAATTGAGAAAGTGTTCAGCCTGAGCAAGGGCAACTACGACAAAGCGGTAGACCAACTCAAGATTGTGAACGCATTCTCGCCTAACGGCGACGGCACGAACGATACATGGACTGTGCCTGAGCTGAGGTTCTACAACAACGTGGAGATCGAGGTGTTTGACCGCTCTGGCGTAAGGCTGTTCCACACCACCGACCCTGAGTTCGGGTGGAACGGCGTAGGAAGAGACGGCAAGGTGTTGAAGGGAGCCTTCTTCTACTTCATCCAGGTGAAGGACATCAACCTGGTGAAGAAGGGTGTTGTGACAATTCTTAACAGATAATCAGAATGAAAAAGTTAATCATATTAGCAGTTTTAGCAGTTTCTGTTCTGGGCGTAAAGGCCCAGAGCAGAAAACATGTGGCCAATTTCTCGCTGTTCCAGCAGTACTTTAACCCCGCCCTCACGGGTTACGAGGGCTCTATGGCCAAATCTTTTTACCGCAACCAGTGGACAGGCTTCGAGGGGGCGCCCAACACCATTTTCGCCTCCGCCGAGCTTGACCTGGCGGACATGGCGGACTGGCGCAGCAGCGATGTACTGAGGACGGAGCGGCAGGACAGGTACGACAGGCATGCTGGGGCCAAGCACGCTTTCGGCATCGCGGTGCTGCACGACGTGTTCGGGCCTTTCAACGAGAGCCAGGTACAGCTAAGCTATGGCTCGCGCATCAGACTGTCAAAGAGTCTTAGTCTTCGCTGGGGCGGCGCGCTTGCCTACACGGCCATGCGCCTGGACGGCAACAAGCTGACAGTGGACCAGGAGAACGATGCGGAGTACCAGGACTTCCTGGGCAGGAGCAACCGCATGGGTAAGCTGGACGTGAATCTGGGGCTGATGCTGACTTCGGAGAACTACTACCTGGGCTACGCCATACAGGACATTACACAGGACGGTATAGTGGCTAGTGGCGACGATTTCGTGGAGGGTATGTTCCAGCGCCAGCACGTGGTGCAGGCGGGTTACCGCACGGCGCTGTCGGACCAGTTCGGACTGGTGGCCAACGCCATGTACCGCTCCGACGCGGCGGTGAAAGAGAGTATGGAGGGGCAGGTGAAGGCTGTTTACCAGAACAACTTCTGGGCAGGCGGCGGTTACCGTAAGGACCTGGCCTACAGCGTAACGGCGGGCGTGAGGCTGGACCAGCTGAAGATCGGCTATGTGTACGAGGTACCGTCAGGCGATGCCACTTACATCAGCAGGGGCACCAATGAGATCTCGATCACTTATAATCTGATCCCTGCCAAGCACCCGAAGTACAGCAGACAAGTAACCATGTGGTAACCTTAAGATAAAATGAAAAGAATAGTTTATACAGTGGCTTTCCTTCTCTCCACGGCAGCACTGGCGCAGGCCCAGACCGCTGTGAAGGAGACGAAGGAGCAGGTGACCGACCTGGTCGTGTTCGGCGGGGACCTGGTGATCTACACACAGAAAGAAGAGCAGGGGCAGTACCTCTACACCGAGCGCAGGGGCGCTTCGGGCACGGCCACCAAGGACGCTGCCCTAAACGCGGGTGTCATCAATGCGGTGATCGGCAGGAACGAGTCGGGGAGCGAGCTTTACGTGTACCAGAAGGTGTCGAGGAAGGACGAGCGGATCGCCGTCTTCACCCAGAAGAACGGCGCCTTCGAGAAGGTGGAGGAGCGTAGGCTTCCGAAAATGCGCAACAACTCCTACAACCTGGGCCTGTTCCTCTCAGAGGATAAAAGTAGGCTGTTCATCTCGGCTGAGCTGGGCAGGACCCGAGGCCGCGACGACATCTACCAGAGCAGGTGGGAGAACGGCAAGTGGAGCAAGCCAAAGAACATGGGCAAGGCGGTGAATACGCGTGAGGCAGAGTTCGCGCCGTTCGCCACGGCTGACTCCCTTTTCTTCTCAAGGCAGCGGGATACAGAGGCTTATGTATATGGTGTGCCGTTGGATGCCTCCAAAGCTGCGGCAGGAGAGCCTGTTATGCTCACATCCAATGTGAACCAGGATAAAGCTTTCAACGCCTACTACAGGAGGGACGGGGAGAAAGAGACCTGGCTATCTGTTTCTCAGCCGACCGCTACGGCCCAGGCCACTTACACGGCCTACGCCAGCGTTGCGGAATCAGTGCCTGCGGTGGTTGCGGCTCCAGCTCCAAATCCTACCCCAGCACCAGTGGCGGTGCAGGCACCTGCCCCAGTTGAGCCAACGCCAGTGAAGGCCGCGGCGGCAGACCTAGTGCTCAGCTACGGCTTCAACAGGGTATTTACGGAGGAGACAGACCTAAGGCAGCTGAACAAGCTGCTGGCCAGTCAGCCTAAAGGTGCCAAAATCAGTGTGAAGGGTTACTCAGATGCTTTCGGTACGGCTGAGGCCAAGCAGCGTGTGAGCCGCAAAAGAGCCGTATTTGTGAAATGGTATATCGACAACTATTTCTCTGGCAAAGGCTTTGAAGTTACACTTGAGAATGTGGTGGCAGAGGAGAAGGGGAGCGGACAGCGTAAGACGGAAATTACTGTTGCCAAGTAGCAAAACCTATAAATAAAAAGGGGCGGCACCTGAAACAGGTGCCGCCCCTTTTTATTTATAGGTTTTGGTTGTTCTGAGTAAAATAAATAAAAGCTAGTAAAATTTACAGCTTATGTGCTGCACTTTTATTTTCAACGGTTTAGACTTTCTTCATTTTAACTTTAGAAAAGACTTGGGGTAATCTAAACTCTGTTCACCTGGAAAGGACCCAAAGAGTAAAAATAAAGTACCTAGTACCCTAGCTTCTGTCGCACGCGTTGTAGAACAGGCAAGGCAATCGCTTTTGCTTTTTCGGCTCCTTCATGCAGCTTTCTGTCTACCTCAGCTAAGTTGTTCATGTAGTAGTTGAACAACTCACGCTCCTTTGCATACTTCTTAATAATCAATTCATACAGCGCCTGTTTTGCATGGCCATAACCGTAGCCACCTGCTATATAATTTTGGCGCATAGTAGCTATTTCCTCAGGTGAAGCTAACAAGCTGTAAAGCTTAAAGGTGGTGTCGCTGTCAGGGTCTTTGGGTTCCTCTAAAGCAGTGCTGTCCGTAACGATACCCATTATAGATTTTCGCAGGGGCTTATCAGCATCAAAAATATCAATGATGTTGCCGTACGACTTGCTCATTTTCTCGCCATTTACACCAGGAACCGTCATGACTGCCTCGTCTATTTTGGCTTCTGGTAGCACAAAGGTTTCACCGTATTGGTGGTTAAAGGAGCTTGCAATGTCGCGGGTAATTTCCAGGTGCTGTACTTGGTCTTTGCCTACAGGCACTATGTTGGCATCATACATTAAAATGTCAGCAGCCATTAGCACGGGGTAAGTAAACAGACCAGCATTCACGTCAGCAAGACCTCTTCTGGAAGATTTATCTTTAAAGGAATGTGCATTGGCCAGCATCGGAAAAGGAGCAAAGCAGTTTAAGTACCAGTTAAGTTCCGTTACCATTGGCACATCAGACTGACGGTAGAAAACATGCTTATCTGTGTCGAAGCCAAAGGCAAGCCAGGCAGCCGCTACAGAATAGGTGTTATGGCGTAGCACTTCCGCATCTCGTATGGTGGTGAGCGAGTGCATATCAGCTATAAAAAATAGAGACTCTTGCTCAGAAGTTCGGGAGAGTTCTATTGCAGGAATAATAGCACCTAAAAGGTTGCCTAAATGCGGTCGACCCGTACTTTGGATGCCAGTAAGAAAACGTGCCATAGGTAAGGTATGCTTTGTTGAGGTCGCAATTTAGCTAAAAAGCCTCTCTATGGAAACACCTGTTTTAAAATGGCTGCCGATATCAGCCGATCAGTGGCAGTATAAACTGAGATTGAAAGTGTTGCAGGAAATGAACGTAAAATTTTGTTTCTATTGCGTAGCTTCAGGAACTACTGTTTTGTTGGAGTTTCTTTTTCTGAGAGCACCAACATTAGACAAAATAATAGCAACCAGTATAACAGCCACTCCAAGCCATTGTATTGCAAGTACTTCTTCCTGAAGCACAATACTCGACATAAGCACAGCCACCGGAAGTTCGGCTGCACTAAGTATAGCACTTATTCCTAAACCAGCTTTCGGAGTGCCATACGCATAAAAGAGCGGAGGAATTACGGTCCCGAAAAGAGCTAGTACCAAACCCCATTTTAACAGGCCACTTGTAAGTGCTCCATTAACCAGAAAGGCTGGTGGGAAAACAGCTAAAATAAGCACACAGGCACCTGTCAATATAAGGGCACTTTTTGTTGTTGGGTGCATATGGTTACCTGCAGATCCGTTGATGGTTAAGAAAATAGTATAGGAGAAAGCTGCCAGCAACCCGAAAACAATACCTGTTACATTGAAATTGGAAACCTCACCTGAAAATAGCCTGCCAGCCAAACAGGTACCTAACAGCACCAGCGCCACCGTACCCACCTGCGATAGTTTCGGCAATCGACGTTTCATGACAGACTCTAACAAAAGGCTCATCCAGGTGAACTGCATGAGCAGCAGTATGGAGATAGAAGCGGGTATGAGCTGTACGCATTTGTAGTAGAAGATACTGACTAAGCCAGTACTGGTGCCCATGGCCGCTAGCTGTAGCTTTTCTTTTAAAGTTGAAGCGTAACGCTTTTTGCTCATCAAGTGGCGTAGCAACACAATTAGCCAAAGTATAACAAAGCCAAAAAACACCTGCGAACCCGTAACTTCACCTAAAGAAAAACCTTCTTTGTAGGCCAGCTTCACAAACGTAGATAATACCCCAAAGCTACAAGCTCCGAGAAAAACCAATACTATACCTCTGAACATGATTGTTCTGTTATGAGAATTTGAAAGAAAAGAGAATTGAAAAATCTGTAAGCATCGCTCATCCGATAGAGCGGATGGAGGCGCTACAGGTCGTGGAGTTCGTAACCTGTAATGAAAATCTGTATGTGTGCTAAATGTGCAGCCATAGCTTTTTGTAGGGCTGCAAAGGTACGAAATGTATTTAAATAATGACCTTGGGGTACACACTTTAGAATATGGCAAACTCAGTTTTTGAAGCAGGTATCAGCTATTAGGATTTACTCAGCTTTGCTTTCAGTGGCAGCTTCCTGCACTAACTGCTCCGCATTTTTCTCCCCTAAATAAGCATCAATTAAATAATGAGCTACATATAGCAGGGGAGTGAGCAGGATAGCGACAGCAAACTTATACATGTAGTTCATCAACGATACCGACAGTACCTGCTCCATTGTCCAGTTACCGAACAGAAAAAATGCTACAAACAAGACTACGAAACTGTCTACCAATTGTGATACAAGCGTAGAGCCAGTAGCTCGAAGCCATATTTTCTTGCTTCCTGTATACTTGCGGAGCCAGTGGAAAACAGTGGCATCTAAAAATTGGGCAACCAGAAATGCGATAACTGAACCTATGATAATACCCAGTCCCTGACGATAAACTGCGTTGAAAGCATAATCGATATTAAAAGAATTTCCCTGTTGATCAGTACTATTTACATCTATCCAAAATTGTGCGGGAGGCAAGCCTGTTGTAACGGTAATAACAAGAAAAGCATAAAGGATTAGTAGGACGGTTAAAACGCTAATCTTTTTAACTCCCTCTTTGCCGAAATACTCATTTATGATATCTGTTGTGATAAAAACGACTGGCCAAATAATAACTCCTGCCGTTAAATTGAAGTCTAGCTTAGAACCACCCAAAGGAATTTGAGCCCCAGGCAAGCCAAACACAGCCTCTCCCGAAAATATCTTGACACCTACAAGTTCGGCTAATAAAGCATTGGAAATAAAAATGCCGCTTAGCACCAGAAATAAAAAGGTGCGCTTTTTCTCTTGGCTAGAAGGAGTTGGGTTCATCAGTTAACGTATTGAGGTAGCAAGTTTAACGGAAGCTGAAGATAAAACCAAGTACCTACACCTATCTGGCTTTTATACTTCCAAACCCAACGCGAGCGCTAAGATTTTAAATAAAAAATTATTCAGGAATATTGAAAATGCTGCCTTCTACGGCTAGGTTAGTTTGTGGGAAAAGCTGCTGCGCCTCATCGAGTAGGGGAGTAAGGTCTTTGTACCTCACGGAAAAATGCCCGATAATAAGCTGTTTTACCTGTGCGGCTATGGCTAGTTCAGCAGCTTGGCGGGCAGTGCTATGGAAAGTGAAATCGGCACGTTCCTGGTGTTCGTCTGTAAAGGTAGCTTCGTGATATAGCAAGTCTACCTCTTGTAGGTAGGGCGCCAAGCTTGGCTTAAAGCGACTATCTGAGCAGTAGGCATAGCTTCGGCTGCGCTTCGGTTCCATCGTTACATCCTTATTCTGAACAACAACGTTACCTTTTTCATCTTTGATGTCTTCTCCCCACTTAAGGGCCACTAATTGCGGAGGGGTCAGAAAGTCAGGTAATTTTTCTTTTATGAGAGGGCGTGGTTTAGGCTTCTCCCGAAAAAGAAATCCGCAGCAGGGCACACGGTGCTCCATTGGAATGGTATGCACTGTTATCTGTTGGTCTTCAAAAACCTGCTGATAGCCAGTGGTATCCAATTCATGAAAGATCAGCTTGTAGCACAGATTTGTGCCAGAATACTTAAACTGTAAACTGAGAATTTCAGAAAGCCCAGGAGGACCGAAAAGCTGGAGGGGCAAGTGTCTGCCCTGTAGGTGCATGGAGGAAAGCAAGCCTGCTAAACCGAAATAGTGGTCGCCGTGCAGGTGGCTGATGTAGATGTTAGAAATGCGCTGATGCTTTATTTTGTAAAGCATCAGCTGCATTTGTGTTCCTTCACCACAGTCTATCAAGTGGTACTGGTTACCAATGGTAAGTACCTGTGCGGTGTGGTGTCTGTTTGCCGAGGGCGTGGCCGACGAACTACCCAATATCCTGAGTTCGAAATCCACTACCGGCTATGTGTGTTAGTCTTCTTTGTTTGTCAGGTCCTGCTCAATCTCGTGCAAAAAAACACGGTCAATCGCTTCTTCAACTGTAGGAAGAATATTCAGAACAGACTCAAGTTTTGATATAGTGATCAATTTCATCACGTGGTCCTGTAAACCAGTCAGGATTAAAAGACCGTTTGTAGAATTGCAAAGTCTGTTAGCTATCAAAATTGAGCTAAGGCCCGAAGAATCTGTATATTTAACTTCTGCTAAATCTAGAATCAAGTTGGTGATCCCTTCGGCATTCAACTTCACGAACTCTGACTTCAAATCTGGAGCTATTGAAGTGTCCAGTTTCTTTTCATCAATCGTGATAATTGTATAGTTTTCTTTCTTATCAATCGTGTACTTCATAGATCTACCTGTAAGGATTTATATGCGAATGTACCAAAATCTGCTTTAATATTTCTAATTTTTGGTGCTAAAAATGTTTTCTTTAACACTATTTTCTATACGATCTAGTGCTGCATTGTAGTTCATTTTGTGTAATTTCTGGCCCGTCACTACCTCAAAAAGCTCTATATAGCGTTCAGATATCTTGTTCACTATATCGTCTGTCATTTCAGGTACTGTTTGGCCTTCTTTACCCTGAAATCCGTTCTCGATGAGCCATTGCCTTACAAATTCTTTGGACAATTGCTTTTGAGTCTCTCCCTGCTGCTGGCGTTCGGCATAGCCTTCTTTGTAAAAATAGCGGGAAGAGTCTGGTGTATGGATTTCATCAATAAGATAAACCTGGCCATTGTACTTGCCAAATTCATACTTCGTATCTACCAGAATAAGGCCCTGTTGCTGCGCCAACTCTGTGCCGCGTGCAAATAAGGCGTGCGTATATTGCTCCAATTTAGCATAATCTTCCTCAGAAACAAGGCCTTTCGCTAAAATTTGCTCTTTAGAAATATCTTCGTCATGCCCTTCGTCAGCTTTGGTAGTTGGCGTAATTATTGGCCCTGGAAGCTTGTCGTTCTCGCGCAGGCCCTCTGGTAAACTAACGCCGCAAAGGGTGCGTTTGCCTGCCTTATACTCGCGCCATGCATGGCCAGCCAGGTAACCTCTTATCACCATTTCTACTTTAAAGGGCTCGCAACGGTAACCTACAGTTAGGTTAGGGTCTGGCGTGGCAAGCACCCAGTTTGGCACAATGTCGGAGGTGGCCTTTAAAAACAGGCTGGCGATCTGGTTTAGCACCTGCCCTTTGTAGGGTATGGCGCGTGGCAGTACTACATCAAAAGCGGATATACGGTCAGTGGCAACTACAGCGATCTTGTCTTCAAAAAAATAAACATCACGTACTTTGCCTCTATAAAAGCCAGTCTGATTGGCGAAGGAGAAATTGGTTTCTTTTATGGCCTCCATTAATTTTAGTGTTTTATAGGCAAGCAAAGGTAGTTATATTTTAGTGGACAAGAAACAAATCATTCATAGTTAAAATAAGGCGTTAGCATCCATTAGTAGCTGCTCAGAGCTTTTAAAAACATTTGTGTATACTTCTAGCTATATATAAGGTTTTATACTATTAGCCCTATAGTTTGCACATAAAATAGAATGTTAAGGGCAGTTCATTATATCGCTCAAGGGCGTATAGGAATGTTCCTTCTTATTTAAGGCAATATCCTAAAGTTGTATGCCACTACGACAGGGGCAGTTTTAAATTTGTGTTCTACTATGCTTGCTTTAAAGTTGTAGGGGGAGAGGTTATATAGATTTCGCACCTGTTAAAACATTATGTGTTCAGAATCAGTTAAACCGTTAGAAGATTAGTAGAAACATAATTAATGAGCATTTGAAGCTTTTAAAATGCTAAAGCAGCAGTGTTTATTTGGAAATTGAGTAATATTTTTCTATTATTGCATCGTCAAGTCAATTATCCCTTGGGAAATTGATTTATAAAGAAGAGTGGAGAGACAGGCTCTGTGAAGCTCTAGCAACCTAACCCAAACTGGTAAAGGTGCTAATTCCTGATTCTGGTAAAGTGCCAGAAGAATATAAATTGATACGACAATGAAAAAAGGGATCAAGCAAACACCACACTTTCTTACATTCTCGACGGCAGCCTACCTGCCTGAATTTTTCCTTGCCATCTTTTCTGGTATTGGCCTCATGCGAATGTGTCGTTACATGCCGCGCAGGAGCAACTTCAGCAATCGTATTTGTTAAATAGCCAAGCGCTTTACAATTACATGCTAGGCCGCTAAGGCAACAGGTTACGTCCTGTAGCTTATCCTCTTATCTTATCCGTTTCGGAACTCTAAAATCCAAATCTTAAACATATAACGTATACACAACTATGGCAAATACACAACGCTTCGAAACACTGCAGCTACATGCTGGCCAGGAGGTAGATCCAACAACAGGTTCTCGTGCGGTACCTATTTATCAGACGACTTCTTATGTGTTTAAAAATGCTGAGCATGGTGCGAATCTTTTTGCGCTGAAGGAGTTTGGTAACATCTATACCCGCATCATGAACCCTACCACCGATGTTTTTGAAAAGCGTGTGGCGGCTTTGGAAGGTGGTGTGGCAGCTGTAGCGGTTGGTTCTGGGCAGGCGGCGCAGTTTTTGGCGCTTACCAATATTCTGGAGGCAGGTGATAATTTTGTGTCTACAAGCAACCTGTATGGCGGTACGTATAACCAGTTTAAGGTTTTTTTTAAAAGAATAGGGATTGAGGCGCGTTTTGCAGAGAACGACGAGGTGGTGAGTTATGAAAAGCTGATTGATGAGAAAACGAAAGCCATTTATGTAGAGACTATCGGAAACCCGCGTTTTAACATACCTGATTTTGAAGCAGTGTCTGCGCTGGCAAAGAAATACGATATACCTTTGGTTGTAGATAATACCTTTGGAGCTGGCGGTTATCTGTTTCGCCCGCTGGAGCACGGTGCGAATGTGGTGGTAGAGTCTGCTACAAAGTGGATTGGTGGCCATGGCAACAGCATAGGCGGCGTTATTGTAGACGGTGGTAACTTTAACTGGGGCAATGGTAAGTTTCCGCAGTTCTCAGAGCCATCAGAGGGGTATCACGGTCTTGTTTTCTGGGATGTTTTCGGTGCTGACGGTCCATTCGGTAACATCGCTTTTGCCATTCGTGCCCGAGTAGAAGGCTTGAGGGATTTTGGTCCTGCCATCAGTCCCTTCAACTCTTTTCTGTTGCTGCAGGGGCTGGAGACGCTCTCTTTGCGAGTAGACAGAACCGTGCAAAATGCTTTGGAACTTGCAAAGTGGCTGGAGCAGCATGAGCAGGTAGAAAGTGTAAATTACCCTGGCCTAGAGTCGAGCAAATATCATGAGTTAGCTAAGAAGTACCTGAAGCGCGGCTTTGGCGGTGTACTTTCGTTTAAACTAAAAGGAGATAGAGCAACAGCAGAGAAGTTTGTGAACAGCCTGGAGTTGATCAGCCATCTAGCCAACGTGGGCGACGCGAAATCTCTTATTATACATCCTGCCTCTACCACGCACCAGCAGTTACCAGAAGAAGCTCAAGTTGCCGCAGGTGTTGATCCGGCGCAACTAAGGCTTTCAGCAGGTATAGAACATATAGAAGATATAAAAGCTGATTTAGAGCAAGCTTTTGCCAAGCTTTAACCAGCGAATTAAATTTCAAAGAATAAAAAGAAGCAAATGTCATTTACCCATACATACCATTATCCAAATCAGTTTACACTAGAGTCTGGTGAAACATTGCCTGAGTTTCAGCTGGCCTATACAACCTATGGTCGCCTGAACGAAGACCGCAGCAATGTAGTGTGGGTGTGCCATGCCCTTACAGGCAATTCAGACTTTGCCGATTGGTGGGATGGTTTGTTTGGGGAGGGCAAGGTTTATGACCCTGCCGAATGGTTTGTGATTTGCGCGAATAGCTTGGGTGGTTGCTATGGCTCTACTGGGCCACTTTCTGTTAACCCAGAAACACAGCAACCCTATTATCATTCTTTCCCGCAACTTACGAACCGCGATATTGTAGCAGCATTTGAACTGCTGCGCCAGGAGCTTGGCTTTGAGAAGGTACATACATTGCTGGGTGGTTCATTGGGAGGGCAACATGCGCTGGAGTGGGCAATTCTTAAGCCAAAGGTATTTGAGCGGCTGATTCATGTGGCCTCCAATGCAAGGCACTCTGCCTGGGGCATTGCTTTTAATGAGAGCCAGCGTATGGCCATTCGTGTAGACCCAACCTGGGCAACGGATACAGATACGGCAGGGCAGGAGGGGCTGAAAACAGCTAGAGCCATTGCCATGCTTTCTTACCGTCACTACAATTGTTATGAGTTATCGCAGCAGGAGCCAGGCAACAGTATTACGGATAATTTCAGAGCAGCTTCTTATCAAGTATACCAGGGAGAGAAACTAGCGAAACGGTTTAATGCTTATACCTACTGGGTGCTTTCTAAAGCCATGGATTCTCATAATGTTGGCAGAGATCGTGGTGGCATAGAGGCTGCTCTTAAAAGAGTGAAGGCAAAAGCTTTGTTTATAGGTGTAGATACAGATATTCTGTTTCCTGTGGAGGAACAACGTTTTATGCATGCACATGTGCAAGATTCCTCCATAGCTATAGTAAAATCTAACAGCGGACACGATGGCTTCTTGCTCGAAACGGGCCAACTGAGTAACATAATAGATTCCTTCTACAAGCAAGACTCAAAGGCTGTCGAAGCATTTGATTTTGAAAAACAAGCAGGTTGATAGGTTGTCGTGATCTTTATATGGAATTGGTGAAGAGCCTGTGATTGATCATCGGAAGCATATTGCTTAACAGGTGGTCTACATCATATAGCCGTTACTGAAAAAAGAGACTTAGAAATGATCTAAGTCTCTTTTTTGCTTTTAGCAAAGAGCTGAAGGAGGATTTGAAGAGTAGGTGGGGCAATAGCAATAGAAGCTACCTTCTTGGATTAACTCGTGTCATCAAAAACCTACAAGTTTAAATAGTGTCGTTCTGTTGAGTAACTTGTTTTGAGGAATATAAAATGTGGTTACTGGTAGAGCTCCTTTATCAACAAGAACCTTTTTGAAGACAAATTCAAACGTCACTTCCTTCTTAAAGCTTTGGCTACTACTGTCAACCTAAGCCTGATTCAGTTTTACTAAGCTATAAACCTTCATTGATATCTTATGAAGTACATGTGTTAAGGTTGTTTAGACTTATTTTATAACTTGGGATGATTGTTATTATGATTATTTTTGGATGTTAGGAGTTGTTAAAGTATTGTATTATATATTTATTTATATAAATATATATAGTAAATATTATATTGTACGAACTGTGTTAATGAGGTGAACTGGAGTTTAAACTAGATTATATTGTATAATTATATTTTTACACTGTAATATATTGGTAATTAAGCCATAAAATGTGAAAGTGTATTTTATTTTAAAAATATAATTAAAATCTGTAGCTGCGAGCTTCATCATGCCGTATAAATAGTATTTGTTGGTGATTATACTCGAACAGTAATGAAAAGAACGTCTACTATATACATAATCGGCTTTATACTTTCTGTAGCTTTTACGTCCTGCCAGTTAGATTCTGCTAGGCCAATTAGAAATGTGCGCTTTGATGGGAACCTGCTGAACAGGCTGCAGATAGCTCCTGATTCGTTATGTGCCTGTAACAACTATGACTTTGGGAAATCAGGCAAAAAGCTCGGAATGTTAAACCTGAACCAAATTCTGGTTGAGTTTGATAAAAACGTATCAGAGGAACAACGTAGTGAGATTGTGAAGGACTACAATTTCCTAAAGGGACTGTCGCATTCTGTGCAAACAAATTCGGCTACCTTGCATACGCTGCAGCTAAAAGAAGGCTTTAACTGTAACCAAGTAGAGTATATACTGTCTGTGTTGGAAGAAGATCCTGCCATACAATACAGTGCTCCTTATTTTATAGCTGGAGCCAATAGTTTGTCGAAAGAGGTTGGCTTAAGTAACGAGTTACTGGTTACGCTTGAAGAAGGCTTTGGACAGGCAGCGTTGGAAGAGTTCCTAAACACAGCAAAAGCAGAAATAGTAGATGCTTTAGGAAATAATACTTACCTGGTAAAGGTTAATAAGGGAGCAAATAAGAACGCTTTAGAAATGGCAAGTTTCTTAAGTGCCAGAAAAGGAATAGCGCATGCAGAACCAGACTTTGTTCTTCCTATGTAAATTATATACTATACTCCTAGTAAAAAAGAAGGCCTCACTGTACAGTGAGGCCTTCTTTTTTTGAATATGCAATTGGCTACAAATAAATAGCTTCTGCTTTTTTGCGTAGGTTGTACTGCGAAGCCATTACCTCTCCGTAAGCTCCAGCCGTTCTGATGGCAATTAGGTCGCCACGATTGGTTTCTGGTAGCATCACAGCTTTACCAAAACAGTCACTCGATTCACAGATAGGGCCTACCACATCGTAACGCACTTCTTCAGCACTGCTGGTCAAGTTCTCAATCTTGTGGTAAGACTGGTAAAGAGCTGGCCTGATCAGTTCCGTCATGCCTGCATCTAAGATGGCAAAATTGGTGTTGACGCCTTTCTTAATGTAAAGCACCTTTGATACAAGCGTACCACACTGGGCTACAAGCGCACGGCCAAGTTCAAAGTGTACCTGCTGTCCTGGGCGCAATTCCAGAAACTGATTGAAAAGGCTAAAATAAGCTTCAAAATCAGGAATCGGTTGCTGCTCTGGATGATAATAATCTACCCCAAGGCCACCACCTACATTAATATGCTCCAGCTCGATGTTATGAGACAGGAACCACTCCTGAAACTCATTTACGCGGGTACACAGGTTCTTGAAAACAGACAAATCCTGAATCTGAGAACCGATGTGAAAGTGAATTCCAATAAGCTTTATGTTCTCCAGCTTTTGCAGGAGCGACAAAACGCTTTCCAGTTCCCATGCATTAATGCCGAACTTGTTTTCTTCCAAACCCGTGGTAATATACTTGTGGGTATTGGCATTAACATTAGGATTGATGCGAAGCGCGATCTGAGCTACTTTGTTTTTATTTGCAGCCAGTTCGTTCAGTATCTCCAACTCGTGGCTGGATTCGCAGTTAAAGCAGAAAATGTCTTGGTCAAGCGCATAATTTATCTCTTCATCAGATTTTCCTACGCCTGCAAACACAACATCTTCAGGAGCAAAACCATTCTCGATGGCAGCTTTTACTTCGTTGCCACTTACGCAGTCTGCCCCAAAACCTACGGCACGTACCTCATCCAGCACAGGGCTGTTGGCGTTCGCCTTTAACGCATAGTGCACATGGAAATCATACTTGCTGGCTTCCTGTTGTGCTTTCTGCAGCGTTTGGCGGAGCAGGTCCAGGTTGTATAGGTAAAAGGGTGTCGGGTGCTGCTGTAGCTCTGTTATATTTTCTTTAAGCATTGGGTGAATTCCTTTCAAATATCCCTTCATTTAAGAGGGTCAGCGCTTTTACCTTGTCTTGGGTATCTATAAGCAAGCTGATGTTGTTTTTACTTCCGCCATACGATATCATGCGTAGCGGAATATCTGATAGTGACTGGAAGATTTTAGCACTTGTGCCGCTCTTATCGGCAATAGAATCGCCAACCACGCAAATAATTGTCTGGTTCTCGTCTACCTCAACCTGCCCAAACTCCATTAACTCCGAAACAATTTCGTTCAGGAACTTAGGGTTGTCGATGGTTAAAGACACGGCAACCTCAGAGGTAGTGATCATGTCGATAGGTGTTTTATACCTTTCGAACACTTCGAAAACACTGCGCAGGAAACCATAAGCCAGTAACATTCTGCCAGATTTTATTTTCACGGCAGTAATACCATCTTTGGCAGCAACGGCTTTCATGGCTCCACCCTCTGTTTCAGATGAAATAGTGGTGCCTTTTGCGTCAGGCTGCATGGTGTTGAGCAGCTTTACAGGTATGTTTTTATGTTTGGCAGGCAACACACTGCTTGGGTGCAGAATTTTGGCACCAAAGTAGGCAAGCTCAGCGGCCTCGTCAAAAGACAGTTCTGCAATAGGATACGTGTCTTTTACAATACGAGGATCGTTGTTGTGCATGCCGTCAATGTCGGTCCATATCTGTATTTCAGTGGCATCTACGGCAGCTCCTATAAGTGAGGCTGAATAGTCTGAACCACCGCGCTTCAGGTTATCGATCTCGCCGAAAGTATTGCGGCAAATGTAGCCCTGGGTGATAAACAGATTGGTGCCTGCATACTTGTCCAGCTCTTTTCTGATATGCTGGGCAATATACTCGGCATCTGGTTCCTCGTTCTCATCTATCTTCATGAAGTTAAGGGCAGGCAACAGCACAGAAGGAATTTGCTGCTCTTCCAGGAAAAACTGGAAAAGGGCAGTAGACAAAAGCTCTCCCTGTGCTAGCACAGCGCGTTCTTCATGTATCGTAAACAAGTCTAGAGTATAAGCACGAATTGATTCAAAGTGCTGGTCAATCAGTTCTCTTGCCTGTTTCTTTTTCTCGTCAGTTTTGTAGAGCTCTTCTACAACCTGTTTATATTTATCGTGTAGCGCATCAATCAGCGCATTTGCTTCCTTGTTCTTATTCTGGTACAGTGCTTCAGAAATTTGTACCAATGCATTTGTAGTGCCCGACATAGCAGACAGCACTACAATTTTAGGCTCTTCGCTCTGAATTAAATCAGATACCGCCTTCATACGCTCGGCCGACCCAACAGAGGTGCCACCGAATTTTAATATCTTCATTTATTTAATAAAATGAGGTTTAAGTATAGTGCAAAAGTAATAAAAACAAACCATCTCCTTAAACAAGTTCATCATATTCCTGCATCATAAAAAAAATGCCAGCACATGGCTGGCATTTTTTTTATGATTTGGTAAAACAAGAGGCTATTGTGTTCTAACAACCTTAACAGTAGCGTTTGTGTTTCCGCCCGTAATTTTGAGGACGTATACGCCTGCCCTGATCGATGCCAATTTTAAAGAAAACTCATTCAGGCCACTTTGTAGTTGTACAGGCTCTTGAAGAACTACTCTTCCCTGAAGGTCTATTATCTGAACAACAGCATCTGAGGTTTCAGCTGTAGTCATGGCGACGTTCAACTCTCCCTGAAATGGGTTAGGGTAAACCTGTAGCTGATCTTGCAGCGCATCACCTCTTCCATTAACTGAAATTACCTTACTGTATTCGTACTTGTCATCGGAATCAACCTGCTTCAGCCTATAATAAGCGGTAGAGGCAAGTGGTTGGCTGTCTGTGAAAACATACTTCATCTCTCTGTTGCTGTTGCCAGCACCTTTCACTGTGCCTATGCTCTCAAAGATTTTTCCATCTGTACTTCTTTCTACCTCAAACCGATCGTTGTTTTCTTCAGATGCAGTTAACCACTGTAGCTTAACCACTCCTTTGTTGACGGTGGCAGTAAAGTAAACCAATTCTACAGGTAGAGGTTGTACAGTAGGAGCATCTCCATAAATAACTAGTGTAACAGGTGAGCCAGTGGTTCTGTTTTGGGCATCTGTCGTTCTTACTGTAAAGGTATAAGTACCAGCCACAGGCTTACCGCCTGTTCTGACGGTGATATTTCCATTTGGCTGGAGTTGAGCCCAGGAAGGTAAGGTGCCGCTAAAAATCACTGCATTCGTAATACCTCCATCAGAATCTGTGGCAGTAGCTAATCTATCCCCATCTCTATACTCGGAGGCATATTTAGGAGGATTTACAATGTACTCAGCAGCACAGTTAACAGTAATCTTTACTGTGCTGCTGGAAGTAACAGGCGTTGACTGTCCACATTCGGTAGTGATGGTCCAGGTAAATGTATGTTCGCCCGAAGGTAAACCAGTTACAGTGCTTCTTGGGTTTGTAGGGTCCGTAATAGTACCTCCAGCAGGTCCGTCTGTTTTAGTCCAATAGCCGCTTCCTGGGGATGGTGCGTTGGCATCTAGTGTAACTGTGCCACATACTTCGCGAGCTGTGCCTGCATTAGCCTGTACAGGGGTAGAGGAAAGAGTGGCGGATACAGTAGTGTTTAGTCTGGCATTTGTAGCGCATCCTCCCGTCACTTCAACATAGAAAGATCTGGCACTTGTAATACCACCAGTATAGGTTGTTGTTCTGGAAACAACTGTACCTGTACCCGTAAAACTAGTGCCTACAGCTGTTCCGTTATTATCGCGAATGGTATAAGTATAACCATTATTGTATTCCGTGGCTACTCTTATAGTTACCTGATCACCAGTGCATGGAGTGGGTTTGTCTATCGTTACGGCCTGTCTTAAAGATGGTCCTTCTGCTACTGTTATAGTAACTGTTCGGTTACTTTCAGAAGTACAGCCTCCAGATGGTGTAATGCGAACTCCCAGCGTGGTGGTAGAATAAAGTGGAATACTGGTGCCTAACGTAATACTGGCTGGAGCAGTTGATGTTGCGGCTGTTACTGGTGAGCCAATGGCAGCTTTTGTATCGAAATTAATCAATTGGTATGTGTATCCTGCTGTAGGTCCCTCAAGTGTAATATTCGTAATCACCTGTGAGCATCCTGATGGCGTACTAGCAACTAAAGCGGTTGGTTGTGTTGGTGCAGGAGCTACCGTAACTGATAAGTTACCGCCTATGCCAGTCGTGGAGCATTCGCTCCCAACATCGACAGCTCTTACAGATAAGGTTGAGGTACTAGTGCTTAATACTCCTGAAGCTAAGGTAATGGGCCCTCCAGTGCCTAGAACAGAGGCACCTGTTGGAGTGCCATTGTTTATCAACCTATAAGCAACACCTTTCTCTGAACCAGATAGTATTACCGATACAGTATTGTTATAGCAAATAGAATTGCTTCCGTTAATAGAGGTAGTGAAGTTGCTGCTTGGAGGGCGGCACTGTACAATTGTTGTAATTGGTGCACTCGGACAACTACTAGTGTTGCTGCTAAAGGTGGCACTTATCGTAGCGCCTGTATATACTTCTGATGCCGCTATGCCGCTTAGTTCCCATGTTCCAGTTGACGTAGTGGTAACAGGTGGGAAAGGAGTGCCTGCAATGGTTACATTAACCTGGTATGTAGTGGTAGATGTACTGGCGGGGCCTGTGCCACGGATTGTGAAAAGCTGCTCTTCTGCCAACGGCTCTTGAATGGGGTTAATAGTAAAGGTGGAACCGCTCGGTATAGCTGTCGCCGCAGAGGAACTTACAAAATTAGAAAAAACACTAGTTGCTTTACCTGCAGTTTTTGCTCTGGCTGTAATAGGCACACCAGCAGCAATGCCGTTTCCATTATTCAGGGTAGATACATCTACCGACCATACACCGGTGCTGGCAACTATGCCTGTAAGACCTGTGCTAGTGCCATTGGTAAAAATAGTTATAACACTGCCTGGCTCTGGCGAAGTACCAGTTATTGTTTTAACAAAGCCACATTGTGCTATAGCATTAATAACAGGGGCTGGAGTTGTTGCTCTTATAGTAGCAAGGTTAGAGAGTGCTGAGAGTGAAGCTCCGCAGGATAAGGTTTCTTCAACCCTAAAATTTAATATATCCCCAACTGCAAGTGATAGACCCGTAGTGTTGATTGTCCAATTGGTGGAAGTTGGGCTTACCCTATAAGTTGTTTGGGTGCCATTTCTAAACAAAATTACACTCATACCCGCAGTATAGGATGATAAAATGCCGCTAATAGAAGTTAAACCAGCGGGTAATTCAGATAGTGTTTGGTAGGTTATACCTGTGCTGCCGATGGCATTTGTAACAGTAACTGTATTACTATTTGTTACCGCTGAGTTACCATTAGCATTGTAACACAATTGATTTGATCTTAACGATTCACATCCTATAGCAACGTCACTCGTATTTACTGGAGTTGTTGTAATTACATAAGTCCCACTTCTGGTAATGTCAACTGTGCCAGTTGTAGATGTCATACAAGTGGAGCTAGTTGTTGTGCCAGCTGCGCATAAGCTGGTTGGTAATGCTGTATTTGCGGTTGTTGTTGTAAAAACATAGGAGCCAGATTGAACATATGTATATATACCACTGGCTTCTACAGTAACATTATAAATAGTGATTCTTTGTCTTCCTATATAAGGGGTACTGCCTGTTAGGTACCTTGGGTTACCTGTTGATCGACCAGTTATAGTAGGTGAAGAGGTAGATATACAAACTGCAGGAGCTGTAACTGTTACTGCCGAAGAAGCTGTAGATATAATCTTATTAGTGGGCGTAACAGTAGCTGTAATTTGCTCGCCTGTTGCTAATAAGTTGCCAGCGATTGTCAACGACCAACTGCCAGTGGCGCTAACAGTTGTGGTGCCGATAGATGAACCATTGCGCAATACTGTAATGGTAGAGCCTGCTGCTTCAACAGAAGTACCTGTAATTGTGGTGCTCCCTGTAGTAACTGGCCCTGTTACGGTAGGTGCACGTGCTATAATTTTTCTGAACTCTCCACTTTGAAGCTGGTTAAGTGTGGTAGCTGGGAAACTATTGATTACATCAATCCAAGCTTTGTATGGATCTTGACCATAAGCAAGAAAATTGACACCGCCAACATCTGAAACAGTACCTGTTAATCCGCTTTGTGCGCTGGTTATAGTTATGCCTGACATACGCAGAGGCGTGTCAGCCGTGATACCTGGAAACGCAGACAAGGGAACGTAAAAATCATAGAAATAGTCAGGGTTATTACTCGCTGTAGATGCAGCCACAGCACGCTGTGAGAACTGGTTTACAGAACCAGACCAAATCTTAGGGCCACCGTTAACCACAGTTCGGTGGTCGTAAATAGATACGTCAAAGTTTGATGCAAAAACCACCTCAAACTCAAAACCAGGATTTTTAGTGGAAGATGGTGTTTGGCCTCTGGATGGATCGTAAAAGTCATTATTAGTGTCGATTAGAACACTATAGCCTTTAGAGGCTGTTGAAGCGCCTCCCAACCTGACACGAAACATAACATGTGTACCATTATAATAGGCAGCGATAGGGGAGCCTGTTGCGCCTGTATAGTCAGGTGGTGCAAGGTCTGTATGTCCACCGCTGGAGCCAGTTGTTAAATCTCCGAGTACTTCGTTAGTCAAGGCAGGAAAAGGCCGATAGGGTATTTCACTAAATCTTGGCCCTTCATCTCTTGTACTAGCGAACCCTGCAGGTGTGCGGGGCACAGATACATAACCATCACCATTAGGGTCTAGTACTGCCTGACCGCCGCTTGTTGCAGGACTATAAATAAGTCCAGGCGTTTGAGCAAGGATTTCTGTTGCATTACTAAATAGGAGAAATAATACGAATAGTAAAATATATCCTGAGTAGCTGTTTTGTTTTACCTATCTATTATTGTGTTGGATTAATTTAATCTATAAACAAACCTTGTTTAAAGTGCTTTTAAAGCTTTTAGTGCAATTTTTTTTGCTAAGGTAGTACTTATATATATCCTGAGTAGCTGTTTTGTTTTACCTATCTATTATTGTGTTGGATTAATTTAATATATAAACAAACCTTGTTTAAAGTGCTTTTAAAGCTTTTAGTGCAATTTTTTTTGCTAAGGTAGTACTTATTAACTGTTAGGTTTATATGCTTGTAATCGATTTATTACTGTTTTTAAAATTTTTGATTCGAATACGATAATGCCTGTTTAAACTTTAAATTACATTTTTGATACTACTCATACTTTGTATTATTTGATGTTTTAGTTGCTGCTAAGTTGTGCTTCGTGTTGAAGTGCTACAGGATGAAGTTGTTATGAAATGAAAACAGGGGTAGAAACAAAAAAGGAGCGGGAGGACCATTTGGCCCTCCCGCTCCTTTTTTGAACAAATAAGATACTCGTACTAGGTGTCTCTTGAAGTAGAGTTGGTGGTTACTGAACCTTCACCACTTTTGTAGTAGCTTCAAAGCTGCTAGTCACAACCTTCAGGACATAAACACCGCCACTAAGGTTTTGTAATGGGAGTTCTGCAGTAGTAACACCAGCTGCAATGTCTACTTTGCTGCTGTAAACTTCCTGGCCTTGTAAGTTGTAGAGGGTTACTTTGGCTTCACCTGTTAAGCCAGAGGTAAGCGCTATGTTCAGGCCTGATGTGAACGGGTTAGGATAAGCTTGCAACTGCGCTTTTGCAACATTTACCTTCGAATCCACACCTACAACCTTGCTGTATGCAGACTTGCCGTCAAAATCAACTTGCTTTAGGCGATAGTAGGCGGTACCATGTAGCGGAGACATATCGGTAAAGCTGTATTTCTGCACTTGGTTAGTAGTGCCGTTACCTGATACTGTTCCTATTGCACTGTAGCTTTTGCCGTCCTGGCTGCGCTCTATAACAAATTTATCATTGTCTTTCTCAGAAGCCGTAGCCCACTGCAACAACACCTGACCATTGTTTGCGACACCTGTGAAGTACATGATTTCAACAGGAAGCGGCGTTGGTATGCTTGTAGGGTCATATATCTGTATTGCCAAAGGAGAATCGGTGGTTTTGCCAAACGCATCAGTAGTACGCATCGTAAAGTAATAGTTACCTGGTCGTACAGCAGTAGCATTCGATACGATGATGTTTCCAGTTGCAGGGTCTATTGCTGCGCCAGTTGGAAGAGTGCCACTAACGAGTAGTGCAGAAACAACACCACCATCACGGTCAGTAACTGTGGCTAATGGCTCCTTATTAACATATTCATTGAAGTTTTTAGGAGCAGCTACCACATATTCAGCTTTACAGTTCACTGTTATATTAACTGTGCTGGATGCTGTTGTATTGTTACCGCCGCAAGTTGCAGTAACTGTCCACTGGAATGTATAGTCGCCAGATACAAGACCTGAAACTGAAGGGTTAGCTGTGTTCGCACCTGTTATAGTTGGATCTGCTGCACCAGCTGGTTTGCTAACAACAGTCCACAGGCCAGTGCCAGGAGCTGGATCGCTACCTTGTAAAGTAGTAGTGTCGCCACATACAGTTTTTGCTGCACCTGCACTAATAGTGGTTAAGCCATTAGTCACCTCTACAACAGGCATAGTTGTAAAAGCTGCTGTACAGTTTGCATTATCATTAACTTCTACAGAAAAAGTATAGTTACCATTTACAAAAGGCATGTTAGCATTAACAGTTTCGGTAGAGCCGTTTCCTGTAACAGGATTGCCAAATTGTGTTCTGGTTTGAGTATCAGGTGCTGTGTAGAAAACTGTATAAGTATAGTTGCTTTGCGTAGGCACACTTACCGTTAGCGAACTGCCAGGGCATATTTTATAACTACTGACTGTTACTGGCTGTGTTATATCAGGACCATTTATCGTAACAGTAACTGTAGTTTGGTTGCTCTCGTCAACCTTATCAGTGTTTTCTATGGAACAGGGTTCACCCACGCGTTGGATAAGGACACTATAAGTTGTTGTTTTAGGTACTGGAACAGGATCAAAGCTGATGATATCATCTCCATTTTCAGGTGACACAGGATCTCCGATGGCTGCTTTAGTTTCAAAGTCGATTAACTGGTAAGAGTAGCCATATTCTGCACCAGTTAGCGAAATAATAGTTTCTGTATTTGGGCAGTTCGACTGAGTTATGGATGCAGACAACGTGTAGGCTTTTGGTAGAGGTGCATAGACTTGAGCAGTAAGGGTTCCAAAAAAACCGTTACAAGTTTCTGGTGCCCCAACTTTGATAGCTTTTACAGATAATGTAGTATTTGCATACAACGGAGCTGATTGTAAACTGATAGCGCCTCCTGTGCCTAGTACTGAGGTGCCAGAAGGTTGAGAGTTTACATATAAGTTATAAACAATTCCTGCTTCTGTAGTAGAAAGCTTTACTGTGGCAGGAGTACCTGGGCAATACTTCACTTCGGATAAAGTGGTTGTAATGTTGCTGGTTTGTAAAGATTTACACTGAACTATTTTAGCTGTAGATGGGTTGCTCTCACATTGTGAATCAGAGGTGGCTGTAACATAGACAGAAGCACCTGCAAAAAGCTCAAACGGCGAAATGTTCTCGATGTGCCAAACACCTCCATCTACTGGAGCAGAATAAACAGAAGAACCAGCAATATAAAGCTTTACTATAGTTGCCCCTGCTGGCGCACTTCCAGTAAGGCTAGTGCTGTTTTCAATAATATCGCCTGTTATAGCAAGACCACTACTGCTTTGCTGTGTTGTAACAGTTACACCTGTTGAGGCAGGGCTTTGAGTTTTGGTGTAGGCTGTTGCTCTTGCTGAAATGGTGGCACCAATGGGAATAGATAAGTTTGTTACCTTCCATACTCCATAAGCATTCACTTTCACAACGGAGTCAACTGCAGTGCCATTAGAGTAAACTTGAATGTCGGTACCAGGGGCCTCCCATGAAGTTCCTGTTACTGTTGTTATAGTACCACTAGGTATACAGTAAGAACCTGTTATGCTAGGTGCTGCACTTATGGCAGCTGTGTCTGTTGTAGATGAAGAGACAGTTATGGTGTTTGACCGGCCTGAAATTAAAGTTCCGTCACATGTAGTGGTGCTAATCTTAGACTTAGCATAAACAATATCTCCAGCCGAGACACTTGTTAATTTGTTGTAGCTCCAGTCATAGGTACCATTTGTGTTCGCTGTAGAAGCTGCAGTAACTGTGGCAATTTGTGCTCCATTCTTATATATAAATATGGTGGCGTTGGCATTAACAGACGTGCCGCTAATACTCGTAGAGGCTGGAGTAAGTGTTGATGTTAAAATAGTAGGAGGATCTGCAATGGTAAAAGGATCACCATGATTACCATTTTTAGCTACGAAACAAAGTTCATTAGATACTTCAGACTCGCAAGCCTCGTTTGGGGTGAATGTTACGTGATATTTTCCGTCTGTAAGCGAGCCAGCTCCGTTTCCAAATGCAACCGTTTTGGTTACAACACCAGAGCTTGTTATTTCCCTTGTTTGTATAACATTATTGTTATTTGGTATTGAAACAGGAGTAAAGGTGCCATTGTTACCTAGCATAAAAACGTTTATGGTTCCTACTACAGTAGTGGTAACTTCTACAATTAGCCCTTTTGATCCGTCAGTTCCTGTTATCTTTGGAGGGGTGGTTTTACACATACTCTGCAATGTTCTTACAATGACTTCTGCAGAATAAGGCGAAAGAGGCTTGTTTGTAGGATTTACAGTTGCTTTAATAATGCCGTTGGTAACTAGTATAGAAGAGGCAACAGAAAACATCCACGAACCATCAGTGTTTACTTTAGTTTGGCCAATTTCTATATCATTTTGATAAAGATTTATAGTTGAGCCAGGAGCTTCAACGGATGCACCTATAATAGTTTCTGCGCTTGTAAATATAGGCCCAAATACAGTCGGAGCCATGGTAGTAGTTGAACCAAAATTTCCATTTTCGATTTGCTTCGGCGTTGTAGGAGGAAAAGTATTTATAATATCTTTCCAGATGTTGGTTTTGTCATTTCCATAGTCGTCATCCTTCGCGTCGCCTACATCTGAAGCTACACCGCTGATGCCGCTTTTGGCACTTGTAACAGTAATACCAGACATTCTTAAAGGCATAGTAGCAGTAATGCCTCCGTTAAAGGCAGACATTGGTACATAAAAGTCGTAGAAGTAATCAGGGTCACCGCCTCCAGTTGTTGCAGCTATTGCTTTTTGTGAGTACTGACTGGCAGAACCACTGAAAAGTATTGTTTCGGTGTCAACGTTTGTAGTTGCATTGTAGTCATGCTTAATAACTCTTACATCGAAATTAGTGGCCAACAATACCTCATACTCAAAGCCTGGATTTATACCTGTTCCACTAAATTTACCGTCAGAATCAATCAAAACAGTATAACCTTTAGATGCTGAAGACTGACCTCCTAACCTAACCCTGAAAAGCATGTTGGTACCATCGAAGTGAGCAGCCAAAGGAGAGCCTGTAGTGCCTGTATAAGATGACGTGGCTAAATCTGTGTGACCGCCGCTCGCTCCAGTTCTCAAGTCGGCCAAAGGTTCATTGATCATAGAAGGGAAAGCCTTGTATGGGATTTCACTGAAATCTTTACCCTCATCATTTGTACCACTAAATCCAGCGGTAGTATTAGAAACATATCCGTCCTTGTTAGGGTCAAGTACAGCGTTTCCTCCGTTTGTAGCGGGCTTATAAATCAAGCCTGGAGTTTGTGCTTGCGCTATAGAAGCAAGAAATAACAAGAAAACAATGGTGAAAGCTAATCTACTGAGTGCGGTGCGTACACTTGTTGTCATAAAAAGGCTTTGATAGGTTCGTTGGTACTTCTTCCAAAATGAGTTGCTCTATAGTAGGATAGTCCTACTCAGAGAAACATTATTGGTAGTTTTGCATCTTTATATTGTGAATTTCGTACCAGCCTTCGCTAACAAAGAATTTGTAAAGTCTATAAGTATTAAAGTTTAGCTATATAGTTAAAACAAAGGGTGTAAGATTATATATAACATTTGCACCTGTATTGGCACACAAGCGTTAGAAGAGAGAATTTTCTTGATTTAGGAATACTTTTTTCCTTTTTTAGGAAAGAGGTGAGGTTAGCAAAAACAAAGCCAAATATATTTGTTTATACAAATATATGAGAAACTTTATATTAATGTTAGAACAAGGGATGCCGCATTGCCACCGAAACCAGCAGCATTAATAAGAATTCTTTTAACAGATTTAACAGATGCTGGTTCTTGTTGTGACACAGCAATGGAATAGGGGATGGAGGAAACGCGCTGTTGCTGAAATATGTGAAGTGCATACGCTAAGCTAAGAGCACCTGATGCACCCAAGGTATGGCCTATGAGCCACTTATTATTTGTAAGAAAAGGCACTTTGGCACCAAACACCTTCTCAATAGCGGCTAATTCAGCGCTGTCGCCAGCGCGAGTGCCTGGCGTGTGGGTGATAATCAAATCTATAGTAGCAGCTTTGGGCAACTGTTGCAAGGCATGCTGCATAGACTGCTGAAAGTTCAGGCCTTCTGATGATATCCCTGTCTTACTTTGAATTTTTTCAAAGCCAAAGCCTATAGCCTCAACTATATAATCTCCTTTTTTTAAGCGTGAAGCATTTACTTGTTCCAAGGCAAACACAGCTGCGCCTTCGCCTAAAACAAAAGTATTTTGCTTGTTTAAAGTATAAGGCTGACAGGGGTATAAACTATCGTGGAGTTTAGAGTAAATCCCAATGGCTTTCATTTGGGCAATGGTGAAATCAGTAAGCGGAGCCTCGGTGCCGCCTGCCAGAAAACGTTGCGCCATGCCAGCTTTTAGCCAGGCGGCGGCATTTGCTATGGCCATTAAAGCAGTACTGCAGGTAATGGAATGACTTATCTGAGCGCCTCCTGCATTAACGGCATGTGCCACCCAACTAGAAAGGTTGCCCAAAGTAGTAGTAGGGGAGGCACCAGAAGAAAGTGCCTGTTGTAGGAAAGCATCGTAATGATGCTCAAACAAACCAGAGGCACCACGCGAAGAGCCTATGTTAACCGCCAAGCCATGCTGCAGTGTTTCCTCCTCCTCTTGCAGCCATCCTGCCTGTTCAGTTGCCTGCCGAGCAGCATAAATAGCCATCAATACTGACCTGTCTAACTGTTTATAGTTGGGGTTTGCCTCTAGAAGTTCCTGTAGCTTTTGCTCTGCAGCTTCTGGTAATTTGGCAACAGGAGTAGGGGTGTTTTGATGCTGGATAGTTACAAAGCCAGGCTTAGCTGCCCTGTAACATGCTGCCGTGGACACTGCATCATGTCCGAGGGGAGAAATAGCGCCTGCGCCTCTTATTACAATATGTGCTTTTTCTGTGTCCAATGCACAACAAAGGTAGGGAAGAGTGTTAAGAATTAGGTGTCAAGAGTGAAGAATACTTCAGAATGTTTGAGTGCGGTGATGTGGCTGCTGTTGGAGATATGGTCTTTCTTATTTTCTCTGCCATTTCGAACAAGGTGAGAAATCTGAATCTTTTATACATAATGTGGCAGATTTCTCACTCTGTTCGAAATGACAATTAGGTATATTTTATCTTAGCCGACTACTAAGGTGTTTTTTGAAAGCTATCATAATAAAGCGAGACACCAATATGGAACTGCCCTTCTGAAAGGAGAATTAACAAGTGCAACAAATACTGCTAAGTACCTGGGCTTGCTACAATGGCTTGCATCCCAATAATTGTCTGGTATACACTCTCTAGCTGTTCATCTGTAATACAATACGGTGGTATGATATAGATGATGTTGCCTAGTGGGCGAAGCAAAACTCCCTGCTCCAGCGCGTAGTTGTATAGAGTGTCACGGAGGTTATTGAAGTAGGAGGTTCCACCAGCGTCGAACTCTACAGCCACGATGGTACCTTGTTGGCGCACTTCCTGCACCTTTGGTAGCTTGCGCATTTGTTCGGCAAAGGCAGCATGCCTGTTGCAAATGCGTTGTATGTTTTCCTTTGTTTCTTCCTGCAAAAGTAAATCCATGCTGGCCAGTCCTGCGGCACAGGCTACTGGGTTGGCTGTATAACTATGGCCGTGGAAAAAAGTTTTGTTTTTGTCGTCGTGTAAGAATGCCTTATAGATTCTGTCAGAGCAGGAGGTTACTCCTAAAGCCATTGTGCCGCCCGTTAAACCTTTGGACATGGTTACCATGTCTGGTTTGCGCTGGAGGTAATCGGAGGCAAACGTGCGACCAGTGCGGCCGAAACCTGTCATCACCTCGTCGGCAATCGTTAAAATTTCATGCTTTTGGCAAATCTCCAGCAGTTGGTCCAGTACATCAGGTGTATACATCACCATGCCCGCTGTGCCTAAAACCAACGGCTCGTAAATAAACGCGGCCACATCTCCCTGCAAAGCAAATTCCTCCAGTTGGACTATCGTTTTTGCTTCTGTACCTGCTGTCGGCAAATCAATAAAAGCAACATCGAACAGATATGACCAGAAAGGGGCTGTAAAAGTACTTCGGCTGCTCACTGCCATGGCACCAAAGGTATCGCCATGGTAGCTATCGCGGAAGGCGATAATCTTCTTCTTCGGCGTACCCATATTTAACCAGTACTGGATAGCCATTTTTAAGGCAACTTCCACAGCTGTGGAGCCATTATCAGAGTAAAAGATGCGACTCTGGCCTTGTGGTAATATTTGTAGCAACCGCTCTGCAAAAGTAACGGCGGCAGGATGCGTGAACCCAGCGAAAATAACGTGCTCCAGTGTCTGGAGTTGCTCTGCTACCTTCTGTGCAATATAAGGGTGTGCATGTCCATGCAAGTTAACCCACCAAGAGGCAACTGCATCTATAAACGTTTTACCTTCTTCAGAAAACAAAAGCGCCCCCTCGCCCCGAACTATGGGTATTGGAAGCGCCGCAGTTTTCATTTGCGTGTAAGGATGCCAGATGACGTTATGATCGCGTTCGGATAAGTTCATTTTAAGGTGTTAGATAGTAGATGTTAGAAAATAGATTTTATGCTTAGATGCAGCACCAGATTTATGAACAGTATAAGCACTTAATTCTGTCGCGCTTGGTGAATTGTAATCTTTAAAAGAGTGTCTAAAATCTAATGTCTAGCATCTAAAGTCTAAAGATAGCCTTCAAACTGCTTTGCGTATGCTGCTACCGTTTCTTTGCAGAAATCGGCTTCCTGGCGAATAGAAGGCAGGCGATGCAGGCCAGTATACTTGATGATAAAATCTTCGGTAGAAGCATTTTCCTCGCCGTTGAAGATGATACCTGCTACGGGTATTTTACGGTAACGCAGCACCTCCGCTGTCAGCAGTGTGTGGTTTATGCTACCGAGGTAGTTCCTGGAGATCAGTACTACTTCCAGCCCCAGTCGTTGCACCAGGTCCAGCACCAGGTAGCGTTTGTTCAGGGGAACCATAAGTCCACCTGCACCCTCTACAATAAGGTTGTTTTTTGTCTGAGGAATTTCGATACCATGCACGTCAATTTCTATTCCTTCTGCTGCCGCGGCTTTGTGTGGCGATGCTGCCATTTTGAGGCGGTAAGCTTCCGGGAAAAAAGTAGACTGCTCGTTTGATACCAGACTTTTAACAGTGTCTGTGTCGGTGAAATCCAGGCCGCCTGCCTGCACAGGTTTCCAGTAGTCGGCCTGCAGGGCTTCGGTTAGTATGGCAGCGGCAACTGTTTTGCCAACGTCCGTTCCAATCCCTGTTACAAAATATTGTTTCATGTACCTTTGGCTATGGCCTTCACGAGGCTCTCAATTTCATTTTCAGTATTATAAGCATGCACAATCAGGCGGAGTCTTTCTTTGCCTTTCGGCACAGTAGGGCTCAGCACAGCACGTACATCTAATCCTTGTTTTTGCAGCGTTTCCGCTAATGGTTTAAGTTGCGCAGCTTCTGGCAAAAAGACAGAAAGAATTACGCTGTCTGCCGGCGTGCAGCAAATGTCGCTCAACTTGTTTAGTTCCTGGTATAGTTTATTTGCCAGTTGCTGCACATACTTTCGCTCACGCGATAGGTCTGGCAGCAAACGATAAGCGCACTTTAAACTTACCAAGGCATGCGTCGGCAAGCCAGTAGTATAAATAAAAGCCCGACTGTAGTTTATAAGAAAGTCGCGCAATATTTTGGAGCCTACTACAGCCGCTCCGTGACTACCCATGGCTTTACCGTAGGTAATTACCTGTGCAAATACCTTGTTCTCCAGCCCTAAGGCTACCGTCATTCCTTCTCCGCTCTCGCCATAAAGCCCTACGGCATGTGCCTCATCTACTATCAGGGCAGCTTGATGCGCTTCGCATACATCAGCCAACTCTAGCAATGGCGCTTTATCACCATCCATCGAGTAAACCGACTCCACTAGCACGTATACTTGTCCTGTAGCGAGCTTCAGTTTTTGCTTCAGGTCTGCCACATCGTTATGTCTGAAAGCATAGCTTTTAGCAAAGCTTAGTCGCAGTCCGTCTTTCATAGAGGCATGGCTAGCCTCGTCGTAAAACACGGTGTCGCCACGTTGCGGCAGTGCAGAAAGTAACCCCAGGTTGGCCGTGTAGCCAGAGTTGAAGAGTAACGCAGCTTCTGCTTTGTGATAAGCAGCTATCTGCGTTTCAAGTTCTTCAAAAAGCCTATGGTTGCCCGATAGTAGGCGGGAGCCTGTAGCCCCCAACGGTAATTGTGTATAGTTTACCTCTTCCTGCTGTATAAGTGCCCGCAGTTTGTTGGAGCGGGCGAGGCCGAGGTAGTCATTCGAACAAAAGTCAACAAGGCCAGAAGTGGTTTTCAGATGGCGCAAGTTGCCCTGCGCAGCCCGTTCCTCCAGCTTCTGCTGTAGTTTTTTATTTAAGATGCTAGACATTAGAAGTTAGATTCTAAAGAGGAAAGAAACAATGTCCTGAACAAAAAGTCTAATGTCTAAAATCTAGTTTCTAAAATCTACCCAACCACAGGTTGGCTTTCTTCCTTAAAAGATTTTCTAGGTGTTAATCCCAGCAGGTCGAACATCGCTTTATCAGCATCGAAATCTGGATTAGGTGTTGTCAGAAGTTTCTCTCCTGTGAAGATTGAGTTCGCGCCAGCCAAAAAGCATAGTGCCTGCTCCGTTACATTCATTTGCTCACGTCCTGCCGATAAACGGACCATTGTTTTTGGCATCAGGATGCGGGCTGTGGCAATCATGCGCACCATCTCCCAAACCGACACGCGTGGCTGGTTTTCGAGTGGCGTGCCTTTTACAGGCACTAGTGCGTTTACAGGCACAGATTCTGGGTGCTGCACTAGCGTGGAGAGCGTATGAAGCATACCTATACGGTCTTCATCTGTCTCACCTAAACCTATAATGCCACCCGAGCAAACAGAAATTCCTGCCTTGCGCACATTATCTATCGTGTCTAAACGATCGTCGTAGGTACGCGTGGTGATAATGTTGGAGTAGTTCTCTTCTGAGGTATCCAAGTTATGGTTGTAGGCATACAAACCAGCCTCTTTCAGCTTTTCTGCCTGGTATTCGTTTACCATACCCAAGGTGCAGCAAACTTCCAGCCCCATGTCGTTTACGCCTTTCACCATGTCCAGCACTTTGTCGAAGTCGCGGTTGTCGCGAACCTCTCTCCAGGCTGCACCCATACAAAAACGGGTAGAGCCACCGTCTTTCGCACGTTGGGCTGCTGATAGCACCTGTTCCTGGCTTAGCAGCTTATGTACCTGTACATCGGTGTGGTATCGTGCAGCCTGCGGACAATAAGCACAGTCTTCGGTGCAACCACCTGTTTTAACCGATAACAAAGTACAAACCTGCACCTCGCCAGTTGCCTGGTACTGCTTGTGCACGTTGGCAGCCTCTACTATTAATTCTAGTACTGGCTTGTAATAAATTTCCTTTATCTCATCCAGACTCCAATCGTTTCGAATGTCTGTGTTCAGTCCGTTTTGCATCATGGTAAGCGTTTTTGGGTTACGAAGGTAATTTGAAGATTTAGGAAATAAAAATCAAAGGTATGGGTAGGTTTCGTGGATAAATAGCTAACTTATTAAGCTATTGAGCAATTCCTGTGGAAAAATCGTTTTGTTAATTTGTTGGAAAGCTGACTTCATTTTTGAAACTATACTCTTAGGTAATTTTAAAAGGCAAAAGCCAGCCTCATCACCGTGTGAAGACACGGTTGAACTCAAGGTGATTTTTTTGGGAAAAGTAGAGATAATCTAGATGGGGTGCTACTGCATAGTGACTGGATTTTGGCAGACTACGCTATGTCAGGATTTGTTCTGTTGCAAGAGCTTGTTGCTTGCTTTATGACTTATGCGTTATCTCTTTTCCTCAGAAAGACGAACGAGCTAATGTATACCAAAGCTCCTGCTGCAATGGTAGAAATAAGCCTTTCTAAAACAATCTCTCCAGGATCGCTTGAGTGGCTACCCAGCAGTAGTAGAATAAACATGGTAATAAATATGACAGCCAGGGCATAATGCTGTCTTACAAGCATCTGAAAGAAGAAGGCGTTAAGTGCTATGATGATCAGATTAGTGGTGTCGTTAAAGTGCAGGAATAGAATGACGCTGCCTAGCACACAACCTATCAGAGTGCCCACTATTCTGTCTCCGATGCGCTTTTTGGTTTGTTTAAAGCTTGTTTGTAAAATAATGATGACAGTGAACGGAAGCCAGTAACCATAGGGGTAGCCACTTACTCTGTACACCAGTAACCCAATGACCAAGAGTAAACTTAACTGCGAACTATATATGAACAGGTCTTTGTCTAGGCCAAAGCGATAGTTTTGTTTTGGCTCGGCAGCTGCAACTGTCTGGTCCGTTTTACCCTTCGCATCACTCTTCTTGAAGCTAAATAAGATGCATAGCAGCAACTGGATGGTGAAGCCAAGTGTGCAACCCAACACAGTGGTTTTAACAATTTCCATGTCTTGTGGAATGGACAAGGCCATGAAGAATACGACTGAAGCAGGAATGTTAATATCAGGCCAGTTGTTAGGGAACAGCTTTCGCCAATAGCCGAAGCTAAACGCTAGTAGCACAGCACCCAGTAATGTCGTGAAGATGTTGTGTTTGGTAAGTATAGCTAGTACGCAAGTTGTAATCAGGATCAGGATTACTTTGGCAACGGTTGCGAGTCTTGCTTTGAAAGCTTCTCTGGTGTTGATGCCAGTAACACTCAGCATAGAAACCACAAGAAACCCAGTTGTTGGTCCGAAGGCAAATTGTTGTGCTAGAAGTAAGGCAATAGTTACAGCTAAGGTAGCAAATATAGCAGTTTGTGTATCGGAGATGTTTATTTGTCTGTTAAACAAGCTTCTGTGGGTATTTTGTTGAGAAGCAGCGGGCATAGCGTTCTTTTGTTTGAAATGCTTTGGAGCTGGAGAGATTAAGAGCTGAGCACTATCTTCTACTAAAAAGGAAAACTTCTGCTTAAAGTGCATGCTTGGTTCCTTAGCAAATAGCTCTTAGTGCTCTTGTGCACTTCTTACGGGCAGAACATAAAGACGTATGAGGAGGGCCTTCATAAAGAAGAACATCTTTATGAATTAAGATGGCGCTTATAATAAATATCTTAGGCTTTAAAGTGGTATTCGTATAGCATGTTTCCTCCGCCTGTCGGGGTGTAAAACAAAACTCTGCCCCCAAAAGGAACAGAGCTTTGTTTTATGAGCTACCTTGACTTGTTTCTAAGGCATGGAGTTTATAGAAGAAAGAAAACTTTAGTTTTTAGAGGTTTTCTGCTCTTGCGCAATGCCATTACGGTACACAACAGTCCGTAGTACCGTACCTTCTTTTGAGTGGTATTTCCAGCCACCTTCTTCTTTATTGTTATTGTAATAGCCCAATACTTCTATTTTTCCGTCTTCAAAGTATTGTTTGTAGACGCCAGCCCTTAAGCCATTCCGATAGATAGTTTCGGACAGAACTTTGCCAGAGGGGTGATAGGTATAAGCACGGCCGACCGCCATTCCTTGTTTGTAGGTGTATTTTTCCTTTACCTGTCCGTTCTCATGGTATAGGATTCTTTCGCCCTCCAGGTAATTGTTCAGATAGGTTTCAGTTTCCTTTAGCTTCTTCTCTGGTCCGCTATAATATTTTTTCCAGTTGCCGTGCTTTTTGTTGTTTTTGTATTCCTCTTCAGCTTCCAGGTAACCACCAGGAGTATACCGTTTCACTTTGCGACTTACGCCGCTGCTGGTAATTTCTTCCTTAACGCTTCCATCTTCATAGAAATACTTTCCTGTTCCGCTTATCGATCCGTTTTTGTACGTAATCAGGCTAAGAGGCTTTCCGTTTTCATAAAAGGATTTAGAAACTCCGTGTAACTTACCTGCCGCTAAGCCTGCTTCGGTGCTAAGTTGGCCATTTCTAAAGTATAATTTGAAGTTCCCGTTCTTTTGGCCCGCAACATACACCACTTCAGATTCCAGTTGGCCATTATCGTAATAGGTTTTATAAGGCCCTTCCTGTATGCCGTTGCGGAAATTGGCTTCAGACTCTAGATTCCCGTTCGAGAAGTAGGTTTTAGCGATGCCATTTTGCTTACTGCCTGAGTAAGAAATTTCGGATTTGATTTTACCTGAAGGATAGTACTCTTTTGCAACCCCCTCTGGAAAGCCGTTTTGAAAGGCGGACTCTTTTTTTATCTTTCCGTCAGGGTAAAATATGCGGAGCACATTGCTTTGTTTATCATTTTCAAAGCTGCCTTCCTGTAGTAAGGTGCCATCTGGCAGGTAAGCTTTAAATGGCCCCTGCTTTACATCCATTACGTATGTTACCTGCATTTTAGGATTCCCATTTTGGAAGAACTCCGTAAAAATGCTGTCTTTTTTCCCTTCTACAAACTTAGCAAAAGCCTCCCGCTCGCCTGTAGCATAATAGCGGTTGTAGTACCCCACTATAGCAGAGTCGGGTGTAATGTAGTAAACTTCCTTAACTGAAGAGGGTGCTCCTTCGTGAAAGGTAACGACTTTAGATTGTGCGAACGCAACTGTCTGCGCCAGAGCCAAAATCAATAACAATGAAAAATATCTTTTCATACTTAAGTAAACAGCAAAAAATAAACGTTTCTGCCGTTTGATATTGTCTAAAGGTTAGAAATTAAATTTATACACTAATTGCCTAACCTTTTATTACCTGGGAAATTGTATCAGCAGTTACTTTTTAGAACTGCCACACTTCAGATGTTTCCTCAGTCGCTTTCACTTTTGTAGGCTTACCAGCATTAGTGCCTGTGCCTCCTTTTTTGTTGAAAAAGATGACCCAGCAAAAATAAACTATCAAAAATGCTACCACAAAAGCAAAGCTAGCCAACTCAACTAAAAAGATGGCATCATTCTTTTTAGACGGTAGTATAAGCAGGCTAAGGTGCAGAATCATGGCGCCTATTAGTGTACAGCCTGCTACCATACATTTGTCTGACAACGTTAAAGCTGTTTTTTCGGTGTCGGTTTGATCATCAGCATATAACAACATGCCAAGCATCAACAGGACAATCAGTCCTATCAAACTACAATAGATTATTATTAGTTCTTCCATGCTTAAAATTGCAAAACAAAGATTACCTGTTGATTATGTTGATGTTACGAAAGTGTTAGCAATTTTAAAATCTTTTAAAAAACATAGTTCCATTTTGTAGCTTTCTAAACAGAAAAGGCCTTACGTGTGATGACGTAAGGCCTTTTCTGTTTATTATATAACGGAGGAATACTACAGCTTCTCAATGACAATGGAGGAAGCTCCGCCGCCGCCATTGCAGATGCCTGTTACACCTATTTTGCCTCCTTTTTTGTTCATAACATTACAGAGCGTAACTAAAATGCGGGCACCAGAGGCTCCGAGTGGGTGGCCCAGCGAAACGGCTCCACCATACACATTCACGTTGCCACCTTCCAAGCCAAGCTTCTGATTGTTTGCGATAGATACGACAGAGAAGGCTTCATTAATTTCATAATAGTCTACCTCGGAGGCGTCAACACCAGCGTTTTTCAGGGCCTTTGGTATAGCCAGCGAAGGAGTGGTCGTGAACCAGATCGGATCTTGCTCTGCGTCGGCAAAACCTCGGATTTTAGCAATTGGTTGTACACCCAACTCTTCCGCTTTTTCTTTGCTCATTAAAAGCACCGCTGCTGCGCCATCATTTAAAGTAGAAGCATTGGCAGCCGTTACGCTTCCTGCCTTATCAAAAACAGGGCGGAGGCCAGGTATCTTATCAAAGTTTACTTTTTTGTATTCTTCATCTTCTGACACAACAATGGGGTCTTTACCGCGCTGAGGAATTTCTACAGGAACTATTTCATCTTTTAAATGACCTGCTTCGGCTGCCTCAGCCACTTTTCTGTAGGAACTGATGGCATACTCATCCTGCATCTCCCGTGTAATCTTCATTTCACGGGCTGTGTTTTCGGCTGCATTACCCATATGGAAATCGTTGTACACGTCCCAAAGCCCGTCTTTAAGTAAACCGTCCGTCATTTGGCCATGGCCAAGTTTGGCACCAAAGCGAGCTTTTTCAAGATAAAAAGGCACGTTAGACATGCTTTCCATGCCACCCGCTACAATTATATCTTTATGGCCTAGCATAATTGCCTGAGCCGCAAACATGATAGCCTTTGTGCCTGACGCACATACTTTATTGACAGTTGTGCATTCAACGTTGTAGCCTAACCCAGCCTTGATAGCTGCCTGACGTGCCGGCGCCTGGCCTAGATTTGCCGACAGCACGTTGCCCATGATTACCTCCTGCACGAGCTCCTTATCTACACCCGCTTTTTCCAGAGCGCCTTTAATGGCAGCGGCGCCAAGCTCAGTAGCAGAAAGGCTTGCTAAGGCGCCTCCAAAGCTACCGATAGGTGTGCGAACGGCAGAAACTATGTATACTTCTTTTATTTGCATGATATAAACAGTTAGAATGTTTTACTGTGAAATTACCAGTTACGACATACAAATACAAACGGTCGTTAGGAAGGAGAAATGAAGCTTTGGCAAGTACAATATATGTTATTCAAAATAGGGGCAAGGCTAGTGATTAGGGGGGCTAAATAAGGCTGATACATTAAATCTTGCCATAGCCCTCGCAAGTGCAAAATGGCAAAATCAAATCTATTGCTTGTAGCCCTCCAAGGTTTCAAGCTTTTGGTTTGTTTTGGTAAACTGACCAGTACCGAAAGCTACTTCTTTTCCTTTTTCGTTATAGACTGTGGCTTCTGCCGTGAAAATGGTTTTTCCTTTGGTACGTACCTTACCAACGGCCTTCAGCGAGCCGCCAGTTACTGGCCTTACTAAGTGCGTGGTAAAAGTGGTTGTTACGATAAAAACATCCCGAACAAGTGAGGCCACAGCAAAGTAGGCAGCATCATCCATCAGCCTAAAGTATACAGAGCCATGCACTGCTTGAGCCGCATGAAAAAAACTGGGGCTAATTGGAAGTGTGATTATTGCTTCTTCCTCGCTTACCTCTAAAGTAGTACCATTGTAGATATCTTGTATAGGAGCTGCTTTATACATGCTCTCCAGCCTTCTGAAATGTTCTTCCTGCGTCATGTTACCAATGCTTTTTTAATTAATTCCCATTGACTTTGTAGGGCTAGTAAAAAAAAGAAGAAGCAGCTATAAAAGGCTGCTTCTTCTGAAGTTTTATTTTGTACCACAGAGGTATACTTCCAAAACATGTATTTGTTATGGTAAAAGCAAAAAATAAAGCCTACACCGCGTTTTGGAGAGTACAGCGGTACAAACCGCTTGTGAAACTGCGCAGGTATCGCTATTATCCCAACTAAAAGGTAGTTCGAAAGGGTGCTACTTTGTAGAGGGCTACCTTAGTTTTTTAGCAGCAACCAATAAGCTTTGGGAAGACCAAGTTTACCAATCTGGTTTAGTTCGATCGGCTTTTTTAGATGCTTTTTTAGGTAGTTGCTGTATATACTGTCTTTCGGCATCGCGCATGGCATCTAGCAGCATCTGCGCTTTTTCTGGACTTAGATTCATCTGCTGCAGCCGTGTATTTCTTGTTTGAGCACGTTTGTCTGTGCTAGATGCATTTTCAGCCGAACTTTGGGCATTCGTCTCTTTACCAAGGCTATCATCTGGTTTCATTCCCTCCGATTCTCCTGCTTCGTTTCCTGCCGATTTCTCATTTTCGCTATTTCCTTGCTCGTCCTCTTTATTTGCTCCGTTGGCTCCACCTGATTTAGTGTTGCCTTGTAGTGTGCCATCCTTAGCGTCTTCCTGGTCTGGTACCTCAACTTCATCTTCCTGACTTCCATTATTGTCGGGGTTTCTCTTGAACTCTGGCTCTAAATTCTCATCTGCAGGAGAGGGGACTTGCGTACTGTTATTAGGTAATTCAGGTGCAGGTACTTCTCTTTGTTCCTCTTGTTGAAGTTCTTCAGGGTGCAGGTCCAAGTACTTCTTCAGAAGTTCATAATTATACCTTGCTGCTTCATTTGTAGGATCAGCAATTAAGGCTTGCTTGAAGTTCGACAGCGCCTCTTTCTGTTTTTTTTGAGTGCTGGCTATAATCCCCAGTTGTAGCATCACCACTGCTTTTATATGCGCAGATGGATGCTCTATAAGTTGTAGATACTGATTTTTTGCCTTTTGCAACAGACCTGCTTTATAGTAGGAGTGGGCCAGGTTTAAGCGTATCTGGTCATCATCTACCTCCAGTTGGTTAAGAAGGTATTCGTAGGAGGTTATCGCGCTAATATAATCTTGGTTTTTATAAGCTTCTGATGCCTGGCGGGCATAGCTGTTTAAACGCGCTATAGTTTGCAAACCTCCTCCTAAAAAGCTGACAAGGAAAAAAGCAAGTAGCCAAGTCTTCATATTCTAACTACTTTAACTGTGATAAGTGCGTCCAGCACTATAAGCAGCAGCGCCAGAGCCAACGGGTAAATGTATTTGTTGGCTGTCACATCTATCGTTTTACTTTCCCTAAGTTCGCCTTCAATATTGTTGATGGCACTAATCAATCTGCTCACCTCACTTACCCGATCGTTAATCTCATAGTACTGCCCGTCAGTTTGCTCAGCCAGTTCTATCAAAAAATCTGGGTGTAATTGTGTTATCACTGTTTTTCCTTCTGCATCGCGCTTAAACCTATTTCCTATTGGTATTCGGCTACCCTCGCTGGTGCCAACTCCTAGCGTAAAGACTCTTATGTTCTGCTCACGCAGACGTTCTATCAGCGCCTCGGTGTCTTCGCCGTGGTTTTCTCCATCACTTATGATAACTAATATCTTGGCCTTCTGTTGCTCAGGGTTACTAATGATTTTGTCTTGAGCAAATTTATCATGCACAAGCTCTAGCACAGGATTAAAATTGGTTCCTCCTTCGGGTAACAGGTTTGTTCGTAGTGTTTGTGTATAAAGCGTTAAGGCATTTTGGTCATAGGTCAAAGGAGCCTGCACAAAGGCCTCAGATGAAAAAACAATCAGTCCTATTCTGTCGGAGTTAAAGCGGTCTACAAGTCGGAGCATTTCATGTTTAGCCTTTTCGAGTCTGGAAGGCTGTACATCTGTTGCATCCATAGACTTTGATAAATCTACTGCTATATAAAGGTCTTTTCCGATGGTTTTGATTTCCTTTTTCATGGCTCCGAAGGAGGGACCAAGAATAGAGATGATTAATAATGCTACATACAGATGTCTGATTACAAACTTAACCCAGATAACATGCGGCCGTTGCTTAAAAAAAGATGCTATCCGTCTTACCCTGATCAAGTACCCGATGTAGAGCCCTATAAATAAGGCTCCGAATAAAATTTCGAGTAAGGTTAGGGTTTGATACCAGGTCATGTATAAGCAGAAAATTAGCGCGTATGCTAGTGCACACTAAGTTTAGTAGTGCAAATATACTAAAGGCAGCGGTATTTACTTTCCGTTGTTCATTCGCAGTCATAGTCACATTTTTCTATAAAATTGAACTGTGCTTCATGCTTTGTTATTGTACAGGAAATTTGTTCAAAAATTTTTCAAAATAATTTACGCTTGCAAGCATAATATTATCAATTAGTTGTGTGATGGTAGTGGTTTTATTTCCGTTTTCAGAGCTTAAATTTTAGGGAGTGCTATTGCGCACTAAAATTCATTGTTGTATGTTTGCAATCTCTTCAGCAGGAAGGGCCACGGAGAGGTGGGTGAGTGGCTGAAACCAGCAGTTTGCTAAACTGCCGTACTCGTAAGGGTACCGGGGGTTCGAATCCCCCCCTCTCCGCTAGTGAAGAAAAAAAGTTAAAATAATTTGACATTTAAAAAACTTCACTTACTTTTGCACCGCGTTCAACAATAATAACAGCACACTAAGTGCTACCGGAGTTGAAAGCATAGTTCGGGGTGTAGCGTAGCCCGGTATCGCGCCACATTTGGGATGTGGAGGTCGTAGGTTCGAATCCTGCCACCCCGACTAAAAAATTTCGGAAGCAATTCCGAAATTTTTTGTTTAAAGGAAGTTTAGCGCTTCCCCACAAACGCTGGTCTCATAGCTCAGCTGGATAGAGCAACTGCCTTCTAAGCAGTAGGTCTTTGGTTCGAATCCAAATGGGATCACGGTAAGTAAACAAAAAACCTCTTTACAGCCATGTAAAGAGGTTTTTTTCCCTTCATAGGAAAATAGCATGTAAAACATGCTTTGCAGAGCTAGCTATACAAGGTGCTAAGATTCCTTACAAATCCAAATATCTCCAATTTCACACCCGCAACTTTAATATACGTCTATAAATGCGTAACTTTAAGTTTAAATCCATCCTATAATCAACTGCATGCTTTCAAAAAAAGCAAAATACGCTTTAAAGGCGCTTCTTTACCTCACTAAAAACCAGCACAAGGGTCTTGCTGTTATTTCCGAAATTTCTGAAAGCGAACGTATTCCCAGAAAGTTTCTGGAGGCGATATTGGTGGACCTGAAAACGAATGGGGTGCTGCACAGCGTGAGAGGGAAGAATGGCGGATATGCGCTCGCCAAAGAGCCGTCGGAGGTTTCGGTGGGAAATATTATCCGTATGATTGATGGACCGCTGGCACCTATACCTTGTGTAAGCCACCTGTACTACCGTAAGTGCGACGAATGCCTGGATGAAGCAAGTTGCGAGATTAGGATAGTGATGAAAAAGGTACGTGACGCTACAGCCGAGATTTTAGATACCACCTATTTAAGTAATCTGGAAAACCTGAATACCCTTATCAACTCAAACGACGAAGAGCAATAGTTCTTCGGAATTTAGACCTTCCTTCTAAAAGCCTTTACCCATGGAGGCTGCACCACCAGTGAACTTCATAATGTCTTACTTCTTTAGATTGATTTAACGAAATTCCTGAGGCTGGAAATTAATTTTTCTTTAAAGTATACTAAATTGGTAGGAATTATATAGTATTGCATTGTCAAAGAGATAATCTATGTTAAACCGATACTTGCTGCTGCTTTTCGGACTGCTGCCATTTGGGGTACTAGCCCAGTCACCCCGAAACGTGACGCACCAGAACCTACAGTGGGTACGGTATAATAACCAGCTAACTATAAACGAGAAGTGGGCGGTGCACTCGGAGGTGGATAATCGCATGTTCTTGTCACCTTTTAAGGAACATCACCTGGTAACACGGTCAAATGTTAGGTACAGTCTGAGCAAAGGCGTGGAGATAGGGGCAGGTATAACATATGCTTTGCAGCACCCGCAGGATCCAAATTCGGCAAGCGACCTGGTAGTTCCTGAGCTAAGGCCTCAGCAGGATCTAACCCTGAAACAGGACTTAGGGAAGCTTAAACTTAACCACCGCTACCAGCTTGAAGAACGTTTTATCCGCAAAAGTACGGGAGATGAACTAGAGCCAGGATACCGCTTCAACTTTCGTGCCCGCTATAGGCTGCAGTTGGAGGTAAGTCTCTGGAAAGGTGGCGAAAAAGAGCTAAAAGCGATAGCCTTTGATGAGGTGATGCTAAATTTCGGCAAACAGGTGCAGCAGAATGTGTTTGACCAGAACAGGATATACGGCGGGCTCCGCTGGAGTACATCGCCACGCCTGGCCATGGAGTTAGGCTATATGAAATGGTACCAGCAGCGCCCCAACGGAACAGATTTTTACAACAGGAATATATACCGACTCAGCATATTTCATAAACTAAAACTAAGTAAGCATGACCTCTAAACTCTCTCTTAAACACATCGGCGGTCTGATTATTGGCCTTAAAGTAAGTTTGGTGTTGTTCCTGCTGCTTAAGGTCTTTGTCTTCCCAGAAGAAAGCTTTCAGCTCTCGCTAAGCAGCGATTTTTTCATCTTTATGTTGGCGGGCTTTCTGGCGCAATTAATAGACGGAGCGCTCGGAATGGCTTATGGTGTTAGTTGCACCACCTTTTTGCTGAACTTCGGTGTACCGCCTGCCATTGCTTCGGCCAGTGTGCACACGGCGGAGGTGTTTACAACAGGTGTATCTGGTTTGTCGCACCTGTTCCTGAAGAACGTAAACATGAGGCTTTTCTTGAAGTTGGCAATACCAGGTGTATTGGGTGCCGTGGTGGGAGCTTACCTTGTTTCTGCAGTCTTCGATGGTGGCGTATTGAAACCTTACATTTCGGCTTATCTAATGTTGATAGGTGTTGTGCTGCTGGTAAAAAGCTTTAAGGCGATACAGAGTAAACAAGAGGCAAAACGGGTGTCGCTTTTGGGAGTTGTAGGTGGCTTCTGCGATGCCATAGGCGGAGGTGGCTGGGGGCCGATTGTTACCAGTAACCTGATTATGCAGGGCAAAACTCCTAAGGAAACGATAGGCACCGTGAACACGGCAGAGTTCTTTGTTACCTTCTTCAGCACAGGCGTGTTTTTGTTTATAGTTGGAGTAGATAGTTGGCAAGTAGTTTTAGGTTTAATTGCAGGTGGTGTGATAGCGGCTCCGTTTGGCGCTTTAATGTCGAAAAGAATTCAACCAAAAACCCTGATGCGGTTGGTTGGCGTAATCATAATCCTCACTTCTTCCTATACCATATTCAAAGCTCTTTTGTAGTTGATTTTCTGAATAGGAGAGGAAAAACAGCTTCGGCAACAGCCAATATGCTTTTTGCTCGTAAAAAGAGGTGATTTAAAAAAAGCATACGCATGAATAACTACTTTGCCGACAGTACCCTGGATCGCTTCGCTGAACACAGAAAGAATGTTGATCTGATGCTGGAACTTCGAGAGCGGGAGACATCCAGGTTTGTAATAGTAAATGACAACAAGGTACTGGTTAACCAAAACAAGGCAGCATTGCTGACGCAGGACGATGTAAAGGAGTTGGCTGAGCAGGCAACAGTACAAGTGCTGTTAGGCGTGGAAGAGGAGACTGCTTATTTTGCCCTAGGTTTTGAGGGCCAACAGGCATTGTTAGAAGAAAGGTTGCCTAAATATGGCACGTTGGTCGAATTGAGAACGATTGCCGCAGCTTTACCTCGTCCGCAAAGTACGATGTTGGGTTATGCCCGTGCCATGGTGCACTGGAACCATCGGCACGGATTCTGTGCCAACTGCGGTACTCCAACGCTTTCTGAGCAGGCAGGCCATGTGCGTATATGCCCGAACTCTACTTGCAATCTGCACCATTTCCCGCGTACCGATACAGCTATTATTGTTATTATTTCAGAAGGAGATGCCTGTTTGCTAGGGCGACATGCCTCGTGGCCGCAGGGGCAACATGCTACTATAGCTGGCTTTTTAGAGCCTGGCGAGACTTTGGAGGGTGCCGTAGAAAGGGAGGCAAAAGAAGAAACTGGTGTTGAACTGGAAAGCGTTACCTATCATTCTTCGCAGCCGTGGCCTTTTCCTGCTTCTATCATGGTTGGGTTTACGGCAACTGCTAAAACCCGTGAGCTTAAGGTAGATTACACAGAACTGGAAGATGCCCGTTGGTTTACCCGAGACGAAATAGTCGCAGGTTTACAGGCCGGTACGCTACGGTTGCCACCACCTGTGTCTATTTCATTTCGCCTAATCCACGATTGGTTTAACCAAGCAACAGGCTATACTTTACAAGATTTTTTGTAGGTGTAGCTGGTAAAAGAACAGTGTATTCATTTACAATTTAGAAGCAAAATCGTTTTATAAAAATGCGCCTCTTTTTCTTCTGAAGACGATGGTGTAAAGCTTGAGCCATTTTGCATATAGGTTAAAAAAATCTTAAGTACAGAATACATTGAACAGGTAATTAGGCTTCAGAATTTCTTCAGAATCAGAGGGTAAGTTAGGGCAGTTAAAACTTACTCGAATGATGAAAAAACTACTTCCAGTCTTGCTGCTGATTCTCTTCGCAAGCCATTTATCTTTGCATGCCCAACAAGTTGGAGCAGATTCGTTAGCCCAGCCTAACTTGCTTCTGGCCCTGCAGCAACCTGATACTTCTACACTTTCTGGTGAAATTAAGCATAACCTCCATCCTTTGGTAAAAAAGTCTATAGCACCAAGCGTGCTGATAGGTTTGGGAATTGTGCATATGGATGACGAGGGGTTGTTCGAAGGAAGCAGGGGGCTGAGGAGTGCAGTGCAGAACCGCTTCGAAGGCTTTGCTACAGGTGTGGACGACCATGCTGGGAGTTTCCCGCTAATAGCAACGGTAGGGTTAAACCTAGCAGGAGTGGAAGGGGAACATCATTATACTGAGCAGGCAATTTTGTTAGGAATGACCTATTATTTAAACCGAACGCTAACAAACAACCTCAAAGGCCTCACCCGCATTAAGAGGCCAGGCGACGGTACTGCCGATGCTTTTCCTTCGGGGCACACAAGTACAGCTTTTGCCTACGCTACATTTTTCCATAAGGAGTATGGCAAAAGAGGCATTTGGTACAGTGTTATGGGGTATTCCTTTGCTACAGCCACAGGTGCCATACGTATCCTGAACGATAGACATTGGCTCTCGGATGTGTTAGCGGGAGCGGGTATCGGTATCTTATCTGCAGAGGTTGTATATTATGCTTACCCGTTGTTCAAGCAGAAGCTACGGCAGTATCATATCACCAGAAAAAATGTAGGTGTACTACCTTTCTACAGCCAAGGAGCTGGTGGGCTGGCGCTGGTTATTCCGTTGCCTTAGGCTTAAGCAAGCGCAGCCTTTTGCTGAAACCTGATGCAGAGGCTGTGCTTGCCATTGGCATAGGCATAAGATGGCGTCATGGCGTATATTTCGCACACTTTCTTTACAAGCGCCAAGCCTATACCCAAAGACCCAGAAGAATCTTTAACGCTCATAAAGCGTGCAAACAATAGTTCTGGTGCTACTTCTAACGCTTCACCTGTGTTTTCGACGCAAAGCTCTTGCGGAGACAGCGAAACTTGTATCGTTCCACCTTCGTGGTTGTGCCTGATGGCGTTTGTAAGCAGGTTAGATACCAGCATTTCGGCGAGGCCTTGGTTCATAAGAATAAATGTTGGTTCTAGTTGAGGTGGTAAAACAATTAGTTGGTGCATGCTCGCCATTTCCTGTAGCTGCTCTAATTGCTCCTGTATTACAAGGTGAAGCGGGATTGGCTCCTGAACTTTATACTCACGGTTTTCGATGCGGGTAAGCAGGATGAGTGATTTGTTTAACCGAGACAGCCTGCTTACAGAGCTGTACATTTCCTCTAGTAGCTTTGCCTGCTGCTGTGTCAGGTTTTCGGACTGCATAAACAGTTCTATTTTGCTGTTGAGTATGGCGAGCGGTGTCTGAATCTCGTGTGAGGCGTTTTCTGTAAACTCTTTTAGGTTAAGATAATCATGATGTATTTTAGCTGTCATGGCTTGTAGCACCTGGTTCAACTCCTGAAATTCGGTCGTGCTGGAAGAGTTCAGGTGTAGAGGCTTGTGCTGCGATAAACCATAGCTCTTTACCTTAGTTAGCGTATCGTAAAACGGCCGCCAGCTGTACTTGTTTATCGCATAATTTACCACACCCATTCCAACCAGCAGCAGCAAAAATATCCAGCCCATAGCCAGCATGGTGCTTTCAAATAGATCAGAAAAATCGATCAACGATTTCAGAATAGTATACTCGTAAGGCTTACCATTTTGGTAGGCCGTGAAGGTAAGGCGGCGGAAGGGGACAAACTCATCGTCGTATGTGCTGAAGATCAAGGTGTCGGAGAGTTCTTCTATTCCTTTGTGTACCTCGTCGGCTTCCCGTACAATAATGGCTTCCGAAATACCAGAGGTTACGCTTGGCAGTTTATTGTGCTGCCGTATGTATCCAAGAATGTTTACTTGGTCGGTATACAGTTGGTCATCTACCTCATCGTAAATTTCTATCTGCATTATTTTATAGAAACTGACTCCTCCAATCAGGAACACCAGTAGCGACACTAACAGATAGTAAAGGCTGGTTTTAGTGAGTATTCTCATGAGCAGCTAAACTTATAGCCTAACCCATACACTGTTTGGATGTAATCTTCGCCACCAGCCTCTACTATTTTGCGGCGAAGGTTTTTGATGTGCGTGTACACAAAATCCAGCGAGTCTAACCCCTCTACATGGTCGCCCCACAAATGTTCGGCGATGGAATCTTTGGTGAGCACCCTTTTCTGGTTGGAAATAAAGAATAGCAGGAGGTCATACTCTTTTTTTGTGAGGGTAAGCGTGGTTTCCTCTACTTGTACTGCGGCCTGCTCTGGGAACACTTCTAGTTTGCCAGCCCGAATGGTTTTCTGCCCGTTAAAATTTCTTCTCCTGATCAGTGACCTTAGCCGTGCATTCAGCTCCGATAAATGAAAAGGCTTGGTCATATAATCATCTGCTCCCAGGTCTAGTCCCGTAACTTTATCATCTAAGGCATTTTTAGCGGAAATGATAATGATACCAGTTTCGGGGTTGTTCTCTTTTAGTAGGCGCACGATTTCCAGACCGTTTCCGTCTGGCAAGGTTAGGTCTACAATTACGCAGGCATAGGTATAATCGGAAGCCTTCAGTCTGGCTTCTCTATAACTGGCTGCGGCTTCGCAGTTGTAGCCTTCGTGATGCAGGTAAGTTAAGATAGAACTGCTTAGGGCCTGCTCGTCTTCAATAAGTAAAATCTTCATTCGTTGTCGCCTTTGCTGAATCGAGAAAGGTAACTCTTCATTCTGAAGCAATTCTGTTGTTTCTCTACCAAGCTTTTACACGCTAAAGAACGCTACTAAAACGATACAAAAAAAGAAGGCCTGACAATTGCCAGGCCTTAATGCTTGTAAGCTGTTTGTTTTTAGGCAGGAACAGGAATCTCTGTATGCAGCGCCTGCTCTACCTGTAGGTATTGTCCCTCAGACACCTTTTCACGCAAGAATCGCATCACGTCCATAAAGGCGTAGTGCGCATGCTCTAGCGTTGGGAAATCTACTGCATCCACTGTGTCTTTAGAGCGAATAAACTCCAGCCAGTCTTCTTCGTGGCGGATAGGCACGGGTTCGTGTATCGTAAAACCATCAAAATAAATCCCTTTCCAGATAATGGGTAGCTGAGCACCAAAATGAATGGCCTCACCAGCTGGAATTCGGTCTCTTATTGCATGCAGAACAGCTCTGAATATTCGTCCTGCTTTTTGTTCATCTTCAATACCAAGGAAATCACATAGTTGGTGTAACCATGTTTTTGAGTCCTTTACATAATTCTCGAAGTTCATTGACATGTTTACCTCCTTTATTTCATTAAACAATTCACCTATAATTAACGCGAGGCAGGAGTGAGGGTTATGCGAAAACAAGATAAATTATGTGTTAATATTTTGAAGATGATGATGTTATAGAACTGCGGGGTTTCACCCTGACTACAAAATTATTCAAATGAAAGGGGCAGTTTTATAGGTTAACTGTAGGCAACAATTATAGATATGTTAAAGCTGAATTAGTAGAAAAAGCAGCTAAATTCTGGCACAATTATCGTTAAGGAATTGCTATATATAAAACATCTATAAACTATGAAAAAAATGTATTTTGGTGCGCTGGCTTTCATCATGAGCCTAAGCACCCTTTGCAGCTGTACCTCTACCGATTCCGAAGAAAACTACGTGGAAGTTATTGGGGAATATGAGCAGCAAATGCCAGAGGCTGGCTACCGACTAAACCTATCTTACAATGGTCCTTTAGCAATGCGTGACAAATTTGTGGTTTGGGCTGATTCGCTGAAGCGCCTTGTGCCGACAATGGCCAAAACAAGCGAAAACATAGGATGTAAACTACATGCCTGAACAGATGGGGAAGAAGGTGGATAATGACATGTTTCAAACCAATGTAACGTACATGCTGACGGTGTCTGACAGCAGCCTGTATAACCAAATAAGCCAGGACCTGCTGAGGCGAAACTTGCCTTTTAATGTGAACGTGATGGGCACGTTTATGGAATCGAACCAGAAAGTGGAGATACAGCAGCAAATGATGCAGCAGGCAATGGAAAATGCTAAAACAAAGCTTAAAGCTATGGTTGGAGAAGGTCGTGATTACCAAGTGGTAAGAATAGAAGAGCTGGACCTGAGCGTGCAGATGGGGCCAGAGTATTATGAGTACAACCGCCGTATGATAGCAAGGCTGAAGGTGAAGGCTAAGCTTCTGTAGTTAAACTTGTAGCAAACTTTTAGCTGTAAATGCGAAGGCAGAATCTGTAGCAAAAGCCAAATATTATAATACTTAATGCTACATTTCTTGTTCCTTCATCATACCCATTAAACTTCCTGTTTTAACCGCCACAAGGTTACCTGCCAGCGTGGGTAACCTTGTGCCTTTTCTTATGGATAATAGTGCAGCTAGAGGCACTAATTAGAAGGTAAAATTGTTAATAATCAGGTGGTTGTGCTATGGTGCTTTAAGGCATATAGCTGTAGCACAGCAACTACATCTAAAAGTATAGCATAAACGAAATAAAAGTGGTAATTTTACCTACTATTAATCTACCGTTTGAAACACATGAGTGAAGTAGAAGAAACAAATAAATTAAGTCCACAATTTGTAGATAGTTATTCAGCTGATAGTATACAGGTACTGGAAGGATTGGAAGCCGTACGCAAGCGTCCTGCCATGTACATTGGGGATATTGGCATCAAAGGTCTTCACCACCTGGTGTGGGAGGTGGTAGATAACTCCATAGACGAAGCCCTGGCTGGCCATTGCGATGAGATATCGGTTACCATAAACCCAGATAACTCTATCACGGTATCTGACAACGGCCGTGGTATACCAACAGGTATAAACAGAAAAGAAAACAAGTCGGCGCTGGAGATTGTAATGACAGTGTTACACGCTGGCGGTAAGTTTGATAAAGACACCTATAAAGTTTCGGGTGGTTTGCACGGAGTAGGTGTATCCTGCGTAAATGCCCTTTCCACTGATTTGCACGTAACGGTGCATCGTGAAGGAAAAGTATTTGAACAGCATTATAACATAGGCATACCGCAGTACCCAGTACGTGAGGTAGGTACTACCGACAAAACGGGTACTACCGTACACTTCAAGCCTGATGGCTCCATCTTCACAACAACAGAATATAAATACGATACCATTGCCAGCCGCATGCGCGAACTGGCTTTTCTGAACAAAGGTATACGCATTAACCTACAGGACCTACGTGAGCTGAATGAGGCAGGAGAGCCAGTTTTTCAGGATTCATTCCTTTCGGAAGGCGGCCTGAAAGAGTTTGTGACTTACCTGGATGAAACGCGTGAAAACCTGATTCCAGAACCGATACACGTAGAGAGCGAGAAGAATGGTGTGCCAGTGGAGATTGCCTTGCAGTATAACACGTCCTATACCGAGAATATCTACTCTTATGTAAACAATATCAATACCATAGAAGGCGGTACGCACGTAGCTGGTTTCCGCCGTGCCCTTACCCGTACCTTGAAGGCTTATGCCGACAAATCGGGTATGCTTGATAAGGTGAAGATTGATATTGCAGGCGATGACTTCCGTGAAGGTTTAACTGCCGTAATCTCGGTAAAAGTACAGGAGCCGCAGTTCGAAGGCCAGACAAAGACGAAGCTAGGCAACTCGGAGGTTTCTGGTGCAGTGGATACAGCTGTAGGCGAAATGCTGACGCAGTACCTGGAGGAAAATCCGAGAGAGGCCCGTACCATTGTAAACAAGGTTATACTGGCGGCACAAGCACGTTTCGCGGCACGTAAGGCCCGTGAGATGGTGCAGCGCAAGAACGTACTATCAGGCACCAGCTTGCCAGGTAAATTAGCCGACTGCTCTGACAGCAACCCTGAAAACTGCGAGATTTACCTGGTGGAAGGTGACTCAGCTGGTGGATCTGCCAAGCAGGGCCGTAACCGTAAGTTCCAGGCTATTCTGCCCCTTCGCGGTAAGATCTTAAACGTAGAGAAAGCGCAGGAGCACCGTATCTACGAGAACGAAGAGATCAAGAACATGATCACGGCCTTGGGTGTGAGTTTTGGTACGCCTGAAGACGAAAAAGCACTGAATATGGTGAAGCTTCGTTATCATCGCATCATCATTATGACGGATGCTGACGTGGACGGTTCGCATATCCGTACACTCATCCTGACTTTCTTCTTCCGCTATATGCGCGACTTGATCGAGAACGGCTATATCTATATTGCCCTTCCTCCGCTATACCTTGTTAAGAAAGGCAAAGAAGAACGTTATTGCTGGAGCGAGCAAGACCGTTTAGAGGCGATTGCTGAGCTAGGCAAAGGCAGAGAGGAAAGTGTAGGCGTGCAGCGTTACAAAGGTTTGGGAGAAATGAACCCAGAGCAGCTTTGGAACACAACCATGGACCCTCAAACACGCAGCTTAAAGCAAGTATCTATAGAGTCAGCTGCTGAAGCTGATCACTTGTTCTCTATGCTGATGGGCGACGAGGTAGGTCCTCGCAGGGACTTTATTGAACGTAACGCCAAGTATGCACGTGTAGACGTGTAATTTGATAAATAATATAACCTTAAGCAGCGGCTGTACTTTAAGAAGTGCAGCCGCTGTTTTGTTTTATAGCAATCTAGATGTAGTATATTTCTATGGAAGTGTATATCTTGATACAAGTAATTTAATTGTCTAGACGGCAGTGGTAGATGTTATATATAGTGCAGATAACAGTATGTTTACGTTTAGCTGAAAGTTGGCGGAAATTATAATTAATAAAAAAAATTGGATAGATTTTTTATACTGGTATTTTTCTGCACAGTAGCAATACTTGTCATTTCTGCATTTGTATACTTACAGTCAGAGAAGTATAGAAAGAAAAGAGCTAAGAAGTTGCTAACTTCTAGAGGTTTCAAGGTACTAGAAGAACTTGGTTTTGAGCTTACAACTATTGCTTCAGCCTATGCCTTTATCGGGCAATATGGGGGAATTAATCTTGTTATTCACATTGATTCAGATGACCCTTTCTTTGAATCTAATTTCTCATTAGTATTTACAATTGCCTATAAGGATATTGACGATAAAACTCTAATAACTCTTAATGAGAAATATTATAGCAGATTTAAAACTCTACTAGTAAACTCCGAATATCTATTCTTAGGCAAGAATTATGCTCAATTCAGGTATGCGATTAGTCCATTTAAAATAGGAGACAGGTTTGTAGAAGAGAAAATGAAGTACATCAAAGACCTTGTTGAAACTGAAGATTTACAGAGAGTTGAATTCGAGAATGTAGGATTAGCAATCTCAAGAAGTTATTAAAATAACAACCGCCAACAAACTTCAGCCTTTATACTCGGCTATGCCTCGTTGATAGGCTGCACGAGACAGTTGGCTACAATATTAAGTGAAGAGACAATTGATCTTTCTGTTTTCTGCATTCATTGCATTAAGCTGCTCAAATTCTGAAACTTCAGGTAAAACTGAAAAGAGAACAGAAGAAGTTAACTCTTCAGAGAAGGCTGCTGTAGCGAAAACAGTCGTTGTTTATGAAATCCCTACCATCAAGAAGCTATTCATAACAAAATCAAGCGGGAGTTACATTTATGAAAAACCAGATAAGGAATCTACTGTACTTGACACAATAGAGTACGGGTATAAAATAGATGTTATCGGAGAAGAAGAAAACTGGTATCAGATCAAGGAGCGGATTGGCAGAAGCTTTGTAAGAAATGGTCAGCAAGTCGCCTCATCGGGTTGGGAAGTTGTATATGTACCAAAGGCAAACGTTGGCCAACTCACTCAGATAAAGCTTAGGGCCATGGATTTATACAAAACTCTTGAACAGGCTCAGGTGAAGGGGAAAGTAGAGATTAGTCTAATTGGCAAAGAGGAATTTGAGAAAGCAAGAAGTAAAGACGATAAATTTATTATCCAGCAAAATGCTTTAGTGTCAAGCAAAGATTCTGTGCTTGTAGTAACCATAGCTAACGGTAAAAAAGAATATGTAAGCTCTCCCAATGCCGAAGAGAGCATGAAGATCTTCAACTATGTGGGACATGTTGGTCTGTTGAATGCTTATCTTTTAGCCATTGGATACTATGAAGAAGGAGAGCACATGCTATACAGTGCAGATAATGGTAAGGAAATTATCAGCTTCAATGACTATCCTTATTTTTCACCAGATGGGAAATATGTAGTTTCTATTTACACGAATCCTTATAGCTATAGCTCCGATTTCCAGCTGTATAAAGTTGAGAGCGACCAGAAAGTCAGAAAAGTATTGGACGCTAGTTTCAGTAAATGGATGGTAGCATTAGAGCCACAGGAAATTTTTTGGTTAGATTCTTCTACACTTGTTGTTAAAGTGCTGCACGCTCAGGCATTCTGGGACGAGAACGGTGGACTCAACAATGATTATCAATACTTAAAAATAAAAATACTTTAGCCGACGTGCTCGTCTATACCTTGTGCAAGGCGTAGCCAAAGCATGGGGTATAGACGAACACGTTATAAAAAAAGTGCAGATAGTATATGACAGTTAGAAAAGCGGACGAAAAACTAGACTATGAAAAAGTTTGGGACATATTCTTAAGTGTCATTCAAACAGGCGATACTTATGTGTTCGACCCTAACACACCGAAAGAGGCATTGCACAAGCATTGGTTTGCAGAGTACATGGATACGTTTGTTGCTGTAGACGAAATGGGCCAAATTTTAGGTACTTATATCATGAAGCCAAATCAAATTGACCTAGGTAACCACATTGCTAACTGTAGTTATATGGTTAGTCCAAATTTTCAGGGAAGAGGAGTAGGTAAGCTTTTGTGTGAACATTCGTTGAAATTTGCAAAGGACAAAGGATATATAGGTATTCAGTTCAACATCGTTATAAGTACAAACACAAATGCTGTAAAGCTTTGGCAGAAATACGGGTTTGAAATAATCGGAGTAACACCAAAAGGGTTTAGGCACAAAGCGCTTGGCCTAGTTGATACCTACATTATGTTTAAAAGTCTGGAAACAGATTAAAAAGAGTTACCGCTAAATTTCTGTATAACAAGCCAATTTAGCCTATAGCAGAAAGTTCAATAAACGACATCCGTGCAGCCATAGAGCATCTTTTAAACTGTACCTCTAAAAATCCTATAGGCTAAAATTACACAATTTGGATTATAAAAATTATATTAGCGTTTAGGCATTTAGTTACACCTTTTTGCACAACAGCTAGCTTAAAGCAGCGGCTGGAATGTGTAGCCCATATCGAAAACGGATCAAAACATGCTTGTTAACAAAGCTTCTGACCAGATAAAGAAGAGTAAATATATTAGCCGCGACCTTAGCTGGCTGCGTTTTAATTACCGCGTGCTCGACCAGGCCCGCGATACAAATAAAAGCCTATTCGATAGGCTCAAGTTTTTGGCTATAACCTCTTCTAACCTGGATGAGTTTTTCATGATCAGGGTAGGTAGCTTGTACAATTACCTTGACTATGGAAAGGAGCGCACAGATTATTCTGGCCTACGGGAATTGCCTTTCCGTAAGAAGCTACTTGACTATTCACACCGTTTCGTAAACGACCAGTACCTCACGTACAACAGCGAGTTGAAACCGCTTTTCGAGAAGCATGGCTTCGATATTATGCGGGTAAGTGAGCTTACAGAAATAGAGCAGAAAAAAGTAGATAACTACTTTAAGAATACAATTTACCCGCTGCTGACGCCGATGGTGTATGACAACTACCATGGTTTTCCGCTGCTCATGAACCAGCTGCTTACCTTTGGAGTAGTTACCCGTACTACAGACGACAACCAGAAACGGCAGGACAGAGTTACATTCGTACAGATTCCGCAGAACCTGGCGCGTTTCTATGAGATCAACCGCAAAGACAAAATAGTTTTTGTGCCTATTGAGGAAATAATCAGAGGAAAAATAAAGAAGCTTTTCCGAAACGTAGAAATAGTGTCGGCGGATCTTTTCAGAATTACCCGTAACGGCGATTTTACACTGGAAGAATCTGATGACCTGGAGGCAGATTTTGTGCAGGAAATTAAGTCTAAGCTGCGCACCCGTAAAAAAGGACGTGTGGTAAGGCTGGAGGTGGAGCGCAATCCGTCGCAGTTTATGATGAAGATTCTGAAAGAGCGCTGGACGATAGATAATGCCAATGTTTTTACCATCAACAGCCTGATAGACCTGCGGGGATTGTGGCAGATTATCAGGCACCGCCAGTTCAAAGATAAAGGCTTTAAACAGCCAGCCTCTGTGTTGCCGCTGAGTATGCCTGGCGATAATGTAGACCTTTTTGATTACCTGAAGGAGCATGACGTGCTGTTGCACCACCCGTACAACAGCATGGAGCCCGTGGTAAACTTATTAGAGCGCGCAGCCGAAGACCCTTACGTACTGGGCATCAAGCAAACCATCTATCGCCTCGCCGATCAATCGCGCGTTACGGCGGCACTTTTAAAGGCTGCCGAAAATGGAAAGCACGTATCGGTGCTTTTCGAGGTTAAAGCGCGTTTTGACGAGGAGCGAAACCTGCGTGAGGGCGAGCGCCTGGAGAAAGCAGGCTGCTTCGTGATTTACGGTATCAGCAAGTATAAAACCCATACTAAAATGCTGATGATTATCCGGAAGGAAGGGGAGAAGGTAACACGTTATGTGCATGTTGGTAGCGGCAACTACAACGAAGCTACAGCCCGCCTGTATACCGACGTAAGCTTGCTTACCACCAACGAAGTCTATGCACACGATGTGTCGGAGTTCTTTAATGTTATTACGGGGCATTCGAGACCCAACGAGTATAAATACCTGCTCACGTCACCCCATACCATGCGGCAGCAGCTGATAGAGCTGATTCGCAACGAAGCCAAGAATGCAAAGAAAGGCCTGAAAAGCGGTATCGTGATAAAGCTGAATTCTTTGGAAGACAGGGAAGTTATTGATGAGTTTTACAAAGCATCGAAAGCTGGTGTACCGATAAAACTAATCGTGCGCGGCATCTGCTGCTTAAGGCCAGGCCGCGAAGAATTGAGCGAGAATATTACTGTAAAATCTATTGTGGGCGAGTACCTGGAGCATGCCCGTTTGTATTACTTCCATAACAACGGTGAGCCTAAAGTATACGGTGGCAGTGCCGATATAATGGTTCGTAGCTTCGACCGCAGAATAGAAGCCTTGTTCCTGATTGTAAATGAGGAGCTGAAGCAGGAGGTCATAAACATGCTGTACTATAACCTGCTCGATAACCAGAATTCCTACATTATGCGTGAAGACGGTACCTATGCTAAGAAACGATTGGCTGCTAACGAAGAAGCTGTAGATATTCATAAAGTTTTCTATAGCAGAGCTTATACCACAGTGCCAGCGGCAGAATTGGTGTAAGCTAAAACAGGCACAACAAAAAAGCGGGGCAGCCATTAGTAAGTGGCTGCCCCGCTTTTTTGTTTCAAATAAAACAGATACTGTGGTTTATATTATCACTCCGCGATCAAAGAGTAACGATCAACAAATAACCAAAATCAACTGATTTTATCTATTACGAAACGCTCTGGATGATAACGCTCATAGAGCGCATGGAGCATACCGTCTTTTAAGCCTACGGCTGGTACCAGCATGGTTTCCAGTTTGGCCCATTTCATAGCTGAAAGGTAAATTTCAGAGGCTGGTAGTATAACATCAGCGCGGTCTGGGTTCAGCATGAGATCTGTTAGGCGTTGCTCCATGGTCATAGAAGCAATGCGAGCTACCACTTCTTCAATCTGCTTTCGGGTGATTGGTTTTCCACCTGTCTTGCCAGCGATTTCAAAAATCTTATTCATGTTGCCGCCTGTGCCCACGGCCCTGGTAAGGTGGTGCTTACGCGCGTTTTCTGTAATCCAGCGTTGCATGTTGTTCCATAACTCTTCCGAATCATGACCGTGCATGTGCCGTATAGAGCCCTGCTCAAAAGATTCAGAAGCAACCTTTTCACGGTTTACATAAATGTTAAATTCTGTGCTGCCGCCGCCTACATCTATGTGCAGGTAGTTGCGATCGTCCAGGAAGTTGAGGATAACTTTATTTATGAGATTAGCTTCGGTTACCCCATCAATTACATCTATTTCCATGCCAATGGCATCGCGTATACGCTGCAGCACCTCAGCGGCGTTTGTAGAAGTACGCATGGCGGAAGTGGCGCAAATCATGTAATCGTCCACGTCGTGCACATCAATCAAGAGCTGGAAAGCTTGCAGCAACTTTATGAATTTCTGAATCTTATGTTCGCTGATGTAACCGTTGCTAAACACATCCTCACCGAAGCGGATAGCATAGCGTACATACTCAACACGTTTAAAAATGACATTTCCGTTCTGGTTCAGGACGCTGGAGATCTGGCATCTTACGGCGTTAGAACCAATATCAATGGCAGCTAACTTCAATAGACTGGTCTTTTACTTTTATGTATGATAAAGTAAATATAAGTATAAAACCTGTACGATAGGTAAAATTACTAGCTCCTTCAGTCGATAGAGGCTTAATTTATATGCTGCTGATCCAGCCTGTGCTGCCGTTATGGCTGCGTACCAGGCTATAGTTGTTGTAGATTGCTAACACTGCTACATTGGAGCCAGCGGTTAAACTATCCTGCGGAGCAGCCAACGGTACTGCATCAGCCAACAAATCAGTACCTGCGGAGAGTTTTTGCTGACGGATCGGTTTGGCTATACTTTCTACGATACTGGTTGCTACGTAGCTTTCGGTGCCATCGGGTAATTGAACGCGGTACCAACTGCTAGTACCGCCTAGTACTAGCAAAGGCGTGTGCTGCGGCAGGCTCATGTATACATTGCTTTTAGTAGATGGTACCAACCTTACATTAGCCATTTTTGGTGTAATTCGAACCCAGCCACCTAACCTGCTAAGGTCTGCAGTAATGGCAGGAGGTGTTTGCCGAGGCATGGAAATATAAGGAGCAGGATTTGTGGCACCGTGCCCAGAGCGATAAATGCCAAAGTGCAGGTGTGGCTTAGTATGCCTAGCGTTACCTGTGTTACCTATTAACCCAATCGTGTCGCCAACCTGTACCCGCTGCCCTGCAGTTACCAGTTGTTTATCGAGGTGAGCGTAGTACAAGTTTTGCCTTCGTTTTGCATCTGAAAGCCACACCACGTTTCCTCCCAAACGGTTTGTGCCCACACGCGTCACAATACCATCTACGGCTGCAATGGCAGGTGCTCCTCTAGGTGCAAAGATGTCCACACCTTCGTGGTTTCTGCTACCGCCATCACGAGGGTCGCCCCAAAAGCTGTCTATGCCGCGGTTCTTTTTGCTAGGCACTGGAAATGCGAGTGTAGGCTGTGTTTTGATAGTTAGGGTATACTGTAAGCTACGGAGCAATTCAGGTTGAATACGCAGCAGGTAGGTCTGATTTTCTTCTACCTCAAATTCAATACTAGAGGAGACGGTATCGGCGTAGGTAAGGTAGTTCAGCGAAGATGTTGCACCAGCAGTAACCTCATACAAGTCCATGTAAACACGGGCTGCATCTTCTGGCTTCGTCTCCAGGTTCACTACAATCTTTAAACCTTGTTTGCCTGTAAACCTATAGCTATGGGCTTTGGGTTTGTCGGCGGCAAAATAACCTACCTCTTTAAAAGGCAGGTTGATGTGAAGTGAATCTTGTAAGGCTTTTTCACCAGCTTGTAGCCAGCTGCTACCTAACGCTGTCTCATGCAGGTTAGCGTCTTTAAGCGAAGAAGCGTAGCGCTCATAAGGTGTTTGCTGTTTAAAAACTCCTCTAAGTGTTTTTTTTGCGCCACAACCTGCTAGTAAAATAATGATTAAAATATAACTGAGAACAGTAAGCTGTTTAAGTCTGAATGGATGCATGCAGTAATAAAGTATGTCTTGTAATCTAAACACAATCTTATCCAAAAATGATGCCTTAAAGTATCAGTAATTTCTAATTGATATTGATTTAAAGGATTTTACAAAACAGCTAGTGATGTAAATCGTAAAAAAGAGCTTATACAAAGTTAGGAGGAAAACAAGATGACAAAGCCAAAGAATGATACTAACCGCAAAAAGAGAATGAAACGAAAACTCTTGCCTCTTTTTGCTCCTCTGATTCTTTCGCCTGTGGCAACTTCAACCAACTTATCAGCTGCCAACATAAAAACTAAAATAAGCACAAAGAAGCTGAAGACTAGTACGGCTGATACCAAGGTAATGGAGTTTGATACGATTGCTTGTAATGTATACCAGCAGATGGATTTGCGGGAGGAAGGATTACAGTACGAAATTTTTAACAAGGCACTGACAGGGTACTACAACTTAAGAAAAGAAGGAAAGCTTGGGGAGAAGCCCTACATCACGATTGTAGATTTTACTAAATCGTCTACGGAGAAGAGGCTATGGGTAATAGATGTAGAAGGACAGGAGGTGCTGCACAACACATACGTGTCGCACGGGAGAAATTCAGGAGTAGAGTTTGCCGAGAACTTCTCGAACGACAAAGAGTCTTTTATGAGCAGCATTGGCTTTTACGTAACGCAAGACACTTACCATGGTAAACATGGTTTGTCTTTAAAGTTGGATGGTGTTGATGAGGGCTTCAACTCCAACGCGATGGACCGATGCATTGTGATACACGGAGCAGAATACGCGAATGAAAGTATAATTGAACAGACAGGACGATTGGGGAGAAGCTTAGGCTGCCCAGCTTTACCCATGGATGATTACGAGGATGTGATAGACACCGTGGAGGGTGGTACGGTGTTGTTTGTACATGCTGCCAACGATGTTTATACTTCTGATTACCTCGACCATGCCAGTGCAATGGCAGAGCTAGTAAAAGAACAAAATGAAGAAATAAAAGCAACTGCTAATGAGCTTGCTAAAGAATAGGTATAGCTAAAAAAACACTGGCGCGGGAATTTTTCCCGCGCCAGTGCCACAATAAATATCGTAAGAACTTAGCGCCCGTATAACTGCACAAAATCTTTCAATTCCTGTGCTTCCTTTTCCCCGAACAATCCTGGCTTCAGGCGCCACTCCCAGTTATGCTCCGCTGTAGACGGTTTGTTCATAATGGCCTCGGCTCCTAAACCTAACACATCCTGAATAGGCAGTATAGCCAGTTGTGAAACCGACATATACGCTAAGCGCGCCATAATGGTGTGAGCATTTTCAGCGGTTAACTCGTGACCAGTGTACCTGGTGAGTCGTTCTTTGTCTTCTTCTGCCGCATCTTTGTCATACCAGGCGCGCACAGTGCTGTTGTCGTGGGTGCCTGTGTATACAATGCTGTTCTGGATGTGGTTATGCGGCAGGAAAGAACTGTCGAAGGCCAGGTCATCTCCGAAGGCAAAGATAAGCAGGCGCATGCCTGGCAAGTCGAACTGCTTGATCAGGTCGCGCACGGGCTGGTCTATTTCGCCCAAGTCTTCGGCTATAATTGGCATGTGCGGAAACTTCTCCTGAACAATGCTCAAAATAGCGGCACCAGGAGACTTTTCCCATGTACCGTTCATGGCGGTTTCTTCGCCAGCTTGCACTTCCCAATAAGCAGAGAATGCTCTAAAGTGGTCGAGGCGGAGCAGACCAAAGAGAATAAGGTTGTGCGATATGCGTCGCACCCACCATTCATAATTCTCCTTTTCCAACGATTCCCAATTGAAAACAGGTGTACCCCAAAGCTGGCCAGTTTCACTGAAAAAATCTGGTGGAACACCAGACACAGCGGTAGGCATACCCTCTTCGTCCAGTTTAAAGTCACTTGGGTTAGACCAAACATCGGCGCTGTCGTGGCTTACATAAAAAGGCATATCGCCAATAAAGTGTATTTCACGGGCTGCACAATATACTTTTAGTTTATCCCATTGGTGGTAAAACAGGAACTGTAGAAACGCCTCCTGCTCCATTTCCTCTTCTAGTTCTTTCGCCAGTTCCTGCAGTGCTTCTGTGTCTCTGTTTTTTATTTTTTCTGGCCACTCTACCCAGCTCTTATTGTCAAACCTTCTTTTAAAGGTAACATAGTAGGTATAGTCTGTTATCCAGGCTTTGTGCTGTTCTTTAAAAGTTTCGAAATCTCTTTCTAATACAGGATGTTTACCCTTTTTAAAGTTATCGAAAGCTTTTTGCCAGATTGTGCGCTTATAAGCTGTTGCCTCTTTGTAATCTACTTTATCTTCTTTAAAAGTCTGACTTGTTTGCAGATCATCTTCCTCCAATAGCCCGTCCTCAACCAGAAGTTCAGGGCTTATAAGCAGAGGGTTTCCTGCAAAAGCAGAGTGGCTACTATAAGGTGAGTTGCCGCTTCCAGATTCTGTCGGATTCAAGGGCAAAATCTGCCAATAGTGCTGACCTGCCTTTTGTAACAAATCTGCAAAACGATATGCTTCTGGCCCCAAATCTCCTATACCGAAAGGAGAAGGGAGGGAGGTAATGTGCAGTAAAATACCGCTGCTTCTTCGGTCTATAATCATGCTGTTTTGGCTGTTAAAAGTGCTACAGGAAATGTTTCTAAAACTTTGGAAACAGGCAGTGAATTATCTGCCGAAAGCGTGGTGCCTCCATATACCTGTTGCCAATCTGTTGGCGCATTTTCTGGTAAAGCGATAGCTGTATCTTCCCAAACCTCTTCGCCCAGCGGTAATCCTTGCTCAGGTACCAAACGCACTATTAGGCGGGGTACAACTACCAGGCACCACTGCCCTTCATGCTGACGGGCAAAAGCCATAATATTTGCTTTATGTTTTCCTGTTACGGTTAAAGGCTGGTAATCTCCGTGGTTGAAAAGGTCTTGCAATTGCTTACGCGCATTCAGGGCCATGCAAAGCGTATAGAATTTTACGCGGCCACTATCTGGGTTTTGCACCAGTTTTTTATGTAGTTCTGCGGCATTCTGCTGCTCCTGCTCTTTAAGCTCTGTCAGGTACTGCTGGCGTTGCTCGTAGTCTACGGGGCGGCGGTTGTCTGGGTCAACCAGGCTCAGGTCCCATAGCTCAGTGCCTTGATACATATCGGGTACTCCAGGGCAGGTAACTTTTAGCAGGGTCTGGCAAAGTGAGTATAGCCAGCCATAGTGTGCCACTTTCTGGAAGAAAGGCAGGAAAGATTTTATAAAACTCTGCTCTTTCTCCAGCAGGCGCTGCACCAGGTAACATACTTCCTGTTCGTACTGCTCATTCGGTTTGTTCCAGTTGGTGTGTACCTTTGCCTCACGCAGAGCCTTTACAAGATATTCCTGCACACGCTCTACCAAGGTATGGTCAATTTCACCATTCATTGGCATAACGCCTATCAGCGTCTGGAACACAAAGTATAAATCGTTTTTTGAAGGTTCGTCTGCATCGGCATAATTCTGCAAAATGCTAAACCACTGCTTCACGTGCTCTTCCCAATCTTCCGTCACTTCGCTTAGCACACTCAGGCGAGTGGTGGCATCTTCGCCACGCTTGGTGTCGTGGGTGGCCGTAGCGTTTATAGAATGTGGGAAAGACCGTAGCCTGTATTGCATGCGGCCATGAAAATCATTAGCTCCTAAATGGAAGATCTCTGGACTGTTGCCCACCTCATTAAGTGAAATGAGACGGTTGTAATTATAAAAAGTCGTGTCTTCCACGCCTTTTGCCGCCAACGGTCCTGTAAACTGCTGGCTACGCAATACAAAGTATAATTTGTTCTTTTTCTGCTCTTCTGAATCCTGTTCGCCAGCTTCGAAGATAGTACGCAGATGATCAAGTTGCTCCGTTACCTCAGGTCCTCGTTTTCTGGCTTCAGTAAAGGCTTGCTCTATCACTTCCATGGCTTCGGGAGGCAGCGGGAAAGAGTGACCGTAGATTCGGTAAACAGGGAAGGACGACAGCAGTACACTTAAAGCCCTGCGCCATTTATCCAGCTCGTTGTCCTGCGGAATCAGCTCGCTTTCCTGTAGCAGGCGAAGTAAGTTTTGCAGCTCACCTGCCATACGCTTGTGCAGTATAAACTGCTTTTTATCGAATACCAGGTTTTCATAGTTTATACTCGCATCAGGTACAAGGCGCTTGTACACCTGGTTTAGCTTTTTTTCGCCATCGCCAGCTGTAAATAGGTTGCTTACCCAGGCCAGAAAATCGTAGCCGCTGTTGCCCTGTATCGGCCAGTACTGAGGCATTTCCTCTTCGCCCTCCAAAATCTTCTCTACTACCAGGTACTGTTCTTCGCCAGCCATAGCACGGAGGCGTTCTAGATATGTGTCGGGGTCGTAAAGGCCATCTACGTGGTCAACCCGCAAGCCCTGCACCAGGTTTTCTTCGCAAAGCTGCTTTATAAACTGGTGATATTGATCAAACACTTCCTTGCGCTCCATCTGCAAACAGATTAGATCGTTAACTGTAAAGAAACGGCGGAAGTTGATATGCTCCAGCGTCTCTTTCCAGAAGGCGAGCTGGAAGTACTGCCTGTCAAGCAACTGCAGCAAAGCCTGCTTATCTTCGTTCAGTTGCTTAACCTGTTGCTCTATGGCCTGCCTAAGTTCCTTCTGTTGCTCTACCAGGCTGAAAAACTGCTGTTTTGTTTGTCTCCAGCCTTGCGTGCTAATGCTCTTTTCATTTTCCAGCATTTGCAACTGCTGCAGCTGTTCCTGTAGTACCTTTTTCGCATCCTCGTTCTCTAGCTTCTCTGCTGCCTGCTCCAGTAAGTAGGTATAACTGGCAATGTTTAGCGGGTAAACGTTTTCGAAATACGCTGCCTGCAATCCTTCACCAGAAAACTTAATTTCCACTTGCCCTTGCTCCACTACTTTTTCAAGTGGTTCGCCCAAGAACGGAATCATCAGTTTACCTTTGAAATCTGGATGATCGAAATTGATATCGAAGAAGTTATAGAAATTGGAGGCAGGGCCTAGTTCCAGCACTTCCATCAGCCATTGGTTTTTTGGATGATAGGCCATGTGGTTCGGAACGATGTCCTGTAGCCAACCCATGTTGTACTTTTTCAGCTCTTCCGCGATTTCCCTTAACTCTTCCAAGGTACCCGTGTCAGGGTTTATCTCCAGCGGATTTATGACATCATAACCATGTTCGCTACCAGGAGTGGCAGAGAAAAACGGTGCCGAGTAGATTGTGCTGATACCCAGTTCGTGTAGGTAGGGGATCAGTTTTTTAACTTCTTTCAGCTTAAACTTAGGCGAAATTTGTAGCCTATAGGTGGCCGATGGAATATAGACCATATGTTAAAATTTTAAATTCAGAATGTTACATAGCTTGTTAAACTGCCTTACCCATGCAGAGGACATCAACTCTTTGTCTTCACTATTTTTATAGTAAGGATAAGTAGTTAGCCTCATACGAAAAGCAATGTTTTGTGCCTGCCAATAGTCAGGCTTTAGTGGCGATTGTTGTAAAGTTGTTAGTAAATCAATGATCAGGTTCATCAGATCAATATTGTCTGGTTGCTGCTGAAGGTGTTGCATCAGTTTTTCTGCACGCCCTGAAGCCGCGAAATTCAGTACGTCCAGGTCCAGCTTCAGGCTCATGCGCTCCGCCTCCACAAACAATCTTTTGATAATATCCAGATGAGGATTTGGCAATTCCAGCTCTTGCAGTAGCCTTGAAAACACCACATACTCTACCGTAACCTGGAGTGGCTTAGGCAGTTTCTTGCCAAGTGTACGCATAGCGGCTACCAAGGGATAGTTGTTGTCGTACACCTGCTGAAAATCGTTTTCGATAGAATGCATGGCATTGCCCAGCACCTCGTCTAATATCTTTTTCTGATCGTCTTTAAACAAGTGCCAGAACGAGTAACTGTGCGACTCAAAGTGCTTGTCGAGCAGCATGATTACCTCGCTTACATTGCCTCTGTCGAAAGCTTTTTTCAGCTCATCAAAAAGCGTATCGAAAGCATCGTTGCTGCTGAACTCACGTACGCCACCGAAAAGCTGGTGGTCGCCGAGGTGCAGCACACCATACGTAATATGAATTTCGGACCAGGTAATTTTGGAACGAATTCGGGCACGGCCTATGGCCAGCTTTTGCCTGCCTGCTGTCAGTTTTTCGTGGTATTCGGAGGTTGCTTTGTAGCTGTACAGTTGCCTGGTAGGGGTGTGTTCAGCGAATAAAGATGAAACCGCATAATGCGCCCCCACCCGTAGCAGGTCAATAATGTTTGGCTTTACGTAGGTGAAATAAGCATAAGCAGCATCTCGTTCTTCTTTGATGTTACTTTGTGCTATAGACAATAGCTCAGTGAAAGGTGTTTCGTAGTCCTGCCCACTAATGTTATTTGCTATCTGAACGGCACGGGCCGCATACAGAATATCCTGCATACTCTCAATGCCAGTCACCTCATCAAAGAACCAGCCGCAGCTGGTGTACATGAGCATGGCATGATACTGCATTTCCAAGAGCTTCAGAAAAATATTCATCTGCTCTTTGGTAAGCCTGCGGTCGGAATGCCTGCGAATAAACGCTAACACATTTTCTTCGGAGCGGTCACGGATAACATCGATGTATTCATCTCTCGCTTTCCAAGGGTTTGCTCCGAATTTTTTCATTTCTGTTTCATACAGTGGCTCCAATTGGTCGCGCAGCCAGTCGAATGCAGCACGCAATGGCCCTCTCCATGCCTGGTTCCAGTTAGGGTTGCCGCCAGTGTTGCAGCCGCAGTCGCTGCGCCAACGCTCCACGCCATGGGCACAGCTCCAGGAGGTTCGTTCTGCTATTTCTACCTCATATTCGGGCGGGTGCTTTTCCAGAAACTCTCCGTACACTGTTAGTTGCACAGTCGGGTCCTTCTCAATGTATTGGAGTGCAAACGAAAAAGCCATCTCGCCGAAGCGGTGGTGATGCCCATAGGTTTCGCCATCGGTGGCAATATGCATCAGTTGTGCACCCTCGCCGTTAGAGTCTAGAGTGCTCATCAGGCGTTTGGCAAACTTGTCGCCATAGTGCAGCAAACCTTCAAAAGCAATTCCCTGCGACACTGGGCCGTCATAGAAAAAAAGCACGATGCTTTTGCCCGATGGCAGTTTGCAGAGGTAAGGGCGACGCGGATCTATTTTGGCACCCGTACCGTCTTCCCATTTTTCTTCTCCGATTTTTCGGTAACGCTTTGCCTGGTAAGGCGAGAGGATGGTAAACTTGATATCATGTGCAGCCAATACTTCTAAAGTAGGCGTGTCGGCTGCTGTTTCGCCAAGCCACATACCTTCAGGGTCGCGCCCGAACCTTCTTTGGAAATCAGCCTTTCCCCAAATTACCTGCGTATGCTTGTCGCGCTCATTGGCTAGGGGCATTATCATGTGGTTGTACACCTGCGCAATCGCCGATCCGTGGCCACTGAAACGGCGCTGACTTTCTTTGTCGGCCTCCAAAATGGCACGGTAAGTACCTGGGTCTTTCTTCTCCATCCACTCCAGCAGCGTAGGGCCAAAGTTAAAGCTCATGTGTGCATAGTTGTTCATAATGTCAACTATGGCACCCGATTCATCCAGGATTCGTGAAGCAGAATTTTTTGCATAACACTCATCTGAAATGCGTTCATTCCAGTCGTGGTAAGGGTATGCTGATTCTTGTAATTCTACTTCACTCAGCCATGGGTTTTCGCGCGGTGGCTGGTAAAAGTGACCGTGTACGCAGACGTAGCGTTGCATATGTTATTTAGGTTTCTTTTTGTAGCACAAGCATTGACTCTGGTAGGAGAGGTACAGTTTCTTGTATAGATGAGTAAGCTTTGGAAGCGCCACCTCCCCAGGTTGCGTCTGCTGAGTTTAACAACAGTTTCAAGTTTTTCCCGTGTGTGCTGTTTAATGTAACAGTTTGTGTTTCTTTGCTTAGGTTGAACAAGCAGTACAGGCTTGGCTCCTGACCAAAATGTACCATGTGCAGCACCATGTTTTCTGCATCCATTTGCGCAAACATGTGGGGCTTATCAGGCTTGGCCATGGCAGGTTCCTTTTTCCTGATGCGGATCAGTTCTTTATAAAAATCACGTAGCTGTCTGTGCTTTTCATTCTGTTCATAACTGCGCGATAATTTAGACTTATTGAACGTGTCTTCGCTTTGCGGATCAGGGAATTCTTCTCCTTTTGTGGCGAAATACTTAAATTCTTCTTTGCGGCCTTTGCGAACAGCCTCCACCAGATTTTTGTCGGTGTGGCTTACAAAGTAAAGGAAAGGGTTATCCTCTCCGTACTCTTCTCCCATAAACAGCATTGGCACGTAAGGCGACAGCAGAATCATACCTGCCACGGTTTTCTGCATCTCAAACGAAACCAACTGCGTTAAGCGATCGCCAAGCATGCGGTTTCCAACTTGGTCGTGGTTTTGTGAGCAAACAACAAACTGTTTGGCAGGAACATCAGTGGCATCGGTACCTACGGTTTTCTTTCTGTGCTCCGAATAAAGTCCGTTGTACACAAAACTGTGCTCAAGCGCTTTCTGTAGCTGTTCAGGCTTACCGTAATCTTCAAAGTAACCTTCCACTTCACCGGTCACCAACGTGTGGATAGCGTGGTGGTAATCGTCGAACCATTGCGCATCGAGGCCATAACCGCCTTTTTCTTGTGGGTTCAGCATGCGCACATCGCTCTGGTCACTCTCCGCTATAAGAATAAAATCCTTGCCTAATTGCTCACCCAGCAGCGATGTCTGCTCTTTCAGTTCCTGCAGAAAATGCTTCGCACCCGTGTCATAAATAGCATGCACTGCATCCAGACGCAAAGCATCTATATGGAAATCGCGTAGCCACATGAGGGCATTCTGCAGAAAGAAATTTCGGATGTGGTCTGAATGGGCATCATCAAAATTGAGGGCACTTCCCCACGGCGTATGATACTTATCTGTAAAGTAAGGACCATACTCGTTCAGGTAGTTTCCTTCGGGGCCCATGTGGTTGTACACCACATCCAGCACCACAGCTATACCTGCTTCGTGGCAAGCATTAACCAGTTTTTTTAAGCCTTCTGCTCCTCCGTAACTATTTTGCGCGGCAAACGGATATACGCCATCGTAGCCCCAGTTTCGGCTGCCTGGGAACTGTGCCACAGGCATGATTTCTATGGCGGTAACACCTAAATCCTGCAGCTCAGGAAGTTTATTTATAACGCCTTCAAAAGTACCTTCATCTGAAAAAGTACCCACGTGCAGCTCGTATATAATGTACTGCTCTAGCGGAATTCCTTTCCAGTTATTATCTGTCCAATCAAAGGTAGAGTGGTCTATCACTTCAGAGGCTTTGTGAACACCGTCTGGCTGTGAAAGTGAGGCAGGGTCAGGGCGTGGATCTTTATTGTCCAGCTTAAAAAAATACCTGTCTCCTGGTTTTACCTCGTCGGAGGCACCTACCCAGTAGCCAAAGGCCTCGCGTTGTAACGGTACCGTACGGCCTTCTGGTTTCTCTATTATAACTTGTGCACGTTCTGCTTCAGGAGCCCATACTGTAAATACAGTGCCTTTCTCTTTCGAAAAACTAGCTCCAATTTCTCTCATTATTCCCATAGCTGTGTTAAAATCTCACAGCAGATATTAACTGGCTTCAAACCATTTTGGTTATTATTTTTTCTATGATTGTTTTTTAATTAAAAAGGAATCCCCACATTGTTTGAATAATTCGTTCCTAATCGTACTTTAATATCGTGAAAATACTATATACATCATAACATATTATTTAAATACTTAGTAGTTACTATTATTGTAAGGAAAAGTATCAGGTATAACAATAGCCCATGGAAGCATTGGAAGGAACCCAACGAGTAGTAATAGAAAACGTTAAGCCGCAGTTGAACTGCGGCCAATATCCCATCAAACGTGTGGTGGGTGAGGAAGTAACTGTTACAGCTGATGTGTTTAGCGATGGACACGATGAAGTAAAAGCTGTGCTACTTTACCACCATGTAGATAGCGAAAACTGGCAGGAAGTGCCGATGGAGTTTCTTGGAAACGACCGTTGGCAAGCCACTTTTGCTCCCGACAGCATGGGCCGCTTTGAGTATAAACTGCAAGGCTGGGTAGACCATTTTTATACCTGGCAAAAAGGTATAAAAAAGAAGTTTGAGGCAAACCAGGATATACGTGTAGAGCTGCAAATCGGAGCTCAGTACATGGAAGAGGCTGCTACCAGAACCGACGAGGAGAAAAGAAATAAACTTCATGCCTGGGCACACGAGCTTCGCCACAATAGCTCTCCTGCCTTTGCCGTGGAACTGGCTTTAGGCACCGAAGCAACTGACTTGATGTATGAGGTTGCTGATCGAAAGCACATCAGTACTTACAATAAGGTGCTCCAAATAGACGTGGAGCGGCAAAAAGCTTTATTCAGTACCTGGTATGAGTTCTTTCCGCGTTCTGCCTCGCAGGAGCCAAACAAGCACGGTACGTTTAAAGATTGCGAACGCTTGCTGCCGCGTATTGCGGGCATGGGCTTCGATACTATTTACTTACCACCTATCCACCCGATCGGGCGTGCATTCAGAAAAGGTAAAAACAACAACCCGACCGCACAAGAAGGCGAACCTGGTTCTCCTTGGGCAATTGGTGCTGCGGAAGGTGGCCATAAAAGCATACTGCCTGAACTAGGTACTTTAGAGGATTTCAGGCATTTTGTGCAAAAGGCACAGGAGCATGGTATTGAGATCGCGCTAGACTTTGCCATTCAGTGTTCGCAGGACCACCCTTATGTAAAGGAGCACCCGCAGTGGTTTAAGTGGCGACCAGATGGCACCGTACAATATGCCGAAAACCCACCGAAAAAATACCAGGACGTATTGCCTGTGAACTTTGAAACAGAAGATTGGCAAAACCTGTGGCAGGAGCTGAAGAGTATCCTGATACATTGGATTGAGCAAGGCGTAAATATTTTCCGTGTCGATAACCCGCACACAAAAGCTTTTCCTTTCTGGGAGTGGGTAATAGCTGAGGTGCACAGAGACCATCCGCAGGTAATTTTCTTAGCCGAGGCCTTCACTCGTCCGCGCGTGATGGAGCGCTTGGCTAAAGTCGGTTTCACGCAATCTTATACTTACTATACTTGGCGCAACACAGCCGAGGAACTGCGGGAGTACATGGAGGAGCTGACAAAAACCGACATGCGCGAATACTTCAGACCGAATTTCTGGCCGAATACTCCCGATATTTTACCTCTAACTTTACAGCACGGTGGTGAAGCAGCTCATATTACACGTGTGGTAATGGCGGCAACGCTTTCTTCCAATTATGGTCTGTACGGACCAGTATATGAGTTCGGGATAAACACGCCTGTAGAAGGCAAAGAAGAATACTGGGACTCTGAGAAATATGAGATCAAGCACTGGGACTGGGGTAGGCTCACCAAGATCAGGGAAGTTATCACAAAGATAAATAAGATCAGGAAAGTGAATGCAGCACTGCAAACCACCTGGAACGTTGCTTTTGGCGATGTAGATAACAAGGCTTTTGTTTGCTATGCGAAGTGGGACAGCAGCCGCCAGAATAAAATTGTGGTGGTAGTTAACTTGGACCCATACAACTCTCAGGCAGGTTGGGTAAGGGTGCCGCTGAAAGAACTGGGAATGCCGCTGCAGGGACAGTACCTGATGCACGACCTGATTACAGAACATAAATTTACCTGGACAGACGAGTGGAACTACGTTGAGTTGCGCCCACACGAAATGCCTGTCCATGTTTTGCGCATAGAAGAAGCAAATAAAGGTATGGGCCATAATAATCTGGACGATACCTGGACACCTAATCAATAATTCAGGTTAATAGAAAAACACTATAACACATATGGCCGAGGACAAAATCCTGTTAGACGACAACATCCACTGGTACAAGGATGCCATTATTTACGAGCTGCACATCAAAGCCTTCAAAGACGGGAACGGTGACGGCATAGGCGATTTTAAAGGCCTGATGCAGAAGCTGGATTACTTGGAAGATTTAGGCGTAACGGCTATCTGGCTGTTACCCTTTTATCCTTCTCCGCTAAAAGACGATGGCTACGATATCGCCGATTATTTCAGCATTAACCCGTCTTACGGTAATATGCAGGACTTTAAGCTTTTCGTAAAAGAAGCGCATCGACGTGGCCTGAAAGTAATTACGGAGCTGGTAATCAACCACACTTCCGATCAGCACCCGTGGTTTCAGCGGGCACGCAAAGCAAAAAAAGGCTCTAAATACAGAGACTTTTATGTGTGGAGCGACGATCCGAATAAATTTAAAGATGTTCGTATCATTTTTACAGATACTGAACCTTCTAACTGGAGCTGGGACCCAGTGGCGCAGCAGTATTTTTGGCACCGCTTTTTCTCGCACCAGCCAGACCTGAACTACGACAATCCTGAAGTACAGAAGGAAGTGTTTAAGGTGCTGGATTATTGGTTCGACCTTGGCGTGGATGGTTTCCGTTTGGATGCAGTGCCATATTTGTTTGAGCGTGAAAACACCAACTGCGAAAACCTGCCTGAGACGCACGAGTTCCTTAAAAAACTACGTGCCCATGTAGATAGCAAATATGAAGGTAAGTTGCTGTTAGCAGAAGCGAACATGTGGCCAGAAGACTCCGCTGCCTATTTTGGTAAGGGTGATGAGTGCCATATGAACTACCACTTTCCAATTATGCCGCGCCTGTTTATGTCGGTGAAGATGGAAGACCGTTACCCGATCATCGATATTTTTGACCAGACGCCAGACATACCTGAAACGTGCCAGTGGGCCATGTTCCTGCGTAACCACGATGAGCTGACGCTTGAGATGGTGACCGACGAGGAGCGTGACTACATGTATAAAGTGTATACCAAAGACCCAATGGCCCGCATCAACTTGGGTATACGCCACCGTCTGGCACCACTGCTGAACAACGATCGCAATAAGATTGAACTCTTGAATGTGCTGCTCTTCTCGATGCGTGGTACACCTGTGGTATACTATGGCGATGAGATAGGCATGGGCGATAACTACTACCTTGGTGACCGCGACGGTGTGCGTACGCCAATGCAGTGGAACGACGACCGCAACGCAGGCTTCTCTACTGCCAACCCTCAGAAACTGTACCTGCCAATTATTATTGACCCAGAGTACAAGTATGAGTCAGTGAACGTAGATACGCAGAACCATAACAGCAACTCTTTGTTGTGGTGGATGCGCCGCGTGATTAATATGCGTAAGCGCTACAAGGCCTTTGGCCGTGGTAGCATCAGGTTCTTGTCTCCAGCCAACTCAAAAGTGTTAGCTTTTGTGCGCGAGTACGAAGGAGAAACTATTTTAGTAATTGCGAACCTGTCACGCTTTCCAGAGGCGGTAGAACTGGACCTGCAAGAGTTTAAAGGCAGAGTTCCAGTAGAAGTTTTCAGCAAGAACAAATTCCCTACTATAAAAGAAGGTGAATATGTGTTTACGATGGGTAGCCACGGCTACTATTGGATGGAACTGCAGAAGCAGGAAGAGGTAGAGGAGCAAGATCAGGAACATACAAGACCTGAGTTGCAGTTAGCTTCCTTGAAAACTGTTTTCGAGGCCAAAACAATCAAGGCGCTGGAGTCTAGAATATTGCCTCCGTACATATTGAAGAAACGCTGGTTCGGCGGAAAAGCCCGCACGATACAGCGCATGCAGCTGGTGAGTAACATACCAGTATCTGCTGGTAAGCAGGATGCTTCGTGGCTGTTTATAGAAGTAAGCTACAACGAAGGTTTGCCAGAGCTTTACCAATTACCTGTTGCTTTTGCTACAGGCGAACAAGAGGAGGAGCTTCGTGATACGCAGCCACATGCCATTATTGCGCGTGTTACTGTAGGCGGAAAGGACGGGGTGCTATACGATGCCCTCTACAGCGAAGACTTCAGGCAGATGCTGCTGCAACTGATGGCCAAGCGTAGAAGAGTAAAACAAGAGGGTGCAGAACTTGTGGGCAACAGTGTTCGCCAGTTAACCTCTGAAATGAAGAGTGCTGAAAGTACGCCATCATCTAAAATACTGAAAGCTGAACAGAGCAACACCTCCATTATCTACAACAATAACCTGTTTATGAAAGTCTACCGCAAGCTAGACAGAATCATAAATCCTGATGTAGAAGTGGTGCAGATGCTGACAGAGCAGCTTGGTTTTGAAAATGTTCCTAAGTTTTTGGGTGCCATAGAACAGCATGAGCCTGGTAAGCAGCCAATGGTGCTAGCTATGCTACAAGAACTGGTGCCAAACCAAGGCGACGCCTGGAACTATATGGAAGATTCGCTGAAGCGATTCTATGAGCGCCTGCAAACGCAGGACGAGCGCAGAAAGCTGAAAACACCTGTAGGATCCTTGTCTAAGCCGCTGGCATTTACAGAGGTGCCTGATGAAGTGCAGATGCAGTTTGGTGGTGCTTATATAGAGCGTGTAGAACTGCTTGGCCGAAGAACCGCCGAAATGCACTTAGCCTTAGGGTCTGTTACGGAGGAAAAAGATTTTGTACCAGAAGACTTCTCGCTACACTACCAGCGTTCGCTCTTCTCATCGCTAACATCGCTTGTGCGCAGTAACTTCGATAGTTTGCGCAAGCACTTGCCAAACTTGCCAGAGCACGTAAGAGCGGAGGCAGAGGAAGTGCTGAACATGCGGGAGCAGGTGCTGGAGCGACTAAAAATGATTTTCGCCCATAAGATTGATACCATGAAGATCAGGAACCACGGCGACTACCATTTAGGGCAGGTGCTGTTTACCGGTCGTGACTTCTACATTATCGACTTTGAAGGCGAGCCAGCGCGTTCATTCAGTGAGCGTCGTCTGAAGCGTTCTGCATTGCGCGATGTGGCAGGTATGATTCGCTCTTTCCATTATGCGGCTTATAATGCCCTTTTCCAACAAGAAGGCCTGCGTAAAGAAGATGCCGAATACCTGGAGCAGTTAGCTGAGCATTGGTACCACTACGCCAGCGGGTTCTTTATGCATTCTTACCTCGGTAAAACGAAGGGAACAGGCATTGTGCCGAGCAATGAAGAAGACTTTGAGGTACTTATGCAAACCTTCCTGCTGGAAAAAGCGATATACGAATTAGGATACGAATTGAACAACCGTCCGGATTGGGTACAGATTCCGATCAGAGGCATTAAATACATCATGAGGAAGTATAGTAATGGCTAAGAGAAAAGAAGGCACAGCAACCGAAACCACAGACCAGGCAAAAGCTACAACTGGCGCAAAGAAAACCACAGCTTCTAAAGGTGCAACACCTGAGCACGAGGCTACGGCAACGCCAAAAAAAGGCAGACCAAAGAAAACAGAGTCTGCAGTAGCGGAAATGGGTGCGCCTGTAACTGAGAAGGTATCAAAAGCAGCAGCTGGCAAAACGAAAGCAAAAGGAAGTGAAGCTTCTGCTGCCGATGCCAGTGCTGCTCCCAAAACGGCTAAAAAAGGCAGTGCCAAAAAAGCTGGTGCTGCAGCAGATGAAGCAGGGGTACCTATACCTGTTGCTACATCTGATGTGGTGCAGGAACTGGTAGTGCCGAAGGTGAAAGGGCGTAGTACTAAGAAATCAACTGAAGAACAACAGCCCGAACAAACTATGCAAACAAACGAAAACCAAACTTCTGCGGATCAACAGCAAACAGAAGAACAAAAAAATATTTACCACGATGTCAGCCGATTCACTGAATTTGATATTTATCTTTTCAGAGAAGGCCGCCATTACACACTATATGATAAGCTAGGCTCGCATGTAATGGAGCACAATGGCCGCAAAGGTACTTACTTTGCGGTATGGGCTCCTAATGCCGAGCAGGTAGCTGTAATGGGCGATTTTAACTGGTGGAACCGTGAGAGCCACCCATTGCAGGCTCGTTCCGACGGTTCTGGCGTTTGGGAGGGTTTTGTGCCCGATGTTGGGGCAGGCATGCTCTACAAATACCAGATCAAGTCGCGCTACCACCTTTACCAGGTAGAGAAAAGCGATCCGTTTGCTTTTGCACGTGAAGTGCCGCCGCAAACAGCCTCTATTGTAACAGACTTAGACTATAGCTGGAAAGATAATAACTGGCTGGAAAGCCGCCGTGAGAATAACTTAGAACCGCAGCCTTATACGGTGTATGAGATGCACTTCGGCTCTTGGCGCAGAAAGCCAGAGGAAGACAACCGTTCGCTTACGTACCGTGAGATGGCCGAGCAACTTCCTGCTTATATGAAAGAAATGGGCTATACCCATGTGGAGTTTATGCCTTTAGCGCACCATCCATTCGGTGGTTCCTGGGGATATCAGATTACAGGATACTTTGCGGCTACGAGCCAGTTTGGCTCTCCTGAAGACCTGATGTATTTGATAGACACCCTGCATGCCGAAGGTATAGGCGTTATCATGGACTGGGTTCCGTCTCACTTCCCGTCTGACGAACATGGCTTAGCTTATTTCGATGGCACGCACTTGTTTGAGCACGCTGACCCACGTAAAGGTTTCCACCCCGATTGGAACAGCTATATCTTTAACTATGGACGTAACGAGGTAAGATCTTTCCTGATCAGCAATGCCTTGTTCTGGCTTGATAAGTACCATGTAGACGGCTTGCGTGTAGATGCGGTGGCCTCTATGCTGTACCTGGACTACTCTCGTAAACACGATGAGTGGATTCCGAATGAGTATGGCGGGCGTGAGAACTTAGAAGCTATTTCTTTGCTGAAGGACTTTAATTCGGCGGTGCATGAGAAATTCCCTGATGTAACAACTATAGCCGAGGAATCTACTGCCTGGCCAGGAGTAACAGGCCCAGTTGACCAGGGAGGTTTAGGCTTTAACATGAAGTGGATGATGGGTTGGATGCACGATACCCTCGACTACTTCTCTAAAGACTCTATCTACAGAAGATACCATCAGGGCGAGATCACGTTCAGTATGATGTACGCCTTCTCTGAGCGCTTTATGTTGCCGCTTTCGCATGACGAGGTGGTACATGGCAAAGGAGCCTTGCTTCGTAAAATGCCAGGAGACGATTGGCAGCGCTTTGCGAACCTGCGTACGCTATACGCTTACATGTATGCTCACCCAGGCCACAAATTGCTGTTTATGGGCGGTGAGATAGGGCAGACCACAGAGTGGAACCACGATAGTAGCCTAGAGTGGCACTTACTGGAGTATGCCCCTCATGTGGGCATCAGACAACTGGTAAGCGAGCTTAACCACGTATATCGTCAGGAGCCGAGTTTTTATACCTATGCTTTTGATGATAGAGGTTTTGAATGGATTGACTACCAAGATGCGCACAATAGTATTATCAGCTTCGTGCGCAAAGGCAGCTCGCCAGACGATTTGATTTTGGTGGTTTGTAACTTTACGCCAGCGGTGCATTCTAATTATCATTTGGGTGTGCCTGCAGCAGGAGCGTGGCGCGAAATATTTAACAGTGATGATAGCCGTTACGGCGGAAGCGATTTCGTTCATCACGCTACCATCCAAACAATTTCATCGCCATCGCACGGTAAAGAAAATTCGCTAGAACTGAAAATTCCACCATTAGCTGTCATGTACTTCAAGTTTGAGCCTACAGCTTCTTAAGAACAAATAAGATTTAAAAACAAAGGCGCCTCTGTGAATAGCAGAGGCGCCTTTGTTTTTATACTTGAATAAGTGCCCGATCAGCAGACCATTTACCGCCGCCTTTTAGCAGCAGAAAAGTACTTCCGAGCAGCATAGACCAATCAGTACGGCTGCCGTGCAGCATTTCCCAGAAACCATCGTTTGCTAATACATCCAGTTTTGTTGTGCCTATGGCTACCAGCATAATGACCAGGAGTGGGAGAGAAGCTAATCGTGTAAACAGCCCTATCAGAACCAGAGCACCACACACTGCTTCAAATGACCCAACAAAGTAGCCAAGAAGCTCAGGGCTTGGTAATCCAATTTTTTCAAAGCGCCCTGCGCCACGGGTAGCGGAGAACAGGAACTTTTGAATGCCTTCTGAAAGGAAAACAGCACCTACCATTAGGCGGATGAGGATGGTGGTACGGGCATCGTCGGTGTACAGTAGCTTTCTAAACATGAACTATGAGGAGTGTATTTGCTTTGGCTTTTTACCGCTTCAATTTCTGTAGAGCAGTAGATAAATGAATTTTCTAAGGTTGTAACGGAATCTGAACGGTAACAAGGGTGCCTTTGCCCGTTTTGGGTTTAGTGATGGAGAACGAGCCATTCAGGAGCTTCACACGGTCCTTAATGGATCGCAGCCCCAAGCCCTTTGTTTTTCCATCTTCGTAGTTAAAGCCTTTGCCATTGTCCCTGACCTGTAAGGTTATCTGCTCGTTTTGCTGGCTGAGTTGAAGTGATGCGGCTGAGGCTTTGGCATGTTTTACAATGTTATTTACTAACTCTTGGGCTATCCTAAAAATGGCTATTTCTATATGGGGTTCGAGCCGCTCTTGCAGCCCATCAGACTTACAGTTCAGAAAGAGGGAGCTATTTTCGTACTTCTCGCACAAATCTTCCAGCGCTTTTTCTAGCCCAAAGTCATTCAGCAACATAGGCACTAGCTCATGAGATACCCACCTTGTTTCGTCTATCGCTCTGTTTAGTAATTCTGCTGTGGCTTTGTATTGCTGCGATTTTACCTGTTGCGCCATCTGCTCTAGGTTAAGCTTGGTGGCATAGAGTATCTGACCTACACCATTGTGTAACGATTCTGAAATACGTTTTCTTTCGGCTTCCTGAGCTTCTAGTATAGCAAGTAAAAGTGCTTTTTGTTGGTTGAGGCGAATTTGCAGGTTCTCCTGCTCCAGCCGTTTGATCTCTGATATATCCAGGTCAACACCAAGCATTTTCTCTACTTGGTTTTGCTCATTATGTAATGGTATGCCTTTTATCTTTAGCGTGATGATTTTGCTCTTTTGTTTTATGCGTAAAGTTTCCTCAAATGGTTGGTTGTGCTCACGCATCAGGCTAATCACTTTTTCAGCTATAGGGCGGTCTTCGTCAACTGCAGATGTTAAGTAAAATTCCATGCTGATGGTACTACCAGCAGTTAAATGAAACAGGCGGTACATGCCATCAGACCAATGCATGGTATCGTGCGTTCTGTCGTACTCCCAGCTGCCCATGCGGGCCACCTCCTCCGATTGAGTTAGCACTTTGTGCTGTTTCAGTAGCTCTTGCTGCGAGTTCTTGCGCTCGGTAATATCTTCTAAGTTCAGAACCAGGCCATCTTTTAACTTTACAGTTATAAAGCGAAACCAGCGGTTGTAGCCTTCGTGTGTATAAAATATTTCAAAATCCTGCGGAATGTTTTCTTCCACTGTCTTCACACACTTTTCGAAAATACCGTTTTTTTTGATGCCAGGAAATGTTTCTGTGTAGAGCTTTCCGAGTAAAGCTCTACCGTTGCTGAACTGTAGGGCTTTCTCGTTTACAAGTACCCACACAAAATCCTCAATTTTTCCTTCAGCATTTCGGACGGCTTGAAAAACGCTGATGCCAGACAAAGAGACCTCCACAATAGATTGAAGCAGCTCTTTACTCTCCTTCAACGCAAGGGTGCGCTCCTCTACTTGCTGCTCTAGCTTTACATTGAACTGTTGAAGCTGTTTTTCTATAAGTTTTCGTTCGGTAATGTCGAAGTTAACGCCTGCGCCGCAAACAGGCTTTCCATTTTCGTCGAAGTAGATGCGGCCTTTGGCAGCTACCCAATGAACGCTTCCGTCAGTCCAGCGGGTGCGCACTTCAAAACTTAGTTCTCCTGTTTCCATTGCGCGGGAAATAGCTGCGTCGAAAATTTCCTGGTCCTCTTCTACAATATGGCGTCGGGCTACTTTTAAACTCCAATCTTTTTGTGGTATACTATATCCAAATATTTGGTCGTGGCGCAGGTTTCTGTGTCCTGAAAGATCTTGTATTATATCCAAGTTCCAGGTTCCCATAGCTGCCGCTTCAACCGCTATAGTTAAGCTTTCCTGCGCATCTCTTAAGGCTTGCTCATTCTGCTTACGTGCCGTTACATCACTAAACAGCACTGCCACTTGTCGGTCCGCTGGGTTGCCTGTTCGGAAAGCATTCACCTCAAACCATTTTCCCAGCGAAGGCGAGTGTGCCTCGAAATGAATAGCTTTACCTGTTTTGGCTACTTCTCCATAACGCTTAAACCATACCTCTTCGGTATTTGGCGCAACCTGGCGTACTGTTTTGCCACTTAATATTTCTGTTTGCGAAAACACTGTAAGATTTAAAAACTGCGGGTTTAATTCCAGCCAACGGAAGTCTGTTGGGTTGTCTTGTTTGTCAAAGATAAGCTCCGCAATACCAAAAGCTTGCTCCATAGAGTTGAAGAGGGAGAGGTATTTATCGGTGGCCTTTTGTGCCAGCTCCTCTTTTACCCGAATAACTTCCTGCTCTACATTTTTGAGTTCTGTTATGTCGCGGGCAATGGCTAGTACAGTCTCTACTTCGCCAGCAGCGTTTTTCTCTGGTACCAATCTGGAGTGAAAATGAGATTTGCCATGAGGGGTAGGGAAAGAATTATGATGCTCTACAGCTTTTCCTGTATCAAAAACTTTACGAAGGCTTTTTATCCAGGGCAGGGCAATTGTGTTTTGCTGGACCATTCCGTTTATATCCTTTCCGAATAGGTACTCGTTAAGGAGCCCAGATTTACTTTCAAATGCTGCGTTGGCGAAAATCAGTTTCATGTTTTTATTCCAGCGCGAAATGCTGTCGGGCGTATTATTTACTAGTGTACGGTACTGGGCCTCCCGCTTGGCAATTTTTTCCTCTGCCTTTTTCTGCTCTGTAATATCCTGTACTGTGCCATAGTGTTTATAGGGTTGGCCATTTTTATCTTCTAAAATCTGAACTCTTCTATGTACATACCTGATGTCACCATCTGCTCTTACAATCCTAAGGGTTTTGTCTAATGGATCGCCTGTATTACGGAGGTTCATAATCGCGTTTTCCATTTCGGGGCGGTCGTGTGGATGCATAAAAGAGAGTACACGCTCCAATGTAATTTCCTCACTCTGCGGTTCCAGGCCATGTATCCGAAACAATTCATCAGACCAAAAGAATGTGTCATCGGAAATCTTTCTTTCGAAGTAGCCAATACGCCCCAGGGCCTGTGCATCTTTCAGACGACGCTGCTCTTCCTTAAGATTTTGTTCGGTGAGTTTACGCTCTGAGATGTCTTCAAAACTGATTAAAAGCCCGTCTTCTAACTTCTGAGCAGTAATGCGAAACCAGTTCTTATAACCATCAGCATTGTAGTAATTTTCAAAATCAACTGGCTGCCCAGTATCAACAACATTCCTAAAAGTGCTGAAGAAGCCTTCTGCTTTCAGACCAGGTAAAACTTCGCTGGCTCTTTTACCTATAAGCTCGGGTTTTAGCAATTCTGAGGCTATTCTATTTGATAGCCTGTATTCAAAATCAATTATTTCATTTGCTTTGTTGCGGATGCTGTTTACCACCACAATGCCGCTAAACGATGTTTCGAAAACCGATTGCAGCAGCTCTTTGCCAGCTTTTAGTTCGTTCTGGAAATTGATAGCCTCTGTTATATCATGTGCTGTGCCGTACAGTTTACTTGGTTTGCCTTGCTCATCATAAATGACTTTGCCTCGGCTAACGATGTGGTGTATTTCTCCGTTTGGCCAGTATACCCTGCGGAAGTACTTGTAAGAGGCTTTGTTTTTGACGGCTTCATCTAAAATCTTATGTATCTCTAGCGCATCCTCTGGAACAGAAATCGAATCTATATAATCTATGGTAGGAGTAAACGAATAAGGTTCGCGACCAAGTAAACGATACATGTTCTCGGAGAAGAGGAATTGCATGGTAGTAAAGTCGCCTTCGTAGCTACCAGTGTGGCCAATAATTTCTGCGCTTTTCAGAAACTCTTCTCTTTCCTGCAATTGCTTTTTGTGTACTTCCTGCTCTAAAACCTCCACCCGCTGCTTGTTTACTTCCCGTTCGGTGCAGTCTTCTACCTTGTGTATGATATAATGGACTTCTCCCTTTTTATCCAGCACTGGGGTATTAGTTGGCTCCCAATACCTGGTTTCAAACTTATCGTCTGTCAACTGCAAATCATATTGCTGCACAGCCATGCGGTGAGGTTTTTTTGAGGAGAGCACTTGTTGAAAGGAAGCTTTAAGGTTATTGACAGCATTTGCTTCCTTGGCGGCTGGGTTCTCTGGAAAAACGTCGAAGATGTATTTTCCCTCTATCGTGTTGCGTTCGGTACGGGTAGCCTGCAGGTAAGCATCTGAGGCAGTGAATATAACAAGGTCTGGTGAAAGGATGAGGTATAAGTCTGGCACCGACTCGAATGCTTTCAGCACTTGTTTTGGTAAGGTGGCAGTAGCTTTCATGAGAAGGTCTGTTTAAGGCTAACGGCTTTTGCCCTGATTTCAAAGGCAATATTTTATTGTTATAATACTACTATAACAGGATATTAGGTTCAGGAGAAAGCAGAAAGGACAGTTCGTAATACCGTACCGTTACGAAAGGGCGTATTGAACTGCCTATCCAATCTTAAAAAGGCAAAGCTTATTTTCCTTTTTTTAGCGGAAAGAACTTTCGGAAAGATGTTTTGCGCTGGCTTTCTTCCTGGGGTAAATCTACTTCTGAAACAGAACGAACATCCTCTATTGTATAAAAAGCCTGTGGGTTGAAACCACGGATAATATCGAGTACTTTTTGCAGCTTTTTCCGCTTCACAATCATGAACAGCAAATGTACTTTGCCGCGCGTGCCGTGTGCATCGAGGCAAGTGAGGCGGTAACCTTTACTGATCAGCCTTTCGATAAGCCCGTCGGCGGGCTCAGCAGTTATAACTCGCACTACCACCTGCCCCAGTGCCAGTTTCTGTTCTATGCGCAAACCTAGAAAGTTACCCGTTGCAAAGCCACCCGCCCAAGCTAGGTAAGATGCGACATTGTTCAGGTTTTGCATTACCTGCGTAATAGCTATCAACCAAATCAGCACTTCAACAAAGCCTAGTAAAGGTGCTAACATTTTATCTCCCTTAGAAATAAACACAATGCGCAGCGTGCCCAGCGTTACATCTATGATACGGGCCATAAAAATAAGAGCAGGTATAATTACCCACTCCACAATGCTAGGATCTATGTCTTCAAAAATGTTCATAGTGAGGTTGTTCCGAAAGTATGCTGAAGCACACTTAATGGTTAGATGTAAATAGTTATAGTTGTTTGGATACCTGTGCCTGCCTTTGCTTGCGCCCCAGTTTAAAGCAGGCGAAAGGCAGGAGGTAAGTTTAAACTATTTCATGAACTTTGAAAAGCTTTCTCCCACTAATTCTGTTCTGGTTCTAGGCAAAGCTGATGGATAGTTTTGCTGAATAAAGGTGATCATCTTTTCCCGCACAAGGCAGCGCAGATCAAAAGCGATGGCGGAGTTTTGAGCGCTTAGCAGAATTCTTAGCTGCAAGGTTTGCTCTAGAGAATCTGTAACTTGAATAAGAGAGACACGGCCATCCCAGAGCTTTGTGCCAGCCAGTATTCTGTCTAGTTCTTTACGGAGTTCCTCTATGGGTACAGTATAATCGGTGTAAAGAAACACGGTGCCTAGCAAATCAGCGGCTGTTCTGGTCCAGTTCTGAAAGGGCTTCTCTATAAAATATTTCAGGGGCAAAATCAGGCGACGGTTGTCCCAGATGCGCAAGACTACATACGTCAATGTTACTTCTTCAACACGTCCCCACTCACCTTCCACTACCAATACATCGTCTATGCGCAGGGGCTGGGTAAAGGCGAGTTGCAAACCTGCCAGTAAGTTTGCTATGGACTGCTGGGCGGCTAAACCCACCACTATACCTGCAATACCTGCTGAGGTAAGCAGACCTGTTCCCAGTTTACGGACAGGCTCAAATGTTAACAGAATAAGTGCGACAGTAACAAAAGTAATGATGGTGATAGCCAACTTTCTGATAAAGGAAAGCTGTGTGATTACCTTCCTTTCCCGAAAGTTGTCTTCTTTCGTAATTTCGAATTTTTGCTGCACCATGTCCTGGGCTACATAGATAATCTTGATGAGTATCCAGCCGAAAACTGCAATATTTACCAGTTCAAAAATTCTTCTAAAGGATTCTAATTGGTGCTCAGTAAAGGGAGTGAGTTGCAATGAAATGGTAGCGAAGAGCATTGGCAGAAAGGCGGTGAAAGGGCCGTTCAGATGCTTTACAACAGACTTCAGAAAGTGAGGGTTGGAATGCCTGTTGTATAGGTTGAGTAACTTAAAAATAATAAGCTTTACCAGCCAGCCAATTACTGCCGCCAAAGATATAATCAATGTGCCAATGGCTAAATAGTCAAGGTTATTGAAGAGCGCATTTAATCTTTCCATGCAATGTGAATAATTTGTTTTAGCGGGAAAAAGGGTGTAAATTAAGGTCTATCAGCAGAAATACTTCTTAAACGGGTTATAGGTTTTAACCAGATGGTTGCCGTCCCAGGAAATTAGAAGCTTGAAAATTACTGTTTTATAGTTGGTAAACTATATATATAGAACGAATGCTACACATTATCCGTATAAACTATAGATAAGTTGGGTTTTTAACCTGCTAAACGTCTAAAATAAATATAAACTGACTCTTGAAAGCAGTAGCTTTAAAAATGAGAGCTATTGCTGGCTATAAAAAGAACAAATAGCAAATACATGGCTAAACTGATTATTGTATCGAATAGACTTCCTGTAAAGCTCCAGGAGAAAGATGGGAAACTGAACTATCAGACAAGTGAAGGGGGCTTGGCAACAGGCTTGGGGTCGATCTATAAGCAAAAAGACAATCTTTGGATAGGTTGGCCAGGTATGGTTATTGAGCAGAAAGAAAAGCAGCAGCAAATCGTTTCCGATCTGGAAGGTGAGAACATGTACCCTGTTTTTCTGACTGAAACTGAAATAAAGGAGTTTTACGAAGGGTTTAGCAACGAAACACTTTGGCCTACTTTTCACTACTTTAGTCAGTATGCTATTTACGAGCAGAAACTATGGGAGACGTATGTTGAGGTAAACCAGAAATATTGCGAAGAGGTAATGAAAATGGCATCGCCTGGTGATACCATTTGGGTGCACGATTACCAGTTGCTTCTGTTGCCCTCTATGCTTCGCGAACAGTTGCCAGATGTTACCATCGGCTTCTTCCAGCATATTCCTTTCCCGTCTTACGAAGTATTCCGACTACTGCCGTGGCGTAAAGAAATTTTGGAAGGCATGTTGGGCTCCGACCTGATCGGTTTCCATACCTACGATGATATGCGCCACTTTCTGAGCTCGGTGAACAGGTTGATTGGCTACGGCGGTATGCACGGCTGGATAAACACAGGTAACCGTTCGCTGCTTGTAGACTCTTTCCCGATGGGAATAGACTATGAAAAATATGCTTCTACAGCTGCCTCTACAGAGGTACTGAAAAGAGAAGAAATATTCCGAAAGAATCTTAATGCACAAAAGATTATCCTTTCTATAGACCGCCTGGATTATTCGAAAGGTATACCGCAGCGACTACTAGCATTTGAGTTATTCCTGGAGCAGCATCCTGAGTTTCATGAAAAAGTAACACTGGTGATGCTCGTGGTGCCATCGAGAGATGCGGTAGAGAAATACAAAGAATTGAAAGAAGAAGTTGATGAATTGGTTGGCCGTATAAACGGTAGGTATAGTCACATCAACTGGAACCCAATACAATATTTCTATCGCTCTTATCCGCTAGAAACACTTTCTGCCTTCTATAGAATGGCTGATGTGGCTTTGGTTACTCCTATGCGCGATGGTATGAACTTAGTATGTAAGGAGTACATAGCCAGTAAGCTAGACCAAAACGGCGTACTGATACTAAGTGAGATGGCGGGTGCTTCTAAAGAGCTTTCTGATGCCTTACTTATAAATCCGAACGATGTGCGCCAGATGGTAGATACTATTTACCAGGCGCTAACTATGCCAGAGGAGGAGCAGAAGCAGCATATTTCAAACATGCAAGAGTCGCTGAAGCGTTATAACATTCACCATTGGGTTAGCTTGTTTATGGACAGGCTGTCTTATGTGAAGCTGAAGCAAATGTCTATGGCTACCAATTACCTAGATGAGGCTAGCTTCCAGGAACTGAGCGATTCTTATGCAAATTCAAGCACAAGGCTATTCTTCCTGGAGTATGACGGTGCGTTGGTAGATTACCAGACCAAGCCAATGATGTCTAGGCCAGACGAAGATCTGCTACAACTGCTGGATGACCTTAGCAGCAACCCTAAAAACAGGGTGGTGGTTATGAGTAGCCGCGATAAGGATATTATGCAAGCCTGGCTGGGCCACCTGAACATCGACCTTATTGCAGAGCATGGTGTGTGGGTGAAGCAGCGTAATACGGGTTGGCAGACACTCCTGAGTTTGATTGATGATTGGAAACGCGATGTACGTCCGATTCTAGACCTGTATGTAGATCGTACGCCAAGTTCATTTATAGAAGAAAAAGACTATTCGCTGGTTTGGCACTACCGTAGAGTGGAGACAGGCCTTGGTGAACTGCGAGCACGGGAATTGGTAAGCCACCTGAACTTCTTGGCTAGCGACAGCAACCTGCAAGTGCTGGATGGCCAGATGGCGGTAGAGGTGAAAGTAAACGAGGTAAATAAAGGAAAAGCAACTTCACGTTGGCTCAACCTGTTGCCTCACGACTTTGTACTGGCTGTTGGCGATGATTGGGGAGATGAAGACATCTTTAAAGCAATGCCACGCGATGCCTATACTGTGAAAGTAGGTACTGCTTACTCCGTTGCCAAATTCCACCTCGACAACTGCGCAGAAACCAGACGTATGCTGGAGCGCTTAGTAGAAAAAAAGACGACCAAAAAGCCACAAAAATCAACATTATAAATTTTAGAAAAGCATAAAAAACAACGAGGCCATCCTTTAGCAGGATGGCCTCGTTGTTTTTGCAGAAATGCAAAGTTTTAGAAAAGCTTTCCGTTTTCAGGACCAGACTTTGCCTCGGTTACCTTTGTAGCAGGTTCTTCACAGTTCTCTTCGTTAAACACTTGGTTTATGGCGTTCTCAGCGCTACGGAGCTTGTCTTTACACAATTTGATGAGCTGCGAGGAACGCTGCACTTTCTGTGTCAGCTCATCTACATCTACGGTATCATTTTCGATGGCACGAAGTATTTCCTCCAACTCCTGCGTTGCCTCACGGTAAGTCATGCTGTTTATGTCTTTATTTGTCATTTGCGTCTTTGTTTACAACTATACTATGTATGGTGCCGTCTTGCATCCGTGTTTCAACTACATCGTCTGCTCTTACTTCGTTGATACTTTTAATTATTTTGCCGTTTATCAAGGTTAAGGTATAACCTCTTAGCAGTAGCTTTTCTGGGTCATTAGCCTTAATGCTCAGCTCCAGCAGGTTTTGCTTATGGTTCTCTGTCTGCAGTTTTTGGCGAGTGCTAAACTTTAGCTGTTCGCTATACTTTGCAAAAGTAAGCTGCGTTCGTTTCAGGTCATCGTTGGCCTCTGTTTCCAGGCAATGCACCAAGTTGTTCAGCTCATGTTCTTTCATGTGCAGGTAACGCTGGCTCTTGCCCTCTACACAAACAGCCAATTCGCTTAGGTACCGCTCGCGTTGGTGCAGCAAATCTTTGGTTTCTCCTTTAACGCATTGCTCCAGTGTATTTAGCTGTTGCTTCTGGTTATCCAGGAAAAACTTTGGCTTCAGGAGCAGACCTTTGGAGAGTTGCTCCAGCTTATCTTTTCCAGTTCTCAGGTAGTCGTTGGTGAGGTGCGAAAGGCGTAGGCTCTGGCGTTCTAAGCTATCACCTGTCAGCTTCATTAACTGCGCTGAGAAAATCCTGATGCTGTCCATCAGACCTTTGGCTTGCTCCTCGGCTGCTCTAAACCGCTCAACCAAAAAATTAGCGACAGCTGTAGGCGTTTTTAAACGCGTATGGGCTACAAGGTCTGCAATGCTCTCGTCTCGCTCGTGGCCGATACCTGTTAGCACTGGCAGCGGCGAATGGCCTATGGCGGCGGCAATGGCATAATCGTCGAAGCAGCTCAGGTCTGTCTGGGAACCTCCTCCACGAATGACGACACAGGCATCAAAACGATCTTTGTATTTGGCTATAAGGTTGAAGGCTCGTTTTACAGATGCAGGTGCTTCGTTGCCTTGCACAGTGGCAGGGAAAAGAGTGGTAGAAAAGCTGTAGCCGTGCACATTGTTATGCAACTGATGTATAAAATCCTGGTAACCTGCAGCCGTAGCAGAAGAGATAACGGCCAATTTCTGTGGCACCAAAGCCAGTTCATGGGCTTTGTTTGCAGTCATCAGGCCCTCGGCTTCTAGTCTTTTCAACGTTTCCTGCCGTTGCCTTGCCAGGTCGCCAATGGTATAGTTCGGGTCAATGTTTACAATGTCCAGACTCATGCCGTAGAGCTCATGAAACCGCACATTTGCCTGAAACAGAATCTTTAACCCAGCTTTTAGTTGCTGCCCCGTTTTCTCCTGAAAATAACGACCCAGCATCTGAAATCGGGCACTCCAGATAGTAGCTCTTGCCTGTGCTTGTAACTGGCCCCTTGGGTCTTCGCCTTTGTCGACTAAGTTGAGGTAGCAGTGGCCTTTGCGCTTATCTGAATTAACCTGCGATATTTCAGCCACTACCCAGTAGCTTTCAGGAAAAGCAATTTCCAGCTCTTCCTTTATCTGCTGATGCAGCTCATACAGGGAGAGGGGCGTGTTGTAATCTTCCCGAATGCTAGATTGACTTATATGTAAATGGGCCATGGCGAAAAGCTATAATGAATGCAAAATGGCCTACCTAGGCGATTGCATGCTTTCAACCCCGAAGATAAGCTTTTGTTGCTGCAGGTCAAAAGCCAGAGCTCTAGCTTTTTTAGAAATGTCCTAAAAAAGTGTAATTTTCTGGCAAGCTTGAGTATTGCAAAACTGGCTATACAAGATAGCTTATAGAGTGGGTAGTTAGGAAATTGAGGGGGAACTTGAAAAGAAATGGCTTCTGAGAAAGAATAATCTGCTAACTATTTATCTCTTGAATTAACTATAAAACGGCTCGTACACCTCTTGTTTTAAAAGTTCGGCTATGCTTGCTAATGCTGCTACATCTGTGGCAGCTGGCCGAGCCATGAGGTACATTGGTACAGGAGCCACCGTTTTCTCGTAAGGAGGCTGTAGGTAAGGATATTCCTGGTGCAAGGTAAAACCTAACTTATGATAAAACTTGATTCGCTTACGAGTTATAGCATCTGTAGGCCGCTCAACCTCTAGCACGATGCGCTCTTTTGTCTGCTTTTGTAGCCATTGTATTGTTTGGCTTCCATAACCTTTGCCTTGGTGTTGAGGAGAAATAGCCAGGTGCTCGAGGTAAAGCAATTCCTTTAGCTGCCAATGCACACATACGCTAACAATATTATCATGAGCTGCGATAGCATGCAAAAACATATTAGGCTTGCCAATGAGCTGTAGCAGCTTATGGAACTGCCGCCGCTCTTCTATAGGAAATGCTTCTTCGTAAAGTTGCTGTACAGCAGGCATTCCTTCAAAATCAACATCTCTAATAAGTATAAACTGGAGGCTAGCGGACATATCTTGAGTTAATATAGAACCTGCAAAGACAGGAAACTATACGATATAAGCTCTATAACCACTTAAATATTTTAGTTGTGGTTCACAATGTATGATGTTTGCATTTTTGT
>NZ_JAJJWH010000072.1 GCF_020907245.1 Pontibacter harenae | reverse complement strand
TTGGTGGAGATACAGTTCTTCACCGACCCTCTTTGCTGTTGGAGCTGGGCATTCGAGCCTCAGTGGCGCAGGCTGCGCTACGAGTACAGTGGGAAAATAAGATGGCGCTACCGCATGGCGGGGCTCATTCCGAACTGGAACAGCTACAGCGACCCAATGAATAATGTGAGCAAGCCGCTTCAGATGGGTCCTGTGTGGCTGGAGGCTAAGTATAAATCGGGTATGCCCATGGATGACAGGGTGTGGTTTAATGATCCACCAGCGTCGTCGTTTCCTGCCTGTTTAGCTGTTAAAAGCGCTGGGTTGCAGTCTGCCGCAGCGGCAGAGAATTACCTGCGCCGTGTGCGGGAGGCAGTCATGCTGCACGGGAAAAACATTTCCAGGGAAGAGGTACTACTGGAAGTCGCACAGTCTCTTTCAGAAGAGGAGAATGGACTGCTGGATTACAGCCAGTTTGAGCGGGACCTAAAAGGAGAACCAGCACGTCAGGCACTTCGGGAGGATATGCAACAGGTGCGGAACCTAAGTATAACCCGCTACCCTGCACTGACGATAAGCAAGCCTGGACAGAGCGGTCTGCTCATCGTAGGGTACAGGCCCTATGAGGCGGTGGTGGGCACACTGAAAAAGGTGGCGCCTGAATTACAGCCAGTTCAGCAACTGACAGATGCTGACGAATATAAAAAGTTCTGGAGAGGTGCCACGGATAAAGAGGTACAAGAAGCTCTTGAGCTGTCACTGTAGGAGGCAAAAAACAAAGAGCTAGTTAGCGTCTTGTTCTAGAACCAATTTGTTGAGGAGCTTAATTTGTCATGCTTATTCAACAGTGCCCGCACTATTTATTGATTTTAGGCCAGGTCAACTACTACATTCGTATGAAGCCTTCTGTTTTTCGGGGTAAAGCGCAAGAGCAGCGAAGGCAACATTGCGGCTGATCTCCAAAAGACGAATCGGGATAAGGTACTTGCTGCCGTTCGAAGGTATCAGCAGCATAGAAAACAAAAGGATACCAGTGCTATTTAAAATTCGCACTGGTATCTATCCTAATAAAAGAGTTCTATTCTGTTTACTCTTGTTTTTTGTGGAGTCCCATTAACTTTGGACTTAGTCCTTCCAGGTTAGCTTAAACCTAAGCCTGTCACATCCCATAGTAGGTGTCGTACGCTCCGTATTCATTGTTGTCCAACATGCCGTCACCGTTGTCATTCCATAAACCGAAGACACCGTCCGTATATTCTCTTTCTCCCACCATGCTGTCATTGTCCATATCCCAGTCTGAGAAGTAGTTGTTTGCTCCTAATCCGGTTCCAAACTCGTTTTCATCCAGTACACCTTCGCCGCTAGTGTCCCAGTCAGCCCAGCTTTTATTATCAAAGCCGTAGTCACTGACACCAGTGTTCCATTCATTCTCACTCAGGCTGTTGTCGCTGTTGGTGTCCCAGCTATCGTAAAAACTGCTGTTAAACTCGTTCTGGTCTAACAGGTTATCATCGTTTGCATCCCACTCTTTAAGATTTCACACAACTGTAGAAATTCATAGAGACAACACAGAAGGAAAAAAATAGCCCTGGCACTACCAAAAAAGAATGGATCAAAGTTGATGTAGATGGACGAGAAGGTTGGGGACACAGTAGGTTCTGGTATAGGAAGGCGCTCCTGATTATCATGACACAACATTAACGGAGGAAGAAGGCTAATCAAGAATCTAAAGATAGCAGGCCCAGGCAGTTTAGTTGGGCTAGAAAACAAACTAGGCCTTTATGAGGGCATAAACAGATTAAAGAGGCTAACTGGTAAAGCGGAATGGAAAGTTCTAAAATCACCAGTCAGAATAGAGAATAAGAAGTTAATGTTAACACAGGTTTATGCCGAATATTATAGCACATCTCTTTTTAGTTTAGTTAGGAATCAAAGCACCTGTTAGAACTTCAACTAACTATTGACAGGGAAAGCGGCCAATTCGAGTTCACAGAAGCACATAAGGAAGGAAAGAACCTTGTGAACCTTGAGCTAATGATGCTGCTCGGTTATAGCTAAAAGCCACACCCCATTTTGAAGCAGAATAAAGCGTTTTAAGGAGCTTAACCTCTAACGCTTATGGCTCTATAAATCTACTGCATAAAACGCCTACTCCCCCTTAAAATCGAATACAGCAACTATTATAGCGTACATCAATAGCCTGAAGAGGACCCTTAAACAGATTTAGCCTTCCTGTAGCTCCAAAAACATTTAAAACCAGAGACAATGGAAAACAATAAAAAAGAAGAAATGCCTGACGAAGAGCAAGGTCGGGACAGCGGCTTAGGCAACATCACTGAAAAAGAGTTCATAAGAGACATGGTTAACCCCTACCTTCCAGAAGCCGACCTTATCGGAGACGATGACAACGATGACTATCTAAAAAAACTGTACGGGGAGGATTTCCTGGAAGGACTGGACTACGGAGACGAAGAAGACTCAGAAGAGGAGTAGCTTGTATGTTTCATTCAAAGTATAATCTACTTTGTATATGAAGCAGCTAGCCCCTAGGTAACTAGAGTAGTGCGGCGTGCTCTCCTCTTTGCCCTTTTCCAGAACAGCCACCTGTGCCTCTTTGGGGTTCATAATTTCTCTATTCATGGGCCGTGATAGCCTCTGTTGCCTATGATACACCCCTCTGCATTCTTCATTCGCAAAAAGTTAGCTGAAATGGTGGTTTCAGGATTATAAACCTGTGACAGCTTTTCGCACGCTTTGCCTCGGCATATACATCAATGGTCGGAACAAAGCATGAAGCGAAAAAAGTGGGGCAGCGGGGTGCAATTCTGGGAAAAAGCGATATACGTTATTCCAGAACTTTACAAGGAGAAAATTAATGAAAGAGAATTACAGACAACTTAGAATTCTTCGTTTAGCGAAAATACATTTTTGCCCCTGTCTGCCATCACCCCCGCCTTTTGGTAATCGCCCACACGCTTCTCAAAGAAGTTCGTTTTACCCTGCAGCGAGATCATCTCCATAAAGTCGAATGGGTTAGTTGAGTTGTAAACTTTGCTATAACCTAGTTCTACTAACAGGCGATCGGCCACAAATTCGATGTACTGGCTCATCAGTTTTGTGTTCATGCCGATCAGGTCCACCGGAAGCGAGTCTGTCACAAACTCCTGCTCTATACTTACCGCATCACGAATAATCTCGTGCACGCGCTCCTCTGGCAACTTGTTCTCCAGCATGCTGTATAGCAGACAGGCAAAGTCGCAGTGAACACCCTCGTCACGGGAGATAAGCTCATTGGAGAAGGTTAAGCCTGGCATCAGGCCGCGCTTCTTAAGCCAGAAGATAGAGCAGAACGAGCCGGAGAAGAAGATGCCCTCCACAGCCGCAAAAGCAATAAGGCGCTCGGTAAAGTTCTCGCTCTCGATCCAGCGCAGCGCCCACTCTCCTTTCTTTTTAACAGCCGGCACTGTTTCCAGGGCACGGAACATACGGTCTTTTTCCTGCTGATCCTTGATATAAGTATCAATCAGCAGAGAGTATGTCTCTGCATGTATATTCTCCATCATGATCTGGAAACCATAGAAGCAGCGGGCCTCCGGTATCTGCACCTCATTCATAAAGTTTACGGCCAGGTTCTCGTTCACGATGCCGTCGGAGGCTGCAAAGAAAGCCAGCACATGGCTGATGAAGTGGCGCTCACCGTCGTTCAGGTTCTCCCAATCTTTCATGTCCTGTCCTAGGTCTATTTCCTCTGATACCCAAAAGCTAGCCTCTGCCTTCTTGTACATCTGCCACACTTTTTCGTGCTGGATGGGGAACAGGACAAAGCGGTTAGGATTTTCTTTTAATATCGGTTCCATATAATTTTTAGATTTACTTTTGATTCTTCACATCATCGTTTAACTAGGACTATTTAGCCATTGATCCAGGAGAACTGGTACTCCAGCGAGGGGGCCTTTATCCTGTCAGCTACTTTTGCCAGGCGGTCAGCCAGGTTAAAAAGGTAGTCTCTGGACCTTTCCGCCTCGTCGCTAAGATGTTTCAGGCTTTCCAGCCGCCACTCTTTCAGCAGATCCTTAAAAATAGCTACATAATCTGCCGCCGTATACACGCCAAGGCGCTGTGCAGCAGCAGAAAAATGCTCGAAAGCCTTCCCGGTTGTGCCCCCAAGTTCCCTCAAGAAGTGGGCAGGCATTACAATTTTCTTGCGCATCATATCTTCCAGGGCCACTAAGGCACCGTTCGGGTCTACTTCTATTATTTTTGAGAAGAAGTATTTGTATGCTTTTGCATGGCGCGTCTCATCCGATGCTATCATCCCGCACATTCTCGACAATCTCATGTCGCCGTGCTTTTTTGCCAGCGAGCCTACGCGGCGGTGCGAGATATTGGTAGCCAGCTCCTGGAAGGAGGTGTAAATAAAATTGCGGTAAGGGTCATGGTCAGTCTGCAGGTCAAAGCCGTCAGCAATCAGGTACTGGGTTGAAACCTCCACCATGCGCGTGTTTATCCTACCGCACAGGTACAGGTACTTGTTTAACAGGTCCCCGTGCCTGTTTTCCTCAGCGCTCCAGTGCCTGACCCACTTCATCCAGCCGCCTTCGCGATAGCTACCAACACCGCGCACCAGGCTTAGCCATGAAGAGTAGGTGGGAAGTGCCTCTTCGGTGATTGTATCTCCTATCAGCACCACAAGCAAATCGTATGGCAGCCCTTCAGCCCCCTGCTGCAGCTCTTTCAGGTCACTATGGAAAGTATCGTGGCTGGTATCCGGAAGCAAGTCCGACGGTTGCCAAATGGTATCGATCGGCGTTAGAAAAGTGTCTATTTTTTCCCGGATGATGGGCTCTACATATGCCATCACCTCTTTTCTCTCTTCTTCTATAAACATTGTTAGTAGTATTAATAATACAGAGCATTCAGATGCTATGCATTAAGCTTTGCTTATGCATAGCCCCATGTGCTTCAGGACCGAACCTGTTATCGCTAGGTAAGTTACCAGCCAAACTGTTGCAGCTGTTACCCTGTCTCCTGAAGGCAAAGCTCTACCTTTATAAGAAAAACATACTTGTAAAAATTTACTAATTTTAGGTACTTGCAAAGCATGAAGCGACACAAGCAGTTTACGCCGCTGGTTATTATAGACCGTTCGGCAGAGAAGTGGGCACCCTACGAGCACGGCCATAACTACTATGAGATCATCTATATTAAGGAAGGATCGGGCATCCATCACTTGAATGATTCTAAGTTGGAGTATGACAAGGGTGACGTTTTTGTACTTACCCCCTCAGACAGCCACTACTTTATGATAGATGTGCCGACAAAGTTTATTTCAGTTAGGTTTACCGACTTCAAAGTACAAAGAGGCCTGAACGTGTCCTATAACTGGAGCCAAGAAGTAAACTTGTTACAGAGCCGTGTGGTTCGAAATTCGAAGGTGCATTTTACGGAGCAGGATAAGCTGCTTACAAGGCATGTTTTCAGTATACTGTATTCCGTTCGGGAAAACATCCTGGAAAACGAGTCGCTCATCTACCTTCAGGTACAATCACTGCTGGCAATCATCAAAAGAAGCCTCCCTGCGGCAATGGAAGCAAAGGCAATTGCTGCGAAAGCAGGGCAGCAAAGCAGACTGGAGCAGCTTATATCTTATATTCACGAACATATAACCCAGCCCCACCAGCTTCATACTTCACAGCTGGCCAATAACTTTTGTATGCCCCAAACATATGTGGGTGCTTATTTCAAAAGGAAAATGGATATAACCCTGAAGGATTACATCAATCAGTGCAGGCAAACGTTAATTGAAAGAAGGTTGCGGAGTGGGGAGTATACAATGAAAGAGATTGTGTCTGAATTTGGTTTTACCGACGAGAGCCATTTGAATAAGTTCTTTAAAAAGCACAGGGGTGTCAGTCCGAGTGAATTTAGGAAACAGTGACTTTTTTGATATGGTGACTATAGCAACCAGCGCTTTTTTATAGTTTTATTTTACCACTGGTATTACATGAACTTAGGAATTAACCTTTGATTTCCCCCTATATATCTAACAGATTTGAGCATCATCAAAGTCCAGTTTTATATAACCAGTTTTGGGAGGGGGTTGCAATCTTTACCAACCTTCTTTAAAACCGTTTTTCATAGCATTCTCATACTTTTCGATATTAAACCTGTACAAGTTAGGTGCTTTGTGTGCTCCTCCTTTTCTTGTTTCTTCTAGTTTATCTAAGATGTCATACCCAATCATTTTGCGGTAAAAGTTCCCCCTGTTAAGCTTTCTTCCTAAAATAACCTCATAAAGCTTTTGAAGCTCGGGCATGGTGAATTCATTAGGCAGTAAGTTGTAACCTATAGGCTCATAGTTAAGCTGTCTTTTTAAGGTTATCAGCGCCTGATCAAATATTTTCTGGTGGTCCATCATCAACTCTGGAAGCATGTCAATGTCTTGCCAGGCACAGTTGCTGGAGATAAGGTCGGATACTGGTTCCACGAGGGTATAGTCAACTAAGGCATAAAACCCGATAGAAATAAAGCGTTGCTTGTGCCAAAGTGTGTCGGGATAACCTTCAAAAAAACCTTCAGATCGTTTAGGGTCAGAAAAAACGCCAAACTGTTGCAGGTATGTGTTCTCTGCACCAGTACGTTGTTTAAGTACACGAACCGCAGCATCATGAATCTCTTCCTGTTTTTCCAGATAGCCTCCTGGTAAGCCCCATAGTTCCTGGTCTTTCAATTTCAATAATAAAACCTTAAGGCTTGCATCATGAAAACCAAATACGACACAGTCTATAGATACGTGCGGCAAATATAGCTGCCAGGCTTGTTTGGATTCTTTCTGTAATATTTCCTTTAAACTGTTATGCTCTTTCATCAGAAATGCCTTTATCTAGTAACTACACAGAAAATGAGCCAGCAATCTTGCGACTAAGTACTGTTTCTGTACTTACAGTTGATGGTTAATTTTTAATTGAGTGACAACAGAAAAAAATACGTCTTTCCAATCTGCTCAAATCAAGATACATTTTCAAAGTTAACTTACTTCTGACGATAAAAATAATATACATCACACTGGTATATTTCTTCATTATAGAAATCACCACTGTAGAAAAGCACAAGCACGGTAAAATCAGATTTGTTCTTCAATTCAAGTAAAAATTTATATTGTTTTGGAGCCTCCTTTATATTGAGTTAGTACTTGCTTTATAAAATGTAAAATTGGCGTTCGACATGAAGTCTTGTTTACATTATACTACTTATACTTCCTGCAGTAGGTCTCTCTTCTTAAAATACTGTATAGCTTCTTTATGTTCGTAACTGTTTTATATCCTGTATTTTGTATGTGTTATTAAGGTTTTATTAAGAGGCTTGGACATTTTAGGAGAATTTTTTTTCTCTGTGTTTATTGTTTCTTTGTGAAGCAATAAGTATAATTGTTTCGTAATGAAGCAATCACTTATATATATTTGGTGGGTATAACTTAATGTTTTATGAAAAAATGTCTACTTACAGCTTTGGGTATTTCCTTGCTCCACAGTTTTAGTTTATTAGCTCAAAGTGTGGAGCCTGTCCCTTCTGACACTCTCTTAGTAGAAGAGGTAGCCACTAAGGAAGAAAAAAACCGGAACGTTATGCTGAATGCGGCCAACAACACAGGGCCGCGTGAGGTAAATATCGGTCTTCCGACTTCCGTAGGAGGAATCACCATTCAGGAGAATGACTTGCCAGTGGTTTACTATTTCTGGCCAGAACTGCCCAACCGCACCTGGAGGTCGAGTGTGAGCTTGGATAGAGTTGGATTGATGAAGATTGGTGAGGCAGCTATTACTACTGGTGAACTAGGCTTTGCTGTAAACTCATACACTAAGTTAGGTGGGGATAAATTTGAGTTGGTGGGCAATATCTCTGGCAGTCACTTTGGCTGGGTGAAGGGTGATGTGAATGTCTCGGGTCCTTTAGGTAAAAACTGGTATTATACTGCTGGTGCTTATGCCAACTATGATCCCAGCACCTACGATTTAAAGTTCGCTACCTATTCTGACCGTACTCAGGTTTACCGTGCTGGTTTAACCAAGCGCTTCGATAATCGGAAAGGTGAAATCAGTTTTCTGTATAAATACACGAACTCAGCTTCTCTTAACAATTATGCCATTTTCAGATATAATGAAGGTGGCAAGGCTGAAGAGCTTTCAGACTTCAGAATCGGCAGGGATTCTTACGTCGTGAACGATGGCATTCTTCGGTTTAAGGATATTCTCACAGGAGAATTCAGTAACCAGGACATGGGAACTAGTGATGCCGCTTCATTCTCTCACAGTTTTGATGTTTTAGGACATTACCAGCTAAAGAATAACTGGAGGTTCAATTTTATGACCCGTGCCCGTTATGCAGAGGCTACTTACTTGGATGCTATTCCGCTTAGTGTTTTCTCGGCAACAACTGCTGACGGATTCATAAAAAAGAACACAGGAGAGGCCTACAATGGAAATGTAAACTCTATGCTGGCCATGCACATCCCTGGTACTCCTACCAAAACTGTCTTATCACGTTTCGAACTTCAGAAGAAGCTAAAGAACCATAACTGGCGGATAGGGCTTTCGGAGCAATATTATAGTGTTGATGAGTACACCTCCAACCGTTCTTTCTACTACCAGACAGCAACTGCCGCTCCTGACAAACTGTTGAGAGAAACGCAAGACGGAACTTCTAGTACTGACGCCGAGGGTTTCTATAACTATAACGTAGGGGGGGAGTATCATAACGGCTACGAGAACAAGTTATCAGGTTTCTTCTCTGATGAGTGGAAAGTATCTGACCGCTTTTCAGTGAACTATGGCGTTAACTTACGCTACCAAAAAATGAAAGGGGATTATTACCTGACTCCCAGAATAATAGGTGTTGTGTTCAATGAGCAAGACAAGGTTTATTTTGATAACAACTGGTTCCACCTGGGAGGGTCAATCAATACTGTCCTTCAAGTAACTAAGAACGCAGGTCTTTTAGCAGACTTTACTTATACAGAAAACAATGGACGCCTTGAGAACTATTCTGGTGCTGCTGTGCCTAATCTCTCTAAAATTAAAAGCCCACTTGTAGGCTTGGGGGTTTTCTACAACCACCCTAAATTCAGTGTAGTTTCTCAGGCAAGCTATCTTACCAGAAATAACTACCAGACAAGGCTTAACCTGGTAAACCCTGATAATGCAAGCCAGTCTGAAGTAGCAACGGTGTACTATGACATTCAAACCATTGGCTGGACTACCGACATAGTAGCTAGTCCTTTCAAAGGCTTCAGCCTGCATTACCTTATCACGCTGCAAGATCCGGTTTACAAAAACTATAACTTTAGCGCATTTGGCAGAAACTACTCCTATAACGATAAGAATGTACTGGAAATTTCGAAGATGCTCATGGAGATTGACCCAAGCTATACCTACAAAAATTTCAAAGTGTGGGCTAGCTTCCGCTACTTCTCAAAGCAGTTTGCCAACCTTACTAATGTGCTATACTTCCAACCTCGCTGGGAAACCTTCGGTGGGGTGAACTATGAGTTTAACGAGCACTTTAATGCAGGTTTAACGGCGGTTAATTTCCTGAACCAGCGTGGCGCTAAAGGAACCATAAACGGAGCTGAATTAATCACAGATCCTTCTCCTTACTACGGAAAGCTGCTGGTGGGGTCTTATATCCGTCCGTTCACCCTTGAAGGATCTTTAAATTTCAAATTCTAACAAAAATATTTTCAGTAAGCCATCAATATTACCTCTTCAGTCCACACAGCATCAATTTAAATCAATAAAGATAAATGTCAGTATGAAAAAATATAATAAACAGAGAACGATAAAAGCAAATCTGCTCGCAGCAATGATGCTGCTTGGAGCCTCCTCGCATGCTGCAACCGCGGCAGACAAGGCTCCCCAACAAATTACCTTAAATGGCTTCACTTTCGCAGACCTAAACCGTAATGGAAAGCTGGACCGATACGAAGATTATCGCCTATCTATGCAAGACAGAATCAATGACCTGGTCAACAAGATGACCGATGAAGAGAAAGCAAGTATGCTTATTGGTACAGGCATGCCGGGCTTTGATGGCCTGGCCCCTGTGGTTGGTACCATTGAAGGACGCGTGCCTGGCGCTGCTGGCGGAACGCATGAAATCAAACGCCTAGGGATTTCAGAGGTTATTATGGCCGATGGTCCAGCAGGGCTTAGGATCAACCCAAAGAGAGAGAATGATGCTAACACCTACTACAGTACTGCTTTCCCAGTAGGTACTGCACTAGCCTCTACCTGGAACACCCCGCTGATTGAAAGCGTGGGAAAAGCCATGGGTAATGAGGTGAAGGAGTACGGAGTAGACGTGTTGCTGGCTCCTGCCCTCAATATTCACCGAAACCCGCTCAACGGCCGGAACTTTGAGTACTACTCTGAGGACCCGCTTATCTCCGGCAAGATTGCCGCGGCCATGGTAAACGGTATTCAGTCTAACGGCGTGGGTACTTCCATCAAGCACTTTGCGGCCAACAACCAGGAGACCAACCGCCTTTCTATCAACGTGCACGTGAGCCCTAGGGCGATGCGTGAGATTTACCTGAAAGGTTTTGAAATTGCCGTGAAAGAGTCTCAGCCCTGGACGGTGATGTCTTCCTATAACCTGGTAAACGGCACCTACACCTCCGCCCGGAAAGACTTATTAACCGATGTGCTGCGTGATGAGTGGGGCTTCAAGGGTATTGTGATGACTGACTGGTTTGGCGGTTATGCTGGTTTTGATGCGTTGAAAGGAAGCAGCAACGTAACGGCGCAGCTTTCAGCCGGCAACGACCTGCTGATGCCTGGCATGGACGCCCAAAAGCAATCTATTCTTGCTGATATGAAGAGCGGCAAGCTTTCTAAAGAGGTGGTAGATACCAACGTGAAAAGAATACTGGAGCTGGTATTCAAATCTCCGGTGATGCAGAAGTACAACTACACCAACAAACCTGACCTGAAAGGAAATGCTGAGGTAACCCGTCAGGCTGCCGCAGAAGGAATAATATTGCTGAAGAACAACGACAATGTACTGCCTTTCACCTCTAAAGCAAGTCCTATTGCCGCCTTTGGGGTCACTTCTTACTCGTTTATCTCAGGTGGTACCGGTAGCGGTGACGTGAACGAAGCTTATACTGTCTCCCTTTTGGATGGCCTTACCAACTCAGGCTTCAAATTAGATGAGAAACTGAAAAGCATCTATGTTCCTTTTGCGGAAAAGGCTAATGAAGCAGAAGCTAAAAGACGTGAAAAAGAAGGCTTACTGTCACCTCCCACGAGATTGAAAGAGATGGAAGTGAGCAAAGATATTATCAATAAGACAGCTGCTACTTCTGAGCTGGCCATTATTACCTTAGGAAGAAACTCTGGTGAAGGCGGGGACCGCGCTATTG
>NZ_JAJJWH010000071.1 GCF_020907245.1 Pontibacter harenae | reverse complement strand
GTGGGTGGAATGTAACATAGTAGAACCCGTTTTCTCTACTTGAGACCAGTCCTAAAAATGGGAGGAGCTCAGAAGCAACAGCTTATGTAGCAGGCTAATAGAATAAATACGATACATGAGCTGTTGCTTCTGCAGAGGTATGAAGGCGGTTCAACCATCAGGCATTATCGCCATCTAAACCAAAGAACCTTCTACTCTTTCAAAGAGGCCATATCAATAACAAAGCGATACTTCACATCGCCTTTCAGCAGGCGGTCATAGGCTTCATTTATTTCCTGCATGTTGATCACTTCTATATCTGAAACAATGTTATGCTTGCCACAGAAGTCAAGCATTTCTTGAGTTTCAGCTATTCCTCCGATCATAAATCCAGAGAAGCTTCGGCGGGCAGGTATAAGGCTGAACGCTGCTACCGGTAGCGGTTGTTCAGGCGCTCCTACCAATACAAAGAACCGTCTACCCGTAGCAGTTTCAGGTATGTGTTTATATCGTGCTCGGCAGAAACTGCATCCAAAAAAAAATGAAGCTTACCAGAAAACTCTTCGTTTTTGTCGCGTTATTCCCTAAAATCTTGAGTTAGCAGCTAAAATTTCATACATGAAGCTATAGGCACTACAAACAAAAAGCCCTACATGTATACCTGCAGGGCTTTTTGTTTTTATTGTTATGCTTATAAGTTGAAGGTTAAGCGGGTAAAGATAAATCTACCATTATAACCAAACTGTTGCGCGCTACGAGAATAAATAAAGCGACCTGTGCCAGAGCTGGCTGCAGCCACTTCATCTGGGTAAACGTCCAGCAAGTTATTCGCCCCTACTGTTAGCTTCAGGTTATTGTTAAAAGTATACCCAGCACTCAAATCCGTTACAACCTTTCCGCCATACCAAACCTGATTATCAGCTACGTTCGTTGCTTCCTGCACTCTACCGAAATACACGTTACGCATGAAGAAGCTCCACTTGCTTAGCGAATAATTTAATGAAAGGTTTACCTTGGTTTGCGGTACAGCAGATTGCAGATAGATGCGGCTTGCCTCATCAAAATAGGTGTTTTCTCTGCCTTCCAATTGCTCAGATGCATGTACATTTCCTACTAAATTAGTCTTAGCATAGGTACCAGCCAGGTTACCAGTAAAACGGCCGCCGCCTAACGATTTGGAATATGTTAAAACAGCATCCACTCCCCTTGTTTCAGTATCTATAGCATTCGCAAAAAAGCGGGCCGAGCCAGCATTGGCTACATCCAGCAACCTGTTTACCTCTGCTTCCTGCGGAGTAGGATTAGTAGTTACCTTACCAAACTGCCCTGTATACACAACACGGTCGTTGATGCGAATGAAATAGCCATCCAATGTTAGCTTAAAGTCACCCAGTACACTTGTGAAGCCAGCGCTGTAGTTATAAGACGTTTCCTGCTTTAGTTTAGGAATTCCCAGAAGCTTAGCCACACGACTGTTGTTGGTAAACGTTCCTGACTCCACAAATACACCATCTGTGAAGAGCGTGGAAGTGGCACTATAATATTGCTGATGCAGCGATGGTGCACGGAAGCCTGTGCTTACGGCACCTCGCAATGTAAAAGCATCTGTGAAAATATGACGTCCTGCTACTTTTCCGTTAACAGTAGAACCAAAGTCCGAGTAGTTCTCAAAACGTGCAGCCACATCAACCAAAGTCCTACTGGTAAAATTAAGCTCAACATCACCGTAAACTGAAACAGCTGTGCGAGAGGCGTCTACTGCATTATCAGGGCTGAAACCTGGAAATGACTGAGATCCACCGGCAAAAGGAGATCCGTTAGCTGCAAATCTGGTGTTAACCGTACCGCGTGGGTCTGGAATAAGTATAGGATTGCCCGAAGCATCAGTACCCACTCGTGTAGCTTTGCCGTAATTTACATAAGAGGCTTCTTCTCCGGGTAAGATCTGGTAATTCTCGTAACGATGCTCTGCACCGTAAGCCACGTTTACACCAGCCACAACATCTTTAAAGAAGCGGCTGAAGTCTAGATTTGTGGTGTTTTGCGTGAAAGAATAGCCACCGGCTTCAAAGGTTGTCGGCGAAGCAGTCAACATTGATGCATTCAGGGTATTTTCCACACTAAAGTCGATTGCGTTCTGCCCGTAGGTATTACTAAAGTCTACTTTCCAGCTACCTAATTGACCGCGGATACCTGCTGACAATGACCTATCGTAGTTATCTGTTACAATAAGAGGCATGAAGCCTAACGGGTATATAGTGGCGTTTGTCTGCGTAAGCTGGGAAGGTGCTCTATAGAAAGCGGCACCTTCGCCATGACGGAAGTTTAAACCACCAAAAGCGTAAACTTCCGTTTTTTCAGAAACTGGGTAAGCAGAGTTAAAAAATAAACTTCCTCCCCTATTTGTCGACTGGCCGACACGGCCGCTAAAGAAATCACGGGTCAAGCCTCTTCTGCTAAGCTCTGATTCGGTAATATCAGCTCCTGTTGGCGCCTGACCTGGAGTAGGATTATTATAATCGGTAAAAATTGTACCAGTATAGTCACCGCCACGATCAGTATAGTTGCGGTAATCATATGAGCCTGCCAGGTTAAAGTAAGATCCTTCAACACCCAATGGCACACCGTAATTGGCATTTACCTGTACGTTCTCACCATCTATACTGCCCTCCGAGTTTTCAGACAAGTACCCTCCAGTGGTAACGTTGGCATTCAGCTTATTTACATTATCATTCAAAATAATATTGATTACACCTGCAATGGCATCTGAGCCATACTGAGCAGATGCTCCATCCCTTAGTATCTCTATGCGTTTGATGGCTGCTGTTGGAATGGCATTCAAGTCTGTACCTACTGAGCCTTTACCAAAGCTACCATTGATGTTAACCAGTGATGTTGTATGGCGTCTTTTACCGTTGATGAGCACCAGCACCTGGTCTGGCCCCAAACCTCTTAGAGACGCTGGGTCAATATGGTCTGTTCCGTCGGTCAGTGTCTGAGTATTTGATGTGAAAGAAGGAGCCACATAGTTGAGTATCTGGTTAAGCGTAACCTGTGGTGCATCCTGCACTACCTCTCTAATATTAATTACATCAACCGGTGCAGGTGTAGTAAGTTGCGAGCGGGGAGCACCTCGTGACCCTACCACAACAACTTCATTCAGGCTCTGAGCCGTAGAAAGTACAAAGTCTACCGTAACAGTTTGCCCTGCGGCCACTGTAACCTCTTTTTGCTCCGACTCATATCCAACATAACTGGAAACCAAGGTATAAGTCCCTGGTGAGACTTTTAATTGGTACTGGCCATTCGCATCGGCACTCGTACCTGTAGACTGATCTAAGGTTCTGACCGTTGCTCCAGGTAATGGCTGAAACCGATCGCTAACTGTACCTTGTATTGTTTGCCCATTAACCTGAATGGTTAATGTCAAAACGAATGAGATTAATAAATAGATCTTGGACATAATAAGAAATTTACAAAACCATCTGAGCCTGCAGAATGCGTTTATGGTACTATCCAGCAGGAATTAGTAAAAGAATTAAGCTGCAAAAGTACAGCAATTTTAAAGTACATACATTATTTGTATAAACAAACGATTAACTAACTACTAAATAATTACCCTTGTTAGTTCCTAAAGAACCAAGCTACGTGTGCTACAAGGTTTATACTTTATAAAGACGGATAAGGTGTAAATATTAAGAACATCTTTTGGGTAATAGCAGGATGTAAAACAAAATACTGCACACTAGAGCTGTGAGTGCAGTATTTTGTTCTGGTTAAAAACTGCATAAGGTGTCTTTAAACAAGCGCCGCTATACTAAGACCACACAATATATCCGCCGCCCAAACCCTACGCTCTTATGTTGCTTATTAAAAACCTGCTGCAGCATCATCGCCTCGAGGATCTGCACCAGCCTCTAATTTACCGTTTGGCAGTACCAGTATTGCGTTTATTCTTCCATAGGGATTACGTTGTTCCAAATTATACCCTTTACGCTCAAGTGTGGTACGAACATCAGTTGGTATGGCATCTGGTTCATGCTGTATTTCGTCTGGTAGCCACTGGTGGTGGAAACGCGGTGCTGCCACAGCCTGCTGCATCGTCATGTCATGCTCCAGTACGTTAACAATAGCTTGGAAAACTGAAGTAATAATGGTGGAGCCACCAGGTGTACCTACTACCATGAAGAGTTTACCTTCCTTTTCAAGTATGGTCGGTGTCATAGAGCTTAGCATGCGTTTACCTGGTGCTATGGCATTCGCTTTGCCTCCTACCAAACCAAACATGTTAGGCACCCCTGGTTTAGCACTAAAATCGTCCATCTCGTTGTTTAGCAGGAAGCCTGCTCCCTCCACTACTACTTTTGAGCCGTAAGCACCGTTAAGTGTGGTGGTTGTGGAAACGGCGTTACCAGCAGGATCCACAACGCTGAAATGCGTAGTTTGGTCTGACTCGTAAACAGGTAACTCACCAGCTTTGATACTTGCTGAAGGTGTTGCTTGGGCCATGTCCATGGTGCTCATGCGCTCTTGCAGGTATTCTCTGTCAAGCAACTCATTCACTGGCACATCTACAAAGCCAGGATCTCCCAGATAGGCGGCACGGTCAGCATACACCCGACGCTCCGCCTCTGTCATTATCTGTACTTCTTTAGCACTTTGCCACCCATACTCCCGCAAGTTGTAAGGTTGTACCATTTCCAGTAGCTGTAGCAGGGCAATGCCTCCACTAGAAGGCGGCGGCATCGAAATTACTTTATAGCCTTTATAGTTTCCTTCTAAAGGTTTTCTCCAAACAGCGGAATAACCAGCCAAATCTTGTTTGGAAATGATACCACCACCCCGCTTCATTTCTTTTACCAGCAAGTCTGCTGTTTCTCCTGCATAGAAGCCCTCACGACCTCTATCACGCACGCGTTCTAACGTGCGGGCAAGGTTTTCATGACGAAGCGTGTCGCCAGCCTGCCATGTTTGCTCGCTAACCAGGTAAGGCTTGTGCTTGTTGTTTCTAATAAAAGCCTCCCGAGACTGATTCAGTCCTTCGGCTTCTTTCTGTGTTAGCACAACGCCATTGCGTGCCAAATCAATGGCTGGCTGCACCAGGTCAGCCCAAGGCAGCTTACCCAACTTTTGATGTAGTTTTACCATGCCGTCTACAGTTCCTGGCACCCCAATCGCTAAATGACTGTCGGTGCTCAGCCCATTAACTACGTTCCCAGCACTGTCCTGGTACATAGTTTCGGATGATGCTAATGGTGCAGTTTCACGGTAATCTAGAGTACCCGTCTCGCCAGAAGCACTGCGAAATACAGTAAAACCACCACCGCCAATATTACCTGCCACTGGAAATACCACAGCCAAGGCAAACTGTGTTGCCACTGTCGCATCGTAAGCATTCCCTCCTTTCCGCATGATTTCCATACCTACTCGGGAGGCTTCTGGGTGTGCCGATACAACCATCGCTTTATCGGTAATATAACCACGCGAATTTTCAATGACCGCAGTTGCAGAAGGAGTTGCACAACCACTTAATAAGGCAGGTAGAAGTGTTATAAACAGCAACCATAACTTTAAACGGGATGCTGTAGTTACTTGTAGATTCATTTGTAAAGTTCTTGATATATTAGGAATTCATTTTTGGCTTAAAACAAGCAAATCAAATAAATGTGATGGCTTTAACTGGGTGAAGTATTCATATTGTTTAGCCTCTTTAAATACCAAATAGCACCTCTGCCTGTTGAAGTGCTCTTTTAGGAGGATATACCAAAAAACTTCTTTAATGTTTGGTCATATGTTTCAAAAGACCAGATTAACTAGATATGTGGCGGCTCAATTCTAACAGAACATGAAGCCAAAAGAAGCTTTCTAAGTAGATGAGAAAGTCAGAGTACTGCTTGCCCATGCTCCTACAGATATGATCATAAACAACATTTCATGTAAGCTTTCTTTATACTTATTAAAGCCAGGCTTACATATAAATCAACCCCACTTCTTTCAATCCTTGCTGCATAATTTCTTTTCCAGATAAACGTATGCCGCTAGAAAGACAAAACTTAGTTAAAACCAATCTGAGGCAGCAACATCAACTCCTAAACAAGAAAAAAAGGCCAATCCAAAAATTGAACTGGCCTTATCAGGTATTACCAATTTATCTTTTACTGCAAAAATTTAGGAGCTTTGCGATGCTTTGTTCCAGTTTCGTAACCATAAGCGATTTCAATCAAAACTGGCTCACTCCATGCTCTTCCGAAAAAAGAAATACCCACGGGCAGTTTATCCACAAAACCCATAGGTACTGTAATAGCTGGATAACCAGCCTGGGCTGCAGGCGAAGAGCTTCCCAACTGGAAACTGTCGCCGTTCACAAGATCTGTTTTCCAGGCTGGTCCACCTGTTGGCGCTACTATGGCATCCAACTTGTGCTTATTCATTACCTTGTCTATGCCTTCTTCTCTGCTGCCTTTCATTAAGTTGGCCAGCGCCTCCTTATACTCCTTCGAATTCAGGTCGCCTTTTTTCTGAGCCATTTCCAGGTATTGCTGGTTAAAATGCTTTAGCTCTTCTGGGTCCTTTTTGTTGAATGCGATCAGTTCTTCCACACTTTTGATAGGTGCGTTAGGGCCAAGAGATTTAAAGTACTCATTTAAGCCATGCTTGTACTCATAGAGCATAATCTCAAAAGAATGATTGCCAACTTCTCTGTTTCCTATAGCATCAATTTCCACTATCTCTGCACCCTGGCTTTTTAAGAAAGCCACCGCTTTATACATAAGCGAATCTACTTTATAATTAACGCCCATAGGAGCCTTGTAAAAACCTATTCGCTTCCCTTTCAAACCGTCCGCTTTCAGGAACTGAGTATAGTCTGTGTGCGATTTTCCCTGGCTGGCTGCTGTTTTTTCATCTGCAACATCTACCCCAACCATGGCTCCTAAACCTATAGCAGCGTCTCTTAAAGTGCGTGCCATAGGGCCTGGCGTATCTTGGGTAGAAGAAATCGGGATAATACCAGAACGGCTGATCAGACCAACGGTTGGCTTGATGCCTACCACTCCGCTGGCATGCGCAGGGCAGACAATGGATCCGTTAGTTTCTGTTCCGATGGCAAGTACGGTAAGATTAGCGGCCACCGCTACAGCTGACCCTGAGCTTGAACCGCAAGGATTTCTGCTTAAAACGTAGGGGTTTTTAGTTTGTCCGCCAACACCGCTCCAGCCACTGGTAGACATCTCTCCCCTGAAGTTTGCCCACTCACTAAGGTTGGCTTTGCCAATAATGACTGCTCCAGCCTCTCTTAATTGCTTCGCCACGTAGCTGTCCTGCAGGGGGTATGAATTTGCCAGGGCTTTGGAACCAGCAGTAGTAGGCATTTTATCATGTGTGTCGATGTTGTCTTTCAGCACGACTGGTATACCATGAAGCGGGCCTCTTACTTTGCCCTCTTTCATCTCTTTATCCAGCTCTTCCGCAATTTGTATAGCATCTGGATTTACCTGTATGATCGAGCCAAGCGAAGGCCCGTTATCATCTATCTCTTCAATCCTGTTCAGATAAGCCTGCACCACCTCTTTGGAGGTAAAGCTACCGTCTTTAAACCCTTGCTGAAGCTGGGTTATTTCTAATTCTACAATTTTAGAACTGTCAGCACTCACCACCTGCTGCTCACTTGGAGGGGTCTGGCAGGAGATCTGAGAGAGTGGAAACATAACAACCGTGGCAAAGAATACAGTCTTATTAAAAAGGCGACCGCCCTTTGATGCCGTTATTGGAGTATACATCTTTGGTTTGTTTAGCTTGACGAAAGCTGTAAGTAAGGCAATTTGTACAAAAAATAAAACATAAATAGCCAACCAGGCAGGTGCTCGGCTATTTTAAATAGTTTCAGTATATATCAGTCTGTCCATTTAACCTCCGCAGACGTGACGAAGGCAGTTTCTATGAGAGTAGAAATTTTGTTGAACATCAACTTAATCTTTAATGAAAGGAAAGCTTGGCAACAGTTCCTCGCCAAAAATAACTAATTCACACCCTTCAGAACCTGCCTTGCTTATATATTCCTCTACTTTGTCTAACGTGGCCTGCTTGTTCAACCAGACAGGTGAGATCTGAGCCATTGCCACTTTCAATTAATTTCTACTCATACTTTATTTCTATTGAATACTTGCTATCGCTGCCTCTATATCCTGAATCAGATCGTCTGCATCTTCTATTCCAACAGACAGACGCAACAAGGCATCTGTAATACCTTGCTTCAACCGTTCTTCTTCTGATAAGCTGGCGTGCGATGATGTGGAAGGTTGGCAAACGGTGGTTTCCACACCACCCAGGCTTAGGGCTGGAATAATGAGTTGCAGCCTGTTTAGAAACTTCCCTGTTTTAGAGGCATCTTTTAATTCAAAGGAAAGCATTCCTCCAAAACCTCCTTTCATTTGCCTGGCAGCAACCGCATGGTTCGGGTGGCTCTCCAGGCCAGGATAATAAACTGCAGCTATTGCAGGGTTCTTCTGTAGTGCTTTTGCTAATTTCATGGCATTAGAGCTTTGTTTCTCAACCCTGAGTGACAGGGTCTTCAGGCTCCGCTCTATTAGGTAACAGTCCAACCCGTTCAGGCTGCCTCCAAAATTGAGGGCACTCTGGTAAATAACGTCCTTTAACTTCTGAGATGTAACAATGGCACCAAAGCACAGATCATGATGTCCTCCCAGATATTTCGTTCCACTATGCACAACAACATCAAAACCCAGAGAAATGGGGTTCTGAAAGATCGGTGTGGCGAAAGTATTATCTACCACCGATAATATATCGTTTTTTCTGGCTACTGCGCTGATGGCTTCCAAATCAACAATGGAAAGCAAAGGATTGGAAGGTGTCTCCGTGTAAAAAACTTTGGTGTTTTTCCTGATCATGGAGTCCAGCTTTCCCATTTCAGCATTTGGAACAAAGTCAAATTGGATATTGAACTTAGGAAACTCCTCCACGACCAGCTTGGCAGTACCCCCGTAAATCTCCTGTGAGAACAATGCATGATCGCCAGCTTTAAGAAAAGAAAAAAGCACAGTGGAAATGGCCGCCGATCCAGAACTGAAGGTCATCCCCGCTTCCCCTTTCTCTAGCCTGCATAACTTTTCAACAATAGCTTTCTGATTTTCTGTGTTGAAGTTTCGGGGATACAATATCTCATCATAGCCAACATACCTGTTGGCAGTTGAAGTGTATATGGGAGTGTTCACACCCTGGTGCTGCTGCTGATTATGAACACATTCTGTTTCCTTGCTGTACATACTATCTTGATTTAGTGCCTCCATTGGCTTATTCTTCTACTTCTAACGTTACCTCTATTTCTACGGCTATACCACCAGGTAAAGAACCCATGCCGACGGCTGAACGCACGTATTTTCCTTTCTCCCCGAAAACTTCCACCATCAGGTCCGAAAAACCATTGATCACTTTGGGGTGGTCTGCAAAATCTTCGGTGGCATTAACCATTCCCAGCACCCTCACAATTCTTTTTACCCGACTTAAATCGCCAAGTGCCTGCTTGATGGTGGCCAGCACGCAGACTCCTGCATTGCGTGCGGCCTGGTACCCTTGCTCTACGGTCAGGTCTTTTCCCAGTTTGCCAATATCCACAGAGGTTGGCTCTCCGCTAAAGGCATGGCCAGACAAGTACAGCAGGTTATTTACCTGAAGGTTTGTTATATAATTAGCGACAGGTTTTACAGGTACTAGAAGTTCTATTCCAAGGACTTTTAGCTGCTCTTCTGGGTTGGTCATGTTTGTTTAAAGATTATGTAGATACAAATCCAGGTGAGCAAGCACTTATCGCAGCGCTTGTTCGCCTCACAGAAATATACGGCTTAACGTTTACCTAGCCAAACTTGCGGACCAAGAAAGAGAACCTGGTATCGCAGTTTTTATAAAAAGAAACGATGTCAGATACCAAACTCCTCAGTTGATACTGAAGGCGCTTTGTGTTTAGTACCTGACAAACTCCTTACCACCTCCAGGCGCGCATGGAAAACAGGCATACTGTGCGACATGGCAGAGTTTAGCACCTGCTCGCTCTGCTGCCCGAAGCAAGGGTCCCACACCGAGTCGATGTAGCCCAGCTGGAAGGCGGCCAGGTAACGCGACACCACCTACCCATAACGCCCAGCACCATCATGATCCAGCGCTGCGGCCAGCTGGGAGGGTTGTAGCTCCAGCCAGGAGGCGTATCGGGCCCCATCTTCATGTACATGATCATATTGGGCATACCGGGAATGAGTATGGCAAGGGCTATGACGAGTGCGCCTACCATGGTATCGTTTAAATAAGCCACTGCCGTTGGTGACCAGAACAGCAGCGGTGCCATTGTAAGCCAGATACCGATAAAGCAGCAGACCCAAAGGCTGACGGGGCGGTTAGGCGTAAGCCCGCGCCAGCCGAAGAACATCAGCAGAGCACCGCTGATAATGTCGCTCCACTTCATGAACTGGATGCGCTGCTCCATGGTGAGCCACACACTCCTGCCGCCCGAGGGCTGCACCGTGCCGATTCCGTAATCGAAGGTGAGCGGTGAGAGCAGCACCCAGGCGCCGAATATGATAATCATCCAGTACACCCACATCGTCTGCATGTGGTGCATGTGAAGCATTTGCTCACGCATCTCACCTGACATCATCATGCCATCCTTGTTATCGTCGCCTTGCTGAGCGTCCTTACCGTGCTGGTGCATTTCCTGGTTGTGTTGGCGTATCTCTTTTTCGGCCATCGGTCTGCTTACGCCACGCATGCCCATGCCGCCATGCTTCCTGTCAGTATCATTATGTTGCATCTAGGGGCTTCTTGTACAGGTTGGGCTTATTTGTGGTGATGGATGAAATGGTGGCACCGATGGCAGGCCTGTCCTCTGGGCCGACGGCTTACCCGTGGCAGGCGCACGCCAGGGGCCTGGCTAGCCACCTGACGGTAGGGGTGGTAACGGATGGCGTGCTGAGAGGGCTGGATAAGGCCTTACCAAGTTAAAAGGAGGCAACAGATGTGGGCAGCATTGATAAAAGGGGCCATTGCCGGAGCCGTCGGAGTGTGGCTGATGGACAGGTTTACCTGGCACTGGTACGGCCATGAAGACACTGGTGCCTTGGTGCAGGAGAGAGTTGCGCAGAAAGGCGGAAGGTATGCGCCGAACGCAGCGGGCAAGCACCTGACGGATGCCCTAAACCTCGCCTTGCCCCAGAAGCGGCAGTACACCGTGGGCAGGAGCGTCCACTACTTCATGGGTATGGCACCAGGGGTGCTCTATGCTTTAGGGAGGTACCGCATGGAAGGGCTTGGTTGCTTGAGAGGCCCCCTCTATGGCTTCGGCTTGTTCATCGTTTTTGATGAGGTCATTGTGCCGGCTTTGGGTTATGCTTCCGGCCCGTTCGCCTATCCATGGCAGGCGCATGCAAGGGGATTTTTCGCTCACCTCATACTGGGTACCGCAACCGATACTGTGATTGGCCTGCTAGATGAGGTCCTTCCGAATTCGTAATGATTATGTACCCTATAGTGGAACTGTAATCATTGCAGTAAGTATACAGACCGTGTCACAGGTAAGCGTATGCCTACAGAGCATTACTAGCTACATACCCTAACAGGTACGATAACAGCTGTTATGTTAAACCCTCACTGTTTTTGTCTCATTATACCCTCGAATTTAGAGATTCTGGCAACGCTGACCCGTCCTGAAAAGTGTTGACCGGTTTGTTGTTAATCC
>NZ_JAJJWH010000070.1 GCF_020907245.1 Pontibacter harenae | reverse complement strand
TAAACCTATGTGCGGATTAGCACATAAAAAGTGTCAACTTTTTTCAGGACGACACACTCACACCACTGTATGTACGAGTCTCGTATACAGCGGTTCGTTAAGCTGTGGAGCTACCTTCCTGTAGTAATCGAGCAAAGATTCGTACCCCCTGCGGATAAGCCGTTTCACCATTATTTTGTTATCAGGCAAGGTCACTTCCTTCTCGCTGCTGCCGACCTATACCCTACCGTTGATCTAAGTGAACTTGATGGAGTTACGAATAAAATTGTTTAGGACCTGTTGAAACTTACTCTGGTCAATGTACACGTACAGCTTGCGGCTAGTTGAGGTGCACCCGAACTCCTTGTGGACAAGCACTCTCCTTTGCTAAAGAAGCTTATCTGGTGTAATAGGCAGCTCCCGGATGCGTTTACCTGTGGCATTAAACACGGCATTGGCAACAGCGGGGGCCATCCCGATCAGAGCAATTTCACCAATACCCTTTGTGCCAAGCGGATTGGTGTAAGGGTCAGGCTTATTTACAAAAAATATGTCGACCTGCGGAATATCGGCATGAACAGGCACGTGATACTCTGCCAGATCTTTGGTAACGTAACGGCCGAAACGATGGTCCAGCACAGCATGCTCCATTAGGGCCATACCAATACCGCCCACGGCACCGCCTATTAACTGGTTGCCAGCAGTCTTTTCGTTCACGATAGTGCCTGCATCGGCACAGGAAACAATTTTGTTTACGCGCACCACACCTGTTACGGGGTGCACATGCACCTCCACAAAGTGCACCGAGAAGGAATACATCGAATATTTTTTACGCTCTTCGCCTGGTTTGGCTTCGGCGGTAACAACTACTTCCTGCTGTCCCTTCATCAGATCGGCAAGCTCTATGGTGGCAGATGCATTACCTGACAAAGCAAGTCGACCTTCGCTTAGCGACAGCGACTCTGGCTTTGCGGCCTGAAAACCTGTATGGCCTTGTGCTACTGCCAACTCCTGCAGTTTTTGCTTTAGGGCAGTACAGGCAGCCTGTACTGCAGAGCCTACACTCGAAACAGTAGAGGAACCACCCTGTGAAGGGGAATGGGGAAAGGCAGAGTCTCCAAGCTGAAATATTACTTGTGCTGGAACTACACCTAACTCATCTGCGGCAATCTGTACCATGGCTGTCCCAGTTCCAGGGCCAATATCTGTCGTTGCGCTTTGGATGACCACCTTGCCGTCCTGCTGCAGGCGGGCTGTTGCCTGTGCCATCCTGAAGTTCGCACCAAAGGTACCTACTCCCATTCCGTAGCCTACCAGCCACTCCCCTACTTTAACGGAGCCTGGCTTTAGCTGACGTTTCTCCCAACCTATACGCTTAGCGCCTTCCTCTATGCATTCCCGCAAGTACTTCGTAGACCAGGGCAAATTTTTCTCAGGATCTCTGTCAGTATGGTTTATCATCCTGAACACGATCGGGTCCATGTTCAAGGCAAAAGCCATTTCATCCACAGCAGATTCCAGTGCAAACGCACCAGTGGCTTCGCCAGGGCCACGCATCCAGATCGGAGTGCTTACATCCAGCGCCAATATGCGGTAACGGGTGTCCACGTTCGGGCTTTCATACATCATCTTCGTCTGCTGCAGCGTCGATTCTGTAAACTCTTCGTAGGAGGAGGTTTGGCCTATTGCTTCGTGGCTGATGCCCGTTATTTTGCCGTCTGGTGTGGCACTCATGCCTATTTTTTGCCAAGTGTGCGGCCTGTAGCCCACCATAAAAAACATCTGCTCACGCGTCAGCATTAGCTTTACCGGACGGTTAACCTTTTTTGCGGATATAATGGCGGCTGTTTCGTGGGGCCAGGTATGCAAGCCGTTACCGAAGGCGCCGCCTACAAAAGTGGCAATTACCTTTACATTTTCCTTCGGTATGTTCCAGTCTTTGGCAAATGCGCTTTGAGTGCCTTTTACAGCCTGTGTTTTATCGTATACCGTTAACTTATCTTCAGCTTCCCAATGGGCAACAATGGACTGCATTTCCATGGGGTTGTGTACTTCCGTTGGCTGAACATATTCCGCTTCGATTTTAACGGCACCTGTTTTATAGGCGTTCTCTTTGCCTCGTACATAGTCAGCCAGATTAGAGTTTTTGTTGTTTTTAGCTTGAGAAGGAAGGAAAGCATTCTCAACATTTGCCTCAAAATCTGTTTCGTGTTTCTCCTGCTCATACTGCGCCTTTACCAGTGAGGCCGCATATAGGGCACGCTCAAAAGTGTTCGCCACCACCACAGCGATAGGCTGACCGTTAGAGTAAACTTTATCATCGTAAAAAACACGCAGCGGTTGCCCTCCTGTAGAAGGCTCGGACGGATGGTCGTTTTGAGCGAAGCCTGGAACTTTAGGAGAGTTTAAATGCGAGATAACTGCCAGTACGCCAGAAGCTCTTTCTGCTGCTTTGGTCTCTAAGCTTTTGATGCGCCCTTTAGCGATTGTGCTTGTTACCAGCACAGCATGGACCATGTTTGGGAGGTTGAATTCTGCGGAATATCTGGCACCACCCGTAACTTTCAGCCTGCCGTCCACACGGTTCATCGGGTCGCCTACAAAAGGATCTTGTATCTGTTCTTGCTTCATCTATAGTTTGTTTTAAGCAATCCCTGCTGCTGTTTTTAAAGCCTGCACAATGGAGTTAGGCCCTAGTATAAGTTTAAAAGCATTGTGTTCGAATGCTTTGGCGCCGCGCATCGCCACTTCGGCTGCCTGCTGAAAAGAAGCTTCGGAAACAGGTTTACCCACCAGTGTTTTCTCTGCTTCAGTTAATCTCCAGGGTTTATGCGCCACACCGCCCATGGCCAATCGAGCGCTTTTAATGGTACTCCCGTCTATGTCTAGGGCAGCAGCTACCGACACGAGTGCAAAGGCAAAAGAAGCCCGTTCCCGAACTTTCAGATAATGCACATGCTTGGTATAAGGTCCGTCTGGTATATCCACAGATAGGATTAATTCTCCTTTTTGCAGATTAGTATGCACCTCCGGGTTATCACCAGGCAAGCGGTGGAACTCAATAAACGGTATACGCCTTTCTCCTTTAGGACCTGCTACCAACACAGATGCATCGAGCGCCACTAAGGCCACATTCATATCGCTGGGGTTAACGGCAATACATTTGTCGGAGAAGCCGAAGATGGCGTGCATACGGTTGAAACCTTCCATAGCACCGCATCCTGTACCTGGTTCCCGTTTGTTGCAGGGCATAGCGGTATCGTAGAAATAGGGGCAGCGGGTACGCTGCATCATATTGCCTCCCACCGTTGCCATGTTGCGCAGCTGCGCTGAGGCTCCAGATTTTAGCGCCTGAGCTAACAAAGGGTGCCTTTCCAGAATCAGCTTGTCTTCGGCTACGACGCTGTTCAGTGCCAGGGCACCAATACGTACACCGTTATTCTCCTTTTCAATCTTTCGCAGGGGTAGCCTATTTATATCAATAAGCTTTTCTGGTGCCATCACGCCCCGCTTCATCAAATCGATCAGGTTCGTGCCGCCTGCTATAAACTGTGCGTTTGGGTCTTTGGCAATCGCCTCAATGGCAGTTTTCTGCTTAGAGGGGCGTGCATACTGAAATTGATTCATACTTTCTGCCCTCCGTTTTTCACTTCAAGAATTGCATTCACAATATTAGGGTAAGCGCCGCAACGGCAGATATTGCCACTCATATACTCGCGCACTTCCTCCTCAGAATTGGCATGTCCCTCGCGTATGCAGGCCACCGCCGACATAATCTGCCCTGGTGTACAGTAGCCGCATTGGAAGCCGTCGTGTTTTATGAAAGCAGCTTGCATAGGATGTAAGTCAGTGCCGTCAGCGAGTCCTTCTATAGTTGTTATTTTTTTGCCTTCCAGCATAACCGCGAAAGTAAGGCAGGAGTTAATGCGTTCTCCGTCTACGTGCACGGTGCAGGCTCCGCACTGGCCGTAATCACAGCCTTTTTTGGTACCCGTCAGGTTTAGCTGTTCCCGCAGCAGGTCTAGTAGCGTTACTCGTGGCTCAATGCTCAGTTTGTTCTTTTCGCCGTTGATGTTGAGTGTTACCCGTACTTGTTCGAATTTCTCGGCCAGCTTTTCGTCCCAGGAATTCTCTGCAGCTTTCACTGCAGCTGAAGGAGTAAGCGCAAGGGCTGTCAGAAGAGAAGAATGCTTTAGGAAGTCCCGTCGGGCTTCGTTGTGCTTGCTACAGCTGTGCTGCTCTTCCGAAGCACCACCACAGTGTTTATCGTCTGCCATAGGTTATTGTATTAAATGAGAGAGGTATGTGAGAGGTAACTTCGGGTTAAGTTTGTTTTTCACTCTTGTTAAAAACGACTTACGAAGTTCATCAATCTTAAAAGGGCTACGCAATTTTCTTTGATGTTGTTCAAAGAATTGGGAAGCGCGTCCTGCCACTGCCGAAGATCTGCTGCATCTGTTTAACCCATAAACCAAAGCGAGGTATAACCAAAGCTTTACTCATGTGCTGCTACTCTTGGCTTTATCGAAATAATAATTTAAGTAGTAGGTGCCAATAACCAAGGCTACTCTTGTCTGAACTGGAGCTTTTTTTATTTTTAATGAGGTAGTCGAATTGAAATGCCTGTAGTGGCAAAATAAGCAGGAGCGGCTTCGTTGAGGCCAATACCCGCAGACACATCTAGTTGGATGTTAGCTTTCGGAAACCACAACACACCAACATCGGCATGATGCCGTACAGCAGCAGAAGATTCTTCTATGCTGAAATACTCTATGTACATCGAAAAAGTCTTGCTTAAGTCGGCACGAAGGTCAGCAGCATACCGTAACTCAGTATCGCGGTAAATCCACCCATACCTCACACTATAAGTGAGCGACAACCAATTGGCCAAGGTATTTGAAAAACCAAAATTTAACATGGCCTCCGGATCTGGTGGGCTTAAGGCATTCGAAACTGGTAGCGTAACAGTACCTGTAAAAGCGGCATCCGGAATTATCCCTTTTCCGCTCCACATAACATAACGAACACCAGCCGTTACAGGACCTAACCCTCTTGTTCTTGAGGAAGAACCTCTTTCATTGAAAACAGAGTCCTGCAGACCTCCCTCAATTCGCAGCTCAATTTTGTTTAGCAAACCATAACGCAACGTCATGGTGGGGTAAGAACGTGTTCGCACATCCTGTCCATTTAGGTCGTCTTTTTGGTATTGCAGCCCTGCCTCTACCTGAACCAGGCCTTTTGGCACCACTGATGTACCCTGAGACTTATCTGGCCTGCCCGCATCTATTCTGGAAACATCCTGAGCAATGCCTTTAGTAACCTGTAGTAGCAAAAACAATAATGCGATATTAAGTACACCTAGTACTTTTGATAATCCAGTAATCATCAGATATGTTTTTATCATATCTATACCTCATCTATGGCTGCAACGTTTAGTCATGCCCAAACAACAATCCAACTCAAGTTGCGATATATAAACGCTGAAGCCATTCAGGTTTGTTAGAGAAAAAAAGCGACCACTTTAAACTCAACTTACTATAAATGACTTCACGACAGCAGTTTACTGACAGTTAGCTCAAAGCTTTCAGCGGTGGTAGTCATATAAATACTCAGATTGTTCGATGTTTGAGTGTCTTGGTCTACTAACAGAGAGAAAGCTGATCTTATCATCGCTTTCCCCTCTTTCTTTTTGTACAGAAATCTGTGCAAGCTCCTTTCCCATTCCCCTGATAGGTTAATAACCAACTTACCCGTACTTTTGACTCCACAGGCATCTTTCATATTCGTATAGCTAAGTGAAAGATTTTTTTGACGATACCAACATCCATAAAGGCAGCCATTAAACATGATGGAATTAACCAGATTAAATAAATTCATTAGCGACACTGGTACTTGCTCCCGTCGGGAGGCAGACAAGCTGATAGAGCAGGGTCGTGTTACAGTTAACGGCAAACAACCTGAAGTTGGAGCGAAGGTGAAAGCTACCGACAAAGTTCGGGTGGACGGAAACCTGCTGCAGACAGATGCCATAGAACCTGTTTACCTGTTACTAAACAAGCCTGCAGGCATCGAAACAACTACAGACCGCTCACAAAGAGACAACATCATCAGTTTTGTAAACTACCCAGAGCGCATTTTTCCAGTGGGCCGCCTCGATAAAGATTCGGAGGGACTGATAATTCTTACCAACAATGGCGATATTGTAAACAAGATTCTGCGTGCTGGCAACAGGCATGAAAAGGAGTATGTGGTTACTGTTAACAAGCCCATCACACAGGACTTCATCACAAAAATGAGTAGTGGCGTATCTATACTGGGAGTCAATACCAAAAAGTGCTTTGTTGCCCAGGAAGGTCCTTTTAAGTTCCGTATAATCCTGACACAGGGTATGAACCGCCAGATCAGGCGCATGTGCGAGGCACTTGACTACGAGGTACAAACACTGCAACGGACGCGCATCATGCACCTCTCGTTGGCAAAGCTTCCGCTTGGCCAGTGGCGCAATATGACAGATGCTGAAGTTGCAGAACTGCTGCGCCTGGTTGCTGACTCTACCAAGACAGAAGAAGGCTCTGTTTCTAAAAAACAAACTATTTCCACCACTCCCGCTAAAAAGGACAAACCAAAGCCAAAAGACAATTTCTCATCCCCTGCAAAAGCAGCTCGTGCCAATGGTGCCAGGAAAGCAGGCAGCAAAAGTGCCGCGGGCACTAAAAGCAGCAAACCAGGCAGCAGTAAACCCAGTGCCAGAGGATCAAGAGGCACAGCAAAAGGTGCCGCCAGAGGCAATGCAGGTAACAAAGGTAAAAGCGGCGGAAAAAGAAGGTAAGGGTAAAAAAACTTTCTAAAGTAACAGCAATGGTAGCAGAATAAGAAAATACGGCACTCTTGTTTTCGACTTAGTTGAACCGAGGAAATATTCTACGAGTAACAACTGGAAAAGCAAGAGCACTAGTTGTAATAGTACCATGTTCAAAGGGAAAAGGTACTGGTTTGAAGCTCGCTAAAATTGTGCTATAACTGTAGTCAGCGGATTTTGATTGCCACACCATCCTTTCACCATGTAAAGGATGGCCATCTGAAAGTCATTCTTAGTAAAGTCTAGCTTCCCGCCTCTACCGCACCTGATGTGGTGGCGCAACGGCAGCTGCTCGTTCTCCTTCAGCAACATTAGTCAAAAAAATTGCTGTTGATCTGTTTTATGCGAGGGGGTTGGTGAAAGAAGTTGCCGACAAGTCGGGCACCTGTCCTAGCCGACTGAGCAAGTGGTGGCAAAAGTACAGCTCGCCTGACCTATCCAACGTTAGGCTGACTGAAGAAAAGAAGGAGATTATAGATTGCAGAAAGATCTGAAGAAGGCTCGACATGAGCATGTCTGGCCTGATGCTGATGCAACGTCTGCTGGTTAAAAAAGACTATAAGCATCTTCTACAGGGTAGGCGGGCGTTATTTATATTCCTATAGGAGTACTGGCACCAACATTCTGAATAGAAGATGTTGCTTACCTCCCTTGCCAGTATAAAGACTGGTCACTTCAACAACGCATTGCTGCCTACTAAGAACCCTCCAGCATAACATTAAAATTCAAGTTATAAGGAGCTGTAGCCAGCAATTTAACAAGCCCCCTAAAAAGAGAAAACACCTGCAAAGGCAGGCGTCCTCACCAAACTAATCTAATCTTGATGCTACAAAGCTAGACAGCTTTTTCTGCTCCTCAAACCAAGGCAGAGCGATATAAAGAATTAATAATACAGGTAACCTACAGATAACACTGCCCGTGACTAGCACTTCCATTTCCCGCACTAAATTTTTCCACGTCTAGGTAGATAATGTTTTCTGAAGAATGACTGGGCGCAAATGAGCACCGTACAGCTCCTACTGTGCAACACCTAAATATTAATTTAATCTTAACTAACTGGTAACGTGCAGGAAACATTCTATACTTACCTTAGAGACATGTTTAAATAACCTATAGGAAGATGATCCGAAATAGAAGCCAAAAGATAGTCGAACAGGCGAGAGAAGCCGCGGGTGCGGTGACCAGTAAGGTGCTGTGCTTTTTCCTGTACAGGCTAAGCTCCTTCCATTCCCCGCTCAAATTTAACAGAACATAAGTTAAACTTACTTAAGCTCCCTCCCAACAGCTCTGTATGGCGAAAAGAAGAAGAAGCGTGGAAGTTGCCGTCATCTCAGACGTGCACCTGGGTACCTACGGGTGCCATGCGAAAGAACTGCTGATGTACCTAAAAAGCATCAAACCTAAGGTCCTCGTCCTGAACGGCGATATATTTGACATCTGGCAGTTCAGCAAAAGCTACTGGCCCCCCTCCCACATGCGGGTAGTCAAACACCTGATCAGCCTTATCACAAAAGGCACCAAGATATACTACGTCACGGGCAACCACGACGAGATGCTTCGTAAGTTCGCGGGCTTCAGGATGAACTCTTTCCAGGTAGTCAACAAGGTGGTGCTGGAATTAGATGGAAAACGGGCATGGCTTTTCCACGGCGATGTGTTCGACGTCACCATGCAACACTCAAAGTGGCTGGCCAAGCTCGGCGCAAAAGGCTACGACTCACTAATCCTGCTGAACCGCGTTGTCAACTATTTTTCTCAGAAGCTGAACAGAGAGCAGGTGTACCTCTCCCGCAACATCAAGAACCGTGTCAAGAGCGCTGTGAAGTTCATCAATGGCTTTGAGCAAACGGCAGCGGACATAGCCATCTCCAACGGTTACGACTATGTTGTCTGCGGGCATATTCACCATCCCGAGATTAAGGAAATCAGTAACTCTAAAGGCTCGGTCACCTACCTCAACTCAGGTGACTGGATTGAGAACCTGACTGCACTGGAGTACAACGCAGGAGATTGGAGCCTTTACAGCTTCAGAGAAGACCTGGACGTACTCTCTGCCGATGCCCCAGAGGATGAAGAGCTGATGACAAACGTGCAACTGTTCCAGCTTCTGATGGTCGAACTTAACATGAAACGCGCGTGAGGATACTCTACGCTATACAGGGCACTGGAAACGGGCACCTGACAAGGGCACTTGATGTGATACCTGCACTACAGCGGCGCGGCGAACTAGATATTCTCGTCAGTGGCTGCCAGGTAGACCTTCGCCTGCCCCACCCCGTGAAGTACCGCCTGAACGGGCTTAGCTTTATTTTCGGAAAAAGCGGCGGCGTGGACCTTGTCCGCACCTTTGCGCAAATCAACTCCAGGAGCTTCTACAAGGAAGTGCGCCAACTCCCCGTGAGGGAGTATGATCTGGTTGTAACAGACTTTGAGCCTGTCTCGGCCTGGGCCTGTATGCTGGCTAAAAAGCACTGCGTCGGTCTGAGCAATCAGGTGGCCGCTCTCCATGCAAGCGTGCCGAAGCCAAAGGAAACAGACACCGTGGGCAAACTTATACTGAAGAGCTATTCTCCCACCCCAACCCACTACGGTTTTCACTTCTCCAGATTCGACGACACCATTTTTACCCCCATTATCCGAAGCCAGGTGCGTGAGTTGGAGGTAAGTAACGAAGGGCATTACACCGTGTACCTGCCTGCACACGACGACCTCAAAATTCTGAACACGCTCATCAACTTCAGAAAGTCAAAATGGCAGGTATTTTCAAAGCACAACAAGCAGGCTTTCCAGTACGAGAACGTTTCCATTCAGCCGATACAGAACGAGATGTTCCTGAAAAGCATGGCCTCGGCTGCTGGCGTACTTTGTGCGGCTGGCTTCGGAACAACCTCAGAGGCTTTGTACCTCCAGAAAAAGCTGCTGGTTGTGCCCATGAAAAACCAATTCGAGCAGGTCTGCAACGCAGCCGTGCTTAGGTACATGGGAGTTACTACCGTCAAAAGCCTTAAGAAAAAGCATCTGCCGACTATAGAGGACTGGATAGAGAACGGCTTACCCGTTGAGGTGGATTACCCGGATGAGACGGACGCCATCGTAGCACGTATCGTACAGGAGAATACATAGTACTATAAAAAAACACAAAACATTAGACTTCAACGCCGCAGCTTACAGCCTTGCTGGGAACTGCGGCTTTTAAATATGATAGACCACTACCAAGAACAGACCCTGGGACAGCCAGGGTTTAGCAGGGCAGACTTTGGCGAAAACTTTATGTGGGGCACCTCCACCGCTGCCTATCAGATAGAGGGGGCACATGAGGCAGAAGGTAAAGGCCCCTCTATATGGGATGTATTCTCAGGCAAACGAGGCAAGGTGAAGCAGAACCACAACGGTAATCTCGCCTGCGACTTCTTTAACCGTTACTCCGATGACCTGGCGTTGGTACAGTCGCTGGCAATCCCTAATTTCCGTTTCTCCCTCTCCTGGGCTCGCCTGTTGCCTGAGGGCCGCGGCCGCGCAAACCCAGCAGGCGTCTCCTACTACAACCGCCTAATCGACCACTGCCTCGAACTCAACATAACGCCTTGGATTACCCTCTACCATTGGGACCTGCCCCACGAGTTGGAGAAGAAAGGCGGCTGGGCGAACCGCGATATACTAGGTTGGTTCCAGGAGTACGCTGCCCTTTGTGTAAAGCTCTTTGGCGATAGGGTAAAGCACTGGATGGTGCTCAACGAGCCAATGGTTTTTACGGGCGCTGGTTACTTTCTAGGGGTACATGCTCCTGGCCGCAGAGGCTTTGGCTCTTTTATACCTGCCGTGCACCATGCTGCCCTGTGCCAGGCGGAAGGAGGAAGAACCATCAGGGAGTTTCTTCCAGATGCAGAGGTGGGCACTACCTTCTCCTGCTCCCACATTGAACCGCTTCGGCCGCTGGAGAAGGACATGAAAGCCGCCGTACGCGTGGACGCACTCCTGAACAGGCTCTTCCTGGAGCCCTCTCTCGGCTTAGGTTACCCCCTGCAAGACTTAAAGTTTATGCGCCGCATCGAAAAGTACATGCAGGCAGGTGACGAGGAGAAACTGATGTTCGACTTCGATTTTATCGGTGTCCAGAACTATACGCGCGAGGTGGTTAAATATGCCTTTTGGACACCTTTTGTGCAAGCCAACCTAGTGCCGCCTAAGAAAAGGAATGTTCCCTACACCCTAATGAATTGGGAGGTTTACCCAGAGGCGATTTACCACATACTGCAAAAGTTCAGCCATTACAAGGGCATCAAAAAGCTTATCGTGACGGAAAACGGAGCCGCATTTGCGGACACGTTACAGGACGGCAAGGTGCATGACCCAGAGCGGGTCGAATTCCTGCAGCGCTACCTGGCGCAGGTGCTCAGGGCCAAACAAGATGGAGCCAAGGTGCATGGTTACTTTGTCTGGTCGTTGGTTGATAACTTTGAGTGGGCGGAAGGCTACGACCCTCGCTTCGGTCTTGTGCACGTGGACTTTGATACGCAGCAGCGTACGGTCAAGTCGTCAGGCTACTGGTATCGTAATTTTCTCAGCAAAAGGTGAAGCGGGACTTACCAGAAGTAAGCGCATTAATTTGAAAGACCCTTTTCAGGGCAACTGGGTGCGAGTCTGAAAACATCTCATAGCACCACCTCCTGAACTGCGGCAGTTGTTCTCGCTCCAGCATTTTCAGGCCTTTTCTAAGTTCTTTCTCGAACAGCATTTTATCGAAGCTTACCTTTAATAAAATAGTCTTGATGTATTCCAGCATAATTATTTGTCTATGTTATTAGTCCTTTTCAATGTATTATTCGTGGCAACCCTTAATCATTTCTGCAGGCCTGGCTTTGTTCAATTTGATGAAACCTCCAGGTTGTGATAGTTGCAGAACATATATAAAAGAACTCTCTGTTAAAAATACTTTCCTTAAGCCGACACTAATATTGTTTGCTACAAATGTAACGCCTCGGATGTCACAACTGTGTCAAGCCTAAGTTATCTTATCTTCAAGATTACGTGAAATCATTTATTAAGCAAGGCTAGTATAACCTAACACTAAAATAGGAAACTCATTGTGTTATACTTAGAGGCTGTTTTGATTTGTTTGGATAAAAAAGCAGGTGTCGGTTGTTAGGGTAA
>NZ_JAJJWH010000069.1 GCF_020907245.1 Pontibacter harenae | reverse complement strand
ATTTATTCCTACATCATACATTCTAAACCACAACCAAATTATTACTAAAAACACACTTAACACTTACAAAGCGGCTAGTGCCTGTTTTAAATCTTGGATAAGATATTCTGGATCTTCTAAGCCAATGTAAAAGCGCACCAGATTGAATGGCAGGTCAATTTTCATGTTCTCTGAGGCATACACTGCTGAAATGGGAAACATAAGTGACTCGTGCCCGCCCCAAGAGGCTGCCATCAAAAAATGCTTTAGGCTGTCGCAAAACAAATCAGCCTTTGCTAGAGTGTTGGCTTTAAGCAGAATGGAGAACTGCCCAGAGTTGTTGCTCATTTGCTTGTGCGCCAGTTCATGCTGCGGATTGGAGGGCAGGAAAGGAAAAAGCACTTTCTCCACCTTCGGGTGCTGTTCCAGATATTCCACTACCTTTCTGGTAGAGGCTGCCACACGTTCCATACGCACAGGCAGTGTACGCAAACCACGTATAAACAGCCAGGCATCGTGCGGCGACATAACCGCACCCAAGGTCATAAATTCATTGTTGAAGATGCTATTGATCAAGTCACGAGAGCCACAAACTACGCCTCCCATTACATCCGAATGCCCGCCGATGTACTTGGTGCAGGAATGCACCACAAGGTCTACACCGAACTTTATCGGATTCTGGTGTAATGGGCTGGCAAAACTGTTATCAATGATTGTACGGCAGTTATGCGCCTTAGCAATGGCTGTTACGGCAGCAAGGTCTTGTAACTCAAATGTAAAGGAGTTGGGGCTCTCCAGGTATAGCAGCTTTGTGTTAGGTTTGATGGCATTTTTATAGTTGGCAGCGTCTGTTCCGTCTACCATGGTAACCTCCACGCCAAAGCGAGGCAGAAAGCGCTTCATTAGTTTGTTCGTCCAACTGTACGGGTGACTTGTACACACTATATGGTCACCTGCCCTTACCACCGAAAGTACAGCCGCCGATACAGCCCCCATGCCACTGCTGAACGCCACCGCATGCTCCGCCCCTTCCAGTGCTGCCATCTTCTTCTCGAGTATTGTCACGGTTGGATTATTGCCACGCTAGTACATGTACTCTGTCGCTTCGTGCTGCATTTTGCGACGCATTTCGGCAACTGTTCTGCTGGCAAAGTTACTGCTCTGTATAATGGGTGGCGCCACGGCATCGAAATACTTTTCTCGTTCTTCGCCTAGTTCGTTGATGATGTAAGATATATCCATAGTTTCTTCTGCTGTTAATAAAAAGACACAAGTATCACGGCTTTTCAATGATGGTCAATACACTTTGAAAACTGATATATTCCGATTTAAGTTGATTACTACTGTCTCCGTACTTTCTACTTTTACACTTCTGGTTAGTTCTGTTTCTATACTTACTAGTTACCTAAAGGTGTACTTCATTCCTCTTCAAAAGTAGAATCTTCACTTCTGAAAGTCACTTAAAAGCAGACTGCTACAGGATAATGGTAATTATTTTTAACTAGAAAATAAATTACTCATAATCAAGCGTTTAAATACTAAAAAACACTGCAATTTTATACCTTTTTTGCAACTGATACAGCAGCAAAAATGTTGTATATGCATGAAAGAGAGAGAAGAAGAAAACGTACTTTCGTTATATCCAAAAGAGGCAAAACAGGCGGATAAGGAGTGGCAGAAATCTATTCCTGCGCAGGTTTTTCTCAACTACTTTTTTGCTATAAGTTACCATATCCAAAACTTTGAAGGGAATGGTTTGGATAGTCTTGCTTCGTTCCGTGAGGCCAAGCCAGTACAACTATCGGAACAGGATGTGGAGGCTGTAAAGCGCCTGCTGCTCAATAGTTGGAGCACTGAGTATGCTTTGCGTTCTACCGCTGAGTTAGGTGACGAAGCTTATATGCGCAACGCCTTGCACTGGACGTTTCCGCAGGCTTTCTATGCTGTTTTTGCTGGGCTGCAGGCTTTCCTGCACACGCGAGGCATCAAAACGAATAATGAGGCTTGGGTGCTGCGAGAGGCAGGCAGACTAGTGGTTAAAAACGCTTATCCGCAAGCCATTAGCTTCTATGCATCTGGGCACTATGATGATTTTAACATAAACCGACTGCCGCTGGCGCACTATAAACCTGGTTTGCAGATAGCAGGCAAAGAGTTAGAGGCGCAGGCACAAATCGGGCAGTTTTTGCGCACCACGCGCCGCCAGAAAGCAAAAGCTGTCAGGCAGCAAGTACAGGCCAACCCTGCCACAGCCATACGTAGCAGCCGCAACAATGAAATTTTACAGAAGTTCGGCCCGCAGCATTGGCAACAGCTTACCTGGCGCGTTGGCTATACTACCTTGTTCGATCTGATGGCACGTTTGCGTATTTCGACTACTCACAGAGAGATTGAGCGTTTTGTACAGGCCGAGATTGATTTTAAGCTGTTCCACGAGTCGCTGTTGCAGATTGTGAGCTACCTGAACGGCATACACGAATGCTATGTGGCGCAGGCCATAGGTTTGCGCCACTACCAGGCCTTTGTAGAGGAACTGCCAAAGCACCTGCAAGGCTCCTTTGTTGCAGCTAGGTTCGAAGAAAAAATCAAACCGCTCCTAAAAGAGGACGATTACCAATTAGGTGCAGCTGCATAATTTTCACTTTCTTCCTTTTATAGTTTGGCCCTTGTATGGTTTTACCTGCAAGGGCTTTTACATTTAAAACTCCCTTAGCAATTTAACAATCCAACAATCAGCAATAAAGCCTTTAAAAGCTGCCGAATATTTAGCAATTTTGCAGTTTATTTATAAACAGTCATTTTATATACATCGCATGCAACTGAGCGAACAGGAACTACGCAGGCGCCATGAGCGCGAAGAACTGGAGAAAATGGGTATTAACCCATATCCATCTGAGCTATTTGAAGTTACTGCCACTGCCAAAGAGATAAGGGAAAATTTCGATAAGGAAAAGAATAACTACCAGGAAGTAAGCCTTGCTGGCCGCCTAATGAGCCGTCGCGTGATGGGAAAAGCCTCTTTTGCGGAGCTGATGGACAGCACAGGCCGCATACAGATTTACGTATCGCGCGATGACATTGCCCCTGGCGAAGACAAAACCATGTACAATACCGTGTTCAAGAAAATGCTGGACATCGGTGACTTTATCGGTATCAAAGGTTATGCTTTCGTGACGCAGGTAGGCGAGATTTCGGTGCATGTTACAGAACTAAAGCTTTTAACCAAATCGTTGAAGCCACTGCCGATTGTAAAGCGTGAGGTAGACGAGAACGGCGTGGAGCATGTGTATGATGCCTTCAGCGATCCTGAACTGCGCTACCGCCAGCGTTACGTGGATCTTGTTGTGAACCCACACGTGCGCGAAACTTTCAAGAAGCGTAGCCAGTTGGTAAGCACTATGCGCAGCTTCCTGACCGACAAGGGCTATTTAGAAGTAGAGACTCCTATCCTGCAGCCTATACACGGTGGTGCAGCAGCACGTCCGTTTAAAACGCACCACAACGCGCTGGATATGCCGCTATACTTGCGTATCGCCAATGAGCTTTACCTGAAGCGCTTGATTGTTGGTGGCTTCGACGGTGTATTCGAGTTTGCCAAAGACTTCCGTAACGAAGGCATGGACCGTACGCACAACCCAGAATTTACCGTAATGGAAGTTTACGTAGCCTACAAAGACTACAACTGGATGATGGATATGGTGGAGGAAATGGTGGAGAAAGTCGCTCTGACCCTGCACGGTACCACCGAAGTTAAAGTAGGCGATAACATCATCAACTTTCAGCGCCCTTGGAAGCGCTACACGATGTTTGAGGCAATTGAGCACTTCACAAAGATCGATATTTCGGCAATGGAAGAAGCAGAGCTACGCCAGACAGCCGAGAAATTGGGTGTTAGAGTAGATCCAACCATGGGGAAAGCCAAGCTTATAGATGAGATTTTCGGAGAAACATCAGAACCATACCTGATCCAACCAACTTTCATTACAGATTACCCTGTAGAGATGAGCCCGCTGGCGAAGAAGCACCGCAGCAAACCAGGTTTGGTAGAGCGCTTCGAAGCGATTTGCAATGGCAAAGAAATCTGTAACGCCTTCTCTGAGTTGAATGACCCGATTGATCAGCGTGCGCGTTTTGAAGAGCAGCTGGAATTAGGCAGACGTGGCGATACAGAGGCAATGGTATTAGACGAAGACTTCCTGCGTGCGTTGGAGTATGGTATGCCGCCAACAGCTGGTTTGGGTATAGGCATAGACCGCCTGAGCATGATCATGACGAACTCTCACTCCATACAGGATGTGTTGTTCTTCCCGCAAATGAAACCAGAGAATAAGGACGAGTAGTCTTTCCACTGAAAAACAATTGTATTATATAAAAAGAAAGCGCCTGCTATAGTATAGCAGGCGCTTTCTTTTTATAGTTGGTTCTTTTACACGCCAGGAGTTTTTTTGGCTGTATTGATCATGTTTTTATTTTCCTGATCGTCCCACTTTTCGGAGTCGGTATAGGGGCTTTTCTTTACTTTGCCTACAACCTCTGGTCCCAGGTCTTCGCTTTTAGCTGTTTCGACGCCCTTTCCTGTCCAGGAACTCACTTTATCAAGGCTGTCACTATACAGTTTAGTTGCCTGCGAACCAAGCTTGGAAGCTGATTCAGAAACCTTCTTGCGGAAAACTTCTCCTTTTTCTGGAGCCAACAACATACCAGCCAACACACCTACACCAGCACCAGCCAACACACTAAGTGCTACTTTACCTCCAGCGCTTTCGCTGCTCTTACTGTGGCTTTTGCTTTCGCCTGTTACTTTTTGCTTTATTTGTCTCACAGAAGAGTTAGTTGCGTAATTACCCTTTTCTTCTCCCAGAGATCTGCATTCCATAGTTGTTCTCATACAATATCTTTTTGGTTGTTTATAAAATGTGTGTTAAGCCTCCTTATTATTAACGAGACTACATGCCGAAGGTTGACGCATAAGATAAAACAAAAGCACCCACTCGTTATGAGCAGGCGCCAGCGTAAATTATAAGCATAAAAGTACCTAAGAAGAAAGCACACAGGTGTACTCTTCTTTCCGAAACAAAGGCAAGGCTTGCCAATACATTAGCGTACTTATACGCAACACCAGGATTTACCTGGAGCTTGGATACATTTAAACTGTACCGCCTAATGTACCAGGAGTACCAACAGGGCCAGTGGCAGTACCAGTTGTACCTGCTGTAGCACCTGTAGTAGTTGTGCCAGTACCAGTTGCTGCAGTTGTCGATGTTGATTTGTCAGAAGAAGAATCGCTACCTGAGTCTTCACCTTTAGTTGCTCCCTTAACACTTGTTGCTACTTTTTCATAAGTATCAGAGCTCATTTTCTTTATCTCGTCCAGGCTAGTCTGCAGGTTCTTTTCAAGATCTTTGCTCATTTTACCAGCCCACTTCTTAACGCTAGTTCTTGTAACTTCCCCTGTATCAGGAGCCATTAACAAACCTGCAATTACACCAGCACTTGCGCCAGCTAAAAGGGCTAATAATACCTTTCCGCTATTGTCTTTCATAGTTTCTAGCAATTTTTAAAATTTACAATTATTTCTTTTTACGTTAATATTTGATTAATAACGATTAAGCATAGCATTAAGTTATAACTATAATTTAGAATTTGATTATTTTATTATATTAAAACATTATCAAAACCTCGATGAATATAATTAAACTAGTTCATACCAGCCCCTGATTCGTTACAATTCTGATATAAGCTTTATGATTTCGTCTTTTGTTTTGCCCATCCTGCGCTGTAGGCGGCCAAGCAGTTCATCTTCTTTTCCTTCGGCATAAGTCAAGTCATCATCTGTAAGGTCAGCATAATTTTGCTTTAACTGGCCTTTCACGTCATCCCAAGAGCCACGCATAATCAAACTGCTGCCATCGTCAGTTACATTGTTGCGCTCCAACTTATCCATCCAGTTTTTGACTGTCTTCTCTATATCGTCGCCTGCTTTCTTTAAAGAGCGATTAAGCGTATCGCGGCTTGTACGGCCACTGTCTGGTGCCAATAAGATACCAGTTACAACACCTGCACTTATTCCTGCCAACGTTGCTAACAAGATTTTTCCGTTGTCGTTATTCATAGTTGTTTTGTTTAATTGAGTCCTACTTATATTTATTTATAAAGCTACGCCTGCTGTTTGATTATAGATAGAGGTATAAAATATTAGCAAGATTCTATAATTTAGACATTCGAAAATACATACGGCAACCACACTAGTTGGTTAATTTTCAGGACCATTGTAGCCGCTAATGTCACTTATTTGTTCGTAAAGCTACTTTTAACAGCAAAAACTATATGAGAAAAACCGTCACTGCCTGTTTGCTCCTGCTGCTTGGCAGCACTTTTTCCTGCAAAACCTCAGAAGACATCGCCTGCATAGATCAAAGCAAAATAAACCCAGACCAAATTTGCACCATGCAATATGCTCCTGTCTGTGGCTGCGATGGCAAAACCTACAGCAACGCCTGCGAAGCCGAAAAGGCAGGTGTTACCTCCTACACGGAAGGCGAATTCAGTACTGCGGCTAAATAATTTGTACATTTAAACATTGATATACATGAGCAATCCAAAATATATAAAGCAAACCAAGCCTTTTCGGGTACCCACTACAGACGGAAAACTGATAGAAGAACATTTTGGCAATGCCTCTACCCATACCTCGGCTTTTAGTGTGGCCCACATGGTGGCACCTCCGCAATGGAGCGAGCCGCACCAGACACCTGAGTTTGATGAGATTACCATCGTGACGCGTGGCAAAAAGTTAATTGAAATTGACGGTGAAGAAGTGGAGGTAAAAGCTGGCGAAACGATACTTATAAAGGCTGGCACCCGCATCCGCTACGCCAACCCGTACGACGAAGAAACCGAATACTGGTCCGTCTGCATTCCCGCCTTCGATTTTACAAAAGTGAATAGAGAAGAAGCTTAAATTTACTCACTATAATCTAACTTAACTAAATGAAAAAATTAAGTACATGTTTATTTCTTGCTCTGGCTTTATCCAGTGCCTGCACCAGTAGCAAGCCATCTGCTACTTCTTCAGCAGATGCACCTGCCACTAGTCCTCCTGCCCTGGATGCCATACGTGAAGACCAGCTGCGCGAGGATCTTTTTGCTCTGGCCAGCGATGATATGCGCGGCAAAAGAGCAGGAACAACAGATGAGCTACGTGCCGCAGCCTGGGTAGCCGAACAAGCCAGAAAAGCAGGTTTAGAACCAGCAGGCGATGATGGTACTTATTTCCAGTTCTTTCCGCTGCGCCGCACGCACATGGCCGACATCAGCCAAATTCAGATAAACGGCAAATCACTGAAACTGTGGCAGGAGGCGTGGGTCACATCACCTGCAACAAGTAATCTGCAAAATACTTCTGTAGTATGGCTAAATAGTATGGCTGATACCACCAGGCAAAATATCAAAGGCAAAGTAGTAGCCATGGAACTACAGGCTCCTTCTAGGTTACCAGCCGAAGGTATGAGCCTTTGGGGCTACCGCTATATTTTATCAGCGGTTCGCCAGCAAGGCAGCACGCTTAGAAATTCGGGAGCAGCGGCTATTATATTAGTGGCCGATTCTACAGCTGAAGCTAATATGGCTTTTGCAGGGCATGGTTTTGAGGAAGGGCAATACCAATTAGAAGGTGCAGCGGGTACAACAAGCCAAAACAATATACCTGTGATATTAACACTCCCTTCAGCAGCACAAAATCTTAGAAGTCCAAACGCTAAAGTAAGTGCCAACCTAGAGGTTGAAAGCTTTGTTTATCCGTCTATTAACGTAGTGGCAAAAGCTCCTGGCACTGATGCGCAGCTGAAAAATAAATATGTGCTTTTTAGCGGGCACCATGATCATGATGGCGTAGGCGTGGCAATAGACGGAGACTCGATCTGGAATGGAGCTGATGACAATGCTACGGTAAGTGTGGCTTTGTTAGCCATAGGCCGTGCTTGGACAAAAGCTCCTGGCAAACGATCTGGCTTGTTTGTATGGCACGGTGCCGAGGAGCGTGGCCTTTACGGCTCTCGCTGGTATTCCGAGCATCCTACTGTACCAAAAGAGTCTATTGTTGCTGTATTAAATGGCGACATGATTGGCCGTAACGCACCAGATTCCGCCGCTTTGCTTGGCTCAACACCACCACATCGTAACTCTACTGCTTTGGTAGATATGGCCATGCAAGCCAACGAGCAACTGACGAAATTTACCGTAGATACATCCTGGGACGATCAGCAGCACCCCGAAGGCTGGTACTTCCGCAGCGACCATTTACCCTACGCCCGTGCAGGTATTCCAGCTATTTTCTTTACTACCTTACTACATGCAGATTATCATACTCCACGAGACGAGGCTGAACGCATCGACATTGATAAGCTGACCCGCATGACCAAATGGATGTACGCCACTGGTTGGGCTGTTTCTCAAACTCCGCAAAAGCCAGGAGTAGATCCAGGAGCTAAGTTGGAGCGGTAGCATGAGTAGTCAGCGTCTGATTAAACTCATTTTGTCATTTAGATCAAAGGGAGAAATATGCTTGCTTTGTGCTATTGAAATGAAATAAGTATGGCTTCTGACTATGATTGAAACACTCATCTTGTAAATAAAAAGCAAAGCATACCGCAAGTTTAGCGATAGCGCAACTTGTGGTTGTGCATGAGGTCAGTTTTTAACTGGCGTAGGTTGCGACCTTTAAGCCCCACCACGCAAGTTGAAAACTTGCCTCATGAAAAGCTCCAAGTTGAAAACTTGAAGGATAATTTTAGATGGGTTAGAATAAAACTAGCAAACCCTAAATTCCTCACGCTGTTCGAATCGACGTTTTGTTTCAGAGAACCTTAAACAAAATAGCCTCTGCCAAATCATTGGCAGAGGCTATTTTTATACTTCAGAACGTGAAGATTATTTTCAAACCCTCACATCTTCAAATTTTTAAATCATACTACTTACTCATTCTTTCCACAATCTCCTCTGAGATACCTGTGCTGCTGAAGCCACCATCGTGCATCAGGTTTTGCATGGTTACCATTTTAGTCAGATCGGAGAACAAAGTGATACAGTAGTCAGCACAGGCTTCTGCAGAAGCATTACCAAGCGGAGACATCTTATCAGCATAGTCGTAGAATGCATCAAAGCCACCTACACCTGTACCAGCTGTTGTTTTAGTCGGAGACTGTGAAATGGTATTTACACGTACATTTCTCAGCTTACCGTAGCGGTAGCCATAGTTACGGGCAATAGACTCCAGCACCGCCTTCGCCTGCGACATGTCTGTATAGTCTGGGAATACACGCTGTGCCGCGATGTAAGATAGCGCTACAATAGAACCCCACTCGTTCATGGCATCCTGCTTCTCTGCTACCTGCATTACTTTATGGAAAGACAGTGCAGAAATGTCCAGCGTTTTCAGGAACCACTCGTAGTTCAGGTCGCCGTAAGACTTGCCTTTACGGATGTTCGGGCTCATACCAATAGAGTGCAGCACGAAATCTATTTTGCCACCCAAGATTTCCTGTGCTTTTGAGAACAGGTTCTCCAGATCTTCTACAGACGTAGCGTCAGCAGGAATAATTTCTGCGTTACACTCTTCTGCAAGCTTCTTGATTTCGCCCATACGCATGGCAAGTGGCGCATTAGTCAGCACAAACTCAGCACCTTCCTCTTTTGCACGTTTCGCTACCTTCCAAGCGATAGATTTTTCGTCCAACGCTCCAAAAATGATTCCTTTCTTTCCTTTTAGCAGATTATAAGACATCTCTTTATACTTATAGTTGTTTGTCAGTTTGGTTTCCTTCTGGCAAAGCCAGAAAACGGAAGCAATATAGTAATAACTGCTTAGAGTGAAAGCAACTCTTTGGCACTTTTAAAGGCACTGGCACTCGGATTGGCTCCTGCAATCATGGTTGCTATCTCATTTACACGCTCTTCCTTGGTCAGCTGCTTCACACGGCTGATGGTTCGGTCTTCGCGATCTTCTTTATAAACAAAGTAGTGCGCATTGCCCTGCGCTGCAATTTGGGGTAGGTGTGAAATGGCAATAATTTGGTGCTTCTGCGCCATTTGCTGCATCATGCGGCCCACTTTCACAGCCACTTCACCCGATATACCTGTGTCAATCTCATCGAAAACGATGGTTGGCAAGGCAGTTTTATCGGCTAGCATATACTTAATACTTAGCATGAGGCGCGAAAACTCACCACCCGATGCTGCTTTAATAAGCGACTGCGGCTGCGCCCCTTTGTTAGCACTAAAAAGTATACTGATCTCGTCGGTACCCGTAGCTGTAGGCGCCACATTATTATGTTGGATTACAATACGGGCATTTGGCATGCCCAATTCAGCCAGCAACGCATACAGTTCCTGCTCAAACGTGCCAAACGAAGCCTTTCGACGTTCTGAAAGTATAGCTGCCTTTTCCAACGCCTCTTTCTCAGCTGCCTGCATAGCTTTCTGGGTGCTGGTGATAGCATTATCTAAGTTCAGTACACTTCCTACTTTACCCTCCAAATCGCACTGAATCTCCAACAACTCACTTATAGTTTGCACCTGATGCTTGCGTTGCAAAGTATAAATCATGTTCAGGCGCTCCTGCACTTCTATTGCTCTTTCGGGATCAGCCTCGGTATTGCGTTCGGCATCTTCCAGTTCGCCAGCAATATCGCCTAACTCAATCATGCAGCTCTCGGTGCGGGTTCGCAGTTCCTCGTACTTAGAAGAAAACTGCACCAGCTGTCCGATCAAGTACGCTGTGTCTTTTAAAGCAGAAGTAATGTTAAATTCTGATTCTGTCAGATGTTGTACCGCCTGTGATAGTTTTAATTTAATATCTTCAGCGTTCTCCAACTGCTTCAGCTCATCCTCTAGCTGCTCCTGCTCCTCTGCCTGCAGGTTAGCCTCCTCCAGTTCATTTAGCAGAAAGGTATGATAATCCAGTTCTTTCTGGGCCTGTGCCAGCTGGTCCGTTAGCTTTTTATAGTCGCTTTCTAGCTTTTTATACTTGCGGTAGGTCTCGTTATAGTCTTTCAGGTGCGACAGATTGCCTGCATACACATCAAAAGTAGTATTGCCTGCCGATACCGTGTTACCAGCGTAGATGTCCAGGATGTTGAGCTGATAGCTCGTATCGCCCAACTGCAGCGTATCATGCTGCGAGTGGATGTCCATTAGGTTCTCCCCTATCTTGCGAATCACATCCAGCGTTACAGGGGTGTCGTTCACAAACGCACGCGACTTACCGCTCGGACTAATCTCACGGCGTAGAATACACTGGTTATCAAAGTCCAGGTCTTCAGTCAGGAAAATCTCCTTAAGGTTGTAAGAAGAGATGTCGAACACTCCCTCTATCACACACTTCTCCCCCTGGTTAAAGAGCAGCTTTGTATCGGCGCGGTTCCCCAGCAACAGGCCTATGGCCCCCAGCATAATGGACTTACCAGCACCCGTCTCACCCGTAATAATGTTCAGCACTGGCGACGGATTCATCTCCAGCTTCTCAATCAGGGCGTAATTTTTTATTTTTAAATCTACCAGCATATAGTTCTAACTGATGTCGAGCTTTCTTTTTGCCCCCCTTTAAAAAGGAGACTTAGAGACCAATATTACTAAAGACTTTTTAGCTTTGCTAAGTTCGTTAGTTTTTAACTTTTTTTGATGCTAAAATGGTGATTATTTATTTGGGTAAATCCTCTTCAATTATCCAATCATCTTTTGAGATTCTTGTTAGGTATACTAGCCGAAAGATAGATAGTTAAACTTATTGATTATGTGTTATGAGGTCCTCCCATTTTTAGGACTGGTCTAAAGTAGAGAATTCAGGTTTTACTATGTTGTTTTGTATCCACTCCTCCGGTGTTCTGTCACCTAGTGAACTGTGGGGACGGAAGCCATTATACTCCTGCCGCCAAGCCTCGATCTATTCCTGGGCATCCTCCAGAGAGAGCAACCCATAGCAAAAGAGGCCTGTGTTTATCACAGGCCTCTTTTGTAATCATATAAGGTATGGCGAATGCCTATGCGTTTAACAGTTGCTCGCAAGCCTCAG
>NZ_JAJJWH010000068.1 GCF_020907245.1 Pontibacter harenae | reverse complement strand
CATACACCATTCACAAGTACTTGTAATTCGCAACTTGAGTTTATTATTAATCAACATGAAAAGACGAAGACTTTTATCAGTTGTAGTGCTACTACTGGCGGCATACAACTATGCTTTGAGCCAGGATCTGAAATTCAATGATCGTGAGTATTTCGAGACGCAAGGCGTCAATGTGCTTGTGTACAATAACCTTTTTACTGGAGGTTTCAATGATGAAAATAACGCTGGTATAGAACTGATTCACCATGGCGTCAGAACAGCACAAGGCGGTGCTGTTAGACTTTCTAACACGCCAGAGCAGTGGGATCTTGTTCCTAATATATCAAACCGAAAGGTAGACCGTGCCGCAAAAACCATTGAGGCTACGTTACAGTATCCAGATTACAATTTTGAGTCGCGGGTGGTTGTCAAGGCAAAGGGTGAAGGTGTTGAGATATCTGTTTACCTTGATAAACCCGTTCCCAAGGCCCTAGAAGGGCAGCCGGTTTTAATCTTGAGTTTCTACCCTCGCAATATTGGGCAAAAACCTATTTGATGGATGGGCGCTCTAACCTATTTCCTCGTTATGTGGTAGACAACACCACTACGAAGCCTAACAGTGAAAAGCCAAAGCAATATAAAGGGTATGTAACCGCCGATGACAGAGGGACTGGCAAATATATTGATCCGCTTCCGCTCGAAACTGGCCGTACCTTTATCCTTGCACCAGATGAACCCGAACGTTTAGTGAAAATCACCTCGCAGGATGCTGATCTGATGCTTTTCGATGGCCGTATGCTAGCACAAAACGGCTGGTTTGTAGTTCGCAGTTTACTTCCAGCAGGAAAAACAGGCAAGGTCTTAAACTGGACCGTTGAACCAAACGCCATTAAAGGTTGGAAAAGAGAGCCAAACATCGGTTTCTCTCAAGTAGGCTACCTCCCTTCGCAACCAAAAGTTGCTGTTATCGAACTAGACAAGAAAGACAAACCGCTCTCAAAATCATCAATATACAGTGTAGGCGCCGATGGCAAAGCTACCAGAGTATTTAGCGGCAATATCGTACCCTGGGGTGACTATTTTAAATACCACTATGTAAAATTCGATTTTTCTTCCGTTAAGACCCCTGGTATATACTATATTCAGTACGGTGCCCACAAAACCAATAATTTTTTAATAGGCAATAGCGTTTACGATAAGATCACCGACGCCACCAGCGATATATGGATCCCAATCCACATGAACCACATGTTCGTAAATGAGGCTTACCGCGTGTGGCATGGCGAACCTTTTAAGGACGGTTATCTACAAGCCCCGCCAAACACCGATCACTTCGACCTTCATGCACAAGGACCAACAACCGATACCAAGTATAAAGCGCTGGAATTGATTCCTGGTTTGAATGTAGGTGGTTTTTTCGATGCTGGAGATTTTGATATCGAGACAGGATCAAACATTAACGTGGTGCAGAACTTCGTCCATACATGGGAATACTTTAAACCCTCACGCGATCAGACCTTCGTTAGCCAGGAGCAGCGTTATGTTGATTTGCACCGACCTGATGGAACACCAGACATGTTGCAGTTTATCGAGCATGGAACTTTAAACCTGGTAGCTCAGGCAGAGATTGTCGGCCACATGACTCAAACGCTCTCCAACGCTGTTCTTGATAATTATCATCATCTTGGTGACGCAGCTTCTTTAACAGATGGCCTCCCTTATAATCCGAACCTTGGCCCTTACGAAGTAGCCCCTGACGGCCAGTCTAGTGGCGTTAAGGATGATTTGTGGGCATTTACGAGCCGCAACCCCAGCCTCGATCTCCGTGCAGCAACCATGTTAGCCGCTGCAAGTCGCGCGTTGAAGGGTTATAATGACGATCTTTCGGCAAGAGCGTTGCAACAGTCAAAAAGACTGCTTCAAGAGGCAAGTGAATTACTCGCCAAACAGCCAGAGGATACCTCAAGATGGAACAGGTCAGCAAATGTTGGAACCAATCTTCAACTGTATATTGCAACGGGTGAGCAACAGTACAAGGATAAGTTTCAGGAACTGTTATGGCCTGCACTGGATCGTGGCGTGACTTTCCACCTCCTAACGGCATTAAATGCTATACCGCACATGGATGCATCCTTCAAAGAAAAGCTTCGCCCTTATGTTGTAAAATACAAAGAATACATCGAAGGGCTTGAAAAGGATAATCCTTACGGAGTGCCTATCGGACTTGGTAACTGGGCAGGTAGCGGAGACGTGACGAATTTTGGTACCACCGTTTGTTTTGCCAATAAATACTTCCCTGACGTTGTCGACGCTAGGCATGCTTTTAAGGCCACCAACTATTTATTTGGCGCCCATCCGTATCACAATTATTCGTTAGTGGCAACGGTGGGAGCTACACGTCCTAAAGCAGTTTTTTATGGCAATAACAGGGCTGATTTCTCCTTTATTCCAGGCAATGTTGCTCCAGGTGTACTATTCAGAAAACCCGACCACTTTGAAAACTACGACGACTGGCCGTTCCTGTGGGGACAGAACGAGGGCACGATTGCTGGTAATACCAGCTATTTAATCTTCGGATCAGCTTTTAAGGATTTAATAAAATAATAAGATTGTAATGAACAGGTTTGAATCAGCTACTGATTCAAACCTGTTTTTTTTAGCGCAAGTAATAAGTCCATTGATTTGATGCTTATTACTTGCGCTATTTTTTTGAGTGTGTAAAAACTTAAAAGCGATTCAATGAACAGAGCAATTAAAGATATGTTTAAAGCTTTACTCTATGACTTCAAATATTGACTCATTAAACGCAGTGCAGTGTCCAAAAAGCCTGACAGTAGATTATTCAAGGTTATGAATCTCATCAACTTAATTGTATCTTGTTAGGGTATCACCTGCAAATGGAAACTTTTGATAGCGCTAATGTCCGCCGTTCCATGAAATAATAAAACACTGAACAAACTTGCCCTACTATGATAGTCCACCAAAAAAAGAAACCAAAAGACTTTTACAGGCACTTTCTTTTTACCCTCAATCCCAGGTTTATATTTTTCATAGTTGCTTTGTTGCACGTTGTTTTTCCTCTCTCCTTGCTTGCGCAGGCTGATTTTACTGGGAGCTGGGGTGGAAACGTGAAGATAGGCTCTACTGAGTATCCTATGATCTTTCATTTTCAGGATGGAGCCAAGAGCAAAACGGAAGCACTGTTTGACATGCCCTCGCAAGGGCCTCACAGTAATCAGGCGAAAATATCCTACCCAGCAGACAGCGTGCGCTTCACCATCGACACTTTCGGCGGTTACTGGGTCTACACGGCCCGCTATAGCCCAGAGGCGAATATTCTGAGGGGTACTATCTTGATGGGAGGGGCCAAGTATTCCCTTCAGGTCAGGCCCGTGGATCTGGCAGACTCCAAGCCGCCCCGTCCTCAAACGCCGCAGCGCCCCTATCCCTACCGGGAGTGGGACGTGTTCTTTCCAGGGAGCAGCCCTGGCATAAGGCTAAGCGGCAGCATCACCCCGCCAAAAGGAAGAAAGAAACTCCCAGGCGTGGTGCTGCTCTCGGGATCGGGGCCGCACAACCGTGACGGAGAGCAGTTCTACCACAAGACATTCCTGGTGCTGGCAGACGAACTTACACGCCGCGGGTTTGCGGTGCTGCGCTACGATGAGCGGGGAGTGGGCCAGTCCACGGGCAGGTACAACGGCACTACGATTTACGAGTTCTCTCAGGACGCAAAGGCCGCCGTCAAGGCTTTGCGCTCTGACCCTCGCCTGAAGGTAAAGGACGTGTACGTGATAGGTCACAGTCAGGGATCGCTGGAGGCGCAGATCGTGGCGGCGCAGGACCCTGCCGTGGCAGGGATAGTGTTATTAGCTGGCTTGGGACTTAACGGGGTTGAGTACAGCAAGACGCAGTATAGAGCCATGCTGCGGGTACTAGGGATCCCTGAGGAGAAAGCCAAAGCGGAGCTGTCTCTCTATGACACCTCTTATGAAATCGTGGGCAATGCCCCTGACAGCGCAACAGCCGTCGAAAGGCTCAAGCAGTGGCACAGAGAGGCGGGAATTGATTCAAAGAGCAGAAGCGAGTTTTATATCGATCCTTTTGTGGAGAAGTGGCGCTTTGACTTCCTGCACATGGATCCTAGCCCTTATCCGCGCCTGATCAAAGTTCCAGTGTTTGCAGTCAGCGGAGCCAAAGACTCTCAGGTTTTTGTTGAGAAAGAGTTCGAAGCAATGGAGGTAGGTCTCAAGGCAGGCGGGAACAGCAAGTTTAAGTCTGAAGTGCTGCCGAATGTAAACCATTTTATGCAGACAGCCAAGAAAGGGACTTATGACGAACCCTACGCGCTAGAGGAGACGTTTTCCCCTGAGGCACTGCATAAAATAGCAGATTGGCTCGAGCAAAAGTCAAAGGAGAAGGCGGTCAAAGCTCCCAAGGGCCAAGTACTAGAATAGAGTTTAACATTTTTACACACAAAGCACCTGAACAAATTTTGGCTACGCCTTGCTTACCTCATGTGCCTGTAAACCAGTGGATGGAGTTCAACGAAGTAAAGATCTAATCACTCTAAGGCTGTAAATCAGTCGTATTTTCTGAAGGCAGATTACAACTGTTTTATCAATCATATAGAACTATAATCATGAAAACAAAGAAAGCCATATTCACTTTCTTTTGCTGCTTCTTGTACTACACAGCAAGTGCTTGCGATTGCGTACCGAGCAGTTTAAAACAAGCATTCGAATTATCAGACTATGTTGTAAAAGTAAAAGTACTGGAGATTAAAGGCTCCGTTAGATACGACCTGTCCCGTAAGCCAATCAAGCCTCCGTACAAGTACGGGAACCTGCCACTTTTAGAAGTGCAGAAAGTATATATAGGTCGGCTTGTTGACGAAGAAATAGAACTAGCTGCCACTGGTTCCATGTGTGACTATCATTTTGAACTAGGCAAAGAGTATGTGGTTCTGATTGTAAGATTTAACGGTGAATTGGTGACAAGTACTTGCATGTATAACTTTAAACCGACAAATAAAGAAGCTATGCAAGAAGTTCTGAAGCTTTCAAAGTTGGAGTAGCAAAACCTAGTAAACTGACAGGGTGCATATTTAGCCTCAGAAGGCGATAAACGAAGGGTTCAGCAGATCTTCTTTGTTATACACCAATTCAGACTGCAAATCCGTTTGATAAATGGTTCTGTTTAGTGCTTTCAGGATAGCGTGCGCGGCAGCTGTGTCCCATTCCATACAGGGGGAGAAGCGGGGGTAAATCTCGGCTTTGTTTTCTGCAAGAAGCATAAATTTTAAGGAGCTTCCCATCGAAATTATTTCCGTGTTTTTGAATTGGCTAATAAACTTTTCAGTTTCGGCTGAGCGATGCGATCGGGAGGAAATAATTCTTACCTGTGGCTTTTGTAGCAGTTCCTCAAGGCTCGTGCTTGCTTGTAAAGGCATAAGTTGCTGCTCTTGCTCTTTTTCCACTTTCAATACACCTGTATCTTCAGAACCATAATACAGCGCATCAAGGTCTGGGGCATAAATCACACCTGCTACAGGAGCAGACTGTTGCATAAAGGCAATGTTAACCGTAAACTCGCCATTCTTCTTTACGAACTCTTTCGTGCCGTCCAGCGGGTCTATGAGCCAGTAAAGAGGCCATTTTTTTCTTTCCTGGTATGCTGTGTGTGCACCCTCTTCTGAAAGCACAGGGATACCTGTGGCAGAAAGGTGTTTTTCGATGATGGTATGTGCAGCCTGGTCTGCTTTGGTTAGTGGAGAATCGTCTGCTTTATAATCTACTTCAAAGTCTTTTGTTCTATAAACTTCCATGATAGCTTTTCCTGCTTCTAAAGCAGCTGCCCTGGCAGTATCTAACAAAGATGCTATGTTAATATCTGTCATTTAAGTTGTTCAAGCGTTTACACTAAGTTTCATTCTCTCTGGCATTCTCAACTGCTGCTCAGCATGGGTGATAATCTTATACAGCGATTCTTCTATAGCTTCCTCATCTGTTCTTACTTCTACATCGGGTGCCGAAGGTGCTTCGTAGGGAGCGCTAATACCCGTAAAATTAGAAATGAGACCTTCCCTGGCTTTGGCGTAGAGCCCTTTCGTATCCCGCTGCTCACACACCTGAAGCGAGCAATTTACATAAACCTCTGAAAACCGATTATTGCCTACGGTTTCTTTTACAAGCGCTCTTTCTGCTTCGTAAGGAGAGATGAAAGCACAGATGACTACCAAACCCGCATCAAGCATCAGTTTTGAAACCTCAGCTACCCGCCTTATATTCTCTTTTCTATCTTCTTCAGTAAAGGATAAATCCTTGTTCAAGCCATTCCGAACGTTGTCGCCATCCAGCAGAAAAACTTTGTACCCTTCGTGAAAAAGGTAATGCTCCAGGCGCAAGGCCAGCGTGCTCTTACCTGAGCCAGAGAGGCCTGTGAGCCACAACAGGCGTGGTTCCTGCAGCATCATGCTTTTGCGTTGGTTGTAACAGATTTTAGAATCGAAAGGGAAGAGGTGTTGCATAGTATAATAGTTAGCATGTTAAGAAGATGAAAAGCTGGCAACATGGCTGTCTAACTTTTCCTCTTTCACAAGTACTGTTGTAGCGCTATTTAGGATGCTCTAGTGCCTTCTAGGTGAATTTCACCCTTTGTACGCCAAAAATGGTTTTAAAGACGTATATGTGTCCGACTGATTTGAACGCAAAAAAAACAAACATGAAAATTTTGCAAGGCGGCGCACCAAAATGCGGCAACTTTTGGCTTTACCAGATTATACAGCAGCTACTAGAGCGAACAGGCCGCGATTTTACAAGCTTTATTCAGAAACAGCCTATTTATGACTTGGCAAAAGAATGGGACCTGAACTACCCCAGCCAGGCCAGCATTGATGTACTGGACGTGACCGACCTGCAGTACAGTTATCGTATCAGCAGCATCTACAGAAGGCCAATCGAGAACATCCAGGATTATGTAGCTCAAACAAACCACGTCTGGACGCACTCGCCTATTTGCAAGCGAAGCGGCGAGTTATTAAACCTGTTCGATAAAAAAGTGTACATTATCCGCGACCCAAGAGACCGAGCAATTTCTGCTTCCAAATACTATACTTCCGGCTATATGCTGAAGTATTTTCCGCAGGAGGAAAAAGATGCTTCGCGCTTTCTGGAGAAGAATTTCGAACAACTGATGCTAGAGTGGGTGTGGCATGTATACGACCATTTGCGCCTTAGCCAGCAGTACAACATTCACATTACTTTTTACGAAAGTTTCCTGCTCGGTTTTCAGCAGGAGTTAGATGGGCTGCTACAATATTTAGAAGTAAACTTACCAGCAAATGAGCGTGATGAGCTGCAAGAGGCAATGAGCTTTGCTACGTTGAAAAAGCAAAACCCGAAACACCTGAAGAAGGGACAGTCGGGTTACTGGATGGAACAACTGACGGACGAGCAAATAGAGAAAGCAGAGGTAATTGCAGGCCCTTTGATTCGGTTTCTGAAATATCCATCGGACAGAGGCCAGGAAATGCCTTTCCCGATAGTACCCGCTCAAGCAGATTTTGAGCAGCTAAAGCAGGAAATTATTCTCTCGCAGCAACCGCTTTACATGAATTAAAAATTAGAAATTATGAATGAGTGCTGCTAGAGATTTCTCTCTATGCTTTAATCCTATGGTAATATTGCTATGGTTTTCAAGGAAGATCAGAAGCTATCAACACCATTTCTAATTCATAATTTCTAATTCATAATTGGCTCGCAGAGCCGCCTACCAAACGCCTAGTTGCCTGCCAATGGTTTTAAGCTGCCCGATGTGGTAGCCTGTATGGTGTAGTGCGGTCATGGCAGCCCAATACAATGTTTTGCCATTGCTGTATACCTTAAACAAGTCGTTGCTGGAGTTTTTTACAATCTGTATCATTTCTCCTAGCTCGGCTTCGTAGGCATCTATAGCGCTGTTCCACTCTTGTTCGCTTTGCGGCACATGGTTTTCGGGCCAATGTGCATCAGGCCATATCTCGGAGTTATGCTCGGGGTCTTGCATAAACTTAAGTAGCGTTTGGTGCCTGGCTCTGATATGTCCTAGTAAAATCCAGCCCGAAAAGTGCAGTCCATCCAGTATAACACCAGCTTTTTTATAGTCGAACTCTCGCAGTAGAATAACGTTGGGTGCAAAGCCACCTTCGAGTAATTCAACTAATTGTGCTCTTATCAGACTATCTATACTTGTGGTCGGTGTCATATTGTTTTGTGGTCGTTCTTGTGTATAAATGGTGTTCGCCGAAGGCTCTAAACGTTCTTTTTCGGGTTTGAGTTTAGCAATATGAGGCAGCCGCAGAGTTGCCTAACACCTATTTCTAAAACTTCCTCTTATTACTATCTCCTTCCAAAATGTCGTTTAGAGTTAAGGCCGCACTGATAAGGCCTAGATGGGTAAACGCTTGTGGAAAGTTGCCCAAATGTTCGCCTTTAAGACCTAACATTTCTGCGTACAGGCCGAGGTGGTTAGCATACCCGATCATTTTTTCGAAGTATAGTCTGGCTTTGTCTACCTGACCAGCACGCGCCAGGCACTCTACGTACCAGAATGTACACATAGAGAAAGTGCCTTCACCACCTGATAAACCATCAAATTCTTCATCAACACGATAACGGAAAACTAAGGCGTCAGATACCAACTCTTCCTCAATACGCTCTAGGGTAGACAACCAGCGTGGGTCTTTGGGACTAATAAACCGTATGATAGGCATTAGTAGTGTAGCTGCATCTACGGTATCTGAACCTTTATACTGTACGAAGCACTGTAACTCTTCATTCCAAAAATCATGATGTATAGAAAAGAAAATTTTGTCTCGCTCATCCTGCCACCGAGATGGTAAAGGGTAGGAGTGGTTATTGGCAAGTTTCATGGCCCTGTCGATGGCTACCCAACACATCATGCGGGAGTATAAGAATTCTTTTCTGCCACCACGAACTTCCCAGATACCCTCATCTTTTCGATGCCAGTTATCGCACACCCAATCCACCTGTCGTCTCAGGTCATTCCAGAAGGCAAAAGATATGGGTTCTCCGTACTTGTCGTAGAGGTATATGGCATCTAATAGCTCTCCATAAATATCCAGTTGTATCTGGTCGTATGCTCCGTTGCCTACACGAACGGGCTTAGAACCCATATAACCTTCCAGGTGGTCAAGCTCATATTCATGGAGTTCTTTTTTCCCGTCTATCGCATACATAAGGCTGAGGTGGCCCGCATCCCCGATATCATCACATTGCCTGTCTACCCACTTTACAAAATCTCGGGCCTCTTTTCTGTAGCCAAGCCTTAGTAAAGTGTACACTGTAAAAGAAGCATCCCTGATCCAGGTGTAACGGTAGTCCCAGTTGCGTACGCCTCCTATTTCTTCTGGCAGCCCAAACGTAGGTGCTGCTACAATGGAGCCGCACTTGTGGGAGGTCATAAGTTTGAGCACAAGTGCAGAGCGGTTTACGACTTCCATCCAGCGGCCTTTGTAGGTGCTTTTTGCTACCCAATCTTTCCAGTAATTTATGGTGTCGTAAAGGCTTTGCGTCACAAACTCTTCCATGTTTGTTGCTGTGAACATGTCAGGAGTTACGTAGTCCAGTATAAAATCAGCTTTTTCGCCCGTTTTTAAAGTAAAGGTTGCCGTGGCATCTCCAGCCTCTAAATGAAGCGGCACAGAACTCATTAGCCTTGCAACAGTGCCATCTGGCCCCTGGCTGGAGAAAATGATCTCTCTCTCGCTTATTTGCTCTGCAATGTGAGGAGAGCGGGCATAGTCGAATCGAGGACAGCAGTGCATCTCGAAGGTAAGGTTGCCATGCACGCAAGACACGCGTCTGATCAGTTCTTTACCTTGGTAAAGTTCTTCCACAGGCATAAAGTCTGTTATCTCGCCAATACCCTCATCAGACAGGAAACGTGTTAGCAAAACGTTGGTATCGGGCAGGTAAAGCTGCCTTGTTTTTAACCCATCTCTTACGGGGTGTATAGAAAAGCTTCCGCCTTTATCTTGATCTAGCAGAGAGGCAAAAATCGTGGGGGAATCGAAATCGGGGTAACACATAAAATCGATAGACCCATTTAAGCCAACTAATGCTACTGTGTTTAAATCTCCAATTACACCATAATTCTCGATCGGTTGATATCCCATGCTGATTTCTGTAGGTTGTGTTATGTTCGTAGTAGGGTGTTACGCTTCCCTTACTTTTGGGTTCTATATGAAGAAAGAGCTTCAAAGATGTCTTAAACCATGTATTGCTGTGCTGCCTGTTAAGTTAATAACACTCAAGGTGTAAGTATTTTTTGTATAAGCTTGGGCAAGTAATGATAGTTAGAATCCAAAAAAGCCACGGGCGCTAGGTTCATGAACCTAGCGCCCGTGGCTTTTTTGGATAAGCGTAAAATACTAGAGAGATGGGTGCCGCTGCAAAGAAGCTATCTCTTGTTTCAGTTCTTCTACACGGTTCATTTCAGTTTGGAGCTCACGCTTTATTTTTAGCTCTTTTTCACGAGCATTTTTCTTATAAGTATTAAGTTCCTCATCTATCTCATCAAACGCTTTTTGCTTTTTAACAGCTACTTGCCTAGAGCTATTGAACATCGAAAAGATAACAGCTAAGGCAATAAGTAAACCGATGATGATAACAGAGTTGATGATGACATAAAACTGCTTGTTAACATTAAGGCCAAAAACCGAAATGTTATTTACCAGATTAGTGCTTTCCTGCACAGCAAGCTCTTTCTGTTCGTTATCCTGCTTCAGGGCCGCTATTTCCTGTTTCTGCTGTTCAATTATACCTTGGGCCTCAACAAGTTCCTCGCTGTTTCCTGCTCTGGCTTTTTGAAGCTGACTTTCAGTTGTTTGAATTGTGCTCTGAACAGTTTCCCAGAAGGAATTTAAGCTTTTTACTCTTACAACCTTATAATCCTCGTCACGCTCTTTGTAGGAGTTGGAGTTGCTTTTTAAACTGTTGAATTTTTGCTCCAAAACACTTGTGGGAGACGCTTTTGCAGTAGGTTTGTTTTGCGCTTTAACAGCTGTAAAAGATAAAGCGAGAAGCGAAGAAATAAGTAATACCCTCATAGCTAAAAGATAAAGTAAAGATCTGGACATGTTCCAGAGAAAATTAAAAGTAAAACTTTTTTGAGAACCAGGAAAGAAAAAACACCTAATTCCCTTCTGCGTCAGAACAAAATACTAACTGTTAAGATATTATTTTATTGCCTCTTTTGGCGCTGGCTAAGGTGCTTTTTACTCGATAGAATAAACCTTTGCAGACAGCTATAAAGTTCATCTACAAAAAGGTTTAATTAAACGAAGGCCGCCCAGGAACTACCTGAGCGGGCCTGAATATCTAAAATCAAGTAGGTCGTATGCACTATTACAGTGCTTTATAGTAAGAGGTTGCTGTGTTTCCTGTCCAAAGGTTAGCTGTGGCTGCGTCTGTATTTTGTGCTGCAACTTTAGCGGCGAAGATACTGTATCCCCAACTATACGAGTTGTCTAATCGAGCATTAGAAGAAGAGATAGACCTAAAAGCTGAAGTTATTCCGCTTGGCGGGCTGATGCTTTAATGGCTTCATCTAATTCTTTGCTGCTTTCTATAAGCATCGTGCACACATTTCGTAGGTTTTGGTTAAGTTCCATGTTTTCGAGCACCATGGCAAGTCCGAGTATGTTTGCCAATGGTCTCCTAATCACATGCGACTGATTCCAGACAATGGTTTCTAATATTTTGCTGGTTCGTGTTAGTTGCTCCTGCTTAGACATATGCTCTGTAACATCGTATCCGAGACAAAAACACGCCTGCAGGTTCGTTGTTCTGGTTAAACATGGCTTTATACTCCCATTGTGTAATAACATAGCCACCTTTACCATCATGCTTTCTGATAGTGGCAGGATATACCTGGTCGGGGTTAGCAAAGCACTTTATAGATACCTCTTCACAAACTTTGGTATCGTCTGGGTGCATGGTTATTTGGTAAGGTTGTCCTACTACTGGGCCATGTATTTCCTCGAAAGCTTGTTTATAGTGGCCGTTTACGTAGGTATACTTACCTTCCATATTCGTTGTGATAATGTAGAAGAAGGTAGAGTTTTCGACAAGCTTTTTTGTCTCTTCGAAATAAGTCGTCATACTGTTAAAATAATAGTTGCACAGGCACCTCAGAGGTGAAGTCCTTTTGCGGAATTGTATAAGGTTTGTATTTGGAGATCCTCTTCTCCTAAATAAATGGATGATATGTATAGTTGCTAATTGCCCCTGCTGTAATTAATTACATGTTTACTAGCTGTGTAAAGGTTGGCTAAAGTAGTGCAATTTTCCACTCGAGGCAACAGCTTTTTCAGAGGCGATGTCAGCTTTAAAAGTTATTTGCTTTAATATGGCACTGGGTTAATCAATAACTACTAAAATTTGTGTTCTCCAGAACTGCTGAAAGAGTGCAAATTTTTTAATTCTTCAGTCAGTAAACAAAATACTAGAGGCTGTAAAACAAACTGTGTCAAAGGATTAGGAGTATT
>NZ_JAJJWH010000067.1 GCF_020907245.1 Pontibacter harenae | reverse complement strand
AAGAAGAGCAGCTAAGACACTGAGAACAAACATAGGATGTAAAGTACTAAATTTGACTATTATGGAAAGACGAGTATTTGACGCCTCCTTCAAGCGGATGGCCATCGACCTCTCCTACGCGAGGGGATCAGTAAAAAAGTGGCAGATGAGTTTGGCATAAATGTCTGCAGACTGAGCAAATGGCGGCAAAAGGAAGCTCACCAGTCCGGTCCACAGAAGGGCTGACAGACGAGCAAATGAGAGATTAAACGGCTACAGAAGGAGCTGAAGGAGGCGCGGTTGGAGCGTGATATCTTAAAAGGCGGTGAGCATCTTTTCCAGGGAACACGGGCGGTATACGGATTCATAAAGGAGCACCGGAATCAATTCCCCGTCGAGAAGATGTGCAAAGTCCTTCAGGTCAGTGCCAGTGGCTACTACTACTGGCTTCACCACCCTGTAATCCTGCGGGAGCGGAAAGAGCAGGAGCTGGTGGAGCAGATTAAACAGGTATATGAGCAGAGCAAGTGCCGCTACGGCTCCCCCAGGATTGCCATGGAACTCAAAAGAGTGGGGTGTCCAAATGTCCCGTCCTCGTGTAGACAGTGTGATGTAGAAACATCATATTCAGAACATTGTACGGAAGAAGGACCGGGTGCAGACCACTGACTCCAACCATGCCTATACAGTGGCGGAGAAATACCTGAACAGGGATTTCCAAGCGGTAGGACCGGCAGAGAAATGAGTATCCGATTTAAACTATATCAGAACCTGGGAAGGCGTGCTCTACCTGACGGTGGTACTAGTGGTACTGGACTTGGCCGACAGAAAGGTGGTAAGCTGGGCGCTGAGTGAGACCCTGGATGCGGAGGCGACCATCGTGGCGGCCTGGCAGATGGCGGTGAGAAACAGGCCCCTGTTCCGCTCCCTTTTGTTTAACTCTGATCGGGGCGTGCAGTACGCCTGCAGCGAGTTCAGAGAGCAACTGGAGGGAACGCTGGTGCTGCAGAGTATGAGTCGGAAAGGAAACTGTTGGGATAACGTGGTAGCAGAGAGATTCTTTAAGACGATGAAGGCGGAATGGTATACCACCACAAGCATGCCACCAGCGCAGGCCCGGCTGGCTGTGTTTGAAAACATCGAGAGTTTCTACAACAGGAAAAGGAGGTATTCAGCCCTTGGTTACCTGACTCCTTGCCAGTATGAAGACCTGCTGTACAGCCAAGTGGTGGCTGCCTGATAAAAATCTCCAATAAAACATTGCAATTCTAGTATCGTCAGTCACATTTTTTGAAAGGGTGAAATGCGAGATGATTTCCCATATAGTCTCTACTGTCACAGCTTGAAGGAAGTTGAAGGATTTAAAGCGCACGGGTAAAAAGAATCTGCTGCGCCGTTCTTGTGCAAGAAGTTTCAGTACGTGTATCAGAGCAGATTGGAGGCCCGAGATCAAGAGTTTGGCGCTGAGGCTGCTGGTGCACAGTTTCGTCAGCCGCGACATCGAGCAGGTATGGGCGTGCTCCGCGAAACAACATTCCGCTGGCATGACCAGAAGGCCGATAGCTGCCATGTCAAGCTCTGCCTTGAGATCCTATGCCTCGGTAAAATTGGATGAGGTTTGGAGTTTTGCCAAACAGTGGAAGCGCAGGCTTTTTGTACCTACGCACCGGAAACCGACGAATTGCTGGTCAAGAGTAACCAAAGCCAGTGTACGATACAAGGGCTGTATAAACAGCTCAAACTGCTGCAGATTGATTTCTGCATTGATGACTGTTTGGCTTTCACAAAAATGTTGCTTGGGAAAGGGCACCTGAACGCTAAGCCTACACGAAAAGCATTGAGGGGGCTCTACTGAGGACAAAAAACAGGAGGCTGTCCTTTTTCTAAACTGTTACTTAGAAACGCCTGCCTCTGCCAACAGAAGGAGGAGAGCTTTTTGAATCGCCGGACGTGCCTCTTCATCCTGTAGCCACCATTCGTTTAAAGAGTGAGCACCACCCGCTTTACCGCCTGCCCCGATGGTTACGGCCGGAATACCTTTTGAGAAAGGGATGTTGGAGTTAGTAGAACCCACTCCTAATTTAGGTTCTGTGTGTAAATATTTACTGGCTGCCATTGCTCTTTGGACTAATGCTGTACTCGAATCATTTTTTCCGGCAGGGCGATCTCCTATTAGTTTTACTTCTACCTCAAGATTCGGCCCTTTGCGCTTCATCTGATTCTCTTCCTGAAGCGCCCGTTGTATCGCAGCTTGTAGTAGTTTATCAATACCTTCTACTCTTTCAGGACTTTCAGACCGCATGTCTACTTCCATCCAAGATTCAAAGGGTATAGAGTTCACTGAGGTACCTCCTCCGGTTACACCTACATTATAGGTAGTGCGGATGCCTTCCTTAGTGAACTTGTCTGCGTTTATAACAAAATAATGGATGGCTCTGCCTAGGGCATTGTGCGGGTTCACAAGGCCGAAAGCGCCGGAAGAGTGACCGCCCGGGCCTTTGAATGTGATACGGTAGCGGTGGGAGCCCAACCCCCGATTTGTGACACGATTGACTCCTCCACCTTCAACAGCAATGTAAGAATCAATTTTAGGCCCCTTTTCACTAAAAAGTTGTTTTACCCCGCGTAAATCACCTAAGCCTTCTTCTCCAACAGTACCAATAAATAATATATCTGCGTCTGTTGCTATACCTGCTTTTTCCATAGCTTTCACTATTGTCAGTACAACAGCCAGTCCGCGTGTGTCATCTCCTACACCTGGTGCATACAATGTATCGCCTTTGTGTTTTACACCTACGTCAGTTCCTTCCGGGAATACGGTATCTAAATGTGCTTCTAACGCAACTGTTCTCTTACCCGTCTTGCCCTTTCTTCTGCCAATCACATTGCCTACCTCATCTATCCAAACAGAGTCAAGACCTGCGGTTTCAAGCATTTGGGCGTATTTCCTGGCGCGTGCTTCCTCTTTGAAAGGAGGTGCGGGAATTTCTGTTAAAGTGATATGGTCCTGCCTCGTCTCTGTTTCTAAATCTATAACGCTTTGTAAAGCCGTTTTAACTGCGGGGCGCTTAGCAAGTGCTTTGATTTCATTTGCATATCGTTTATTGATGGTTACATCTTGTGCAGTCTCTTCAGTTTTTACAGATGGACCTTGTGCATACGACATTTGGGGAATACAGAAAGTAAATGCTATCGGTAAAAGCATCACCAGCATATTTTTTTTCTTTTTAATCATTATAAGGTAATGAATGTTGGATACAGATTTGGGTATAAGCTAATTAGGCAGCTACAAGTGCAGTAACTGTTTTCTTGATGGATACCACTTATTGATTAACTATAGATGACGTCATAACTTATCAGAATTCAAAATTTGATAAATGAGATTTTCTGATGTCAATAAAGACTGCTTTAGAAGATTATTATAATTGTTGCTATTTTATTTCCATAAAGTTAAGTATCTATATATAAATTTCTTATGCCATCTTCTTGTTCTAATGCATGTTAAATGAAGCCAACTCTGATTTCTGGTTTGCCTCTCTATGCGGCAAAGCTTTATCAACTGATTTTTCTTCCTGTATTAATAACATTAATGCCATTAAATCTGGTGGTTGGGCAGCCATGGGATACCGCACTTGATTGCCCCGGCTCTCCTTTCCCATCGAAAAATGTTCCTCCTAATCGGTAATCATCCTTATCTCCCAGCGCTGCACAAGAGTTCCAGAACTCCTGGGTATTGGATTGGTAGGCTGCATTACTCAGCATGCCAACAATTCCTCCGTTTTTTATTTCATAGCATAACTGGCTGCTGAACTGAAAGTTATAGCGTTGATGATCGATAGAGGAAGTATTTCTGCCAAGCATATAAATTCCTTTTTCTACATCTTTGATTAAATCGGCAGCACTCATTTTCGCTTTACCTGGCTGCAAGGAAACATTAGGCATACGTTGAAACTGAACATCTTCCCAGCTTTGTGCATAGCTACACCCATGGGATTCATTTCGCCCAATCATATGTGCCTGGTCTCTTGTAGCCTGCAGGTCAACCAAGACGCCATTTTTTACAATATCCCACTGCTTGCATTTTACACCTTCATCATCATAGCCTACAGCTCCTAAGGTGTCCGGTTGAGTTTTATCGGCAACTAAGTTCACTATGGGGCTGCCATATTCAAATTGCCTTGATTTTAATTTATCTAATGTAAGGAAGCTTGTACCGGCCATGTTTGCTTCATATCCCAGCACGCGGTCCAGCTCAGTAGGATGCCCCACTGATTCATGTATAGTCAGGAAGAGCTGGCTCGGATCCAGTACTAAGTCATATTTTCCTGGTGCGACCGGCTTGGCCTTTAGCTTCTCGGCTAGGTTATCAGCAGCTTCCCGGGCATCTTCCAGCATATCATAGCGTTTCTTGTAGGTAGTGACAACTCCTCTTACCTTTTCTTCTTCCCTCGGTACAAGGTACTCATACCCTTTTCCGATTGGGGCGCTTAGCGCATTTCTACTTACAAATCTTCCGGTTTTAGGATCTGTTTTCGTTACTGTAAAGGTAGGCCAGAGGCGGTGAATATCCTGCTCAATGTATGACCCTTCGGTGGAGGCAAAATATTTTTGTTCATTGATCAGGAAAAGAGATGAGTTTGCAAAGTTTGCTCCTCCTTTGATTCCTTCATTATTTACCGCTAACAGCAGCTCTACTTTTTCCTTAACAGGTACTTCGAAACCGTTGATTTCGATAGGCGTTTTCCAACTTACTTCACCATACCCTTTCTGAGGTGCTAGCTGAACAGGCTCATCCATTAACTTTGAGTTCACTTTAGCAAGTGTAACGGCTTGCTTGGCTGCTTTTGCTACATTTTCTTTATCTAGGTTATCTGTTGCCACAAACCCCCAGCACCCATTCACGAGCACCCTGATTCCCACACCAAATGACTCTGTGTTGCTAATGTTCTCAACCTTATTTTCCCTGGTAGTAATAAACTGGTTTAAGTATCTACCTATACGTACATCAGCATATGAAGCGCCATTGGCACGCGCTGCATTAAGGGCTACATCAGCAAGCTGCTTTTTTAAAACTGTATCAACAGGTGTCAAAGCATCTTCAAAAGGTATATCGTTACCAAGAAGGGGTATACTTGCCAGCATAGATGCACCAACTCCTAATCCTGTTAAATGTAAAAAGTCTCTTCTCTTCATTTTAAGTTTCCTATTTAATAATAGTAAATTTCTTCAAAAACAGGAGCGGGGCCAAAGCAAAAACAATGAAGAAAAATGTGAACGCGTCCTTTTGTTAATGTTTGACGAAAGTATGCTCAGGGTATCAATAATCACCTGCTTTTGGCGTCTTTTGGTCGCTTCGTAGAGTAGGATATTGAATGCCCAGTTGCTCTAGGTACGTATTATATTTTGTTGGGTCATAGTAATATTTCTTCATCTCTGGGCGAAACTCTTCCATAATTTTAGTATTAAGTTCAATGGCTGGTTTGTCTGTTTCAGAAATAAATGGGATGTACTTTGTATCCTTTGTTTGCACATCTCTAAAGTATACCCAGGCATTTTCTATTATCTCAGGTTTAACCAGCATGTCCAGTAATGTTAACGCTTCCACCTTTGCTCCGGCAGTCACTCCTTTATGGGCTATAGGTGTTGCCATAGAGATTGCGTTTGCCCAATGGTGACCTGGAAGACCTGGTATGTTGGAGGGAAACCGTAGCGTAACAGTAGGGACGTTCCAAGTGATATCTGCAATGTCGTCTGAACCGCCTCCCATAGAAAACTCTACAGGAGTACCAAGTGAGCTTAATTTCGTGGCAAGTCCTTGTGCTGGTTTACCCTCTCTGCCTGCTTTATTTGTACTTACTTCTTCCTGTACTGCCTTAGCTAACACTTGGTCCTCTTCACTCCATGCTGGCAGGCCTACAGCCTTTATGTTCTCATACATAGCTTCAGCGATAGGTTTGTTAAAGTGCCTTGGCCAGGCACTGCCAAGTATGCGGTAAGTCATCTTCGTTCCTGTCATCAAAGCGGCTCCCTCTGCTATTCTTATGGCATCATCGTACATGTTCTTAACCTTAGGGTAAGTGCGATCACGCAAAAAGTACCATACGGAAGCTTCAGATGGTACTACATTGGGTTGATCACCTCCGTTCGTTACCACGTAATGAGATCGTTGCGTAGGCTCCATGTGTTCACGATGGTAATTCCATCCAATATTCATCAGCTCAACAGCATCCAGTGCACTCTTCCCCCTCCATGGAGCACCTGCTCCATGGGCTGCTTCACCTTCGAATGAAAACTCCACAGATACTACACCATTGGCTCCATCGTCTCCATAATTAACTTTAAAATTATTACTTACATGAGTGAAAATGCAGGCATCTACATCTTTAAAGTAACCGTCTCGAACATAGTATGCCTTCGTGGCCACCTGTTCTTCGGCAACTCCAGGCCATAGTACTAAAGTGCCCGGTAGCCCTTCTCGCTCCATTAATTTCTTAAGAGCTAACACTGCAGTTACATTAAGAGCCTGCCCGGCATTATGGCCTTCTCCATGCCCAGGGGCTCCCTCTACAATAGGGTCATGATAAGCAACCCCTGGCTTCTGTGACGCTTTAGGAATACCGTCTATGTCACTACCTATGGCAATTACAGGTTTACCCGACCCCCATTTCGCTGTCCAGGCAGTGGGAATGCCTGCCATTCCTTTCTCTATAGTAAAGCCGTTTTTCTGCAAAATGTCAGTCAGGTAACGTGAGGTCTCTTCTTCCTGAAACCCAAGCTCACCAAAGCTGAAGATCATGTCTACCATTTCTTGTGTGGACTTTTTCTGATTATCAATTTCAGAAACCAGCTCTTTCTTCATCGCTCTAAGCTTTGCCTGTGAAACCTTTTTTACCTGCGCAGAAGCAAAAAGAGGCATTAATGAAAATAATATAAAGAGGCAGACTATTAAGGAAGACAACAGTCCTTTCTTTCTGAACATTGTATAACTCTTCTTCATATTTGGGTTATTTAGGTTGATAAAGTTAAGCATGCTTAAAACGCAGCATGGGTACAGTGCTATCTTTTATAGGCAACAGGTTTGCTTTTTATACTCATTCCATTAAACTGCATCGGAAAGGGAGGTAAATGTAAAGTCTCTTATTTTCATAGGTGGAATAATCATATTGCCACTGCGGACAGGCTTCCCTAGCACCTCCAAGTTATTAAGCATGATGATGGGGCTTTCGTTGAAGCGGAAATTTTTTACCGGAAATTTAATTCTACCGTTTTCAATGTAAAAAGTACCATCACGTGTCAGTCCGGTAAGTGTTAAAGTTTGTGGATCAACCATCCGGGTATACCAGAAGCGGGTCACAAGAATTCCCTTCTGTGTTTCTTTAATCAGGTCTTCAACAGATCCGTCTCCTCCCTCCATGATAATTGCTGCGGCTGCAGGTTGTGGTTTAACACCTTTTTTATCAGCCCAATACCGGGAGTAACTGAGGCTTTCTACTATACCATTCTTCACCCAGGTGTTTTTATCCAGGGGTATTCCATCACTGTTCCAAGTAGGTGATGGAAGTTCTGAATTTAGTGGATCAGAGTAAATTGTTACCTTTTCATTGAATAGTTGTTCGCCCAAGCGTGTACCACCTCCCTTTTTACTCATGAAGCTACGACCTTCATCAGCGCTGCGAGCATCAAAGCCATTCATAAGGAATCTTATCAGGCCACTGGCTGCTAAAGGCTCAAGAATAACAGTATACCTACCAGGCTCAACGGCTTGGGCTCCAGCAGAGGTCATTGCTTTGTGTGCAGCAATTTTAGTTTGAGCCGCTGTGTCCAGCTTGGAAAAATCGTGAAAGCTTTGGCTTACATGCCCTGAACCAGTCCCTTCCTGATTCCTAGCGGTAACTGAAAAAGAAACATCTGTTTCTTTGTTATAAGCAAAAAGACCCTTTGAGTTCTGCTTGGCGACAAAGCTTGTCGTGTTATTTAGAAACCCGGCAGCTTCCAAATTAGCAGCTTTAGTTATTTTTAAGCTTTGTGCTACAGCTTCAGCACGATCCGCCGAGGCAACGGATGCTGTAGTGGGGCTAAATGTAATTGCCTCCTTATATGTTTGAGGGCCTAGTAAGGGCATATATTCCGGGTTCTCCGGAGAGAGCATAGCCAATTCCTCAGCTCTACGCATTACTCTCTCAAGTGAACTATCATCAAATTCATTGGTAGTCGCATAGCCTGTCTTTTTGCCGTAAGTAACACTTACACTCAAGGTCATTTTATCTTTTTCTCCGGCAGTTGAGACTGAGTTTCGTGCAGAACGGATATTACCCTCTATAGAGCCACTTAACATTGCTTCACATTCATCTGCTTTAGAAAGCTGCAATGCTTTAGTTAATATAATCTGTGCCTCCTCTTTACTTAATACAGCCATATAATGGAATAAGTTAAAAATTATTGCAGTTTAAATTAAGAATGGTGTTGTTAAGCTACTACACCGTCCCATCCAAAAAAATCAAAGAAGCAAGCAGTATATGTAGGCTGATAGATAATTTGATGAAAGCCAAAAAAAATGTTGCTGCCACTATTGCATGGATTTAATTAAATAAGCTTTAAGAGTAAGAAGTTAGCACCTAACCAATATTCAGAGCTAAGAACAATGTTATTGGTTTGAATATTTGATCCCAGAAATTAGTGCTTTCAAATTAAAAAAAACGTCTTGCAACTTTCTTTATAATTTCTTTTACCTAATAATACCTGTTGGTTTATAATAAAGCTTGATTTTTAATAAAAGTAGTGGTCTTTTGTTAAAAATGAAAAATAATTGATGTTTTTTTATTTTTTTATTTATAATTGTGTGTTCTTTAAATAAATCAGCTAATGCTACATGTTTTGTTAATACAGCAAAACGAGTATTTAGAATAGCAGGACCAAAGGATTGCCACTTTTGATAAAGGTTGTTATGTCTTCAGTGTCTTGATTTGTTTATTGTGATATTTGTATTGTTAAGCCTTTGTTTTTATCATTGTTGCATTATTGTTGTGTCTTTAAATTAAAGTGCAAATTAGTATTGCCTATCAATGGTTTTTTAAAAGATGTTACATGATATGAAGACCTGTGGAAGTTGAGAGTGTCATTGAAGAAGAAAAAAGCTGTCTGCAGAAGTAGCTAGTCTAGGTTTATATCTTGTTTGATTTTTTACTCTTGAAAACAAACTAGTACCCATCTCTATGAATTAAATTTTAATCTAAACTATAAATCATTAAAAAAAACTATGAATTATAAAAATATTTACTCTATTCTATTATTGATAATAATAACGGTATGTGTATTGCATTCCTCAGCAGTAGCTCAAAGCACTGAAGAACTTCAAAAAGAGATCGCATCTTTGAATCGGCAAATAACAGGCATGCGTTCTAGTTTTGATCAGCTTAACAAGGCTATTGATGATATTGCCTGGTATCACAAAGTAGGTGACCTTGCTCATGTAGATAAAGTTAACATGACCGGACCTCCGCCCAGAGTTGTGAAAAACCCTACTGGACAGGGAGCAACTAATCCGGTGCGCTTCAGTTCATATGTGTTCATTCCAAAAAATATAGACACAAACAAAAAGTACCCTTTATTAGTGCTTCCTCATGGAGGAGTACACTCCAATTTTAATACCTTTTATGCCCATATTATCCGCGAACTGGTAGCGCAAGAATACATAATAGTCGCACCTGAGTATAGAGGTAGCACCGGATATGGAAGAGGCTTCTATGAACAGATTGACTATGGAGGGCTAGAAAATGAAGATGTAAGAGCAAGCAAAGACTATATGCTTGAGAACTATGAATTTGTTGATTCGAACCGAATAGGTATTTTAGGTTGGAGCCACGGCGGGATGATTACTTTGATGAACATTTTTGCCCATCCGAAGGAATATAAAGTGGCTTATGCTGGAGTTCCAGTAAGCGATTTGGTCGCCAGAATGGGATATAAAACGCAAAGTTATCGAGATGCATACTCAGCTGATTATCATATTGGAAAAGATGCTTTCGAAAATGTTGAAGAATACAGAAAGCGCTCCCCAGCGTGGAACGCAGAGAAGTTGCAGACGCCTTTACTTATTCATACCAATACCAATGATGAGGATGTAAATGTGCTTGAGGTGGAACACCTGATACAGGCGTTGAAGGCAGAAGACAAAAAATTTGACTATGTAATATATGAGGATATTCCAGGTGGCCATACTTTTAATAGAATAGATACAAAAAAAGCAAAAGAAGTTCGCCTGGATGTGTATAAATATTTAGCTAGCTATTTAAAACCGACTAAAACATTCAAGTCTGTTCGAGATTTAGAGAAAGCTGGATATAGATTCTGAAAGGATTCAGGGCATGTTTAAATTATGTTTTTGAGATCGAAAATGAGTGAGTTTAATTCGAACAAGGCTCAATTAGGGTAATAGCAGCACTATTGCATGAAAATAGCCGCCGTTAGGTTCTGAAAGGATCTAACAGTCGCGATGATCTAGGTTGTTATGGTTGAAAGTCAGGTGTGCACTGTTATTGAGGAAATAGAACTTGCGTTATAAAGCTTTCGCTTTTCTTGCATCAAGATTCTAATAATCCTGATATGCAAGAAGGTGACTTGGCGCAGTTGCCATAAGTAAATTCATAACTGGTAAGGAATTCTATTATTTAGGGTTTCATGCAAAAATATTCTTTGCACTAGAATAAGCTCAAAACACTTATCTAATAATTTATCAACTGAAATCACGCATTATGTTAAGCGGTATACGTCATTTTTTTTCTTATTCAAAAAAAGTCTCCTTTGTCCTGTCTTGGGCATGCTTCCTGATGCTTTTTGAAAGCACTGCTTTTGGACAGAATGTGACTTCTCAATTTGCTACTCGAGAGCAGGTATATCCAGATCAGGTTTATGTAAAGAATTACTTGCAAAGGATATCTGAAGAAACTGGTGCCCCTGGTGTTTCTGCGGCAGTAGCAGTAAACGGAAGAATAATATACTCAGGAGGAACAGGATTTTCTGATTTGGATAATAAAGCGCTGCAGGACGGTAAGACTGTTCATAATATTGGGTCCATTTCTAAGGCTTATGCAGTAGTGGCAATAATGCAGTTGGTTGAGAAGGGGCTTATTAATCTGGACGATGAAATTCAGGAGTATCTGCCATATATGCCGAGAAAGCAAAAGCCTATTACAGTAAATCATATTCTGACACATACTTCTGGTATCAGGCATTATACTAAAAAGGATCAAGAGAACCATGGTTTTAAGCGCATGAGGCACTATAATGACTATGAGGAGTCTACCACTATCTTTCGCGACGATTCGCTTCTTTTTGATCCCGGGTCTTACTATTCATATTCTTCATTCTCAAGTGCCTTGATGCATGGAATTGTTGAGAAGGTAAGCGGTTTAGGTTTTGAGGACTATTTGGAAAAGAATATTTGGCTTCCGGCTGGTATGCTTAACACCTGTTTTGATGTGCCTTCCAGAATAATTCCCAAAAGAGGCAAGGGGTATGTTAGGAACAGTAAAGGAGTATTGATAAATGCCCCGTATGAAGATGTTAGCTACAAATATGCTAGTGGGGGAATTATATCTACACCGGAAGATATGGTGAAATTTGCATTGGCTTTAAACAATGGTATGCTGTTAAAGCCAAAGACCTTAGGCTTAATGTATAAGCCCCAGTTTGATAAGAACAAGAAAGCGTTTAATGCCAATCTATTAGATCAAAAAGAACCACTGGGGCAAGGACTTATCTGGTGGAGTGGACAAGATAACTACGGAAGAACCTGGTATGGACACAGTGGTTCAGTCAAAGGCACAAATTCTTTTTTGATGAATTTTCCCAAAGAAAAAGTGGTCGTTGCAATTCAGTTTAATACTTATGTTTCTAATGTAACTGAATATGCGCTTGCTTTAGCTGAAATGTTTTTGTTAGAATCAGGAGTACAAGGTAATAAGTAACTGGACGGAATTACATTAAACAATATTTAGCACCTGATAAATTGTTGTGAAATGCATGTAGAAAGCTTTTATAGTTGCTTTTTACATCATACCACTCCAATATTTTTGGACACAGATAGTTTAAACTAATTAGGTGCCCTTACTTATAATTAATTAATTCATAGTGGCTGTCTCTCTTGTTACGGTGCTAATTCATAGCTCTCTTCAACCATATAACATGTTTATTGCTCTAGGGGTTCGCAAATTGTAGTATAATTGTTTAATTGCTTATCTGTTCTTTTGCTTTACACAGAGCGCCTTTACTTGTTGTGTCAGCGCTGTAGCTGTATTAAGTTTATTCTTCCTTCTGTTCTATCATTTATTAATTCAGGTGGCATTATTCAAAATTAGATTATCACGTGATGTTGAGAATTCATGTCTAACCCCGCCGATGTGGGAAATTTTTTTATCTCATGCGGAATTTACCTCTCTGAATGGGTATTGGGGTGGGGCTTCAACAGTATAAAATACTCGCAACTTAGATGAATTTTTAATAAATCCACAAGACGGCGGCTAGCGGGATAATTAGTGTCATTTTTCTCTCTCTTGTACTTGATAATATACAAAATTATGTGTTTTGTATAATTCATAGATAAAATTGTAATTATTAAATAATATTGAGTTGTGGTTCACAATGTATGATGTTTGCATTTTTGTT
>NZ_JAJJWH010000066.1 GCF_020907245.1 Pontibacter harenae | reverse complement strand
AGAGGGAGGTTTTACAGGTGATAAAGCCTTAGGAGGTGTGGTAACCAAATATCAATGATGTGTTCCTACGGTTATTTCGGGGGGAAAAGCATTATCAGTCTCTTCCACTTCTGACTTGCTTAATTCTATTTCAACAGCCTTCACATTTTCTTCCAAGTATTTTCTGCGTTTTGATATAGGGATAGGCACCAAGATCTTCATCTTTTGCCAGTATCCAGGCCAGTGTCAGTTGCGCTAACGCCTTTGCCTGATGCCAGGCTGTTCAGTCTGTCAAGGATGTCTGAGTTCTTCTGAAAAATTTTGCCTATAAAATTCTTCATCGACCACACAATAGCTTTCGGTTTTTTCTACTCTTCTTTCTCTTTCTTCTTCTGGAAAACCAAGTAACTGTGCTAACGAATATACTATGTTGTAAGCTCAATATAAAATGATCTGAGGACAATTCCCGCACACCAGAATCGCCCCTCCTGTTGGCAGGAAAGGACGTTTTTGCCATAACAAACGTTATGTTCAGCACGAAGAGGCCATGACAACAACGGGACAGGCCGCGGTGTATTAAGTTGTTTGTAAATATGTAGAATGATAGCTAGCTGGTTTTTACGCAAGCCATCCTGTATTGGCTGCCGAAGGTACCTTTCAAACCATGGAATCCAGACAGCCCCAGCCCTGTCCTGCTGTTTTACCAGGGAAAGTTCATAGCTAGCGCAATGAGGGATGAGCACATAACCAAAGAGGAAATGCTGGTGACGCTTCTGGAAAATGGTGTGGCCTCCTTCAGTGAGGTACATGCTGTTATCCTGCGAACAGAGAAAAGGATGGACATTATCCGTAAGGCCGAAGCAAAGGACCGCCTAAAGGTGAAAGGCGCTTAAGCCCGTCACAGTGGCCTTTCTGTCTCTCTTTAAAACTGGCCCCTGAAACGAAAGTAAAAAGAACCCGCCATATGCTGTCAGCCTGCACATGGAATGCGGCTTTCTTGTTCCAGGGAAAGCCACGCAGCATTCATTGTCGGTCATAGAACAACCTTTTTCATTGAGACGGAGTCTATCAATTAATCAGTGAACGTTTAAACTTTCATATTTTGGCTAGACCTGCATCAAACCGCCGATCATCCGATATGATAACCAAACACTGCCTTTTATACAATTTATACAATTACTCACCGCCTTTGACCTGCCATGGAAGAAAAGGGAAATAGGATAATGCTGCACCATGTGCTGAGATACTCACCCGACATGATCTGTGTTATCGCTGAGGGCGGAAGGTTCATGCAGGTGAGCCACGCCTGTAGCCAGATGTTGGGCTACACAGAGGAGGAGCTAGAGGGGCTATCGGCTATAGACCTTGTGCCTCCCAGAGACAGGGCCCTGGCCCAGGAAAGCCTCCGATCCGCCAGGGAGGGAAATACAGAGACACAGTTTGAGAACTCAGTCATCGGTAAGCATGGCCAGCAGGTTCCCCTGCATTGGACGGTGGTCTGGCTGGAAGAGGAGGGCTACTTTTTCTGTGTGGCAAGGGACATCTCGGCGCGGTGGCGGGTAGAAAAGGAGATGCGCAGGAAAGAGGCGGTTCAGCGGGTCCTGGTAGACCACGGCTCAGACATGCAGGCGCTGCTGGATGAGAACGGTAACTACCTTTACGTGGCCGTTGCCGAGTCCTATGAAAAGGCATTCGGCTACAGAGCCGATCAGATAATGGGGAGAAGCTCCCTCTCTCTCGTTCACCCCGACGACATGGGCAGGGCGGAGCAGGCGTTTGCGCGTCTCCATCAGACACAGGAGTTGATCCAAGTGTCGGATGTTCGCTTCAGAGCCTCCAGCGGGGAGTGGCGATGGGTGGAGACAAGGGCGAGCAACCAGCTGGCAAACTCCGACGTGCAGGCCATCGTCGTCAGTTCCAGAGACATCACTGACAGAAAACAGGACCAGCTCAAACTGCAGGAAAGCCAGCAGCGGTACAGGTCCCTGTTTGACAACAACCCCAGCATGGTGCTCTTCCAGGACGAGGCGGGGACTATCCTGGACGCCAATCCTGCCTTCCTCTCCTTTATGGCCAGGCGGCGGGAGGAGGTCTTGAACCGCCCGCTGTCGGATTTTCTGCCGTCCGAGGCGGTGCCGCTCTTCAGGCAAAAGCTAAAGGAGGCCTTCTCTGGCAGCGACGTGAGCTTCGAGGCGGAGGTGATATTCAGGGAGCAGGGGCACAGGGTGCTGAGCGTGGTGAAGGTCCCTCTGAGCGTCGCGGGGAGGATCGTGGGGGTTCACGCGGTGATCAGAGACATAACGGAGGAGACACAGGCCCATAAAACCGTGGAGCGGCAGGCCAAGAGGCTGAGCACCATCTTCGAGAGCATCACGGACGCGTTCTGCACCCTGGACAGGAACTGGAACTTCACCTACACCAACCCTGCGTTCGATAACGTCATGCATGTGGACAGCAGCGGGTTTATAGGCAAGTTTGCCTGGGACGTATACCCTGAGGAGGAAAACGGGGTCTTTCACAGAGAGTACCGCCGCGCCGTGGAGACAGGAGAGTCCGCCCGTTTCCAGGCCCACCTGGAGCGGCTAGACAAGTGGCTGGAGGTAAGAGCCTTTCCCTCCGAGGAAGGCCTCTCGGTCTATTTCAGTGACATCACAGGGCGGGTGCAGCAGCGGCAGGAGCTGGAGAAGCTCTCGCTGGTGGCCAGCAAGACAAGCAACAGCGTCGTTATCCTAGACGCCCAGAGGCAGGCGGAGTGGGTGAACGAGGGCTTTACCAGGATGACGGGCTACACCCTGGAGGAGGTTATCGGTAAAAATCCGAGGGACCTGCTCATCGGGCCCGATACAGACAAAGCCGAGCTGCAGCGGATTTCAGAGAAGTTTGCCGAAGGGGTTTCATTCAACACGAACCTTGTCAACTACAGGAAATCGGGAGAGCGGTTCTGGCTCGCCATGGATGTCAGCCCTGTATTCGGCACAGCGGGCTGTATCACTCATTTCGTTGCCATCCAGAAGGACATCACCTTCCGAAAGGAAGCGGAGGCCAACCTGGTAAAGATGAGCCAGGCTCTTTATCAGCAGAACAAAGACCTGGAGCAGTTCACCTACATCGTCTCCCATAATCTGCGGGCACCCGTCGCCAACGTCCTGGGGCTGTCTGATTTGCTTACGAGAATAGACAAAGGCTCGAGTTTATTCGAAAAGACCCTGTCGAACCTTAATCTGAGCGCGCACAGGCTGGACACGGTCCTAGGGGACCTGAACACCATCCTGACTGTCCGGGACAGCAAGGGGAACCTGGAGCGGGAAGAGGTGAACGTCAGGCTGAAAGCACAGCAGGCGCTCGCCTCCCTGCAGGAGCTGCTTGAGGGTTGCGGCGGCACGGTCACGGTAGACATTGACGAGGACCTTTCCCTTCGGGCAAACAAGGCCTACCTGTACAGCGTCTTCCACAACCTGCTGTCGAATGCCATCAAGTACAGGTCCAGGGAGCGGAACCTCCAGGTGCAGATCAAGTGCGAAAGTGACTCAGAACAGGGCGTGACCGTATCCTTCGCCGACAACGGCTCTGGGTTCGACATGGAGAGAGCAAGGGACAAGGTCTTCAGGCTCTACAGCCGCTTCCACCCTGAGATAGAGGGCAAGGGCATCGGCCTGTACCTGGTCAAGGCACACCTGGAAGCCATGGGCGGCGGGATAGAGGTGGCAAGCGAGGTTGGGGCAGGCACCAGATTCTTGATCTATTTACCTAAAGCATAGCATGAAGATATTCATCATTGACGACGACGATTTAAACCTGTTCCTGACAGAGAACCTGCTGGCCTTAGAGGATGCCACGCATGAGATAAAGACCTTCCTTTCCGGCACGGCGGCATTGGAAGCGTTACAGACGGGCGGTGAAGCCGCAGTCCCAGACATCATATTCCTGGACCTCAACATGCCTGTCATGGACGGGTGGGAGTTCTTAGAAGCGCTTGCCCCGCTCGGGCCGTCGATCAGTGAAAGGTGCAGGATCTATGTCCTTACCTCTTCTCTGTCTGCCTCAGACACGACCAGGAGCAAGGAATACGCGCTAGTGTCAGGGCTTATACACAAGCCTCTCAAGATTGAGGATGTCAGAGAGCTTGTCTCTCAGTGAGTAGTCTGTCTGAAAACTATTGAATGCCCTGTTTTTTAAGCAGGCGGCTGCATACATATGCAGGCTGTGCACGTATGCTACTTTCAATGGATCTATCAGAGTTTCACTCCCGATCACTGGAAGACAGGGCCGCAGCCGCGTGGAGGCGAGGCACCTTTCTGGGCATTGCCGCCCAAGACGGGTACACCCTTGCGCTCTACCACCTGGACGGATTCTTCTGCGAGCTGTGGTACTGCCCTGTGTCCAACGAAATCAGGCTGGCGCTGTGCTTCACAGACGAAAGACTGCTAGACCCGTATTTGGAAGGCATAGAGCTGCCATACTTTTAGGGTCCTTTGCTGCAGCGGTTGCAGGAAAGGGGAAGTAACCTAAAAAGAAAAGGGTAGCCACAGACTACCCTATCATACCACAACAAACTAATCTAATACTATAAAATATTAACTTTGGCTAAAAGTTAAAACACATACACAAAGACGGTAGTATTGATTCCAGTATTAGCGGAAAAAATCAACTATTATCTAATGTTGATACGTATTTATTTTAATAATACAATTAAAGGGTGCTTAGACCCGCCGTTGCGTCTGAGGTTGATTCGCTAAGCCTATCCTTGAACAGATGTCTGCACAACCTGTGCAACCTAAGGTTCCCATAAAACTGGTTCAGGTGTGAGTTTGCTTTTTTCTTGCAGGTTATTTGGAACAGTAACTGCAATAAATAACTTACTATATATTCATAGTCTTATAATTTACCTTATGTTAAATAGTGTTATATAAAGATTAAGATAATTAAGCACCTCCTTATGGTACAAGCCGAATTCTTTTATTCTATCAAGTAAGATTTTAGTACCCGCGATCTAGTTATAGATACTGGTGGTGGTGCCGCATAACATTATGCACACATTGGAGCGGTTTTAGCTTGTTTAAATGTCAAGTTTTTATGTTGTAAAACTTGACATTTAAACAAGCGTATAGTTATCTTTGAGGAAGCTTATGCCCCGCAAAGGAAGACAATAACAGGCAACCATATGAGCATTATGAAGCAAGTAAGGGAGAGGATTGAGCTGGCTCAACCAGGCCAGCTGCTGACCTATGCCGATTTTAGGGTGAAGGATGGTCAGCAAGAGGCTCTGGCAGCAGCGCTGAGCCGACTTACAAAACAGGGCATCATCGACCGATTGGCCAAAGGCCGCTACTATAAGCCGAAGGAAACAGCTTTCGGGAAGGTTAAGCCCACGGAGAAAGAGATCATCAAGAGCCTGAGCACCTCCAAAGGCAAAGTCAAAGGTTACGAGAGCGGTTTAGGACTATACAACCAGCTGGGCCTGACGACGCAGGTCCCGCGGGAGGTAACGCTGATGACCCGTAAGCAGCGCCGGACGGCGAACGTCGGGAAAACCAAGATCCGTTATGTTCAAAGCCCCACCAACTTCAAGGAGTCTGACATTGATAAGCTTCAAGTCCTGGACGCACTGCGCGGTTACAAGAAGATCCCAGACCGTAACAGCGAGAAGACGATCATAATTTTGCTGGAGTATATCAAAAAATTAGCTGAAGGCGACATGGATCGGCTCATAGAGCTGGCGCTGGACTACAACCCCGCTACCCGTGCCCTGTTGGGAGCCCTGCTGGAGCAGCTGGGCTATGCAGTGGAGGTAGATAGGCTAAGGCAGTCGCTCAACCCGCTGACAAAGTATAAACTGGGCATAAGCGAGAGCATTTTGCCCAACAGAAAAGACTGGAATATCATATGAACCTGCACCAAAACCCGGAGGTGTTCCAGGACGCCATCACGGCCACGGCAGAGGCCCTGCAGATCAGGGATGTGTACGTGGAGAAGGACTACTGGGTGACGCTGGTGCTTTACCGCCTGGCCCACTCCCCCTACGTGGAGCAGGCTATCTTCAAGGGCGGCACCTCCCTCTCCAAAGCCTATAACCTAATTGAGCGTTTTTCAGAGGACATCGACCTGGCCATCAACGCACCCGAAGGCAGGACTAACAACCAGATCATGCAGCTGATCCGCAAAATCTCAAAAGAGATCACTAAGGACATGGTTGAGGTAGATGATCCACACCGGGCAAGCAAAGGCTCCCGCTTCCGCAAAACGCTGCACGACTACGGAGCCTCCGTGCAGGGAGACTACGGCCAGGCAACTGACAAGATTCTGGTCGAGATCAACTCCTTTGCCAGTCCTAACCCACATCAGCTGATGCCGATCAAGACCTACATTAGCCAGTTTATGGCCCAGCGTAACTTGCTGGACCTGATTCGCCAGTACGGTCTAGCTCCCTTTGAGGTGAATGTGGTGAGCCTGGAGCGCACTTTTACAGAGAAAGTGCTAGCCCTAGTGCGGGCTTCCTATGCCGAGAATCCCCTAGATGAGCTGGGCAGCAAGATCCGCCACGTCTACGATCTGCATGCTATGCTAAAAGCACCTGCAGTGGTCTCCTTTCTGCACAGCGAGAACTTCTTTGATATGATTCGGGCAGTGCAGGCCGATGATGCCCGCAACAGCGAGTTTCAGGGGGATTGGGCCACGCAGCCGCTGGATGCGTGCCTCTTATTTGCAGATGTGAGAGGAACCTGGAGTTCTTTAGAGACCGCCTTCCAGCAGGACTTCCGCTCCCTGGTATACGGCACGCTGCCCGCCTCAGGAGAGATTGTTAACTTCTTGGGAGTAGTCGCTGCACGCCTTAAGGCATTCGGACACTGGAAGAGTTGATATGGGCCTAATGTAGCTGTTAGGTCCTGCATAAGAAGTACGGTATGTAGTTAGTGCCTTCTCATACAGGGCGATAGCCAGCTTCTTTCACCTGAGTCCCTAACCTGGTCACTAAACAAGTTATCAGTAACACAATTAATTAGCCTTCACCAACTTATAGCGTTTGTTAGTATTGCCAAAACTGACAATAACCAGATACATGCCTGCTGCATGGTGTTGTAACTGAACCTGTGCTGTCTGTCGCTCATGATTCTTAATTAGATTCACATTGTTGATGTTCGCCCCCAAGGCATTGAAGATTTGTATGGTAACAGGTCCACGCCAGGAGTTATTTACCTCTAGAACAAAGCTATCCATAAAAGGATTGGGATAGAGGGATAACTCCGATGAAAGCAAATCATCCACACCCGTAATGCCGGCAACATCTACTTTAATCTCCTCCTGGCCAGCTACTGCTGTTATCTGCAGGACATCTCCTGCTACCCTCAATAAGGAAGAAGCCGTATGCATCCGTAGCCCCTGATAGTCGGCTACAAAATAATACTCCCCGTTTTGTAAATTCGTAAATGTAAACCTACCGGTTTCATTCGTAAATGCCTGCCTGCTGACCTTTTGGCTAGCAACGTTTACTAAATAGACTGGCACACCTGCAATTGCTGTTCCGGCCGCCAACGTCCCTTGGTAAATTCTGCCGCCTTCGAGGTCTTCACCTTCCACAAGCTCTCCTTCAATGGTGCCTTGGCCTTCTTCTGCTTCGACAACAGCAAGGTTTATAGCTATTTCTGCTTTATCTTCATTGGCTATTTCCAGAGTTGCAGCAGAGGCCAGGCTGAGGCTGTTTCTCCAATAGCCCTGAGCCACATCCGGGTATGTAGTTGTGTCCGGAACAGCCTGTACTTTATAGATGCCAGGCAGGCATCTAAATGCAAAGGTGTTACTGTCCTTCAGCTCTTTCTTCTCCAGCAATGTGAAAGAGCCGCTACCAGATCTTACATAAAGCAGCACTTTCCCCTTTATTACCTGGCGTCCATCCTCTGCGGTAACGGTGCCGCTGAGGCTGTAGGAAACAGGCTCCTCAATAGACAAAAACTTGTCCACCGACACACTAGTGCGGACTTGCTTGGAACCAGAGGGCCACATAATCACCAAGCTATCGATGCTGTTAGCAGTTCCCAGGCCAAACTCTACGTTCAGGCTGTTCTGCCCGTTATAACCTGTCTGCGAGAATACGTGGTGGTATTGCCATCTTCCGTTGCTCTTAACCTGCACCTTCGTGCCAATGGCAGACCTGTTCGATACCGTACCTATCAACAGCAGGTTTATCCAGTGGTTGCTGTTACCGCTATTCTTATAAAAGGAGTTCCTGGTGCCACTTCTTTTCGCAACTGCCAGATCCAGAAAACCGTCGTTATTGTAGTCGGCCCAGGCGCAGCCAAAAGAAGAAGGTCCATTATAAGCGTATTCGTCCGTTTCGTTTACAATCTCTCCTTGGGTTATCTTTGTAAAGGTCCCGTTGCCGTTGTTATGGTACAGCATGTTTCTTCCCTGTACGTTTGCAACAAAAAGGTCCAGAAAGCCATCATTGTCATAGTCTGCCCAGGCGCTTCCATGTGACTGTCCCTCATCTTGTTCAAACACAGGATCTGAAGAAGGTAAAAAGAACCCATTGCCGTGATTGATGAAGAGCATATTGGCTTCCGGCTCATAGATGCCGTTTGCCAGAAATACGTCCAGGTCTCCATCATTATCAAAGTCTGCCCATGACGAACCATTCCCCCCGCTGTACGTGGTGGTCAGTATGCTCTTCTGGTTTAGCACAAAGTTTCCGCCACCCCTGTTTTCATACAAGACATTTTTAACGGAGCTTGTAAAAAACAAATCCTCGTCGCCGTCATTATCATAGTCTACACTGGTCACATTTCCGCCAGCCTCCTTTAACTTTGTTTCGACTGAGAAAGATTTGTCTCCGTTATTTCTATAGAGGATACCTTCACGCATATATGGGAAGGTAAGAAACAAATCAAGGTAGCCGTCTCTGTCATAGTCCAACCAGCTACAACTCCCAATCGTCCCAGTCACCCCGGCAATATAGGTCTCACTAAAGGCTCCGTTCCCCATATTTTCATAGAGGGTACTGGTGCTGTTACCATAGCTCTGCCCTATTGCAAAAAAATCCAAATCACCGTCATTATCATAATCTGCCCACGCTCCGGCACCGTTCGTTCTGAAGGTTATATTGCTTTTGTTGAGCAGGCTGTTTTGATTACTGTACAAGACATTGTCACCTGCCGTGAATAAATCTTGGTGACCGTCATTGTTATAATCCCCCCAGAAGATGCCATCGCCATAGCTTTGCTCGGAAGCAATTTGCCCCTCTTTCACCCTGAAGAAGTCAACTGGAAGGGTAGTTTCTGTCGCAACAGCACTTTTCTCTGATGAGCTATTGCCCGCTTTTGCATATATTCTGTAGTGGTAGGTCGTACCTGCCTGTAAGGACTCATCCGTATATTGAACTGTATTAGACGAAAGCTCCGTCAGCTTTGAAAACGAAGTCCCGTCGGTGGATCTTTCCACCACATAGACAGTCTCAGTGGAGGCATTATCTTCCCATGTAACAAGTATGCTGCTAGCCGAAAGCACCTGTGCCGTAACCGAGGCTGGCTTGCCTAAGGCAACAGCCTCCTCTATCGCGAGGGTATAATCTTGGGTTTCTTCCGCATACCCGCAGGAACCGATACCGTTATATGTGTCATCATTTGCCCGTATGCGGAGGCGGGTGGTGGTGCCGGGCACAACAGAAGCAGGCACCGTAACTGGAAACGAGTATTCGCCCTTTGCAGTGATAGCTAGATCCTGAAATATCTGCTCCCCGGCATCTGTAAAATCCCCGTCGCTGTTCCAGTCTATGTATACCTCTCCTCCTATTATTTCGTCCGTCGTAATCTGGCACCTGTCAAAGGCAACAGTAAAGAGCACTGTTTTACCCGAGAACAATGTTGTGCTTTTATCTAAGTAGTCGTAGTACCCATTCAGGCAATTAAACGGCTCATTCTGTATTTGCCCGAAGTGTACTTTTGTTGCAATGGCGTAAGCCCCATAGCTTGCCTTGTTTACGGTGCAGTATTTAGGCTGCACCACCACGGTATTTGAATAGACAGACTCTCCCATGGAGTTGGTTGTCCGAATACGATAGTAGTACATACTGGCACCCGTAACAGTTAGATCAACAAAAGAAGTGGCATCTGCCTGCAGGAACTTAACCAGCTCGAAATGGTCTGCATCACCTGTTGAACGCTCTAACTGAAACCCAGCCTCATTGTCTGCATTGTCTTTCCAACTCAAGACGACTTCCTGCTCCGAGATTGTTTTGGACTGTAGCGCAGTAGGCGCAGCAGGGGTTCTGCCCTGACTTATATCGCGATCTTGATCCAGCACAAAAACACCTTTGCCCTGCCCCCCAGAAATTAAATGATTGTACCCATTGGCAACCCAGATTTTATTGTCCCCGTCAACCGCTATGGAGTTGATGATGTTGGAATGCAGCGGAGAATTAACAGTGTTGTAGGTTGTCCAGGTTGTGCCATCATACCTGATGATGCCCGCATCCCTTGTGCCTATCCAGAGGGCGCCGTCGTGGTCGATGGCCAGGCAGCGGGTTTTGTTGGAACTGATGGCAGAGTTAGAAGTATCGAAAACTTGAAAATTTGTCCCGTCAAACTTCATAATCCCACCGTCACTCGCAATCCAGTACATTCCATCCGCATCCTGCACCATGTCATGCAGCGAGCCGTTGGGAATATAGTCTGGCCTTGTTTTATCATACCAGGAGCTTGACCATTTTGTCGTGACGCCGTCCTTATACTTTAAGAGGCCGGTGTTGTTCGAAAGCACCCACACGTTATCTTCTTTGTCTACAAACAGATTTGTGCCTTGAGAGATATACCAGTTAATTTCTTCCCAGCTACTTCCTGTCCATTTATCAAAAGAACCGAATTTATCCAGTATCCAAACGGTTCCTTTAGAATCCTGGCCAAACCCAACAATACCGTTTCCACTGGAATTCGGATGGTAATTTTTCCAGTTGCTGCTTCCATCAAACTCCCACAGTCCACGGTACTCAGTACCCACCCAAATAGACTGCCCAGTAGCCCACACATTTAGAATCTCCTCACCCCCTGAACTGTTGTTCAGGCCGTAAGTCTTCCACAGATTGTTTTCGAAGGCAGCTATACCTGAAAGCGTACTAATCCATATTTTATCCTCACTATCTATAGCGATCGAGGTAACGTTACTAGAGGGTAATCCTGTGGCAGGATTAGTCCAGAGCTGAGCTTTCAAATAAAAAGGAAAAATCAAAAAGAAGAGGACGGGTAGAAATTTAAGCATAAGGCTTCACGATCTTAAATTACAATATATAGGAAAGTAATATTAATTAAAAATCTCACCTAAATACAACGTAAAAAGGCTTTTGTTACAAAAAGTTTGCACGTGCGCACGAAAGAGGCCATGGCAGCCGTCAAGAGCCGCTTCAAACAAAGGGATGATGTGCTGAAGCGGCATGTGGCTCACCAGCTTCGATAATCCTGCTAAGTATACAAGGTAATGAGCGGCCGCATCCTGATACAGGACGTCAACCACGCGCCACCGATTTCCGAGACAAGTTTTGCGGCCTGATGGTAGACTACATCGGCAATAGGCTGCTTGATGCAACGAAGAGAAATCCCCCAGCAGCAGCATCGAAAGCGGAGATATAGTGGACGTGTTCCAGATGGCCAGCATGGAGCGCCCCGACATCTCCATCTTCAAAAAAGATTTTCTGAAGTTACCAAAAATTGATGATCGAGCCAGCTTAAAGCTGAAGCTGATCTGCCGGATAACCAGTACTAAAATGTTTCCCAAAGCACATACTCTTCCTTATATATTAACTATAAAGCTGTTTTGTGTTCTGGTTTTTTGTTGATTTTTCTGACAAACATCACATTAAATGCTAGCCAATGTAGGGCCTGACAGTGCTACTCAGGTATGTTAATCTTTTCTTACACTTTTATTAAGCCATAACATTTCACAAACGCACCGCTCGAAAATGTTAAACTGTTAGCCCCGCACCTCGGGCTCATTAAGTGTAGCCTACCAGTGCTTATGCTACTAATTTTGCTGCCGTCAGCAGCCCTGCAGCTAGATCGGAACTGGAATGTCGGATAAAAGACCAAAATGTCGGACAACTATCACTTATAGCTTACACCAACGTCCCTATTTATCATAAAATAACTTATCGCCAGCGACCAGGGTAGATGCGGTTTTGGCGCGGGAACAGGGCGTCGCACACATTGTATACAAGTCCCGCGAAACGGACGCAGAGGCCTGGTTCGTTCCAGTGATACCGATACCGCGGGAAAGCATGTTTTACACGGCTGCCCTCGGCCGTGTCGAAAGCCTGTAAAGGCGCAAAGACGCCGTTCTGCGGTGCGTGCTTTGACGGCAGGGCGGCTGCTGAAGAAGAGCGGCGCTGGCGAGGCTGAAACCGTGGGTAAAAGCAAGTCGTCGGCATCCGTTGCAGTGCCGTAGCAGGTGCCGCGAGCACCGTGCCTGGGCGGGCAGCGGAGCGGTGCTTTTTCCACCCGTGCCGCAGTGTCTCTTTCACGTAGAAATCACCTGCTTTCAGGGTGTCTTCAGCACGGTTTTTCCCTGCCGCAGATTGTGGCACCTTGTATCGCTTTCGCCACATTTTATGGGGCTTGATCTACGGCGGCCTACAGAGAGAAGTGAACGGGTGGGAAAAGCGTTTCAGCACCCGTGGTTCTTACCCCGAAATGCCCTATTCCGCTCGGAGAAAAGTACTGCTGCACGGCAGGCTTTTCAGGCACTTGCCTGCGGCGTAGAAAACCGCGAGCAGCAGCCAACCCTGTTTCGGTACAAAAGACCAGCAGCCAGGGCACGGTGCTCGCAGAAATGAAGGGCCCCTAGCCTACCGCAGCAACTTGCAACAAGTTTTTACGGTGATTTCGGCGGGAAAGCGGACCTGCGGCGGCCATTCCCAGACGGGCAGAGCAACCGCCAAGGCGCACGGTGCCGCACCGCCGCGGAGAAACCGCGCAGCTGGCGGCTTTCGCCTTTTCGGCTGGGTCTCGCCGTGCCGTGCGAAGCGGGGCTCACAGCCCGCGTTCGTCGCGTTTTCCACGGTACTTATGGCACCGTGTTCTGCAGCGGCCTTCAAAGAGCCGCAGACAGGCCAGAAACGGCCTGTGGCGCGCCCATCGGTGCGACGCTGCGCCTTCGGCTGGAAAGCCCGCCAAAACGGCGTCTGCAGCGCCATGCACGATTACTGGGCATCAGAGACCAGACGTAAGCAGCGGCCACTATCGCATCGGTCCCTGGACGCCCTGACGGCAGTGTGTCTTCCCCGCTGAAACACGATAAGCAGGGCGGGAAGCGGGAAGCGCCTTTCAGGATTAAAAAACGGAGATGAGACACCGCCGAAAACTGCGTAGAAAAAGGTGCTTTAAGAGGACGGTTTCAGGAACGGTTTTTTTACCCATAAACCCCGTTTCACCGCTGAAATCCGAGATTTTTCAGCATTATGAAAAAGCAGCGGCCACGGTGTTCTCTCCGCACGATCGGATCCCCGCAAAACAGCTGCTGCGCAGGCCCGCGCAGCACGGAAGAAAACGCGGTGCCGATTCGAGCTGCCTGGCAAAAGCGAAATATATGTATATTTGCGGTAAAACACCTC
>NZ_JAJJWH010000065.1 GCF_020907245.1 Pontibacter harenae | reverse complement strand
TTGGTGGAGATACAGTTCTTCACCGACCCTCTTTGCTGTTGAGGCTGTAGTTGCTTAAGCCTGCCAGCGCTCTCAGGGGCTTTTCTTACCATCGCATAGTAGAGATGCTTTCCCGACGGAACTTCCGCTGCCCAGCTCATACAGCTGCTTAACCTGCCACGGTAACCTGCAGCACCTTTGGCCGTCTCACTGTCAGTCGGGGCATCTGGGTACAATCGGAACCAAAGAAGGTCGTACTGTTCCCAAGTAACAGTATAGTTTGCCTTCTCTATAATGATTAGCAGCGTTCACTATGAAAGAAAAACACGGAGATCACCGGCATCACGCTAAGGAAGAAGCCGCAAAAAAAGCAGGCCGCACAGAAGAGCGCCTGGAAGAAAAAACCCTGCACGGCCACGGCGAAGCCATGCAGAGCGACACGCGTCATCACCCGCCGCATAATGGCCACAGTGGGCACGGCGAAGCGGGACATGACCATCACCGCATGATGATCGAAGACTTCAAAAAGCGCTTTTGGGTATCGCTGGTGCTCTCTGTCCCTGTTATCATCCTGAGCCCGATGGTGCAGCATATCCTGGGGTTCACCTTGGATGTGCCCTATGGCATGTACATAGCTTTTGTGATTTCCAGTATCATTTATTTTCACGGTGGCTGGCCTTTCCTGACAGGGATGGCGGAAGAAGTAAAAAGAGGGGTGCCAGGCATGATGACGCTGATCGGTGTGGCCATCTCAGTGGCTTACCTGTACAGCACCGCTGTTGCTTTCGGGCTGGAGGGCATGGATTTCTTCTGGGAACTGGCCACCCTGATCGTGATCATGCTGCTCGGCCATTGGATCGAGATGAAGTCAGTGCTGGGCGCATCCAAGGCATTGGAACTTCTGGTGAGTATGATGCCAGCCGAGGCGCAGGTGATCAGGGACGGGCAGACGAGTACGGTAAAAGTGGAGGAGCTGCAGCCTGGAGACATCATCCTGATAAAGCCGGGGGAGAAAGTACCCGCAGACGGTGTGGTGGAGCAGGGCGAAAGCTACCTGAACGAAAGCATGCTGACCGGTGAGAGCAAACCGGTGCAGAAGAGGAAAGGGGACAATGTAATCGGGGGATCCATCAACGGCAACGGCTCCCTGCAGGTGCGCGTGGTGAGCACCGGGAAAGACAGCTACCTGAACAAGGTCATTACTCTGGTGCAGGAGGCCCAAAAGACGAAATCTGACACGCAGCGACTAGCCGACAAGGCCGCCAAGTGGCTTACGTATGTGGCACTGGTGGCAGGCTTTGGTACGTTGACAGTATGGTTACTGGTAGGAGCTGAACTAGCCTTTGCCCTGGAGCGCATGGTGACCGTCATGGTGATTTCCTGCCCACATGCTCTGGGACTGGCCATTCCGCTCGTGGTGGCTATCTCCACGGCAGTCTCCGCCAATAACGGGCTGCTGATACGCAACCGCACCGCCTTTGAGAACTCCCGCCTGATCACCACCATTATCTTCGACAAGACCGGTACCCTTACCCAGGGCTCCCATGAGGTGGCCCGGGTGGTGACCTTCGACCCAGCCTACAGCGAGCAGGAGCTGCTGCGGCTGGCGGCTGGCGTGGAGCAGAACTCGGAGCACTATATCTCACAGGGTATATTACGCAAAGTTAAAGCAGACGGCATTGCCATCCCCGCATCCGAGACCTTCCATTACCTGCCGGGCAAGGGGTTGGAAGGCACGGTAGAAGGCAGGGACATCAAAGTGGTCGGCCCAAACTACATCAAGGAGTACGGTATAAGGGTGCCGGAAAGCAAGGCAGAAGAAGGCGTGGAAACAGTGGTGTACATAATGGTGGACCAGCGGGTGGCCGGCTACATTTCCATGCGCGACCAGATACGCCCGGAGTCTGCAGGGGCGATAAAGGTGCTGAAGGAAAACGGCATCAAGAACCTGCTGCTGACCGGCGACAATGAGCGCGTGGCCAAGAGCGTGAGCGATAAACTGGGCATGGACGGTTACCTGGCCAATGTGCTGCCCCACCAGAAACAGGAGAAGGTAAAGGAACTGCAGGCGCAGGGAGAGTTTGTGGCCATGACGGGTGACGGCGTGAACGATGCCCCTGCCCTGGCGCAGGCAGACGTGGGGATTGCGGTGGGTTCCGGAACGGATGTGGCCGCCGAGACAGCCGACATCATCCTGGTTAACAGCAATCCGCAGGACATCGCTTCCCTGATCCTGTTCGGAAAGGCTACTTACCGGAAAATGATCCAGAACCTGATCTGGGCGACAGGATACAACGTGGTGGCCCTGCCACTGGCAGCCGGTGTGCTTTATCAGCAAGGCATTATGGTGTCTCCGGCCATAGGGGCCGCGCTCATGAGCCTGAGCACTGTCATAGTGGCCGTCAATGCCCAGCTGCTGCGAAGGCAGATAAAATAGCTGAAGTTATTGTAACCGAAAGCTATCAAGGAACAAGATTAACAACAAATATGACGCAACTATGAAAACCACCTTACCATTATGTGTTCTGGTTTTGTCCCTGGCTTGCATAACGCCCGCCTTAGGTCAGCACGAACAGCATCAGCAAAAGCAGGACACTACAAAGCAACGCAGCCAGCATCAAACGCAGCTGGGCATGCAGCACGGGGACATGGATATGCAGATGCCCATGTCGCACGCCTTCTCCCGCAACCTGCCCATGACCCGCAACGCCTCTGGCTCCGGCTGGTTACCAGACGAGTCGCCGATGTACGGCAACATGTACCACAGCAACAGCTGGATGTTCATGCTGCACTATAACCTGTTTCTGCGCTACAACAGGCAGGACGTGTTTGAAAGCGGCAGCCGCGGCGACAGCCAGTTTGACGCGCCCAACTGGCTGATGCTGATGGGCCAGCGGTTTGTAGGGGAAAGAGGCTTGTTCCGATTCAGTGCCATGGTTTCCCTGGACCCGCTCACGGTGGGCGGGCGTGGCTACCCCCTGCTTTTCCAGACAGGCGAGACCTACCAGGGGAGCCCCCTCATCGACCGGCAGCACCCGCACGACCTGTTCAGCGAACTGTCCATAGGGTACACGCACATGCTTTCTGAGGAAGCTGATGTGTTTCTGTACCTGGGCTACCCCGGTGAGCCGGCCCTAAGCAATGTGGCCTTCATGCACCGGCCTTCAGCACTCAACAATCCAGATTCCCCGCTGGGGCACCACTGGCAGGATGCCACTCACATTACCTTTGGAGTGGCCACGCTCGGTTTCAGGTACCGCAACTTCAAGCTGGAAGGATCATCCTTTACAGGCCGTGAGCCGGACGAGGAGCGCTATGACTTTGATAAGCCCCGTTTCGACTCACGGGCGGTGAGGTTTACCTTCAACCCCACCACGCGGTGGAGCCTGCAGGCATCCACCGCCTACGTAAGGAGCCCAGAGTCTGGGGAGCCGGACGAGGACGTGTACCGTTCCACGGCCTCGGTGCTGTACGGGAAAGAGCTGTCCGGCGATAACCGCTTCCTAACCACCACGCTTAACTGGGGCTACAACTTTGTAGACCAGGACCACAAGGAGCATTCCGTACTGCTGGAGTCTACGCTGCAAAGCGATCGGTTCGCTGTTTACGGCCGCTATGAGTTTGTTCAGAAGTCAGCAGGCGAATTGGGCTTTGATGATGATGCTTTTGACCATGACGCACTCTTTGGGGTTAACGCTCTGACGGTGGGAGCCAACAGGCAACTGTTTGAGTTCGGCACAGTGAATACTTCCCTTGGAGCCCAGTTGAGTGTGTTCAGGGGGGCAAGTGAACTGCACCCTTACTACGGCTCTCTGCCTGTAAGCGCTCAGGTTTACCTGCGTATCTTCCCTACTGTAATGGTTCCCAGATGAAACCCAGCTTGACTAAACCCTAGTCCCATAGAGATATTTTTCACAGCTTGATCAGCCTGTCAAACATAAGACAGTTGAACGTCTAAAGCCAAACAAGATACATATGGAAAAAGGGAACTATAGGAAGTTCCTGCTTATGCTCAGTGTGTCATCTGTGATCATGTATGGTGTCATGTCCCTGAATATAGACCGATTTGATCACGTGTGCCTGAACCTGAACTGGCTTTACATGGCGTTGCTCATAGTCGGGCCCATGGCCCTTGTGATGTTAATGTTTATGTCCACCTGTATCAAAGACAAGAGGCTCAACGGTTAATTGCAGCGATGGAGGGTGCTTCCATCTGTTCAGAAGCCAGGATTTTGTGGACAATGAGCAAGCATTTCATGCTGTCCATGATCCCGCACCATTCCTCAGCCATTCTGGTTAGTGAGTCATCTAACCTAAAGGACCCAGAAGTGCAAAAGCTGGCATTGGAAACAATAGAGTCCCAGAAGAAGGAGGTTGCCGAAATGAAAGCCATCCTAAGCAGAATGGATAAGTAACCAAGGAATAAGCGCGGCAACATTGCGAGTGTGCCACAATAGGCGTGCTGTTAACATGCCCCTTAACTAGCCGTGCCGCCAGCGATCTCATTCACTGGCGGCACGGTTCATTTACTTATGGAAAGCGGTAATAAAACTTACTTATCAGTTGCAGCAACCGGAACTGCTACCTTCAGGTTCTCCCAGCTGATGACGATGGCGCCTTCGTTCTCCTTCTCAGAAAGGATCTCGTAGCGAAGGCGTTCCTGGTGCTGATCTGCCGCCTGCGGAATCACTTTTATGCGCAGCACGTCATCTGACGCTGCGTAGTCATCTGCTAGGTGCTGCTCCCAGTTCTTGTTTATGATAACTGTCCATTCATCCTTTCCCGGGATGGTGAACAGAGCGTACTTTCCTGTAGGCAATGATTCGCCTTCTACCATGATGTCTTTATCGGTTGACAGGCTGGTGGCAGAGTGAGCGCCTGTCACCCACACCTGGTCATAGGCTACCAGCCCTCCCCAGATCATCCTTCCGCGTACAGCGGGCGAGTGATACGTAAGCATCAGATGGGCATTCCCGATTTGCCCATGTGCTTCGGCCTTTAAGCTTCCCTTTAGGGTATCTGGTTGGGGTTGGGCCTGAATTTCCTGTGGTCCTTCTCCCTTAACAGGACTGTGGCTAATGTGCTGAACACTTGTAAAAGGTGTGGCCTGTTCCTGGCTTGGCTGTGAACAATAAGAAAATGTTCCTGACAGAATAAGTGCAATGAATGCTAACAACTTATGGGAGTGCATGTTAATTAGAAAAGGGTGAGACATAAGCGACCAAAAATAAGCAAAATGCCTTTCGAGCACATGCAAAGGTGTCCAAAGCTACTGAATTTAGCTAGAGAGCAGGCACTACTTCTAAAAATAAAAACTCGGCAAACACATAATGACAGCCGGGGTTTCTATAACTTTTATAAATCTCATTGTTTTCACAACAGCCAGCCTAAACTTTCCATAGCCAGGTCAGTCAGGCTACTGGATCCAACACACAGGCTTCTAAAGCATGCAACAGCGCAGGATGCGGTAGTAAGTGACTTGCACCCTCTGGATAATCTGAGTAGATTCATTCCAGAATATAACTCGCGCCATACTGGGCGCACACAAAAGTAAATATAAGCTGGGTGGGGTATTGGAGTGCTTATCAGTTATCGAGTTCCGCTACTTTGAAAGCATAATTTCCCAGTTACTATTTTTCAACCCCAGCCAGCGTTTACTCAAATGTTACCACCCCACCCAACTCTTCTCATTTAACCCTCCACTTTCGCGAAAACAGTCAGCATGGGCAAGCAGGAGCAACACCTGGGTTGACCTTCAAAACCTGTAGCGGGAAAATGGCCCTTTTGTGGGACGATTGCTGTAAACCTATATCAGGACTAGACAGAAGCTTAGTTTCTGACCATGCTTTTCAAAAAGGCCCGCACCTCTTCGGTATCGTACTCCGCCATTCCTTCATGCTCGGTCACAATCTTTCCTTCAGGGGAGATAATGAAAGTGGTCGGAATAGAGGGGCTGTAAAACTCCTGCGGAAACTGGCTGGCTGGCATATACACGGGGAAGGTGTATTTCTTCTTTTGGATAAACTTCTTCACTTTGTCCATGCCCCCCTCATCCACGGAGAGCATAACGAAAGCTACCTTGTCCGAACCCATTTTTTCGTATAGGCTTTGGATGTTGGGCATTTCTGCTAAGCAGGGCGGGCACCAGGTGGCCCAGATGTTGAGAAAAACGACTTTGCCTTTCAGGCTCTCGAAGGGCACGATGCTGCCGTCCAGGCCAACCATTTTGAAACCTTCGCCAACCACTGTTGCTGCTTCGCCTGGACTGGGCCCTGCTGCATCGGTAGGACTTAACACAGGTTCAGGAACATCTGCCTTTTTTATGCCGGTAGCCAGTAACAGCCTTTGCAACTGCCCAATGGCCTCGGTGTGCAGGCCTGTAAGGTAGAGAAAACCGAAAAGCACGAGCATGACTGCCCAGCCTGGTATATTCTTGATTGAAAGTTTTTGCTTGTTCATTTTTAAACTTGATTACCCTACAAAGGTCACAGTATATTGAGACCTGGTCAGTAACATATGTCACGCTAAGGATTATGCGAAGAAAAGCTCCTTGACCAGGATATACACCCCCATCAGGAGCACAAACCATCCGAAGGAAGTCTTCAGCTTATCGGCAGGCACTTTGGTTGACAGAAAAGAGCCTATGAAAATACCAACAATCGAAATAGCTGAGAAGATAGCCAGGAAAATCCAGTCAATCTCGTAGTTGAAAACATCGCCCACAAAGCCGAACTGCGATTTAACGGCAATGATAAGCAGCGAGGTGCCTACAGCAAGCTTCATGTCGAGTTTACTGAAAAGTACTAGTGCCGGTATGATAAGAAATCCTCCACCGGCGCCCACTAAACCTGTAAGCGTGCCCACTACGGCGCCTTCTGCCAAAATACCACCGTAGTTGAACTTTGGCTCCTGATGTGGCGTGTCCGAGTTCTCATTCGTCACATCGTTGGCATTCTCTTCCATCAATCCGCTGTCCTTTTTCTTTTTGATCATACTGATAGAGGCAAAAACCATCAGACTTGCAAAGAGCAGCATCAGCAGCACTCCTTTTGTAATAACCAACTCACCCACAGTGAAGAGATTTTCCGGAATGGCCGGCACGATGTAGCGGCGGGTCGTATAGACCGCCACAATGGAGGGAAGCCCGAACACAACTGCCGTTCTCAGACTCACCAGACCCTTTCTGTAGAATTTATAGCTGCCCACCAGGCTGGTAAGCCCGACTATAAACAAGGAGTATGCCGTTGAGATAACAGGGTTCAGGCCAATGAGGTAAACAAGCACAGGCACTGTGAGTATAGAGCCGCCACCTCCGATCAGCCCAAGTGAAAGACCAATGACCAGTGCCGCGAAGTATCCGAGTATTTCCATCTTTGTAATTTTTATGTACCTGATATGTACAAAAGTACAGTAGTGGAACACCCCTTACAGTGACTCTTATCACAGAAGAGTCGGGCAAGCTTGCGTTTAAAAGCAGGATTCAGGCTGATTGCCCTCTATCAAAAGAAATGGATGAGGCTGTTTGATGCGTTCTGCTGCTACCCACCACTGCCACATGTGTGTAGCAGGAGAATTGAAGTGAGTGGACAAAAAAAAGGCTTCCCTAGTGGGGAAGCCTTTTCCGTAACATGCCATAGGCGAGGGTGCCTAAGATGGCGCTGAAAAGCACCACTAGTATAACGCTGAACCCTCCTCCGATTAACGTGTACATCGGCCCCGGACAGGCTCCCGTCAGGGCCCAGCCAAGCCCGAAGATGATACCACCGTAGAGGTAGCGCGGAATACTCTTGTTTTTTGGCGTGAAGGCAATAGGATCGCCTGCTGAAGTTCTTAGCTTAAACTTCTTGATAAGGTACACGCTGATCACGCCCAGTGTTACAGCAGACCCGATAATACCGTACATGTGAAAAGAATCGAAACGGAACATCTCATAGATTCTGTACCACGAAATGGCCTGGGATTTCGTCATGATTATCCCAAACAAAGTGCCGATGGATAGGTAAGTTAAATATTTCATCTTCTTCTAAAATTAAAGTGTCAGGATAACCGGAAGCAAAAAATAGGTCATTACCAAGCCTCCGATAAAAAAGCCGATAACGGCAATCAGGGAAGGAAGCTGCAAATTGCTCAGGCCACTGATGGCATGCCCCGAGGTGCAACCTCCTGCATAGCGTGCTCCGAAACCAACCAAAAACCCGCCAAGCACCAGCACCACAAATCCGCGCAGGGTGAGCAGGCTTTCCCAGCTAAAGATTTCCACAGGCAAATAATCTTCCCCGGCATTGTTGATTCCCAGTTCCTGTAGTTTCAAAACGGTGTCCTGAGCAAGCGGGATAGGCTCCGGCTGTTGAAGCCAGGTGGAAGCGATGAATCCCCCTAGCACGGCACCGAGTACAAAAACAATGTTCCAGGTTTGTTTTCTCCAGTCAAAATCAAAAAAGTCGCTTACCCTACTTGCGCCTCCGATGGCACAGGTTGTTCGTAAGGTGTCGGACACACCAAAGCTTTTACCGACAAACAGCAACAGCAGCATGGTTAGTGTAATCAAAGGGCCGGCTACATTCCACGGCCACGGCTGACTCAGCCATTCAATCAGTTGTTCCATTTTATTATAGTAGTTAATTACCTATCTTATTTAATCAGGCAGCTAAAATGATAATACAAAAGTACAATACCTTCCTGCTGGTTACAGTGACATTTATCACAGAAAAAAATGTTATGAGGTGAGGCAGAATCACTTCAGATGCACTTGCTGTCCTGTGTTTTTCCAGTTATATAGTGCATGCTGTAGCACCATGTATGCATTACATGTTTCACTTGGAAAATACTTACTTGATTGATTATTGTGAGAGGGGGTAAGATTCGGTTTACAGTAGGTTCAATAAACAGAATCAATCGCTGAACAGCCGCTAGGAGAGCGGCTCATCCAGAAATCTTTCCAAATCATCCCGCACATAGATTTTGTTTCTTTACAGCTCCACCAGCTTTCTTTTTTCCAGTTGCTTGAGCAGCCTGGAGATAACTTCCCAGGACGTCCCCAGTTCACTTGCAATTTCCTGGTGCGTGATAGAAAGCACGAATGTCTTCAGCTGCTTTGATTTTGTAACCAGGTACTTGAGCAGGCGCTCGTCCATTTTCCTGAAGGCAACGTCATCAATGGCCCTCAGCATCTCCTGAAACCGCTTTTGGTAGGTCATCGCGACAAAGTCCTTCCACTGGCGAAACTTATTCGCCCACTCCTCATGCTTCCGGACAGGAACTCCCAATACTCTTGTTCTTTCCTCCGCCACTGCCTTGATATCGCTTGGGCTTGACGTACTACAACAGGTCAGGGAAACAGCACAGGTGTCCCCTCCCTCGATGTAGTAGAGCAACAACTCATGCCCTTCCTCATCGGTCCGCATCACTTTAACGGACCCCTCGAGGATGATGGGTACCATCTTGATATACTGCCCAGGCTCAAACTCATGGATTTTGCCGTTCTTTTCTATCTCTTCAAGCAAAATAGGATCTGTGATAAGTGGAAGTTCAATACTCATGCAAATGAATCTTAGTCAGATATTTTGTTTACTACTCCCCAGTTCTCTTAACCCATTATAAAGTGACTGCTAAAAGCCCTAGCCTAATGGATTCGAATGTTTTCAGCCTTCCAGAATAGCCAATGTGGGCATGTGTGCCAGATTATCACTTTGCAAAAGCGCCAGAAAATTGCAGTTCTTTTCTTTTAACGATAAAAAGCAGGCAGAGACTATTTTTTAGCCCTTACTCCAGAACCGGCGTAGCCAACAAAGATGGCTCTTTAATCGGAACCTGTCTGTGACTTTTGTCACACAGGCAGAGAAAGAACACGCTGCTGACCCGCTGCTTTAGAAGGAAACCTGCGTCACGAAGTTTACTTGTTGGTAGTTCGTGCTGTAGAACATCTTGTTTACAGGCACATCCTCCCCCGGTGATACTTTTGCCACGTACAATAGCCGAAACACGAGGCCCTGCAGCGGCCGGTAAGAAGGCCTGTAGTTCAGGTCAAACACTGCACTCCAGTAGGACACGCTGCCGTACTTGTTGTGTGCATAGTCACCGATTCCAGGCAACCAGGCCCTGGCAGTAGAAAGTTCAGAATAGAGGCTCGGTGTCCATTTATTTCTTCCTTTCAGCACCAGCAAATCAGCTGTCCTAGTACCTTCCAGGCGGCCTTTTGGAAGCGTCGCGAAGAACTGCTCCCGCTCCCATTCCCTTGGAAAAATGAACCGCCCGCTGCCGCCTGTATGCAGATAATTAAGGGACAGACGCCAGCTGCTTTTCCTATAATTCAGGGTAGCACCAGCCAGCCTTGCTGGTCAGGGAAGTACGCCGTGTCTGCGCTGTTATGGCCCCGTTTCCCACCTGAAACTAGTGCATTGCCTCAACCCCAAAGTCCATGTGTTCGCCTGCGGGCACGGACAACCTGGCATAGCCGGTGAAAGCCTCTCAGTTAATGCTGAGTGGCTTTTTTCATGCACCTTGCACACTATCTGGAGCTTCAAATCGCTCTACATAAACTTAGACTTTCATAATATCATGTAACGCGTCTAATGAAAAAAAATGTTAGGCGCCGAGGTTATCTTCATTCCCAAAAATTACAACGCAGCTCATTTGCAGAAGCTGCGTTAGTGATAATAGCTAGCTAATGCGATTCAGTTCTTCTCCTGGGTCCTGCCCTAGTAGGCGAAAGATGAGAAATCTCGTCAAACGCTCTATCAACGATAGGACGAGAGCCTATGCACTCCACAAGAACAAAATCTCCATAACGTCATACTTCTACAAAAAAGGGCTGCTCCACTAATGGTGGAGCAGCCCTTTTTTGTTATTGAATATTCTGCAAGTAATCTTCGTTGTTAAGCTGCATCAAGCGCTTCGCGAAGTGCTTTGGCAGCTGCTGCCGGATCAGCGGCGCTGTAAAGTGATGCACCGGCAACAGCAACTTTAACACCCGCTTGCTTTACAGCTGCAATGTTGTTTATATTTACGCCTCCTGCAATAGATACAGGTACGCCAACACGAGCTGCCTCATCAATCAGAACTTGAATAGAATAACCTGATTGTGCCTGTTCGTCAAGACCTGCGTGCAGCTCAACAAATTCAACACCAAGTGCTGTTACTTCCTGAGCACGCTTCACACGGTCAGCCTCTCCAATGGTGTCAACAACCACTCCTTTGCCAAATTGCTTGGCAGCTTTAACAGCTCCTTCGATGGTTGCATTACCAGTTGTTGCCAAAACTGTAACCAAATCTGCGCCAGCCTTGAAAGCCATTTCAGCTTCAAGAGCACCAGCATCTGCTGTTTTAAAATCTGCGAAAACAATTTTGTCAGGGAAAGCATTTTTCATCGCAGTAATAACTGCCAAGCCTTCGCTCTTGATCAAAGGAGTTCCCAGTTCAATGATATCAATGTACGGAGCTACTTTTTCGGCAAGCGCCAATGCTTCAGCTGTCGTTAATAAGTCTATTGCTACTTGTAATTTTGCCATGGTTATAGTCGGTTTAAGTAATATTTTTTTGTTAAGATGTTTATTCCAAGTTTGCATGCCGTTTCCAGAGTTCTTCGGCAGGTGTTTTGTCTAATCCCCACAGGGTTTGGAAAATAGCATCTGTCAGAAGCAGGATGGCCTGCTCAAACAAACTGCCTGCGTATTGTTCTGATACAGCAGTGCCATGGTCCTGCTTCTGTGCAGCTGGAACTACTGCGACATGCGCTGCCAGTGTTGCTAAGGGCGAAGTTGCTGTAGTTGACAGTGCCACCACTTTGGCACCAGCCGAAACCGCTTTTTCTGCTGCTTTTACAATAGAGCTTGTGGTACCAGATCCAGAAGCTGCCAAAAGTAAATCTCCCTCCCTAATGGCTGGCGTTGTAGTTTCTCCAACCACAAAAACAGATAACCCCAGGTGCATGAGGCGCATGGCAGCCGAGTGTAAGGCTAATCCTGATCGTCCAGCACCCACTAAGAAAATTCGCTCGGCACTTTGAATATGGGGGATGATCTTCGCTACTTCGCTATATTGAATTTTATCAGCCAACTTACGGTTTTCTTCTAGTATAAGCGCCACATTGGCTTGAAGAGAAGCTGCTAAGTCCTTGCCGTTTGTCTGCATCGTATCGTCCATTTCGTGGTAGTGTTAAGTATAGAAATCATCTTACAGCGATTAATTATGTATGTAATTTTCGCTATTAGTCTCTTCCTTTAAGCTGTTGCAAAGGTAGGTCATGCTAGCAGGGCTAATGTTATACAATCAGCGCAATGTGTTGGACAATTTAGAAACTGTAGTAGAGGTAACTCATCAGAATTCATACAGAAGCCTGTATTTACAGTCTGAAACCGTACTTTTGCATCATCATACATTTTTTTCGTAGATGAGGTGCCTGATTGGTATTCTTCTGAAGCCTGTATTTACCTAAAAGGTATAAATAAACGGAGACTGATAAGTAGAAATAAATGACAGAAGAAAGAGTAACGGCTGAGCTCAAAAACTCGCTTATCTATATAAGAAACCTTGCCAACTGCCCTCCAAGCTATTTGAATGACCCTAGCAGAAAGGAGTTCTTCGAAGTGGTTTGGCTAAAAAATGAATATCCCTTACATGCCATAAAAGATGAAGATAAACCAGAAAAAGGACACTGGATTTACTTACTCCCCCCCTACCGCGTCCATCAATTAAACAAGGCAGGAAAAAAAGGGGTGTTGTTGTCCTTTAAGCGGGACTTATTGGATGAGGACGCTAAAGAGTTTTCGCTTGATGTATTTAAGATATTTAATTTCCAGGGAGAGTACTCTTTCCTGAAGGTGAGCAAGGAGTTGTCTGATCAGCTCTGCAAGGTCTATGACCTGATGGAAGACGAGTATCAAAAAGAAAACTTTAGCCTACTAATTATTCAGTCTTTGCTGAAAGCGTTTCTCCTGAATATCATCAGAATCAAAGAGCATGAATTTACTTCGCAGGATGTAAATCAGAAAAGAGTGTATGAATTTATGCTGCTGTTGGAGGAGAATTATCTGCACACCAGGAACACAGACTTTTATGCCAAAAAAATAGGCATCAGCTCTAAGCGCTTAAATCAAATACTAAAGGAAAATTTAAAAAAGACGGGGCAGCAGTTGATTCATGACAGGGTTATCCTAGAGGCAAAAAGGCAGATTATTCATAGTGACCACACGCTTAAAGAGATAGCATACCTGCTTGAGTTTAAGGAGTACCCTTACTTTAGTCGGTTTTTCAAGCAGCACACATCCCAAACGCCAGAAAATTTCAAAAAGGAGGTTCACAACCACATTGCGCTGAAGGCAAACACATTGATATGAAGCAGGCGAACGTACTCAGTTGAAATATAATTGACTGTCGCAGTTCTGTAGATAACCAACATGCAAGCTCTTGAACTTATCTTTAACTACTATTCAAAAGTGATTGGGAAAAACATGTAGTCGTTTTGAAATCTATATTATGGAAGCCGCTTCATTTCAGAGAAATATTTGCTACAATATCACTGATGGTTTCTATGTATTCAAGTGTTGCGCTTCTAATATCATATTCTTATCCTGTAAGAGTATGGTAAGTATACTTTTGAACCTCAAGACATAATGTACAAGCGAGAGTTCAGCAATACTTTTCTTAAGGCGGACATTCTCCTCCTCGCTCCTCAACCACTTTAGCTCTTTTACCTCCAACCGTTCAAAGCACTGGCGCAATTTGTAAAAGGTAGCATTACCCTGCTGTTCTAAAACGCGAACACCCCCTGCTCCTTTCGGGGCAGGGGGTG
>NZ_JAJJWH010000006.1 GCF_020907245.1 Pontibacter harenae | reverse complement strand
CAAACAAAAATGCAAACATCATACATTGTGAACCACAACTGAGGAACTTGTTTCTCTAATAGATTACGTTGGTATCAACTCTTTTCCAGTATATGAATGGGCCGACGGCTACAACCGTTACAAGTTAACTAAACCTGATTTTACCTTTGAAATAAGCGAAGCTACAAAGGCCATCAACAACAGTTCGTATGCAAAAGATAAAGTCAGAATATTAGTTACAGAAACAAACTCAATGGATTGGGGCCCAGTCTTTACTGATAAAGGCTGGAAAAGTATAGAAAATGATGTGGCCCATGCCTTGATAGCTTTCGACATCATAGGAGAACATGTTGTAAATGATAAAGTTGATTTCACATTGTTCTGGAACACGAGGTTCTTTGATTATAAAGACGAAAACAACGTTCCTATTTACAACGCTCTCGCAAGTGATGGCAGCTCACAAGCAAACGGACTAGCCTTATCTATCTGGGGCAAATATTTGTTAGACAACGTTGGCGCAGTCTCGGATGGGGCAGACAGTTCGTATGTTGTGACGTATGCCACTAAAACATCGTCTAATGATAAGTTGAATGTGTTCCTGCTTAACAAGCATAACTCAGAATCCAAAACAATTAGCCTTAGTCTAGATAACTTCAGCAGTAATGGTGTAGCAGTTGTGTCTGAGTATAAAGGAACTAGCATATATGATACAGCTCCCATCTTCAACTCTATCGGCAACATAACTGCAGCAGATAATACTTATACCGTTAAAACCGCTCCTGCATCCATCACAGTATTAGAGTTCTCTACCAAAACATATCCAGTAGAGCTTACACATTTCAATGCTGTGCAGAAAGGAAACCATGTACAGCTAACGTGGCAAACAGCCTCAGAAAGAAATAACGCAGGTTTTGAGGTGCAGGTATACTATAATGATGCAAAGTCTTTTAAACCCTTAACTTTTGTAGAGTCTTTGGCTGGCGGAAATTCAATGCAAACCACTTCTTACTCTTACCTAAACAAAGAAGCTTACCACAACGGCACACACTACTATCGCCTTAAGCAAATCGATCTTGATGGCCAAACAACCTACTCAGCTGTAAAAGCAGTTGAATTTGAGTTTCAAGATCAAACCACTGTTGTTTATCCAAATCCTTTTGAGAGTAGCTTCTCGTTTAAAACAACTTCCAAAACAGCTGAATATATTAACGTAAGTATCTTGAATACGCTCGGTAAAAGTGTGTTCGAGAAGAAGGTTAAACTGCATGAGGGAGAAAACACTGTACCCGTAGAGTTAGGTAAAAACTGTGCCGCTGGCTTATACTTTTTAAGGCTTAAGTCGGCTAATAACAGGCAAACGCTAAAAATTCTGAAACTATAACGTTTTACTGTTGCTACCCCCGCTCTATTACGATATACTTTGCTGAATAACCATTGCTTTTATAAAGCAACTGCAGCGCTGTAATAAGTGATCTTATGGCCGACCTAAGCGTATTCTGATGGCTTACCGGCTCCAGATAATTCCTGTACCCCAGCCCACGCATGCGCCACACATAACTTCTAATTTCTGGCTCCTGCACTTCTACAAAAGCTTTTGCCAGCACCACATTTCGCATGTAAGGTAAAGCTGCTTTCATACTTTGGTAATCAGAAAAAGCATAGAGGCGGTAATAAGACTGCAGTTTAACAGAATTCATACTTACAAAGATAGCATGAAAAAACGAAGCAAGTAACCTCTGTTAAGCAATGGAAGACGAGAGCAATTCAGCAGAAAGCCCTTCTAAAACAGTACTCTCTGAGATAAATCAGCTTCTCGTAAAAAATACCTGTCTTTACTAAGTATACCTTACTTTCTTAAACCGCTTTTCTGCTGAGCCGTCTAAACTGATTAAGAAAAAACTTGTACAATCATCAATCACACAGAAGAAAACAAACAAAATATGCAAGACCCTAAAGAAAAACACGCTAAGCCACCTTTTCCTGAACAAGAACAGGAAGTACCAGGAACAGAGGAAGAGCTACAACCGAAGGCCGATCATGGAGAAGAAAGCTACAAGGGTACTGGAAAACTGGAAGGGAAAAAAGCCATCATCACAGGAGGAGATTCTGGCATCGGCAGGGCTGTTGCCATTGCCTTTGCACGGGAAGGTGCAGATGTGTTGATTTCTTACCTCAGCGAGGACGAAGACGCTAAAGAAACAGCCAAATATGTAGAAGAAGCTGGCCGAAAAGCGGTGCTGGTGCCTGGCGATATAAGCGATGAAGCGCACTGCCAAAAAGTTATAGCTAAAGCTGTAGAAGAATTCGGACAGATAGATGTGCTGGTAAACAACGCTGCTTTCCAAATGGCTCGAGAATCACTGCAGGAAATACCGAGCGAGGAATGGGATCGTACGTTCCGCACAAACATCTATGCCATGTTTTACTTATGCAAAGCGGCCGAACCACACATGAAGCCAGGAAGCACAATTGTGAACACCACCTCTGTAAATGCATACAAGCCTGCTCCAATGCTACTGGCATATGCAGCCACAAAGGGCGCCATTCAGAATTTTACAGCCAACCTCGGGCAGCTGTTAGCTGAAAAAGGCATTCGAGTAAACTGTGTTGCGCCAGGTCCTATCTGGACTCCGCTTATACCATCTACCATGCCTCCAGATCAAGTTAAATCGTTTGGAAAGAGTGTACCGCTCAAGCGAGCAGGTCAGCCAGCAGAACTGGCTCCTATTTATGTATTACTTGCTTCTTCAGATTCGAGTTATATGACTGGCTCCACTGTACAGGTTACGGGAGGTACTCCTACCATTTAACATTAAAACTTAAAAGGGCCCGACAATACTTAGAGCATAATCATCTATAAATCAAACACAAACAGGAAAACCTTGTCATATATGCAAGGCTTTCCTGTTTGTGTTGCAGTTACAAAACAACCGTTAATACCAGCACCCTTCTACAACTACTTAAAGTCAAGAAAGCAGCTTTACTTTTTCCTCTTCAACACAAAAATACTGCGCCTCTGGCAACTCCTCCTCATCTATTCATTTCCCCAAACACTTTGCTTCTTCTTAAATTAATAGTTATTCCCACCTCAATACCATCACCTGATTAAAGCAGCTGTTCACCCATCCAACAGACGTGTTCACAATTATTATAAAGCACTGATAGCTATACACATACCTTTCTTGTAATATGCGCATTAATCAAGTTTTTATTAATATAATACCATATATTTTATTTATGACTCCGTCGGTACCTTTCAGGCATCATTAAATCACAATTCACCTTTATAAAATTCTTAAAGTTTTCCAGTATGAGTCAATTATTACTCAGAGTAGTGGTTATTATTGCTTCACTTGTTCTAATTACTTTTTCCTCTCAAGGACAGAACCAGACGCAATGCAAAGCTACCATAAGTGCACAATCCGCCTTAACCTTCTGTGCTGGCCAAAGCGTTAAACTTACTGTAAATCAGAACGGACATGCCTACACCTGGTACAAAGACGGAAATGAAATAAGCGGACAAAAAGGTGAGTTTATAACAGTTACAGAAACTGGCGAATATACTGTCAGAATCGATAACCACCCAACCTGCAAACCAGAAACCACCTTATCTGCAAAAACTAAAGTTACCGTAGCAGATTATCCTGTCGCTGACTTCACCTTGCCTTCTGGTGAACAATGCGCAGGTAATGCTATTAAATTCACAAACGCTTCTACAGGAGACAATCTTACGTACAAGTGGGATTTTGGCGACCCAGAATCAGGAGACAAAAACGCTAGTACAGCTGCTTCGCCAACACATGTTTACAAGGGATTTATTGGTAATACCAAAAAGTTTAAAGTGAAGCTAACTGTTACGAATAGCACAGGATGCGAACGTATGGTTGAGAAGGAGGTTGTAATAAAAGAGGGTCCAGATGCTACGCTCATAGATGTAGATGCAGGTGCTTATGATACCCCTTTTGTAAGATGTGCCTCTAACCCAACAGACGTAAACTACACCGTTAATGTAGAAAACAAATCTACTACTGGTAACATAAATCAAACCTACTCTATAAACTGGGGAGATGGATCTGCTACAGAGAATTTTCCTAAATCATTCACCACCGCTTCTCACACCTTCACGAAAAGAGGAGCCTTCAAGATTGTTTACACAGTTACGAGCAGTACAGGATGCACATCAACTACTACGTACGACGCCTACAACGGTAGCAATCCAAGCTTGTCTGTAGGTAGCCCAGGCAATACAGTTGGGTGTGCTCCAGTAACGTACACTTTCCCTATAAGCGGTGTTGCGGATAATTCGCCTGCCACCAGGTACGTTTTCCAGTTCGATGATGGCTCGGCTCCTTACATTTTCACACAGGAAAACATACCAACTAGCCTTACCCACACCTTTACAAAAGGATCATGTGGCAACACATCCGCGAATGCTTTCACTTTGGTAGCAACAGCTGAGAACCCATGTGGTACCACCCCTATAACAGTTGGCTCCATAAAGATCGCATCACCTCCTGTAGTAGGATTTACCATGCCCTTAGAAGTTATCTGCACAAACCAAGCTACAATACTCTCTAATACAACGGTTAACGGTAGCTATTTTACTAACTCTGGAACCTGTAACAACTCATCTGACTATAGCTGGAGTGTTTCTCCCGCAACTGGCTGGAACTTCACCTCTAGCACAAGTGGCACTTCTAAAGATCCTGAACTAACCTTTACAATGCCAGGCACATACCAGGTAACACTTTCCTCAAGCAACGGTTGTGGCTCTGTTACTGAAACCAAAAGCATTAGAGTTGTTACGCCACCAACCGCAGCCTTTACACTTTCATCAGAAGATGGTTGTAAAGATTTAAGCGTCTCGACCACCAATACCTCTACTGGCGATGAGCTCAAGTATCTATGGTCAGTAAGTCCTGCCACAGGCTACACCCTTACAAGCGGTACTCTGACCAGCGTTAACCCTGTGTTCAATTTTACAGAAATCGGCACTTATACAGTTACACTAGAAGCCTCTAACGACTGCAACAAAAACATAGTAAGCAAAACAATAACCATAAGAGATAAGGCTGTTGTTTCATTACCTGAAAACCAGGGCTACTGTAATCCGCTGACTATAAAGTTCGACAGTTCAAATCCGCAGCACACGCCTACTTTCACTCAAAATAATGGCAATATTTCTGCCTATATATGGACCGTAACTGGTAACGCCACTTTTGTGGATGGCACCACAGCTTCCTCACAATACCCTGCCATCAATTTTCCTGATGTAGGAACTTACACAGTAACTCTGGTAGCTACAAATGAGTGTGGAGATTCTGCACCAGCCACACAAACCATAACCATAGCACCAGCCGTTGCCAACACTATTACAGACAACCAAACTATATGCGCTGGCACAGTACCCGCTAAGCTTGTAGGAAATGTACCTGCTGGCGGACAAACTGTAGCTTATGTATGGGAATACAGCACTACAAGTGCAACTTCAGGATTTCAGGAGATAAGTGGTGCTACAGGTAGCGATTATACGCCGCAGGCACTCACCGAAACAACCTGGTTTAGAAGAAAAGCAAATGCAGGAGGCTGTGACGCGATATCAGACGCTGTCAAGATAACGGTGACACCAACACCAGCCGCACCAACAGTAGCGGGGAAAACAATATGCGCAGGCAGTATCATAGATCTTAAAGTAGAAAACCCTAACGGCACCTATGAGTGGTTCAGCGATGCCACAAGCACCACACCAGTACATGTTGGCGCTAACTATGAAACACCTGTTTTACAAGCTACCACTACCTATTATGTACAGACCCAAGGAAGCCAGGGCTGCCCAAGCCAAAGAGTTCCTGTTACCGTAACAGTTGACCCTGTTATTACAGCCAATACCATTACCGATGACCAGGCTATTTGTACAGGCGAGCAACCACAAGACCTAATTGGCTCCACCCCTGCGGGAGGAACGGGCACTTTCACCTTTCTTTGGGAGCAGAGCACCGATAACCAAACGTTTACGGCTGCAGCTGGTGTAAACACATCCAAGGATTATGAACCAGGTGTTCTGGTGGTTGAAACCTGGTACAGACGCCGCGTCATATCAGGAAGCTGCGAAAGCGTTTCTGATCCTGTACAAATAGTGGTGAACGGCTCTATCACAAACAACACCATCAGCGCTCCTCAAACCATTTGCACAGGCACCACTCCTGTTGCTTTGAACGGAAGCATACCTGCAGGTGGAGATGGCAGCTATACTTACCGTTGGGAAGTTAGCACAAATGGTGCGACGGGCATATTTGCACCTGCACCAGGTGAAAACGACAAAGCAGGCTATGTTCCTGGAGCGCTTACCCAAACCACTTGGTTCAGACGTGTGGTGGTTTCTAACATTTGCTCTAATCCATCAACCGCGGTAGAAATCACAGTAAATGATAATATCGGCAATAACCTACTTACAGGAGAGCAAACGATATGCCTTGGAAGCATTGCCATCCTTACGGGCAGTGTGCCAACTGGTGGCAGCGGCACTTATACTTACATTTGGGAGGTTAGTACGCTAAGCGATCAGGATGGCTTTGTGCCAGCACCTGGTGAAAATGACAAGCAAAATTATACCACAACATCTCTTAACCAAACATCATGGTTTAGAAGACGCGTAACATCAGCACCCTGCGCAGTGCAATACAGTACACCAGTAAAAATAACTGTAAACGCTGCTATTAGCCAAAACACAATCAGCGGCGAGCAAAGTGTTTGTTCAGGCTCAGCACCTCTGGCTTTTTCAGGTTCTACTCCTGTAGGCGGAAGCGGCGTGTATGTATACCTGTGGGAAAGCAGCACGACTGGTCCGAACGCAGACTTTAGCCCAGCTGCAGGTGTAAACAACGGAGAAACCTACCAAGCAGGAGCATTAACAGAAACTACCTGGTTTAGACGCTCTGTTCTCTCCGACCCTTGTACAGCCTTAGCCAGCAATTCTATTAAAGTCACTGTCTTCCCTGTTGTAGCAGATAACGTACTTAGTGGTGCGCAAACAATTTGTACGGGTTCAACACCAAGCGCATTAACAGGTTCTACTCCAACAGGCGGTAACGGAACTTATACCTATGTGTGGGAAAGCAGTACAGACGGAGCAACATTCGCTGAAGCATCTGCCAATAACAAACTAGCAAGCTACCAGCCATCAGCCTTAACGCAGACTACCTGGTTCAGACGTGTGGTAACATCAGGTGGTTGTTCTCAGATAAGCGATCCTATTATTGTAACCGTCAACGAGGAAATATCAGCTAACACGATAACGCAGGATCAGCTAATATGTGTGGGGGCTACTCCATCAGAATTGTTTGGTTCTGATCCGCAGGGAGGCGATGGTAACTATACTTACCTGTGGGAAAGCAGCACAACAGGCGAAAACACAGGTTTCGCTCCTGCCGAGGGCACCAACACAGGTATAAATTATGCACCTACCGCTATCACGCAAACCACCTGGTTCAGACGGGTAGTATCGGCTGGGCCTTGTGATGCTAGTTATAGCTTCGCAGTTAAGATAACGGTAACGCCTCCTATCGCCAACAACAATATCTCTATGCCACAAGCAATTTGCGAAGGCACCACGGCTGCTGCACTCCGAGGCACAACACCAACAGGCGGCAACGGAACCTATACCTATGTGTGGGAAAGCAGCACCACTGGTCCGAATGGAGGCTTTAGCCCAGCTGTTGGTGTAAACGATCAGTTAAACTATGCTCCTGGGCAGGTGCCTGTAACAAGCTGGTTCAGAAGAATTATTTACTCTGAAGGATGTACCAGCGTATCGGCAACCGTACAGATCACCGTAGTTCAACCAATCGCCAACAACAATATCAGTTCGGAGCAGTTGGTGTGTATGGATACCATGCCTGCTACCTTACAGGGTACCACGCCTATAGGTGGTGACGGCAACTACACTTACCGCTGGGAAATCAGCAGGGACAACGTTAGCTATTCACTTGCTCCTGGTGTTTCAAATGAGGCCAACTATACTCCGAGGCCGCTCAATGCCAATACCTGGTTCCGACGCGTAGTGGTAGCTGGTCCGTGTGCTGAGTCGGTTAGCGCCTCTGTGAAAATAGCAGTGAACGCACCTGTCGCTAATAACACAATAGGTTCACAACAGCTAATCTGTGCGGGCACTAAGCCAGGCATTTTACACGGTTCTGCACCTACAGGTGGCAGTGGCACCTATAGTTACCTTTGGGAGTTTAGCACAACCAGCGCCATTACAGGTTTCTCGCCAGCACCAGGCACGAATAACACGGCCACTTACGAACCCGATGTGCTGCAACGCACCACCTGGTTCCGACGCAAAGTTGTATCACTGCCATGCCAGGAAAGCATCAGCTATGCAGTGCTTGTTACCGTACAGCCACAACCTGCTGCTCCGCAGGCAAGGAGCGTCAGCATTTGTCCTGGAACAACAGCTACCCTTTCGGCCACAGCCCTGGCAGCCACCGACAGGCTAGAGTGGTTTGATCAGGAAGTTGGAGGCGTTCCGTTGCAGAGCGGTCCGTCTTATACAACAGAGCCACTTCTTGCCACAACCGACTTTTATGTGCAAACTGTAAACCAGTACGGTTGTGCCAGTGAAAGAACAAGAGTAACAGTTACTGTAATAGAGCCTCAGGCCGATGCTGGCCCTGACATTACCATCATTAAGGGACGGCCTGCACAGTTACGTGCACGAGGAGGGCAAACGTACGCTTGGGCACCAGCCGATGGACTAACAGAGCTTAATATTGCTGACCCTGTAGCCAAACCAACTGAAACAACTACTTATAAAGTCACCATTACCACTGCCGAAGGTTGTGTTATAACTGATGAAGTGATAGTAACAGTGCTGCCTGCCGTACTGGTTACGAACGCACTTACCTTGAACGGTGACGGCCTGAACGAAACATGGTTCATTGAAAACATAGAGCATTACCCAGACTGTAATGTGCAAGTCTTTACCCGTTGGGGAGCGAAAGTCTTTGAATCGGTTGGGTATAAAGTACCGTGGGATGGCACGCACCAAGGCAAGCAGTTACCGATGGCCGCTTATTACTACGTCATTAAACTGACCAAAACAGAAGATCCTATTACAGGAAGCATTACCATAATCAAATAGCGTATGAGAGTATTATTTACCTTAGCCTTACTGTGTACGCTGGCTATCACAGCACTCGGGCAACAACGTCCGCAGTTAAGCCAGTACATGCAGAACAATTTTCTGATTAACCCTGCCGTGGCTGGCATAGAAAGTTACGCAGATGTTCGCTCTGCTTTTCGTAACCAATGGGTAGGCGTGGAGGGTGCTCCTGTAACATTTTATACTAGCATAAACCTTGCGCTTAACAAACCCGACAGGAATACCAGATCGATCAAGCACTTTAAGAAGAACGGCCATAAAGTAAAAAGCGGTGGGGGCAGTAATTATCGTGTAGCTCCTCACCACGGGCTCGGAGCCGTAGCAAAAGTAGACAGAGCGGGTTTACTAAACACTTCGGCGCTAAACGTGAACTATGCTTACCACCTACCGATAACCCGTACCCTTAATCTTTCCAGCGGCATTTACAGTGGTTTTACACAGTTTCATATCAACAGGAAGAACATGGTCCTGCAAACAACCGATGATCCCTTTCTGAATGCCGATGACTTGAATATGATGAAACTTGACTTAGGTGTTGGGTTATGGCTATACAGCTCTAGTTTCTTTGTAGGGGTTTCAGGAGCGCAGCTGGTTCATAGCGGCAACGATGTGTATAACGTAGAGGACGGACCGCGGGGAATGATGCAGCCGCACTATTATGTTACAGGAGGATATCGGCTTCCTATATCGTATAACCTGGACCTGACACCATCTGTGATGATGAAAGTTGCGGCAAATAAACAAACTGCCGTAGATTTAAATGTAAAAGCACTTTATGCACAAAAGGTTTGGGGTGGCGTGTCATATAGGCATAAAGATGCTGCTGCTGTAATGGCAGGTGTTTATTTAAACCACCTGGTAGACGTAAGTTATTCTTATGACTTTGTTACATCAGAAATGAGCAAAGCACGTGCTAACAGCCATGAAGTAATGATAGGCTTCAAGCTCAATAACCCTCAGAAGATTTTGTGCCCACAATGGGTGTGGTAAAGTTTGTAACATTATAGACTTGTAAAGCGAGGAGGGCCTGATGAAAGTACATTAACTTTCATCAGGCCCTCCTCGCTTTATGATAAAGCAGTTATGCTTTATCATAAAGGAGCTTCCATTGCTCCAAATATTCTACAAACCTACAAGTCCCTCTGCAACTGGTGAAGTACACTGCTCCCTGCTGGCTTTTCGCCTCGCCAGCGGGGCCTTACTTTTCTCCTTGATGAGAAAAGTAAGCAAAAGAATCAAGACAATTTTGAACTCGCTGAACGCTCAAACAAAAAATCGTCATTGGTGCACCTGGCAAAAGCTTTATGCTCTGTAGGAGAAATGTAAAATCTTATCTGTTATACTGATATGGAAGCTAATAAATACTAACTGGTACCACTAGCGCTTTATCGATTTAATTCGGCGCAGCACTAGCGGCTATTTCCTAACAGCTGAGTCATCATCAGTTCACCTCCACCAGCATATCTGCTTCGTACATGGTATCTAATGAAGCCTTCGGAAGCGTAACGTAAAAAGTACTGCCTTTTCCTTCTTCACTTTCAACAGTAATGGCACCTTGCATACTGTTTATCAAGTCCTTGCTCAGCATAAGGCCTAAGCCTGTACCTTTTTCTTTTGCTGTACCTACCGATGTAAAACGCTGCTTAGTAAACAGCTTTGCAACATTCTCTTTCGACATGCCTTTTCCATTATCAGTTACAGCGATGGATATATTTTCACCAGCCTCTTCTAAACTAATTTTAACCTCACCGTTTTCGTAAGTGAATTTAATGGCATTTAGCAACAGATTGCGCAGCACGAAATTCACCCTTTCTTTATCAGCATAAGCCAAAGCATTTTCGGGAACTGTGTTAACTAAACTGATACTTTTTTGTTCGGCCTGTCGCGCAGCAAACTTTACAGTCTCGGCGGTAAGCTGGTGCAGGTTTAGAGGTTTTAAGTCAACAGAAGAACCTTTCAGCTGGGCTTTAGACCAAACAAGAAGATTGTTCAGCATATCCATCATTACATCCATCTCCTTGTTTACCAGATCCAAATAACGCATTAGGTCTGTCTCCGATAGCTTTCTATTATGCACCAATTGCAAGATGCTTTTAACAGAGGAGAAAGGCGTTCTTAAATCATGAGAGATAATGGAGAAGAGCTTGTCCTTCATCTCGTTAGTCTCTTCCAGGCTCATATTCTGTTTCGATACAGCTTCGTTAAGTTCTCGAAGTTCTAAGGCATTCAGAGCTATTAGTTCGTTCTTGGAAGAAAGCTCTTTGCTGTACAGTTCTGCCTTCCTGTAGTTGCGGTACCACATGTATGCCAGGCCAGAAAGTACCAGCAAAGCCGCACCGACAATCAGTAGCATGAAAGAAGTTAACCTTGCCTTTTGTTCGGCCTGTAAAGCATGTTTTTCAAAAACCAGCTGTTCCTCCTGCTTTTGCCTCAGCATGTCAATAAAATCAAGGGCAGAATCTCGTTCCTGCTCCATAACCTGTTGCTGCTGCGATATCAGCTTTTTCTGTAGCTCTGCTACCCTAACATAGTTACCTTGCAACGCATATACACTTGCCGCATTCTCTATGGCGTCTACTATAAGTTGGTTAGCCGAAACAGCCTTAGCATCATTTAAAGAAGCCTCTGCCAGTTCTATAGCCTCGGAGTAGTTGCCTTTTCGAGCTGCAATTAGCGATAGCTTGTTCTTTGTCAGCGACAACCCGTACTTATCATTCTTCTGGATATCGTACATCAGCGAAGCCGTAAAATAAACTTTAGACCTTGTTAGGTCGTCTGCCTGAAGATAAAGTAAGCCTAAGTTATAGTTCGATTTTTTCAGGCCATAGCCATAGTTTATCTGCTCGCTTTCTTTTAGGGCCTCCGTAAAATATCTTTCAGCTGAGAGCAGTTCTTCTTGCTCTAGCTTAATCAAACCTAAACTGTTTTTTGTGTTTACTATATCATCCCGCTTCTTCAGCACGACATAGTTTTTCATAGCCTCTTTAAAAACCTTTTCGGCTTCAGTAAAATCATTTGCTTCTATAAGCGCATTCCCGATTTGCTGGTTAGCCCTGGCTATGTTAAAAGTGTCATTTATCTGTTTACTTAAATCCAAAGACTTGTAAAACAGCGGAAGCGCTTTACGGTCGTAACCGAACTGCTGGTATATACCCGCTTCGTATAAATAGTTTATTGCCTCACCTTTTTTATAACCACTGCTTACCGCTAACCTGGAAGCTTCGTTTAAAAGGGAGAGGGCTTGCTCTACATCGTGCCGTTTTACCTCAAATGCCAATTCATTCAAGGAATCTACAGACTTATGAGCTTTTGAGTCAGGCTCTACAGCCTTCTCTGTGCCAAATTGAGCATGCGCAGGCTCTAGTGACAGCACTAGCGCAATTAGGCAAAAAATGACTGAAAGAGTAAATCTCATTCTGGTTGGTTTGGTACTTTGTAAGTTTAAAGACATGTAGCTATACCGCCAGGATTAAGGCATCCCATTTTGTAATGGTCAACATTTTGCATGCATTTTCAGGTTCTGCAAAAACAGCTGCTCATTGTTTACATGTAAAATTTGTATCTTTATGGGCTAACAAATACACACCATAAAAGTTCTATTTCAAAAGCACCAGAAACCTTGTTCCCACGTTTACCTGGCTGTTTACACTAATGTATCCTCCCATAGCTTCTAGGTGCATCTTCGTCAGAAACAGTCCAATACCTTTGCCTTCGGTGTGCACATGAAACCTTTTATACAATTTGAAAACATCTTTCCCGACTCTGCTAATATCGAAGCCGCAGCCATTATCAGAAAAAGAGATAAATGTACCCAAACCAGTGCTGCCATAGCTCTTAATACATATTTGCAAAGGGCGCTCAGGTGACCTGTACTTAATAGCATTGGATAGCAGATTATAAACAACACTGTACAAGAAGGCCTCGTTGCCTTGCACATAAGTACCTTCGTTTATATCCATCTGCACCTCTCCCCCGCAAGCCTTTAACGACTCCTGCAGGCTCTCCATCACCTGATTGCACTTAACCCACAGGTCAACTTTTTCCTGGTACAAAGTGTCTTTACTGTCTCTGATTGTCAAGATCGTGTTCAAGTCTTTTAGAATAGTATCTAACCTGCTTACACTAAACTTAAGCTTTTCTAAAAACTGCTCAAAGATTTCAGAATTCCTGTCGACCCTGGTCAATAAGTTTGTAAGCCCTAAAGCATTTGCAACAGGCGCCCGAAGGTTGTGGGAAACGATATAGGTAAACTGCAGCAAATCTCTGTTCTGCTTATACAAGTCTCGGGTTAGCTGAGACAATTTTAACTCCGACTTCTTTATAGCGGTGATATCCGTTTGCGTGGTAACGTAGTTTACCAGCTTTCCTCTTTCATCATGGATAGGGTTTACCTGAACAGACATCCACACTTCATCCCCATTTTTCGTGTAGTTCAAGATTTCGAATGACACGGGTTCTCCCTGTATCATTTTATCTTTCACTAGTTCAAAAGCTGTTGCATCTGTTTTACTGTTGTGCAACAGTTCAGAAGCTCTTTTGCCCACCGCTTCCTCCAGGCTGTAACCTGTTAAGTTGGTAAACCCTTTGTTCGCCCACTCTATTCTTCTGTCTGCACCTGTAATTAGCACCCCATTGGTTGTGTTGCTAGCAACAAGCGAAAGTTTTTGAAGCTCTTGTTTCGCTTCAACTTTTTCAGTGATGTCTGTTTGGATAATGACAAACTTCGAAACCTTACCATCATCGTCGAGCACTGGAGTAAAGTCCAATAACAGCCACAACTTATCTCCTGATCTTGTATAGTTAAGGATTTCTTCGGAAAAGGGCTTGCCTTGCTTTCGCTTTGCCACAATTCTTTGCGCTGTTTCAGAATCTGTCTCAAGCCCATGCAAAAAGGAGCCTGGGTATTTGCCAACAACTTCAGAAAAGCCATAGCCTGTAAGGTTGGTAAAACCCTCGTTTACCCAATCTGTAACGCCGTCGGCATCGGTAATCATTACGCCACTTGTAATTTTACTTGCCACCAACGACAGCTTTTCTAGTTCCTGCTGCGTTTTTACTTTTTCTGTAATGTCGTTAAGGTAAATAGATAGCCCTTCTTCTGAAGGAAAGACTTTTACAGACAGCCACAAATCTACTTCCTGTGAATAAGCCTCGAAATCAAGGCTCTTTCCAGTCTCCATTGCAAACAGGTATTGCTTATAAAATACACTGTTCAAGAAATCTGGATGCATTTCAAAATAACTCTTCCCCAAGTAATAGTATCGGCTACTTTGGGTAAGTTTTTCATATTCGCTGTTAACGTAAGTGTAGTTCCAGTTTTTGTCAATCGTACAAAAAGCATCCGTTATGCTTTCTAAAACAGTATTCAGCTTTCGGGCATGCTCCTCTACATCTTTATGATATTTGGCCACCACCGTAACATCCTTCACGATAGAGTAAACCGCTACAACAGCACCATTTACCTTAACAGGAACTTTGGTAATATCAAGCACCTTCTCCCCTTCTACCTCATGCCGCAACTCCATCTCAAACTTTACAGTTTGCCCTTCAAAAGCTAACTGTAATTGCTCCAGACAAACGGCTCCCACTTCTGCTGGAACAAAAGCAACCAACGGACAATTTACTATGTCCGCTTTAGGCAAACCCACAAGAGATTCAGCAGCACAATTCACATCAAGTACTATCCCTTCTTTATTCTCAATAAACACCGCATCTGGATTATCTTCAAATAAAGACCTAAAACGCTGCTCACTCTCCTGCAATTGCTGAGCATGGTGTTTACGCTCCGTTATATCTCGGGAGCTTGCTACTAAAGATTTTATGGCAGGATTGCCCATCTGATTGCTAAGCACAGTTTCAAGCCACCGCCACTCACCAAATGAGTTCTTGTAACGGTATTCCTGCTTACTTACATGGCCATCGCTATTTAATATTAAGGCCACTGCCTCTGTTAATCTAGGAACATCCTCTGGGTGAATATGATCCAAAGCGTTAATACCAACAAGTTCTTCTGGCTTATACCCGAGTGCCCGTAAAGCAGCCCCTCCGCTGTAAGTGTAATGGCCCTCTAGATCGACAAGTGCGAGCATATCTTCTCCATGCTCAATAAGTGCTTGAAAAATATTCTCCCTTTCGTCCCGCTCTTGCAATAAAGCTTTTTGTTCTGTTACATCACGCCCTGTACAGAACACAACGCCATCTTCTTCAGACCAAGCCGAAGACCACAAAACAGGAACTACATGACCTAACTTATGTATGTAGCTATTCTCGAAGATGGTAGTTTCTAGACCTGAAAGAATTTTATGAGCCATTTCTCGAGTGCGGACTCTGTCTTCTGGCACAACAAAGTCTAAGAAGTTACGGCCAATCATTTCTACGCTATCGTAACCTAGAATGCGTTTGCTAGCGGCACTTACATAAGTAAAATAGCCGCTACAATCGATGGTGCAAATCATGTCCAGAGAACAGTTTATCATGTTCTCGTAAAACCCAATACTTCGGTCCTGTACCATCTATTTCAGGGATGTTCCCTGCTCCTCAAAAAAACACATCATCGTTCAACGGCCGCTTTCAGCCACCACCGTTTTTAACCAAAATAAAACATGGCTATAAAAAGGTTTCAACTTATTAGAAAATTTATAATAACACACGAAAGCTTATAAATCAGAGTCGTGGCACATAAAGTCCATAAAATAAACACATCTTAGGTAAATCAGCAATAGAAAAGCCTAAATAAATGAAAACAATTTACTTAAATTAGTACCAACCCAAAACATGGAACCTTGCAATTTAGCATCACTACCACCTTTAAAATATATTTTGTTTAAATATTACAATTAACATTACTAACAAGAGACCTTCTTTTATAATCAACGAATCAAAAAACAGACTATGTGTAAACAGAAAACGTTACAAAACAGCATAATAAAAGAGGGGCTGCCACGGCAGCCCCTCTTTTATAGATAGGTCCTTATTTAGTTATTTACTAGCGTAATTCAGTTCCACCAAAATCGGGAAATGATCTGACGGGTATTTGCCGTGGTACGTATCGGTTAAGATGCCCCACTTGTTAACCTTGAAATTACCGGTGGTAAAGATGTGGTCTATAACTTCATTCCCATCCGTCTTTCTACCAAAGCCATTAAAAGAGGCGTTGCTGGCGTAAGGCATTTTTACTTCTCTATAGGTGTCTTTCAACACGCCAGAGTTGGCAACCGTCTGATACCATTCGCTGTTGTGGTCTCCGTTAAAATCGCCTGTTAAGATGACAGGTTCTTTACCAGCAATATCCTTAATCTTGCTCAGCAGCAATTTGCTGCTTTCTTTACGGGCCTGCACACCCTGGTGGTCGTAGTGTACATTAAAAAAGTAAAACTTCTTATTGCTACTCATATCCTGCAAATACACCCAGGAGGCGATACGGTTGCAGCAGGTAGCATCCCAACCTAACGAAGGCTTGTCTGGTGTTTCTGAAAGCCAGAAATCACCTTTATCGAGTAGTTTGAACTTATCCTTCTTATAGAATATAGCGGAGTGCTCGCCTTTCTCTTTTCCGTCGTCACGGCCTTTGCCATAACGTGCGTATTCAGGTAGCGCGTTGTTGATGTCATCTAACTGGTTTTTTAGCGCTTCCTGCGTTCCAAACACATCAAAATCGTGGAAGCGCAGCAACGATGCCACAACAGGTGCTCTGTCTTTCCACAAATTGCCTGTGTCGTTAGGGTTATCGTACCGAACGTTGTAACTGCCAACCAAAAGCTTTTGCGCCTGCGCCATACTTACAATGCTACAAACTACTAAGAGTGAAAGTAATAGATACTTTAGTTTCATAATACAGGTTATTTACTTATGTTACCATCCAGGGTTTTGCCCCAGCTTAGGATTCATTAATCTATCTGTTTCAGGTATAGGATAAAGATAATGTTTATCTTCCCAATTTCTAGGTATATTGTTCAGCCAGGTTAGCTTTCCGTGGCTACCTTCTGACAACTGCTGTGGGTTTACACCTCCGCTTATAGTTTCAGAAACATTGATGTAAGTAACACCAGCCACGGGGTTAGCAGGCATGGTTTTGTAGAAGCTAACATCCAGCACTCCATCTTCATTCAAGTCTATTGGTTGGTTAAGGGCAGGTACATAAAAGCCGTTCCACTCCATCTCCATCAGTTCGCCTCTCCTCCACCTTACCAAATCATCAAACCGAAGCCCTTCCAAAGCCAGTTCTATACCCCTCTCGCGGCGCACTTCCAGTAGTACAGGGTCAGAGATAGACGGAAAATAATTAGCCTGCAAGTATGAATCAACCGTAGTTGGTTTAGCCTCTGTGCCACCCGAGATACCAGCACGTTTTCGTAAAGCGCCTATCGTAGTCGCCCAATCTGCATCGGTCATAGTTCCTAGTTCAGCTTTTGCTTCTGCGTGGTTTAGCAGCACTTCTGCGTAGCGTATAATAGAGATAGAGTTAATGTTCCTGCTACCTCCATCATAGAACATGTCGTCTAGTGTCCATTTTATTGGTTGATAACCTGTGTAGGTATAAGAGAAAATAGGAGGAGCAGGTTCTGCGGCACCACCGTTTATTCTTTTATAGTTGCCTGTGCGGATAGTTTGCTGCAATCTTTTATCGCGGCCTTTCACCTCATCGGCAAATACCATCGTTTCGTAACCTGGTGTGCTGGTAAAAGGAGTGCCATCCAGTTTCAGGTAAGTGTTTACAAAAGTTCTGATCAGACTAACCCTTGCACCATAGGTTGCACTTGTCCACCACCAGTTGGCATCGTTAAACACGTTCAGGTTAGGGTCTACCACTGCTGAAAGTATAATCTCCGAAGTGACAGGGGTTGGGTTGATGAACAACTGGCGGTAAGCGTTTTCACTACCTCCTGCTGTATTTAAGTTAAAACCGCCGTTCTCCATCACCATTCCCGAAGCCGAAACAGCTTCCGTCAGCCATTTATCAGCCGTATTGGCCATCACATCGTGGTACTTGCGGTACGTGCCCTCGTACAAGCAAACCCTTGATTTGAAAGCATAAGCCACATACTTCGTAATCAGGCTGCGGGTATTATCGTTGGTGGTGTTGATGTTGGCGCAGGCGTAATTTAAATCTGCCAAAACAGAATCCATCACCATGGTACGAGCGTCACGCTCGTTAAACAAAGCAGGATCATCTACTCCCATAGGTTTGTTTATCCAAGGCACATTTCCAAAGCGTTTTACTTTATCAAAATAAAACCAGGCTCTGAAAAACCTTGCTATGCCGATGTAGTGCGCTCTTACACTAGGAGCGATGCTTGGGTCGTTGCAATTAGCGATAAAGTAGTTGATGTTGCGGAGCTGATCCCAATTCCAGCCAGAGCTCTGGCGTGGACCAAAAGCACCTGCTCTCAGGAAATCAGGTACTTGGGTTCTGGCAGCGTAGTCCGACATGGCATCTCCCCTGTGCACGTCGTTGGCACTAGGTAGCACATCGTAAAATGAATTGGCGTAAAGTTCAAGACCTTTTTCGCTGCTGAATACAGCTTCTTTAGTAGCTGTAGCCATAGGGGCCTGGTCCAGTTTTTCGCAGCTGGAGAACACAGCGCAAAAAAAGATAAGCCATAATAACTGTTTCTTCATGATATCTTAATTTAAATCAATCTTCTTTTTAGGATGGTTGTGATTTAGAAGCCAATGGATAAGCCCATGGTTACACTTTTGAGGGTAGGATAATTGTAGCCATTACCGCTGCCTCCATTGGTAAGCACTCTATCAGAGCCGTTTATACTTTCCACATCCAGATCACGGGTTATTTTGTAAAGCGGCGACCATGTCCAAAGATTCTCTCCTGACAGGAAGACACGCGCGTTGCTCATACCTATTCTGCCAATCAGCGACTGAGGGAGTATATAACCGATTTGGATGTTCTTCATGCGGATGTACGCCACGTTCTGCAGGTATTTTGTCTGCTCTTGCCTTAGTTCTCCAGAACCGTTCTGGGCTACATAACCTCTTAACCTTGGCAAGTAAGCATCTGGATTATCTTCTGACCACATGTTATCTAAATGCCACTTTGGCAACTTGTTGTAAGGTCTGTTGTACTGGCCCCAGAATGTACTGGCCTCTCCACCAGGGTACCAGTCCTGCTTGCCAACTCCTTGCATAAAGGTAGAGAAGAAGAAGTTATTCCAGTCCAGATCCAGTTTCACGCCATAGGTATAGCGCGGCGTCGAGTTACCGATAACTCTTCTGTCTCCTGGGTTAGCAACCGTGTTGTCGCCGTTGTTGATCACATTGTCACCATTCAGGTCTGCAAACCTGATATCGCCTGGCAGCAGTTGGCCACTGGTAGAGGCTCTAATCAAAGATTGAGATGGAGAATTCTCGATTTCCTCCTGCGAAGAGAAGAAGCCTGCAGTTTCGTAGCCCCATATTTCACCTACCGTCTGCCCTTCGTAGTAGTCGCTCAGTTTCTTATCAGGGTTGTTATACTTTGTTATTTTAGCTTTATAGTCTGCTAAGGTTAACCTTAAGCCATAGTTAAATGGCTTAGCACCTACCGTAAACATATCGCGCCAGTTCATAGATAGCTCCCATCCTTTCGTTTCTAAATCGGCATAGTTACCCTTAGGCACAGCAGTACCGAACACAGCTGGCAAGCTCATGCCTACTGTAAACATATCGGTGGTTTTACGGATGTAGGCATCGCCGTTAAATGTGAGGCGATTTGAGAACATGCCTAAGTCCAGGCCAATGTTTTGTGTAGTAGAGGTTTCCCAGGTAAGACCATCAGGAATAACACCAGGCTGGCTTGTGCGCTGCGGTCTGATGCCGTTTAGCACCCTACCCGACTGCGAAATACTAAACTGCTCCTGAAAGGCATAAGAACCGATGTTTCCGTTACCCAAAGAGCCATAGGAAGCCCTGAACTTAAGTTCTGAGATTAAATCGGGAGATACTTTCCAGAATGGTTCGTTGCTAAGCCTCCAACCTGCAGAAAAAGAAGGGAAGAAAGCAAAACGTTCGTTTTCAGGAAATTTAGAAGAACCGTCGTATCGACCGTTCGCTTCAAAAAGGTAGCGGTCTTTGAAAGCATAGTTCAGCCTGTAAAAGCCACCCATAATGTTCCATCTTTCCCAACCGCCGTTTGTGCCGATAGATTGGCCCAACGCCAGGTTAATATCTTTGGCTCCCTCAAAAATAAGCCCGTTACGCTGCGTTCGTAGCGCCCGATGCGTCGATTGCTCATAGTTGTAACCAGCCATGACTTTGAAGTAATGCACATCGCTTAGGTTTGGCTCGTACTCACTGTACACATTTGTTGCAATGTACTGCGTCTCACGGAACCTCTCCTGTATATCGTTGGTGTTGGTACCTACATATTCAATTACCCCTGGCTTTCTGCTGTAAGGCACTGGTACGCGTATCTGTGTCTCATCATTATCGATGTTCCGGAACGTGAAGTCGCCGTTTACTCTGAACTTGTCTTGAAGTAACTTTGCCGTAAAACCAGTCGTGTTCCTGATCTCACGCTCATTCATATCGATACCGTTCTTGCCGTACCAAAAATCACCTACTGTATAAGCAGCAGAATAAGTAAGTGTGCCGTCAGGATTAAACATCGGTGCCATGGTATGCCCCTCGTCTGCTATGTTACGCCAGATGCCACCGCCTTCACCCACATTCAGTGGGTTATGGTAAGTCATTTTAGAGTAGTTGGTATTGTTATCAATGCGTAACCACGGGAAAAGCTCTACAGAACCTTTCGCTCGGAAGTTATACATCTTATAATCATCGGAATTATACCTAAACAAGCCTTCCTGACCGTAATACCTGCCAGTGGCATAAAAGCTGGCTTTTCCGTTGCTACCTGAAACCGAGATATTATGTTCCGTGGCACTGTTGCGGTCTTTGTACAAATGCTTAAACCAGTCAGTGTTATCATAGTAAACGTACTCCCCGTTCGGTCCTACCTCTACCTTCGGCAGGCTTGGGTCATTGGCTCTCCTTTCCAGTTCCTCTAAATATTCAGGCGAAAACCTTACGGTTTTGTTTGCATTCTGTGGCGTTTGCGAATAATTGTTCCAGGCACTCCAGGCTTCATTAAAGTACTTGGAGAATGTATATCCGTCAGTTACATAATCTGGAACAGCTGTCGGGCTTTTGATAGAATGGTTAGCCGAATAGGTAACACTTGTTCGGTCTTTAGTAGGATTTTTAGTTGTGATGAGCACCACTCCAAACGCTCCTCTTGCTCCATAAATAGCGGCAGAAGCAGCATCTTTCAGCACAGAGATACTGGCAATATCGTTCGGGTTTAATAAGCTAGGATCACCTTGTACACCGTCAATAAGCACCAAAGCGCTACCACCCTGGCCTATAGATGTGGTACCTCTCACGTTGTAGCTCGGCGACTGTATAGGTTTGCCGTCGGTTGGCACCAGGTTTAGGTTTGGTATTACCCCCTGCAGCCCCTGCGATAGGTTAGGTAGCGGGCGGTTATCCAGCACTTCAGACGTTACCTGATCTACAGCCCCTGTTAAGTTTACTTTTTTCTGGGTACCGTAACCTACCACTACCACTTCATTCAGGCTCTTCGTATCTTCTTTTAAAGATACCTCCAAAGTACTTTTGCCCCCGATGCTTACTTCTTGCGTTGTGAAGCCTAGGTAGGAGAAAACCAGCACGGGCTGCGAAACACCTGTGGTGTTGATGGTGAAACGGCCTTCAGCATCGGTTACAGCTCCAGTAGCTGTACCTTTCAGGCTTACAGACACGCCAGGTAACGGCTGACCTGATGCATCTTTTACCTGCCCCGTTACTGGCCCATCCTGTTTAGAGCTATCGGCCATCCGCAGACTTTTCAGGTTGCTAGCGAATGCCTCCTGTCCACCTGTAATGCCTTCTAGCGATGTCAGACCAAGCATGGCCATCAGTAATAAAGAGCATCTGCTACGATATCCTCTTTTGCTTTTGATTGGTAGTTTTGAACTCATCCTATACAGATATTTAGTTGATTAACCATAAGAAAACTCTGTGTGAAGACATGAAATATTCCCACTGCAATACAAGAACTTTGCTTCGTCACAAAGGAAGCGCCTTAGCTTTACCTAAATGTTTTCTGAAGATGAATGAAGTATTATTTATGAGGGAATTGGCGAAGGGTATCTTAACACAACAGCAACAACTTATTTATGGCGCCACTATGAAAACACATTTGTTATGAGCCTAAGAAGAATAGGCTATCGAGAGGAAATATAACGTTTTAGCTAGCCTTAACACAGTTAACGCGTTCATAGTTAACCTACACGCAAAAAAAACATAAACCCTTTTTTACAATCCTACGTAAGGAGTCGCAACATAAACCTTTATCTATATACAGCTATGTCTTATTACTATACTGTTAAGGAATATGCTTCCATCAAAGGCTTAGATCTTTCTGTTCAGGATGAAGTTCAAGTAAAGGACTGGGCAACGAACCTAAGCAATGAGCGTGGAGTTGCCATAAATAAGGTACAAAACAAAAATTCGAACCGAAAAACAAGCTGCTTCTCGATTCGAATTTTAAATGAAACATTTAAAGCTTTGGATGGCAAGCCTGTTAAGGTAAAGGCCAAGATGCTTGCAAGCGTATAGCTTTCCAAATAAGCTTTTCTTTTTTATATCTGCAAAGACTTACTATATGCGTTTGGCTTTGCATAGCTTCTACTGTTGTAAGCGCCATAGCTTAACTTTACTGCACGCTAAACAACAATTGTACAGCAACTGAAGTACTTCAAAGCTTCTTTAGCTGTTATAATCCTGTGGTAAGGCTAATTATTAGGATCATATTCATAGAAGTGTTCCGCAAACCCTCCACGGTAGTAAAGGCCAAAATATCCTTTACCATCTACTTCAAAAGCGTAGTCTGGGTATATATCATTTGGCTGTCCTTGAGGCGGTATATTAGAATCCTTTCCGATGATAGGTGTTCCCACTTTTTCATACCATTTGTTGCTGTAGGGGTTATACTCCCATATAGCATATCCGTTTATTACATATCCTTTTGTGGTCGTAGAAAAGGCAGTAGAAGCACCACCTCCAGGAAAGTCAGCCCGAGCCCTCCATTTATTTACATGTGGATTATACTCCCAAAGTTTGCCTTCTTCCACTGCATAGGCAAGCGGACCTATAATGAACATCTCAACTCTAGCATTGAAGGGGAAGTCTCCTTTCAATACCCATGTGTCAGAGCCAGGATGGTACTCCCATAACTTGTTATCCTTTGCCACATAACCTTTATTTAATATACTGAACCCCACATCGTAATTTCCTTCCCCTCCTGGCAAATCCGCTTTCTGGGTCCAGTTATCTTGTTTAGGATCATATTCCCAGAAATCTTTTAAATCTCCAACCACAAAGGTATTTCCATCATGCCCTGTTATTGTGTTCCCGCCACCTACATAACCTTTCGTATCTGTTGCAAAACCAACGGCGCGCAATCTACCCCTGTCAGGCATACTTGCCATCCTTGTCCATTTATCTTCAGATGCGTTATAAGCGATTAGCTGGTTTGCACCTCCATCGCTAGGCGGAAACCTTAAACTTCCTGTGGCCATGTAGCCTTTGCCTTGCAAAGAAAAAACTACAGCGTGAATCCCAGAGGGAGATTTTCCCTTTTCAGTTATAGTACCTAGGGTTACAGGCTCCTCTTCCTGTTCACAGAAAGGATAAATGTCGTTTTCACAGAGCGTCTCCTTACAGGAAGTGCTGACCAGAAGTATGGCCAACAGATACAATAAATGTTTTTTCATAGCTTAATAGTTAAATTGTAAAAAGAAATGGTACAATTTTGTTTACGTTCCCGTTTTTGCTTCGTTCATGCATTAGCAACATAACAAAGCGTCTTCACTAAAACATGCATAGGCTTTGCCTGTCACTTTGGTTTAAAAAAACGCTACCATCCTGCATAGCTTAACTTATCTGCTCTTTGAGCGTTATTTCAACAACCTACAAAAGACAAAACAAGAGTGCATGTTGTGGATAAAGAACTTTTTTAAACAAACCTGGGACATCTTAAAGGACGCTAAAAAGAATTTTCAGCGTGGAGAACCCATCATTTACAGTGCTGCCATCGCTTTTTTTACTATTTTTTCGCTTCCAGCCATACTAATTATACTTACGTTGGTAGGTTCTTCTTTTTTCTCTGAAGAAAGTGTGCGAAATCAAATTGTGGGGCAGGTAGAAAGCTTAATAAGCACCGAAGCAGCAAACCAGATTGACACCGTTTTAGAAAACGCAACCGAGGTTCCTGCTGGCTTCTGGGGCATTTTAATAGCTGTTGCTGTTGTTGTTAAAAGTGCCACAATCATCTTCTTTATCATTCAGAAAGCCCTCAACTCTGTGTGGCAGGTAAAGGTAAAGCCGAAGGTTAATTATTTAAAACTGCTGAAATACAGAATTGCCACACTAGCTATAGTTGTTGGTTTAGGCTTTTTGCTGTTGCTAAGCCTTGTTTTAGATACAGTAATAGCTCTTTACAGCGAAGAACTTCAAAGCCTGTTCGAGGAGTATCTTACCCCTGCCATCAGAACAGTGAACACAGTTTTCTACCTGGCTGTTGTCTTGACTTTCTTTACTGCCATACTTAAGGTTTTACCAGATGCAAAAGTTGCCTGGAAAGACGCACTGGCTGGAGGAATTATCACCTCAATCCTTTTCATGATCGGAAAGCAGATTATCAACTACATTTTAGGAAGTATAAAAGTAGTGGGCATTTATGAGGCTGCTGGCTCTTTGGTAATTGTGTTGTTGTGGGTATTTTATTCTTCTATCATCCTAATGCTGGGAGCAGAAGTAACAAAAGCCTATGCCAATAATAGTGGCAGGCAAATAGAGCCAAACGAGATAGCAGATAAAAACGATTGAAGCTAGCAAAGAAAATTAATAAGATAGGAACTCCCTAAGTTAGATGCCAGCAAACATATTATAAACATAGCTTAGCCGCAACGTTTATAATATGGGATAAACTAAAAAGCAATTCCCAGTTTCATACCGAGAAGTAGGTGTGCGCCTGTAAAGCCAAAGTCCAGCAGGTTATAGTTATAGCGTGGTTCGGTGTAGTCAGTTTCAATGCTGCTGCTTTTATACCCCAAACCAACATATGCATCCAATACCACCCTATCGGAGATAACAGGGTCTTGTGCACCTAACAAAATCACACCGCCCCACCTGTCAACCTTTTCAGTGAAAGACCTGTCTTTGTACCTGTAATAAAGCAAACCATCATCAGCTGTTTCCTCTACCCATCCTTGCCTCACAAAATCTATTTTAAAATGATGGCAGTTAATGCCGAAGGAGGTGTAAAATTGTTCACCAGTAGGTTTTGCAGGCCTGGTAAGGTAAACCCGATACTGCACCGCTGCCCCGTACCCAGACACTTCTCCCCAGTCTTTTTCCTCATTAGAGCGCCTCGAAAGGCCGTCAATGTTTTGAGTATTCCCATAGTAGAAGCGCGGCGAAAGTATTAGGCTATGATACCCGTGCGGTTCCAATCTTTTCTCCAGGTCCAGGTGCACACCATTTAAGATCAGGTGCTGCGGACTAAACTTTAGGCTGTAGTTTCTAACACGAGCAGTGTCAGACTGAGCGGAGGCAAAAAATGAAAGGGCAGAAAAAGCACACACAAGCGCGAGGCAAAAAAACTTCTGCAACATGACCAGATTATAGTTGAACATTATAAACCTGGTTCCACTGCTATTTTGCTCAGCAGTTCCAGCGATTCGTTTGTGTATTGGTACTGGTAAAAGCCGTCGCTGCCAACCACCAGCAAGTGGTTGTTGTACGGAATTACATCGTACGCATCAATCTTGAAATGCTGCTTTAGTTGCAACGACATCACATCCGTAGCATCGTACATCTTTAGGCCGTCGTCGCACACAAACAAGTTCTTATTGTTGTCGATGCCCAAGCCTTTTGGCTGCACCATATCATACTGCGTTAGCAATTTAGGCTGGGTTATATCTTCCAGGCTTACAATCTGTAGCTGATTTACAGCCTGCCGACATGTAGTTCCGCTTCGGAGTGTGATGTAAGCATACTCCCCATCCGTCACAACAGGGTCGCAGCTTACCACATGTTCGTAGGTAGAGATGTGTTTTGGTGCGGCAGGATTTTGTATGCTCATAATATGCATACCCGTTTGCGTACCTATAAATAGCTTGTCCTGGAAAGGAAAGATGGTTTCAACCCCAAAAGGCAAATGCACCTCGCCTTTCGCTTGCGGGTTTATGGGGCTGCTTATGTCAAAAAGATTTAAAGAAGAGTTATCAACAGTATACAGATAGTCACCGCTTATGGTAAAACGTGCCATGGAGCCACCTGTACCTACTTCCGAACCACCTGGGGCAGGCATACTGCTATCACTGTCGGTACAAGACACAAACAAGCATATTCCAACAAAAGCAGCTATTGTAATATGTAGTAAGTTCCTCATTATTCTTTGTTTTGCTTTAATTCCCAACCTACTACAACTGCATCAGCAGGTACATTTCCCATATCAACGTCCCCCGAGAGGTTATCAGGAGGCGAAAGCGGCGGCAGGGCAAAGCGTATGCGTTTAGCAACTTGTATGTCTTGCGGATTGCTTATGTCTATAGCCACCAAGTCCACTGCATTATCTACATACAGTACGTTTTGTTTTACGGCAAAATCTATGTTGCCAGGCACCTGTATGAAGGCTATATTCTGCGGCGACTTTGGATCCTGATTGTCGATAACATGTACACCTTTGTACTTCTCGTTTATTAAAATGTAGTGCTGAAAACGGTACAGCTTTCCTGGGTTAACAATTGGTTGGGGCTCTTTTCTAAGAATCGAGGTTTCTAACTGGCTTCGACTCATTAAGATGGGCTGGTAAGCTGTATAACCCCAGAAATCATCGGGGGCAGGACATGCTGTAAGCAACGGTAGCATTAGCCCGAACAACAGAATACGATAGAACTTTTTCATACAGCTTCGTTTGTTACATATCCTTTACTAAAATTAATAATTTTAAGCTAGAAAACCATATTAGTTATACTGAATCTTCAGCTCACTTTGCAATACTAAAAGTTGAATAACTTCCTTAGCTGTGGCCCTACCCCTAACCCTCCGAGGAGGAGAATTGGTAACGGCAGAAAACTCCCCTCTGGGTAACTCATCTTGTATTGAAAAACAAAATATGCCGCAAGTTTAGCGATAGCGTAACTTGTGGTTGTACATAAGGTCAGTTAGTAAAGGCGGAGGTATGTAAGCTTTAATCCTGATTCGCAAGTTGAAAACTTGCCTCATGAAAAGCTCCAAGTTGAAAACTTGAAGCATAAGTCTGGGGTGTAAAGGCAAGATGAGTAAGCCTGTATGCTTTCCTACAAGAGTAACTCGGGAGGGGTTGGGCTGGTTAAATTTTCAAAGCAGTAGTTAATAAATATTGATCTGAACCATTGCCTAAGATTTTCCTATAAATATACAGCTGTAGCCTTTTCTAACTTTGTTCCCGTATAACAACACAGGTGTTTTCAGCCTTCAGGAGAAAACGTTCTTTGTTTATCTCCGTTATAGAGGTTAATACCCTCCTGTGGCTCAAGCCAAGCTTAATCAATTTTTTAACCTTCAACCCAATTCAAGATCCTTCCTTATGGTATTAATGAAGAAAGTGAAAAGGAATTTTGTACCTGTTTTTGCAGTTGCCGCACTTTGCTTTGGTCCTGCAGCATTTGCACAACAGGCTACTCCAACACAACAAGAAACAACGCAGCAGCAAAACAACTTTACCGATCAAGAGTTGCAGCAATTTGTAAAAGCAAATGCAAAAACGGCCTCCATTACCAAGGAGCACCAACAGGAAATGATTGACATCATTAAAGAAGAAGACCTGGAGGTGAGCAGGTTCAACGAGATTGCACAGGCACACCGACAGCAAACAATAGATGAGTTGGAAGTAAGTGAAGAAGAAATGACTTCTTTCAACAATGCAGCTCAGCAGATTGTAGAAATGCAACCAACAGCTAAGCAAGAAGTAGATGATGCCATTGAAGCAGAAGGCCTTACCGTAGAAAGATATGAAGAGATATTGGAAGCCTACGAAAAAGACCCAGAAGTAAAGGCAAAAGTACAAGCAATCATACAACAGTAATTTGAGATAGCAACAATAAAAAAAGCTTCGGTTCTGATGGACCGAAGCTTTTTTTATTGTTGCACCAGATAGACATTACAAAATTGACTAGCCTTAACGGCTCTCATACGTGTACACAGCACCTGCTATTGAGCAGATGATTTCTTATATTTACTTTTCACATTTTCAATTTCACTCTAAAGAAAACTTATGGAATATAGAAGATTTGGCCGTACGGGCTGGCAAGTAAGCGAGGTCGGCTACGGCATGTGGGGCATGGCAGGCTGGACTGGTTCTGATGAAGAGCAGTCTGACCGCTCGCTGGACATTGCCGTAGAAAACGGCTGCAACTTTTTTGATACTGCCTGGGGCTACGGGGCTGGCCTGAGCGAGCAGATTCTGGGCAGGCTACTGAAACGCCAGCAGGACAAGCGCCTGTATGTTGCCACCAAAATCCCGCCGAAGAACTTTAAATGGCCATCTAAGCCAGACTGTAAACTAGAAGATTGTTTTCCAGCAGATCATATTATAGAGTATACTGAAAAGAGCTTAAAAAACCTGGGCGTGGAAACCATTGACCTGCAGCAGTTTCATGTGTGGGAAGATGCTTGGGCAGAAAATGAGGAGTGGCAGCGTGCGGTAGAAAAGCTGAAAGCTGACGGAAAAATTCAGCACATGGGCGTGAGCGTAAACCGCTGGGAACCTGAAAATGTTCTGAACACGCTTCAGACTGGCCACATCAGCAGCGTGCAGGTAATCTATAACATTTTCGATCAGGCTCCAGAAGACAAGTTATTTCCGCTTTGTGAGAAACTGGATGTAGGCATTATTGCCCGTGTGCCTTTCGATGAAGGTACACTAACGGGTAACCTGACGAAGGATTCCACTTTCCCTGAAGACGACTGGCGCAGCACATATTTTGTGCCCGAAAACTTGAACTCTAGCGTAGAGCACGCCGACCGCCTGAAGCCTTTGGTACCAGAAGGCATGACCATGGCTGAAATGGCATTACGTTTTATACTCAGCAATAAGAGCATTGGCACCACTATACCAGGTATGCGCAAGCAACACCACGTTAAAGCTAACCTAAGCACCAGTGACGGCAAAGGCTTACCAACTGAACTACTGGAAGAGCTAAAGCAGCACCGCTGGGATCGGGAACCAACAGAGTGGTCGCAGTAAGATCGTTAGTATTATCAAATCAAAAAGCCTCTGAAATTTATACTTTCGGAGGCTTTTTGATTTTATAGATGGTTCTTAAGCTTCTTTTTAGTAACTAGGGCACTCTTGAAATTTAGCATAAAAAGAACAGTTATACATGGCACTCACAAAGATCTGTAAAGATTTTAATTCCCTTACCCCTACCGAGCTTTACGACATGCTTCGGCTGCGCAGCGAGGTATTTGTAGTAGAGCAAACCTGCATTTTCCTGGATATGGACGATAAAGACCAGAAATGCCACCACATTCTCTTTTACCAGGATAATACTCTTGTGGCAACAGCAAGGCTAGTTCCACCAGGCTTGTACTATACCGAAATGTCGATTGGCAGAATAGTAACCAGCATGCAGGTAAGAGGTACTGGCGTTGGAAAACAACTGGTAGATTACGCCATTGATGCCTGCTACAATTTATTTGGTAAAGGTCCGATCAAAATAGGCGCACAATTATATGCCAAGAAGTTCTATGAATCGTTTGGCTTTGAGCAGTCCAGCGAAGTTTATGATGAGGACGGTATTGACCACATCCACATGATAAAGGCCTGAGGCAGCCATAAGAAAGTATAAAGCATTAAAATTTATGGCAGAACCCAACCAACCAAATTCAGATATTCTGAAAGACCTCGTGAAGATGAAAATGCCGTTTGGCAAGTATAAAGGCACTATTCTCTGCAATTTGCCTGTCTCCTACCTCGAATGGTTTTATAGCAAGGGCTTTCCTGAGGGGAAGCTTGGTATGCAGTTGGCTACCATCTTTGAAATAAAAACTAACGGGCTGGAACATTTGCTGGAGCCACTTAAACGTAACCAGAACTATAGGTAACGCCGCAGAGTAAAAAATATTTCAATTATTTTGAAGAAACCTAAAACCAAGCATCAACTTCTACCGTAATAATGAATGGCTAAAAGTTGAAAAGTTAATTTTCGATATCGGATCAGGCTCCTGTTTTACGGGAGCCTTTTCTGTTTTTATAGTTTTTACTGCCTAAATATCTGTAATTCCTTATTTAGCCTTTACACAAACGGTTCCAACACCAGCACACCAATCAGCCCCATCACAGAAACAATTGTTTCCATAATAGACCAAGTAGCTATAGTTTGAGGAAGCGTTAGGTTGAAGTACTCTTTGAACATCCAGAAGCCAGGATCGTTTACGTGCGAGAACATAAGGCTACCTGAGCCTATAGCCAACACCATTAACTCAGGGCTTACGCCAGTGCTAGCCAGCAGTGGCAATGCAATACCAGCTCCCGTTAGTCCTGCTACCGTAGCTGAACCCAGGCACACTCGCAGCAATGCCGTAATTAGCCAGGCAAGAAATAAAGGAGATAGAGTGGTGCCTTCTATCATCCCCACCACCACGTTGCTAACACCACTATCAACCAGTACCTGCTTCAGGGCACCACCTCCGCCAATTATCAGCAGAATCATGGCAATGCCTGCAATGGAATCGGTGTAAAGTTTCATAACCTCTTCCATTCTTCTGCCTCGGTTCAAGCCTAAGGTAAACATAGCCACCAGTACCGAAATCAGAAGCGCCATCACAGGGTCACCGATGAACTCAAATACTTCTCTTATAAAAGATGTGGGAGGAAGCACTAAGGAAATAACAGCAGCCGTAGCCATAAGCAGCACTGGCACAAGCGCCGTAAAAACACTCACGCCATAACCTGGCATTTCTTCGTCAGAAAACTGCCTTACCGTAAAAAGGCCCTCTGGAGGAGAGGTTTCAAAATTTTTGAGGAGACGCCCAAACAAAGGCCCTGCTACAATGATGGTAGGCACAGCCAGGATAAGCCCATAGAGTAAAGTCAGGGCAATATCGGCTTCAAACATAACAGCAATAGCTGTAGGGCCAGGGTGCGGCGGAAGAAAACCATGCGTAACTGATAGAGATGCCGCCATTGGCAAACCGACATATAACAAAGGAACCCTTGCGGAGGCTGCCACTGAGAAAACCAACGGCATCAGAATGATAAAGCCAGCATTATAGAACATGGGTAACCCGACTACAAATCCAGTCAGCACCATTGCCCACTGCACATTATTCCTGCCAAAGCGGTTAATCAGTCCATATGTTATGCGCTGGGCAGCCCCTGTTTCCGACACCAAGTTACCCAGCATTGCCCCGAAACCCAAGATCAGCACCAAGGAGCCTAAGGTATCTCCTACACCTTTCTGCACCGATGCCAGCACATCCCTCACGGCCATTCCCTCGGCAATGCCTATACCAAGCGCTACTACAATTAAAGAAATAAACGTATTAAGCTTAAAAACCAGGATTAGGAGCAGCAGGATAAGTATACCCGCAACAACAATTAATAGAGACATGAGGAATAGGTTAGGATCTTAAACTGATTGAACTATAAAACGTGCAGCCAATGCCTTCTGCCACTGTCTCGCTACTCTTCTGCCTGCAAACTACTGATCTGGCTGAAACTATCCTTTAGCTTAGGATAGAGTGCTTCAAATATGCTAAAGTTTTTCTGATACTGTTGGTGCACTGCTTCATTAGGCACAAAAGTTCTGGTAATGTGCACCATCTGCTCTGCCTCTTCTAGGCCTTTTACGATGCCCAAGGCATACATACCCATTATGGCTGCCCCAAAAGCAGAACCTTCTGGCGTCTCCGCTAACAAAACTTTCTTGTTGAAAATATCAGCCAGCATCTGTACCCATACTTCAGAACGGGAAAAGCCGCCGCTGGCATAAATAACAGATACTGGTCCTACTGTTTCTTCTAAAGCCTTACCCACACTGTACACACTAAAGATGACGCCCTCCAGCAAAGCTCTGATAAAGTGTTCCCGTTTGTGGTTCAGGTGCACTCCAAAAAAGCATCCGCGGGCATTTGCGTCCCAGATAGGTGCCCGTTCTCCTAACAGGTAAGGCAGAAAAATAAGGCCATCGGCACCAACTGGCACCGTAGCGGCTTCGTTGCAAAGCAACACATAAGGATTAACCTGCTGCTTTAGTGCCTCTACCATTTCAGTCTCTCCAAAATTATCACGAAACCAGCGTAAAGCCACCCCTCCGTTGTTCACGGCACCACCCAGCACAAAATGACCTGGGGTTAGTATGTAGCTAAATATTCTACCCTGCGGATCGGTGGCTGCTTTGTTTGACACCACCCGAATGGCCCCACTCGTACCGATAGTTACCGCTGTGTGCCCTGATCTTATGGCACCAGTACCCAAATTAGCAAGGCAACCATCGCTGGCACCTACAACAAACGGCACATCGGCGGCAAGGCCTAACTCAGCGGCAAAAACAGGATTTAAGTTTCGGCAGGTGTGGGTGGTGGGTACAGGAGTCGGAAGTTTCTCTGCGGAAATATCTGCCACTTCTAAAGCTGGTGCATGCCACTGCAAAGTATAAATATTAAACAAGCCTGTGGCCGAAGCGATAGAATAATCAGTAACGTACTCGCCAAAGAACATATACCACACATATTCTTTTATACCTATAAACTTGGCAGCTTTGTAAAAGACATCAGTTAAATGGTCTCTCATCCAGCACAGCTTAAGCAAGGGCGACATAGGGTGTAGCGGTGTGCCTGTGCTGGCATAAATATCCCTCCCTACTTCGGTGTCTTTAAGTTCGGCTACATAACTGTTGCTTCGGGTATCGGCCCAGATAATGCAGTTGGTAAGCAGGTTTCCCGCTTCATCTACAGCAATAAGGCTGTGCATGGCGCTGCTAAAGCTGAAACCTTCTACTGCAAACTTCCCGATGTGCAGTTGCCCTAATACCACGCGCAGCGACTCCAGTACTGCTCTGAAAACCAATTCAGGGTCCTGCTCTGCAAGGCCGCTGTCGGTCGTAATTGTAGGATACTCCACCGTTTGCTGGAAGAGGACTTTACCTGCTGTACTAAAAGCTACTGTTTTGGTACTGGTTGTACCTATGTCTATACCAATTACAGCTTGCTGCACCATGTATTGTAGCGAGTTTTAGGCTAATTGTGAGTTTAAGATTTTAAGATAATGATTAATGTATACAGATGAAAGCAGCACGGAGTTGGGTTAAAATAAAAACCCGCCAGTTTTAGCTAACTGACGGGTTTTATGAAAGGCGTTGCTGATATAATTCGTTATAGCAAAACGGAATTATCTTCTTCCACTACTCTCCTTCTGGCTCTGTATCGGATGGTGCCTTTGCCAATCTGAAGGATAATCAGGCCACTAACCGCGCACATCATCATAACACTTACCATAGGTAAGGTGGTACCGTTATGGAGCACACTTATAGCGGCAGACATTAACCCACCCATGGCCATTCTAAAACTTCCCATCAAAGCAGCTGCGCTACCAGTATACCTGCTGAAAGGTGCCAGCGACAGTGCTGTAGCATTTGGATTTGTCAGCCCCTGGCCCGTTAGGAAGATAAACATAAGTACAATAAGGCTGTACTTGCCGTACCAACCGTACCAGCTACCTACTACCAATACTATTCCGACGGCTGTTTGGTAAAAGAGGGTGAAGTTCACGATCTGCTCGCTTTTATAACGCTTCAGTAGTCCATGGTTTAGCTGCGTAGAACCAATCATCGCAAACGCCAGAATAGCGAAAATCCAGCCGTACTCCCGTTCGCTAACCCCATAAATGTTCATGAACACATCGGCGGAACCTGCTATATAAGCAAAGGGCGCTGCTGTGGCTATACCACCCGCCAACATATACAGAAGAAACTGCGGCTGCTTCAACACAATCAGGAAATTGTTCAGCACGGGTTTCGGCTTCAAAGAAATAGTTGGGTCAGGCTGTCTGCCTTCTGGCAGAAAGAAGTATACGCCCAGCATAATAAAAGCCGTGATAACTGCCAGTGCAATAAAAACAGCATGCCAGCCAAAGGCTGTTGTTACATAGCCTCCTACTGTAGGTGCAATCATAGGCGACACCGCTATCACCAAGGTCAGAAGCGAAAAAGCCTGAGCCGTTTTATCAGCAGGAAAAATATCGCGCACCAGTGCCTGTGCTGCCACCATACCTGCACAGCCACCCACAGCCTGCAAAAAGCGCATGGCTATTAAGGTATCTATCGAATCAACAAAGGCACAGCCTACAGAGGCCAGAATGTAAATAGCTAGTCCTACATATAGTGGCGTTTTTCGGCCAAAACGATCGAGCAAGGGGCCGTAGAGCAACTGGCCAGCCGAAATACCGATCAAATAACTTGTTAAGGAAAGCTGAACCTGCTCAATGGTTGTTCCGAGGTCGGCTGCAATGGCAGGAAAGCCTGGCAGGTACATATCAATAGCAAAAGGACTGATAGTACATAACGATCCAAGAATAAGTATAAGTATGAAATGTTGTTTACCTGTCATCTTCAAAAACTAAGCTGCAAAGATACCACCATTGTTTAAACTTGGACTTATATCTTGCCAATAATTGGTGTACGTACATTAACTGACATAAACCGTCCGATGGATTATGCGTAACAAAAGCCTCAAGCATAAACAACTATGGAAACAACTGTAACACACGATAAGGAGTACCAGCAGTTTACTGTCGCGCTAGGTGAAGATGACGCAGAACTAGCCTACTCCACTCCCGCCGAAAATACTTTGGACTTTACGCATACCTACGTACCTGTAGCAGCAAGAGGTAAAGGTTTAGCCAATAAACTGATTGAAGCAGGTATGCAATATGCCAAAAGCAACAACCTGAAGGTAATTGCGACATGCCCTGTCGTGGCTAAATATGTTGAGCAACACGACGAGTACAAAAGTCTGCTAAAGATATAAGGTTAGCTGTTTCAGTTTCTGAAGTTCTGGGTAATCATGAGTTGGCTCCTGCCTCCTTCCAGCACGCCTATACCTACTCTACCAAACTGACGGCGCAAAATATTTGCTCTATGTCCAGGGGATTCCATCAGTCCTTCGTGGGCTATTTTTAGCGTTGGAGCCAAGGCCAGGTTTTCGCCAGCCGTCCTGAAGCGCACGTTCCCTTTCCTGATGCGGTCAAAAGCATCAGCGCCTTCGGGTGTATAGTGTGAAAAGTAACCTCTGCTAAACATATCTGCAGAATGCAAACGTGCCACTCGCGTAAGCGCTGTATCCATTTCCAAAGGTTGTAGCCCTTCTGCCACCCGTTCTTCGTTTAATAGCTCTAGCATTTGCGCCTCTAGGTCTGGCCTTGGTTTGGCATCCGTCACCTTATAAGGCAACTCCACAAACTCATCCGATCCAGGGCTTACCGTCAGCTTATTCAGGGTTCGCTGCGCTGCCTTCTCAAAAATGGGTGCCGCCGCTGTTTCTATTTGCTCGGTATAGGAAGCAAACCTATTTGCAAGGCTGCTGTTCTGCACACTTCGCTCCATACCTTCTGGCAACGGAAAAGCCATAAGCAATATAGCAATAATGGCAGCTGTTATAAAGCCGTTGAACAAGCCAGGCACTGTACCAAAAACCTTATTTTCTTTTGTCTGATGTGCATGCGCTGGCACTCTCTTCAGAAGCAAATCGCCGAGGCTTTGGATTAGGATGCTTGCCACAATGGTGACGAGTATAAAAGAGACTGGCAATAGCCAAAGTTCGCTCCAGTCTACCACATGCTGTAGCCACGCAGCTACCTGCGGGTAAAAGTGCAAGCCGAGCAGCAGGCTACCCACCCAACGCACCAGGTCGAGCATGCCCAGCAAAAAACCGCGATGCCACCCAGACACAATGCTAGCCACTATAACTATGACAAAAAGTATATCTATCAAATTAATCATATCCGTTTTGTATTACTTTTTTCACTACGAATTATAGCAGAGCTACAGCTAAAGCTTGTTTTTAAATTTTGAATCTCACTGATTCTTTGCACTACAGCATTTTGTTTTGAAAACAGGCATATCATTTTAAAAAGATATGCGTACATGAGGAGGATTTAAAATAGTACACAACTAACTTAAAACCAGCTTTAGCGAGCCTGCTTATTTATATATGAAAACATCGACAGTATACCCTGGCAGTCCATACCCACTTGGTGCCACCTGGGACGGAGAGGGAGTAAATTTTGCACTTTATGCTGACAACGCAACCGGCGTAGAACTTTGTCTTTTCGACTCAACAGAGTCTGAAACTGAGTCGGACAAGATTAAAATGACAGAACGGACGCACCAGGTCTGGCATGCTTATGTGCCAGACCTAAAACCTGGACAGCTATACGGCTACCGTGTGCACGGGCCTTATGAGCCAGAAAACGGCCAACGCTATAACCCGAACAAGCTTCTGATAGATCCTTATGCCAAGGCTATATCAGGCACCATTGAGTGGCACGACTCTCTGTTCAGCTATAAATTCGACGACCCAGAGGGGGACCTTAGCTTTAATGAAACTGACAGCGCACCTTTTATACCAAAGGCTGTAGTGATTGATCCTAATTTCGATTGGGGCAAGGACAAATCACCCAAGATTCCTTATTATAAATCAATCATTTACGAAACGCATGTTAAGGGTTTTACCATGCAGCACCCCGATATTCCTGAGGAAATTAGGGGAACGTATGCCGCTTTGGCTCACCCAGTAACCATACAATATTTTAAAGACTTGGGTATTACTGCGGTAGAACTGATGCCAGTGCACCACTTTATTACAGACAGATACCTGGCAGAAAAAGGACTTACAAATTACTGGGGCTACAACTCCATCGGCTTTTTTGCTCCAGATGTACGCTACTCCAGCACGGGCACGCTTGGCGAGCAGGTAACGGAGTTTAAAAACATGGTAAAGGCCCTACACACAGAAGGTATAGAGGTTATACTGGATGTGGTTTACAACCATACAGGTGAAGGAAACCACATGGGCCCAACACTATCTTTTAAAGGAATAGATAATGCCTCGTATTACCGTTTGGTTGCAGACAACCAGCGCTACTACATGGACTACACAGGCACAGGCAATACACTGAACTCGAATCAGCCGAGTGTTCTCCGACTGATTATGGACAGCTTACGCTATTGGATTCAGGAAATGCATGTGGACGGCTTCCGTTTCGATTTGGCCTCTACCCTTGCCCGCGAGTTGCATGGAGTTGATAAACTAGGCTCTTTCTTCGACATCATTCACCAAGACCCTATTATTTCTCAGGTTAAACTGATAGCAGAGCCCTGGGATGTGGGCGAAGGCGGATATCAGGTTGGTAATTTCCCTGCTGGCTGGACCGAGTGGAATGGTAAGTATCGCGATTGTATGCGCGACTACTGGCGCGGTGAAAACAGTATGCTCGCCGAGTTTGCCGAGCGCTTTACAGGAAGTTCGGATCTTTACCAAGACGACTACCGCCGCCCTACTGCCAGTATCAACTTTATAACAGCTCACGATGGCTTTACGCTAAACGACCTTGTATCGTACAATGAGAAGCACAATATGGCGAACGGGGAGGATAACAACGACGGAGAGAGCCATAACCGTTCCTGGAACTGTGGTGCAGAAGGCCCAACCGACGACCCAGAGGTATTGGCGCTTCGCCAAAAACAGAAACGAAACTTCCTTACGACACTCCTGCTATCGCAGGGTGTGCCGATGATAGTGGCGGGTGATGAGATAAGCCGCACCCAAAACGGTAACAACAACGCCTACTGCCAAGACAATGAAATTTCGTGGCTAAACTGGGCAGAAGCCGACAAAGAATTGCTGGAGTTTACCCGAAAACTGATAAAGCTGCGCAAAGAGCATCCTGTTTTCTGCCGACGCCGCTGGTTTCAGGGGCAGCCTATAAAAGGCACTAAACTACAAGACATTGGCTGGTTCTTGCCAGAAGGCACCGAAATGACAGACGAACACTGGAACCATGACTATGCAAAGTCTTTGGCAGTATTCCTGAATGGGCGTGGCTTGCACTCCAGAGGCCCTAAAGGTGAACAGATCATAGACGACAGCTTTTATGTGATATTCAACGCTTATCATGAGCCCCTGAAGTTTAAATTACCGCCTAAACCGTATGGTACCGCATGGATAAAAACACTGGACACCAGCGAGAACCGTGTGGAGGACGAAGGAGTGACTTATAACCCTGGAGATGACATAGAAGTGGAAGGTCGTTCTGTTGTTCTAATGCGCCATCCAAAACAAAAATCATAATCTTACAGATGAGGTTAGGTAGCCATCGCATACCTAACCTCATCTTTTTATACTATTGTTGCACAGGCACACTGCTGCACATTTGCCAATATATAAATAACTAACTGTGTGTTTCTTACACGAAGCTAACCCACTTAGCTAATAATAATGAAGCCAAAAAGGTATATCAGCAAGTACAAAACTACTAAAATACAGCATCCGAAATTTGGCAAAAACTTTTTATCCTCAACTTCTCAGGCTTAAATTGCCCTTTATTTACCAACCAACAGTTACCGTATACCCGCATTAGTACAATGACGAATAATACAGAAGATAAAATGCATGGCTCCATCTTTGTATTTTTAAAAAGATTTGTAGAGAGCAGCTACGACTTCAGTACATGGATTAAGTTGTTAGATACCGCAGGTATAAACCATGAAACGTACCAGATGCATGGGATGTACCCTACTAAAGAGTTACAGACTATTGTATCGACAGCCTCTGAATTAACAGGACTCTCTGTGGATGAACTACAGGAAAGTTTCGGACGGTTTTTGGTGCCAGACCTGCTATTAATCTACCGAAAGCACCTAAACCCTGAATGGAAAACTTTTCAGATGCTTCAGTACACAGAGGCTGTAATGCATGGTGCTGTAAGAAGGGAGGATAGTAGAACAAACCCTCCTATACTATCTGTATCTAAGGTAAGCAACAAGCTCCTGATTATTGACTACCATTCTAAGCGCAGGATGGCGAGTGTAGCCATCGGTATTATCAAGGGCATTGCGCAGTACTTTCAGGAAAGTGACATCGTAACGGTTACACCTGTTACTCCACGCGATGCAGAGCGTGTACAGCTAAGGATTGAGTTTGCGTAACCAGTAGCACCCGTGCTTTTAGCTTAGTTTTACACAAATAGCTACGTATGTTACCAATTTTTGTATACTTGCACCCGCATTACACAGAAACAGGTAAAACATACGGCACATGAAAGCTACTATACACAGAGGAGAAAAAATAAAAGAGGCTATAAAAGAAAGTGGTTTAGCCGTAGGTGTGGTAGCTGAAAGAATGGGGATCAGCAGAAAAACGCTGTACAATAAGTTTAAGGAGGCAAGTATTCCCTACAGCTTTATTTTAAAGTTGGGCGAAGTGATCCACCACGACTTCTCAAAGGAATTTCCAAATCTGAGTAAAACTGTAAAGAAAGAATTGGTTTCTACACAAGCACCCCCTAGCCAAAACCTGCTGCTGCCTTTCGATAGAGAGCCTGAGCCACAACAAAAGCCCCGCTCTCTGAAAGAATGTGAAGCAGAGCTGATTGTGCTGCAACAGAAGTATATCGCGCTGCTAGAGAAGTTTAATGAACTGCTCCTTAGAAAAGGTTAAAAGTATACTGACTGCACTAGGTCAGCTAGTCTGCTGCAACTAATCTTGATTGCTTTGAACAGGGGCTGGTGTAGTAACCATGTGTTCAGCACCTGTTCTGAAAGTAGCTACTGCTCTACCGCCGCCTGCATATAAAGTAAGTAAATCGCCAGTTATGCTGTAGGTAGTTACCTGCGGCAACAGGCGCAGCATCTTCGCTTCCTGCTCTGAGTTATTGCATGCTACTTCTGCAGCATTTAGGTTTGTTAAGCGTATAGCGTTTACACTCCCAGCTAGTTCATATTTTCCGTACAACCTGTTACATCCCGTAAAGCCAGTTATGTCGTTGTCGTTTTCCTGAAAGCGAATGTAAGCTGTTTGTGTATTATTTGGGCGCTGCACACTCTGCCCCTCCAGTGAAAGCAATATCCAATAAGCATCCAGAATAGTTTCTGATTGGTTAGCAGTAGTAGCAACTTTAGCTGTGCAGGCGCTCAGCAGCAATGCCAGAAGAAGCGGTAGAAAGTATATTTTTTTAAGCATGATAGTTCCGTTTGTGGTAGTAATACGCAGTTAGAGCCAAAAAGTAAAAAGCCCGCAGCTATACCACGGGCTTCTTGCTTTTAATAGATTGACGCTAGCCTCTAAACTCGCCTCGTCCATAATCACTCATAGAAGAACTTTTAGAGTAATCTGGTCCTGATTTGTGTCTGCGGTCGAGTTTGCTAGAATTGTTGTTATACTGATCGTCTTGTGAATCCTGATCGCTTAAGTAGGCTCTGTTAGAAGAATACATGCCTGTGGCATAGTTATCTTGCTGGCTCCTGCTGTCGTTTGAGTCTTGAATACGTCCGCTGTAACGGAAATCATCACTCTCCTCGTCGTAGCGGTCGTAGTAGTTGCTCATGCGCGTGTTGCCAAAGCTATGGTCTCGCTTCATACGCTCATAGTCATGGTCACCACGGTCGTTATACATATCAATATCGCCCTTGTTATAGCCATTCTGGTGCCCGTAGTTATTTTGCTCATCACGGCCGAAGTCGTCGTATCTTCTGCCCTGGCCACCATACGTATAGCTATTGTCTTGGCGGGAATAGCGGTCGTTATCGTTATCTCCTCTATTGCTTTCTTGTCCCCAACCAGTGCCACGGGTACGTTCATAGCCTCCGTTGCGATTATTGTTCATATAGGGATTAGGGTCGCCGTAGCGGTATTGGTCGTCGTTATCTCTGTTGCCTTGCTGTGTGCCTGAGCTATAGCGGTTATAGTTATAATCTTCGCGGTCATCACGATCACGGCCATAACTGTTCTGGTTGTTATACTGATTGATATTTCCACCAGACCTTGGGTTGCTGCCAGCATTATAGCCAACAGAAACAGGACCAGAAGTCTGATTGCCGTAATCACTGCGCTCGCTGCTTCGTACGTTCCTGTATTCATAATCTTCTGATGGCATTCCGTAGTAGTTTCCACGGCTTTCGTAGCGGCTCAGGTAATTAGATAAGTTTTTGCGGCTGTCACGATCATTTTTTTGGTCCTGATTCCTTTTGTCTCGATCATATCTGTCGTAATACTGCTCGTTTCTATTCATAGCTTTAGTAGTTTATAGTTTCAACTTTATACTTATAAACGTGCATCAGGCTACAGTGTTTGCCTTTATTTAGAAGTATACAACGCCATTCGTATTTAAAAGCATAACATACCACAACGCTACATAAAACGCTTTCATCTCCAAAGCTGCTTTTATACAGGCAATGGCAGGACAGAAAAGCCGAGTTTTGAACTGATAAAACTTAAAAGTGAGCAGCTATATGCTTGGCTATATAAGCTGCATCGTTTGAAACACCGCCTAGTAAACCAGAGCCACGACTGTGCAGCCAGGGCAAACCCAGAAAGTAAAGACCTTCGCTTTGTGTTACTCCTCTATGCTGCACAGGCTTGCCCAGCATATCAAATACAGGAAGCTTTATCCAGGAAAAATCTGAAGTATAACCCGTGGCCCAAATATTGTTTTCCACATCGTGGATCACTCCCCTTTCACATATTATGCCCACTTTTGTAGCACCTAGAGCAGCACCAGTCAGGTGCAGTTTTGGGTGTTGCAGCACAGCATCCAGATTGCTGCTCATGATTGGCTCCTGCCGCTTCTGAATCTTGTTACCGAGCCAGCTATACTTGGAGCAGGACAGCAAACCGGAATTAAACAAAAATGTAAAGAAAAGGGCACTGGTATTGCCGCCGATTAACTTTCCTTTAAAGGAGAAATAAACCTCCTGCCCAGCCATTAGCAGTTCCTCCGCTATCTGGAAGCCTGAATTGCAGCCACCCACCACCAATGTTTTGCCTGGCAGCAGTTGCGATGGTCGTCTATAGTCAGCACTATGCAGTTGCTTGATGTTTGGATTTATTTGCTTTTTGAAAGCTGGTATGAACGGAACATGAAAAGCGCCTGTGCAAACTATAACCTGAGCAGCGGTATATGTTTCGTCAGCAGTTTTAACTACATATTGGCTACCCTGCTTACGCACTTCTGTCACTTTCTGCTGCAGAACCACAGGTAACTCAAAGCGCTTGGCATACTGCTGCAGGTACTGCGCCACCTCATCTTTAGAAGGAAAATAATCTCTTTTGCCAGGAAAAGGCAAGCCAGCCAAGCCATTGAAAGGCGCTAGTGTGAAAAGCTTCAGAGAGTCGTAGCGGTTTTGCCAGGAGGCGCCTATTTTCTCTCCTGCATCTAAAATAACAAATTGCTTATGTAGTTGCCTGAGATAATAGCCCATCGCCAGACCAGCCTGTCCCCCACCGACCACGATAGCTTCAAACTCTTTTATTTCTTTTTCCATAGTGCTGGCTCTACCTAGTTTTATGGGCTAGAGCTAGGTTTAGTAGCATAGGCTTGTTGCCTGCACAAAGGTATAGCGTTGGTTTCTAAAATAAATTCCTCTTTATCGAGAAGTTATCCGTATTCATCTAATTTGATTGATTGCTGAACATAATCCGCTTTTCTTCAAGTAAAACCATTTTTGTCTCCTTAGTTATCAAATTTAAAACTCCATCAAAAGCCTCTGCAAAAGCAGGGCTTTTTCGTTACCCTACCAATGACTTATGTATCCGATGCGCAGAATGCTGCAGATTTTAACCTGAGATTCATGCATTCATCCACTATATAGAAAGTCTGTCGAAACCTTTACTTCCAATGATCTAGTAAAAACCCTAGATACTAATCAAAGCTGGGCCACATGTGCTTTAAGATTCTGATACTCTTTATCCTCTCGCTTCTCTCAGCTACTCAAACTATTGCTTTTCAGCGAACTGTAACTAACAACGCAGATAGTTCTCATACCTACATCGCCTTTGGCTCCTGCAACAACCAGGATGAGTTGCAACCATTATGGCCAGCTATAATTGCCACTCAACCAGATTTGTGGGTCTGGCTAGGAGATAACATTTATGCCGATACGAAAGACATGCAGGTAATGAAAAAGAAGTATGAGAAGCAACTACAGCACAAGCCGTATCAGCAACTTCTTAGTACCACTCCCATTACAGGCACTTGGGACGATCATGATTTTGGCTATGACAACTCGGACAGGCGGTTTGATAAGAAAGCAGAGAGCCAGCGGTTGTTTCTGGATTTTATGGGTGAACCTAGAGATGCGCCTATTCGAAAGCAAGAGGGAACTTACCGTAGTTACACCTTAGGTGCAGGAGAACATAAAATAAAGATCTTTCTGCTGGATGTACGCTACTTTAAAGATCCTCTACTAGATATTTTCGGCTTGTATTTGCCTAACCCATTTGCAGATGTACTAGGTAAAGCACAATGGCAGTGGCTGGAACAGGAACTCGCTGCCAGCGATGCACAGGTGAACATTATTGCAAGCGGCCTGCAGGTTCTTCCCGATGGCCTCAGCTATACAAACTGGTCTAATTATCCTGTAGCCAGAAACCGCCTACTCAGACTGATAGAGCAAACCAAACCAGCCGTACCCATTTTATTAACAGGAGACAGCCATGTTGGCGAACTATCAAAGATAAACCTGAAAGGCTATGCTTATCCTCTCTACGAAATTAAATCGAGTGGTATGACACACCACCGCCGTGCAAAGAAAACCGGCAACAGCTACCGTGTGGGAGAACAAGTTGGCGAACTCAACTTCGGTATTCTTGATATTGCCTGGGCTGAGGATACCGCAACTGTTACAATGCAGATCAGAGGAGAAGGAAACAAAGTTTGGTTGGAAGAGAAGGTGGTTTTTCCAAGGAAAGATTTTAAGAAACATACCCGAGTTGAACTATAACAGGTGCCTAAAACAAAACAGGCTGTTATTTCTGACAGCCTGTTTTGTTTCTAAATAGGATAGCTTAATTAGCTAATGGTTTAGCCTGGGCTTTGTACTTGCCATCAAACTTCTCATACAGTACTCTCTGCTTTGTATTAAGGTCTACATCACGGCCTTGAATAAAAGCTTTTGTTACGTTGTTAGTGCGCATATCTAGCAGGTCGCCTGTAGAAACTACTAGTGTAGCATCTTTACCAACTTCCACAGATCCAACTTGCTTATCTACACCCAGAATCTTAGCAGTGTTAAGCGAAACAGCAGCCAGTGCTTGTTCTTTATCCAAGCCATGAGCAGCGGCAGTACCAGCTATAAAAGGCAGGTTGCGGATACCATGTATACTCAGGTCATAGTCTAAAGCGAAAGGAATGCCAGCTTTCTGCAACAAATATGGGGTTTTGTAAGGCATATCTACATCTTCCTCGGCACGTGCTGGCAAAGCATGCACGCCAGAATAAATAACAGAGATGTTATTCGCCTTCAGAAAATCTACGACAGCCAAGGCCTCACGTGCACCCACTATTACAACATCTTTCACGCCACGCTCTTTAACAAAGTTTACGCTTTCGATGATTTCCTTACCAGAGTTTGTGTGGATGTACAGCTTCTTAGAACCATCGAACAGGCCTGTCATGGCAGCTAATTTCAGGTTCTCGCTATCGTGCTTTCGGTTTTTATAAACAGCAGCATCGCGCAGCAAAAGCTCTAATTCATTCAGAGTCTCCTGGCGGCGAGCACCCATGCTGGCTAACCTTGGGTTAACGGTACCACCCGTTTGTATAAGCATGTACGGCCAGTTAAGGTGTATACCCTCATCGGCCTTTACAATGGCATCTTCCCAGTTCCAGGCATCTAACTGCACGATAGATGACGAACCTGCTATAGTACCGCCAATAGGAGCCACCTGTGTCATCAACACACCATTGGCACGCACTGTTGGTATAATATCAGAGTCAGTGTTATAAGCAACTACAGAGCGAACATGTGGGTTAAAGTCTCCCACTTCTCGCCAGTCTATGGTGGCACGCACACTTTCAACTTCGTTTAGGCCAAGGCTGGCATTTGGCTGTATAAGGCCTGGGTAAATGTGCTGCCCTGTTACATCTACTACCTCGTAGTTGCTTAGGCTGCTGGCACCACTCACAGGTCCTGCATACGTAATTTTACCGTTATCGAAACCCACAGCAGCGTTTTCTACTACTGTGCCGTTACCAACGTGCAGTGTTGCTCCTTTTAGTAGCATCGGCTTACTTTGCTTGGCCGCAGGAGCTGGCACCTGTGCAAAGGCAGGCATGCTTAGCAATAAAGCGACAAAAGCACCAATATATCGTTTTGTTATCTTCATGATTTTAGATTTGATGGTTTTTGCTTTTGCTGATTGTTACATGCTGTAGTATTATAGCAATCGAACAACCAGCTACAAACAATTACTTAATATGCATAGTACTGAGAGTCCTGATCCTGCTCTACTTCTTCGCAGTGCTGTACCATTGTTCTGCCTCTGGTTGGTGTTTGTGTTCTGGCACCACCCGACTTGGCATTCAGCATTTTCTGCATCAGGCGCATACGCTCTTTTTCCAAATCAACGCGCATTTTTTCGTCCTGCTCCAAATCGTAGTATGCAATTCCGTCAACAAACGTCTTCAGTGGCTTAGCATAGATAGAAAGCGGATTGTCGTTCCAAAGCACCACGTCAGCATCTTTACCTGCTTTCAGGCTACCCATTCTGTCGTCCAGGTGAAGCAACTTGGCAGGGTTCAGTGTTACCATTTTCAAGGCATCTTCTTCGCTCATACCAGCATATTTCACACTCTTCGCAGCTTCCTGGTTCAGGCGGCGAGCCATTTCAGCATCATCAGAGTTAATAGCCGTTACTACACCCAGGCTATTCATAATGCCAGCGTTGTAAGGTATAGCGTCCTTAACTTCCATTTTGTATGCCCACCAGTCACCGAAGGTAGAACCGCCAGCTCCGTGTTTCGCCATTTTATCAGCCACTTTGTAGCCCTCCAGAATGTGCGTAAACGTGTTTATCTTAAAGCCCATCTCATCAGCCACTTTCATCATCATGTTAATCTCTGACTGCACATAAGAGTGGCAAGTAATAAAGCGCTTGTTGTTTAGAATCTCTACCAGTGCATCCAGTTCAAGGTCACGGCGAGGTACTGGCGTGTTTGCTTTTTGCTTTTTAGACAGCTTGTTGTAGCTATTCCAGCTTTGCTCGTATTCTTTTGCACGCTGGAAAGCATCTACATAAACCTGCTCCACACCCATTCTTGATTGCGGAAATCGAATGTTAGCATTGCTACGGTTAGACTGTTTCACGTTTTCGCCAAGGGCAAACTTAATGAAACCATCTGCGTTCTCTACCAGCATCTCCTCAGGGCTCTTACCCCAACGCAGCTTCACGATAGCAGACTGACCACCAATTGGGTTAGCAGAACCGTGCAGCAATTGAGAAGTTGTTACACCACCCGCTAACTGACGGTAAATATTGATGTCATCGCTGTCTACTACATCGGCCATACGTACTTCGGCAGAAACTGACTGTGCGCTTTCGTTTACTCCGTTCAGAGCAATGTGAGAGTGCTCATCAATAATACCTGGTGTTACGTGCTTGCCCGTACCATCAATTACTCTGGCCCCAGATTCGCTCAGGTTCTTGCCTACTTTGGCAATTTTACCATTCTTCAGCAATACGTCTGCGTTCTCAAGCTTGCCTTCTTTCTCGTTTGTCCAAACAGTAGCGTTTTTAATCAACACTGTCTCCTGCTTTGGCAACTCAGCCTGTCCGAAGGCTTTGAAAGGGTAAATCATGTTACCAAGCGCTACTGGCTTAGCTGTCTTGGTACTGTCTCTTCTAGCCTTTTGGCTCATCGCTTCAGAAAAAGTAGCTGTCCATTTTACCGTAGAGGCATCTGGCAACTGACCTTCGCCTTGCAGGTTCTTGTCAGCTAACCAGCCGCTCAAAAGGATGCTTTTGCTGCTTTTCTTATCTTTTTTGAAAGATAGGGTAACCAGGTTTCCTGTAAATGAAATTTTTCCAGAAACAGTATCCTGGCCAATCACTTTCAGATCGGGTCTTTCTGGCGTACCAGAGATCATTAGCTTTTTAGCAGCCTCGTTACCCATTTTAAAGGTATAAACGCCTCTGTAATCAGCTGGCACCTCTGTTATTTTGTATTGATTGCCCTGCACCCAGTTTTCCAAGATGATGTTATCATCTGCAAACAGGTTATTGGTAGTGATGATAAAGTTAGCCAGCATGCCTTTGTTTAGGCTACCTACTATTTTATCAGCATTCAATAACTTAGCAGGCGTAGCTGTAAGTGCTTTTAGAGCCTCTTCTTCTGGCAAGCCGTATTCAATGGCTTTGCGCAGGTTAGGCAAAAAGTCTTTTTTATCTTTTAATTCTGCTGAAGAAAAGGCAAAAACAACCCCCGCCTTATGAAGCAAAGCTGCGTTGGCTGGTGCCATTTCCCAGTGCTTCATATCGTCCAGAGACACTTGGCGTGCATCCATCGGATCTTCTACATTGTAGGCATCAGGGAAGCTTAAGGTAAGAATAAGCGGAGCATTTGTAGCTTTGATCTCTTTGATCATCTGGTACTCATCGCCGTTACCTTTTATAATGTACTGCTTCTGGAATTCGTCTCCCACCTTATCGGCACGAAGTACATTCAGCTTATTTCCAGCCTCAAATATCTGCGGAAATTTATTGGCTTCTGTAAAGGCTTTCAAAGAAAGGTTCTGCTCTTTATCAGGGTTTTGCATGTTCCACTGTGCATCCAGGTACGTCTGGCGCAGCAGCGCTACAGAACCCATTAGCGAACTTGGATAATCCTGCGTTGAAGTTCCTTTATCAAAAGATAAGGCTGCTGCTGCTTTATCCATTACCAGCACTTCGTTTTCACGTTTCTCAGCTAGTGTTACCAGTGCCGATGTGCCGCGTGCAATACCATCGCGGTTTACAGCCAATACGGTTCCGAAACCTAGCTTACGAAGCTCTTCTGCCTGCTTGCTGTTAACCTTAAACATTTCGCCTGCGTTTGTCTCAGGGCGGATAGCCTGGTTCCAGTTGTAGGCACCTTTCTTTTCCGACTCCATCTGTGGCGGCGAGCCCCATCCTCTTCGTTCACTTTTAGCCTCTGGCAAACCATAGCTTGTGAACATATCCACCAATCCTGGATAGATGTGCTTACCTTTCGCATCAACTACCACGGCACCAGCAGGCACCTGTACGTTTGTGCCGACTGCTTCTACCTTGCCGCCTCTTATAAGTAAGGTAGCATTAGGAATAACCGTTTTGTAATCGGAGTGGATGGTAGCGTTCGTAAGAGCCACCAGGCCTGAACGTTCATCGTACACGCCGTTGCGCGGAAAAGTCTCCTGCGCCATTACACGGCCCGATGCCCCCCAGGCAAGACAGGCTGCAATGATCAAGATTTTCTTCATTAGATAGATTAAGGTATGATTAGTTTAGTTATTCAAATATAACTATAGATTCATAAAAACCCATCTATTTCCATCTGAGTTCACTAGCGCCCAAATAACTAGAAGAAATATCCAACTAGATCTGTGTTAGCACACCTAATAATATATTTATCACTTTCGGCATATAAACTAGTATTTAGCACTAAATTACCTATAGTTAACTGATAGTTTGTCCTTTAACTTATTCTTCCTCTTTATTTGTGCCATGAAAAAAACCTTGCTTCGGTGTGGTTGTCCTTATTGTGCCTGCTGCTAAGTGGCTACACTTCGTTATGGGCACAAACACCAGATTCTGCCTCCTCTCCTATGTTGGCTCCAAAAGTGATAAAGGGACTGATTCCGATTCCAGTATTGTATTACACACCCGATACACGACTTGGCGTTGGGGCAGCAGTAATTGGCTACATGCAACTGCCAAGTAAAAGAGACTCCAGCTACACCCGCCTCTCAACAGTGCGGCTGCTAGCAGACTATACCCTGAACAAGCAGATGGACCAGCAACTGCTTTGGTCAGTGTTTTCTAGGGAGGAAAAGTATTTGCTTAGAGGAGAGCTGCGACACAGGAAATACACTGATCGCTTTTATGGTCTAGGCAACAAATCTTTAGCAGCAAACGAGGAGAAATACGAATACTCTTATGTAAATGCCAAGTTGGGCTTACTACGAAAAGTTGGGCGGTATACCTTTGCGGGTATAGATTACCAGCTCACTAACTATTTCGGCTTACAAACAGACGCAGGTGAAGCTACAGGCCAAAGCATTTTGCTAACAGAACAAGTGCCAGGTTATAGAGGTGGGGTAAACTCAGGCGTTGGTGCTATTTTTTTGTTCGATAGCCGCGACAATGTTGCATTTGCCTCCAAAGGTATATTGCTAGAGATTTCTGGGTATAACTTTGGTAATACTTTTGGTGGAGACTTTAACTATAGCAATTTAAATACTGCCTTTAGCAAGTACTTTCAGCTAAAGCCGAACCACGTAATTGGTACGAATACAGTACTTAACTTAAACAATGGAACCGTACCTGTTATGCGAATGGCAACCGCTGGTGGCGATGGCATATTGCGAGGCTATGCCAGGAACCGTTTCCTGAGCGACAATTTTGCTGGAACACAAGTTGAGTACCGCTTCCCGCTCTACAAACGTTTTGGTGCCGCAACCTTCGCTGGTGTTGGCGATGTGTTTGAGAAAAGTGCGGACATTTCGTTTTCTAATATAAAATATTCGTTTGGAGGAGGGTTACGCTATGCCTTAAATCAGCAGCAAAAACTAAATATCAGAACCGATGTAGGCTATGGTACTGAAGGCATCAACTTTTATATTGTGATCGGAGAAGCATTTTAATTATCTATCATAGTTAATTTCTATAGTATAATAAATACTATCAATTTGATAGATATAGTTCTTCGCTATACTTTTGGATATCACTAAAGAAAAAAACTCCTTTACATATCCAAACCATGAGTGAGAACCAAAACCCAGTAAAACTGACCACTGCATCTGGCAGACCTTACTACGAGCACGAGAACTCATTGACAGCTGGCCCTCGCGGTCCTGTGTTATTAGAAGATTACATTCTGCATGAAAAGCTGGCGCACTTTAACCGCGAGCGTATACCAGAGCGTGTGGTACATGCCAAAGGCAGCGGTGCCTACGGTACTTTTACCGTTACCCACGACATTACCCAATACACCCGCGCCAAAGTATTCAGCGAAATTGGTAAAGAAACACGCGTGTTCCTGCGTTTCTCTACCGTAGGTGGCGAAAAAGGCAGTGCCGACAGCGAGCGTGACCCACGTGGTTTTGCCCTTAAGTTTTACACTGAAGACGGTAACTGGGACCTTGTTGGAAACAATACACCTGTGTTTTTCATCAAAGACCCTAAAAAATTCCCCGATTTCATTCACACTCAAAAGCGTGACCCTTATACCAACTGCAAAAGCGCTACCATGGTATGGGATTTCTGGAGCCTGAACCCAGAAAGCCTGCACCAGGTGCTTATTTTGATGAGCGACCGTGGTACGCCGCTTTCCTACCGCCACATGCATGGCTTCGGTAGCCATACCTTCTCTTTCATCAACAAAGACAATGAGCGCTACTTTGTGAAGTTCCATTTTAAAACACTGCAAGGTATTAAGAACTTCACGGCTGAGGAAGCTGAAATAATGAAAGGCAAAGATCCTGATCAGGCGCAGCGCGACTTGGTAGAAGCTATTGACAAAGGCGACTTCCCAAGATGGGCTGTGAAAGTACAGATCATGACAGAGGAAGAGGCTAAAACCTACAAATGGAATCCGTTTGACGTTACCAAAGTATGGTCGCAGAAAGATTTCCCTTTGATCGATGTAGGTGTACTGGAACTGAATGAAAATCCAGATAACTACTTTGCACATGTGGAACAGGCTGCCTTTGCTCCTGCACATATTGTAGATGGTATCAGCTTCTCTCCTGATAAAATGCTACAGGGCCGAATTCTAGGCTATCCGGATGCACAACGCTACAGGTTGGGAGCCAACTACGAGCAAATACCTGTGAACCGTTGCCCGTTTGCCACTAACAACTACCAGCGCGACGGAGCCATGCGTGTAGACGGTAATGGAGGCCGTATGCCGAACTACTTCCCGAACAGCTTCAGCAACGTGCAGCCTGATGCAGCTTACAAAGAGCCTGCTCAAAGGCTGGATAGCGTGGTTGCTGACTGGTACGACCGTAACGGCGAAGGTGAAAACGACCACTACACGCAGCCAGGTGACTTGTTCAGACTGATGACACCAGAAGAAAAGAAAAGCACGATCAATAACATTGTAGCATCCATGAGCGGTATGGAAGGTCCTAAGCGTCTTGAGATCATCAATCGCCAGCTGTGCCACTTCTTCCGTGCCGACATTAGCCTTGGTATTGGTATAGCAGAAGGTTTGAAAGTAGATGTTAGCGCTTACGCTGGCTCTATGTTGATGTTGAACTAGAACATTTTTCTTATAAACACACAGTACAAATAAAGGCCCGTAATGCGGGCCCTTATTTGTTTATACCATTCTGCATCTGCAGGAACTTCTTCAGCAGCTTGTTTGTAATAATGCATACATGAATACATGTTCATGTATATACCATTTAAATGGAGAAGTAGCCCATGAGCACCCTTAAAGTTAGAGTGGAACAGGAGAAGTTGGAAAGGGCAGCCTATGTATTGAAGTGCGTAGCTCACCCTGTTCGGATTAGCATTATAGATTTACTGGAGCAGAGTGAGGCCTTAAGTGTGGGTCAGCTACAGGAAATTCTACAAATAGAGCAGTCGTTGCTTTCACACCACCTCATAAAAATGCGCGACAAAGGCATTGTCAGCATTAAGCGTAAAGGCAAGAATGTCTATTATTCTCTTTCAGACCCCACTATCACCACTATTATTTCCTGCATTCAGGGATGCAAATCCGCTTAAGTATATTACTTGTATAAAGTTGCAGTAATGCTCCTTAAAAAGCTATCTTTATCCTTGAATTAACTTTGCGTAAACATCTATGAAATTCATATTCTTTAGTCTGCTTGCCTGTACACTTTCTTTTTCTGCTTTAGCACAGCAAGGTACTAGTTCAGCAGTAAAAACGCTTACGCCAACCGAGTTCAAAGGCCAGAGGCTAAGCATGAAAACAGTGGTACTGGATGTACGAACACCTGAGGAATATAACGCTGGACACCTGGAAGGAGCCGAAAACTCAGACTACCGTAGCGGGCAATTTGCTAAAGAGTTAAAGGAATTGAACAAGAAAAAGACCTACTACCTCTACTGCGCCTCAGGCAACAGAAGTGGCAAAGCGGCTCAACTCATGAAAGAAGCTGGCTTTGAGAAGGTGTATAACATAGGAGCATACCAGGATTTGAGAGAAGCAGGCTTCCCGACAGAAATGGAAATCCCAGAATTGGATAGATAAAACTACAGAAGCCTGATTCCTGAGGGAGCGCGGTACAAGGCTACTTATGTCTAACGTTCATCTGCCTCTTTTGCTGGCGCAGGTTTATAACTCGTACCTTTCTATTCTAGTGGCATCTGCGCCTCAACCTTGAGGCATGAGAATAATTTCAACATGGTTTTGAGCATCTTTCTCTCTATCCATTTAAATGGGTATATAGAGTTAGTTTTACCTAATCCTTCATTCAAACTCCTATACTTCCAAAATCCCGCATAAATCCTTAGCTTTAGAAACCCAAACTACTCTAATCTTCTAAAGTTATACTATGCAAAAACGTATACTTGCCGCGGCTTTGTTAACGGCACTTGCCTGCGGAAATCTACAAGCCCAACGGAAAAAGCAGCCAACGGCAACACCCGCCAACGAAAGGCTACAGGCAAAAGAAACAAGGCAGAACCTGAAGCAAACCTCTATTGCCAGTAACATCGCCTTCCGCAATGTAGGGCCAACTGTACAAAGCGGCCGTATCACCGACCTCGAAATATCACCCAAAGACCCTACTACATTTTATGCCGCCTATGCCTCTGGCGGCCTGTGGAAAACAACCAACAACGGCATCTCTTTTGAACCTCTTTTTGATGAGCAGGCCGTGATGACAATCGGCGACATTGCCATTGACTGGAACAACAACGAAACCATCTGGATTGGTACAGGCGAAAGCAACTCCAGCCGCTCTTCCTACTCTGGCGTGGGTATGTACAAGAGCACGGATGGTGGCAAGAGTTGGCAACACATGGGCCTAGACGACACCCACCACATCGGCAAAGTAATTATCCACCCAACCGATCCGAATACCCTTTGGGTAGCTGCGCTTGGGCATCTTTACTCGCCAAACAAAGAACGCGGTGTATATAAAACCACCGATGGCGGCAAAACTTGGGAAAAGACGCTTTATATAGATGATAACACAGGAGCCATAGACCTGCAGGTTGACCCGAAGAACCCGAACAACGTGTATGCCGCTATGTGGCACCGCGAACGCCGCGCCTGGAACTTTGTGGAGGGTGGCAAAACTTCTGGAGTATACAAATCTACCGACGGTGGCAACACCTGGACTGACATCAGCACAGCCAGCAGTGGCTTTCCTGACTCTGATGGCGTAGGACGTATTGGTTTAAGCCTCTTCCCTGGCAACTCCAATACTATGTACGCTCTGGTGGATAACCAGGAACTGCGCCAGGTGGAGAAGAAAACACCTAAAGCTGGCGAGCTGCAGGCAAGCCAGTTTAAGAACATGACGGTAAGCGCTTTTCTGGCACTGGACGATAAAAACCTGAACGAGTTTCTGGACAACAACCGCTTCCCAAGAGAATACACAGCAAAATCGGTTAAGGAAAAAGTAAGAAAAGGAGAAGTAAGGCCTGTTGCCCTGGCAGATTACCTGGAAGACCCGACCGTAGAAACTACCTCTGCACCTGTAAAAGGAGCGGAAGTATACCGCACCGATGATGGCGGCAAAACCTGGAAGAAAACCCACGACAGCTACATCGACGATATGTACTCCAGCTACGGCTATTACTTTGGTGTGGTACGTGTGGCTCCGCATGATCCTGATAAAATCTACATTCTAGGTGTGCCTATCTTAACATCAGACGATGGCGGTAAAACGTTCCGCAACATTGAAGGCGAAAACGTACACTCCGACCACCAGGCCCTATGGGTGAGTCCTGATAAACCTGGCTACCTCATAAACGGAAACGACGGCGGTATCAACATCACCTATGACGATGGCAAGAACTGGTTTATAGCCAACTCGCCTTCCGTAGGGCAGTTTTACGCAATTGCCGTGGACATGGAAAAGCCTTACAACGTATATGGCGGTTTGCAGGATAATGGCACCTGGTACGGCCCCAGCACATACAAAGCCAGCGCCTCCTGGACCCAAAACGGCCGCTATCCTTACCAGCGAATTGGTGGTGGCGATGGTATGATGGTGCAGGTAGACACTCGCGACAACAACATGGTATACTTCGGTTCGCAGTACGGAAACTATACCCGCGTTAATAAGCAGACAGGCGAGCGTCAGTCGATCAAACCTACGCATGAACTGGGCGAGCGTCCGTTGCGCTTTAACTGGGAGGCACCCATTCATTTGAGCCGCCACAACCAGGATATCCTATACTATGGCTCGAACAAATTCCACCGTTCTCTTAACCGTGGCGAGGACCTGAAAACCTTATCGGGTGACCTGACAAACGGAGGTATTAAAGGTGATGTGGGCTACGGGACCCTAACAACAATAGATGAATCACCACTTCGTTTCGGGCTGTTGTATACAGGTTCCGATGATGGGGTCATTCATGTGTCGAAAGACGGTGGCAATACTTGGGGTCGTATTTCTGATAAGTTGCCGCAAAATTTGTGGGTATCTACGGTAGTAGCTTCTAACCATAAGGAAGGTCGTGTGTATGCTTCCCTGAACGGCTATCGCTGGGATGATTTTACACCGTACCTGTACGTGTCAGAAGATAACGGCAAAAAATGGGAACGCTTAGGCGGCAATCTGCCCATGGAAGCCATTAACGTCGTAAAAGAAGATCCGAAAAACCCTGACATCCTGTACGTAGGCACCGACCACGGCTTATATGTTTCAGTAAACAGAGGTCGTGACTTTATGGTGCTTGCTGCAGATATGCCTGCTGTTTCGGTACACGACCTAGTGGTGCATCCGAGAGAGAACGACTTGGTAGTAGGCACACATGGCCGCTCTATCTACATCGGAAATGTAGCACATCTGCAGCAGCTAACGCCAGACCTGCTTAGCCAAAGGTTACACCTGTTCGACCTAGCGCCTGTGAACTACAATCCACGCTGGGGTCAGAAATGGGGAGCGTGGGGCGAAGCCATGGAGAGCACCATGGAAATTCCATTCTACACCTCCAGCCCAGGCACCACCACCATCCGCATCAAAACCGACAAAGGCCAGGTGCTACAAGAAATAAAAGACGAAAGTGAGCGCGGCCTGAACTACGTCAGCTATAACTTCTCGGTAGATGCAGCCAATGCTCAGGCTTACGAAACAGCCCTGAATGCTGGAAAGAAGAATGGAGAAGAAGCCGTAAAGGTAGAACCTGCCGAAAATAAAACAATCTACCTACAGCCTGGCAAGTATACAATAGAAGTAGAAACAGCCAACGGTGGTAAAGCTACTTCAGAGTTTACTTTGAAAGCTCCGCAGCGTAGAAGCAGAAGCTAGGCTTTTTTAGACACAAGACACAGGACGTAAGACACAAGATTTTTTTACAAAACAGCAGCGGCAGCCAAATGGCTGCCGCTGCTGTTTTGTAAAAAAATCTATTACTCCTTCGCCTGCTTTACTTCACTTGCCAGCGGTTCATCCAAATGCTCTCCTGCACCCTTGTCTCCTTTTTCAATGGCAGAAGATAGATTTTCGGCAAAGCGGGTGGCTACCTCAGGCGTCAGCGTGATGATATTCGGATCGGTTACAGCTTCGAGCACCACAGGGCGCTCTGCGTTTAGGGCTCTCTCCCACGCCTCCTCCACCTGCTCAGGGCTGTCAATTCTGATGCCTATCAAACCTAGGGACTCGGCATATTGCGCATAGTTGAATTCAGGCACCTCCTGCGACATTTCAATTCTCGGTGTACCCGCCATCAGGCGCTGCTCCCAGGTCACGAAGTTCAGGTCGTGGTTGTTGAGCACAAGTACAATTAGGCGCGGGTCAGCCCACTGCTTCCAGTATTTCTGTATCGTGATGAGTTCTTCGTTGCCGCCCATTTGCATGGCACCGTCGCCAGCAAAGGCAATGGCTAACCTATCAGGATAAGCGAATTTGGCAGCAATGGCATAAGGTACGGCACAGCCCATAGTAGCCAGCGTACCCGAAACAGAAAACTTCATGCCTTCGCGGATTTTAACGTATTGAGCCATCCAACTGGAAGTAGAACCTGAATCTGCAGCCAGGATACAATTGTTTGGCAGCTTAGGGGAAAGCTTTTCGAACACCAATCTTGGATTGAGCGGATCTGCTTCCTGCTGTGCCCGTTCTGCCAGCAGCTGCCACCAGTCTTTTATACTTTGCTCAATACTTTCGCGCCACGAGCGGTCTTCTTTTCTTTGCAGCAGCGGCAACAGGGCACGCAAGGTTTCAGCGCTGTCGCCTACCAACGGCACTTCCATCGGGTAGCGTATACTTAGCATACGTCCGTCAATATCAATCTGCACCCCACGCGCCTGTCCCTCTTTCGGCAAAAACTCAGCGTAGGGGAATCCTGAGCCGATCATCAGCAGCGTATCGCATTCCTTCATCATCTGGTGCGTGGCATTGGTTCCGAAGAAGCCAATGGCGCCCGTTACAAAAGGTAGTTCGTCGGGTAGGGCGGCTTTTCCTAAATATGCTTTGGCTACACCAGCACCTAATACATCGGCTATCTGCGTTACTTCTTCGGCGGCTCCCTTGGCTCCTGCTCCTATCAGTATAGCTACTTTTTTTCCTGCATTTAGTACTTCAGCTGCTCTTTGCAAATCCTCGTCAGTAGGCAATACGCGGGGCGAAGTATAGCCGATGCCCGAATGAACCGTCTGGTGCTGATGCTTCGGCTCTTCGTATTCCAGCTCCTGCACATCATTTGGCACGATAACACAGGTAACGGTCCGCTGAGCTTTGGCAATACGGATGGCCCTGTCGATCAAGTGCCTAATCTGGCTGGGCTCCATCGCCGTCTGCACATAATCGCCTGCCACATCCTTAAACAAAGCCATCAGGTCCACTTCCTGCTGCGCATGCCCTCCCAATGCCGTACGCGCTTTCTGCCCCACAATGGCCACTACAGGCTGATGATCGAGTTTGGCATCGTACAAACCGTTGAGCAAATGGATAGCCCCAGGTCCAGAAGTGGCCATACACACGCCTACTTCACCCGTGAATTTGGCATGGGCACAAGCCATGAGCGAAGCCATCTCTTCGTGCCGCACCTGTACAAACTCGGGCGGCTCTGCTGCTCTTTGCATAGCTCCCATAATTCCGTTAATGCCATCGCCAGGGTAACCGAAAATGCGTTTTACCCCCCATTTCGATAGCCTTTCTACCAGATAATCGCTTACCAGCTGCGCCATAAAATTCCTCGTTAAAATATGCTGAAAGCTAAGACCGCACTTGCGGCTTTAAGCTTAAAAATCAATGGATAAACTTAGAAAAGGTACGGCGGCAAACACAGATTGTTGAAACAGAGCAGCCACAGCATTACCTGCACAAGCTAAATTTTGCCTATATTGGACTATAAAAACAGGTAAAACAGGAACAGTTCTTGTTATTCACAAGCGAAACGTTGTTGCTATACTTACTGTAAAGCTTCTGTCACTAAAAAACTCTATGAAATTATTTAAAGTATTACCTCCGTTGGCCTTGGCGCTTTCTTTAACGACCCTTTCGGCCCAGGCACAACATGGCCAGCAAACGGAGTTCTCTCGCCAGGATACCCTGCGTGGTTCCATCACCCCTGAAAGAGCATGGTGGGACTTAACATATTATCACCTTGATGTAAAAGTAAATCCTGCCGATAGCACCATCAAAGGATCTAACACCGTGCAATATAAAGTGTTGCAACCGAACCAGCGTATGCAGCTGGACCTGCAGCCACCTATGGCCATCGAGAAGGTGACACAAAATGAGAAGCCACTTCAGTTTAACAGAGATGGCAACGTGTACTATATTCAGCTGGAGGAAAAACAAACACCTGGCGCTGTGAACAGCATAAAGGTTTTCTACGGCGGTAAACCTGTAGTTAGTACCAACCCTCCGTGGACGGGCGGAATGACCTGGCAGCGTGATGCGAACGGAAATCCTTTTGCAGCCAATTCGAACCAGGGCGACGGTGCCAGCATTTGGTGGCCCAACAAAGACCACATGTACGACGAGGTGGATAGCATGAAGATCAGCGTGACAGTGCCTGAGAAACTAATGGATGTTTCGAACGGCCGTTTGCTGAGTGTAGACCAGAACAACGATGGCACGAAGACCTTCCACTGGTTTGTCTCCAATCCTATCAACAACTATGGTGTGAATGTAAACATCGGCGACTACGTACATTTCGGGGAGAAGTACCAGGGCGAAAAAGGCCAGCTCGACTGCGACTATTATGTACTGAGCTATAATCTGGACAAAGCCAAAAAGCAGTTCAAGGATGTGCCTAAAATGCTGAAAGCCTTTGAGCATTGGTTCGGGCCTTATCCTTTTTACGAAGATAGCTATAAACTGGTAGAGGCGCCTTACCTGGGCATGGAACACCAGAGTTCCGTTACCTACGGCAATGGCTATCAGAACGGCTACAGAGGCTACGACCTGAGCGGCACTGGCTGGGGGCTTAAGTTCGACTATATCATCATACATGAGTCGGGGCACGAGTGGTTCGCCAATAACATTACCTATAAAGATGCCGCCGACATGTGGATACACGAGGCCTTCACCACTTACTCTGAAAATATATTCCTGGACTATCACTACGGCAAAAAGGCAGCCAGCGAATATGTGATCGGGCAGCGCGGTAACATCGAAAATGACATTCCGATTATCGGTAAGTATGATGTGAACAACACAGGCTCTGGCGACATGTACTTTAAAGGTGCCAACACGCTGCACACGCTGCGCCAGATCGTGAACGATGATGAAAAATGGCGAAGCATCCTGAGAGGTATGAACAAGGACTTCTATCACCAAACCGTTACTACGAAGCAAATTGAAGATTACCTGAGCCAGCACGTTGGCCGCGACCTCTCCTCTTTCTTCGATCAATACCTGCGCGATGTGCGTGTGCCGAAACTGGAGTACCAATTGGTGGGCAAGAACCTGAAGTATAGATGGACCAACACTGTGGATAATTTTAACATGCCTGTTAAAGTAACCATAGATGGTAAAGAGGAATGGCTGGAGCCGACCAACAGTTGGCAGCAACTGAAGGGGCTGAAGAAGAATGCGAAGGTAAAAGTTGATCCAAACTTTTATATTGAGTCAGCGCAGGCTACTGCTTCTTAGGTATATTTAAACTTTAAGCAGAACTAAGGTTAGATTGAGTACTCTAGCCGTTGCTGTGTGTTCTCACCAGCAAGCAAGAAGCGTGTCGAATAGCAAAAATATTTTAAGTTGTTGGTGAGAACACACAACAACGGCAACGTTTTTCTAAAATCAAAATCAGCCCTGCCACATTTGATTGTGGCAGGGCTGATGCTTTTACAGTCCACGAATTTCCGTTCAAAATACTTTGTTCCATTGTAGCCAGTAAGACTCTCACAATTAGGTGAATGCTGTGGATCTGTACTGAATTCTTTAAAAACTTCCTCTCAAGGTCACTACAAAGTTACGGCCTGGGGCGCTGATGCCTGAGGCAAAGACACGGTAATAGCGATCAGTTATGTTTTCTAAAGCGGCCTGCAGCTGCAGGTGTGGCGTAAGTTGATAAGCAGTACGAACGTTCAGAGTATACCAGGCAGGCATACCAGTTGGTGTGGCATACTGCAGGTTGTCTTCTCCTGATGAACTATAGTTTCGCAGCGTTTTCTGCCCGTTATACAGCACAAAAAATTCTGCCTGTAGCTTTTTCAAATTTAAATAAAGACTTGTTTTACCGAAGAAGGGGGGAATATGATCTAAGGGCACATCGCCTGTTTCTTCTTTAACTCTCCCATAGGTATAGTAAAAGGTCGATTTCAATACAATTGCACTCGTTATATTGGCTGCCACTGAGGCACTATAGCCATAGATATAGGCATTACTAGCATTTACGTTCGCCATTACCTGGCTCTTCACTCCTTCATATTCAATGGAATCCTGCCCCTGCAGCTGGAACGGCCGCACCACCAACGCATCACGGTACCAGGTGTAGTAACCAACAACCTCCACCGATAGAATATCAGCAAAGCTTTTAGAAACACCCATGTCTACTGTATAGGTATATTCGGGCTTTACATCTGGGTTAGGCACCAAAACTATGCCTGGTGCAGAATCAAACACCTTACTTAAGTCATCTACATTAGGGGCACGAAAACCTGATGCTCCAACCAGTGAAAAACGCCAATCACGGCTTGGTAGCCATGTGCCACCCACGCTACCTGTCACAGCCGAACTATGCTGCGTCACTTCATCCTCTAAGAAAGGAAAAAACGTCTTATCCTTAAACTCGGCATGCAAGCTTACACGCTCTGCCCGCACTCCTTGCGTGAGCACAATCTTGGGTGAAACGCTCCACGTATTAGACAAAAAAGCGGCTAAACTTTGCATAGTGGCTCCACCGTCGGGGTAGCGCGTGGAGATCGGGGCAGAAACACCCATTTCTATATTTTCTTCGGTTGCTTCAGAGGCCACATCGTTGTAGTTTGCCTCTACGCCATACTGCAGTCTATGCTTCTGTAGCTGCTTGCTAAAATCCGCTGCCAGGCTATACACCCACACCTCTTCTTCCCTATGCGAAAGACCATTGCGGCCAAAGCGGCGGTTATGGCGACTTTCCTCCAGCCTTTGCAGCGCTGCCACCACGCGTGCCTGGTCATAGAGTTTGGCTGTATCTTTCAGGGCCAAGCTATAGCTTGCCAGGAAACGGTCCTGCGGACCATAGTACCACTCGGCATAATTCAATTCTCCATCACCTGTCATCTCAGTTAGGCGGTCGTAGCGGGGAATGTCGGTGCTGGTGGAGTACTGCAGGTTCAGTTGGTGCGAAATATTACGGTTTGGCTCAAACAGCACTTTCTGGATTAAATCGTATTGTTTATAGCCTGTGGGGCGCTGCACGTTCGGGTTCGGGTTCAGCAGCATCGTATCTCGGGTGGCGGTGCGGGCGGCATAGTAATTCCTGATGCCCAGGTCTCCGTAGTTACTGCTGCGGTTAGCGCCCTGCCGCAGATTACCGAAACTGGTGTAAGTTAAACCTGAAAAACTTGCCCACTTGCTACGCCCGTAATTTGCCTGTGCATGTGCCGTAAATTCGTTTGCAGCAGTACCGTAACGGGTATAGGCTTCACCAGAAAAGGCATTACTTTGCCCTGCCGTCGCCAGTTGGGGCCGCTTTGTGTAAAAATGGATCACGCCACCCAAAGCATCGCTACCATACATGACGGAGTTCGGTCCAAACAAAACCTCTGTCCGTTCCAGCACACTATTGTCGATGGTAATGATATTTTGCAGGTGGCCGCCACGGTAAATCGCATTGTTCATGCGGACGCCATCTACTACCAAAAGTACTTTGTTCGCCTCAAAGCCTCTGATAACGGGACTGCCGCCTCCCATCTGGCTTTTCTGCACCAGCACTTTTCCTGTTTGCTGCAATAAGTCTGCTGTAGTAGGTTGGCTCGCAAAGGCAATTTCCCTTGCCTGCAGCACCTCTACCTGCTGCGGCACCTGCTTTTGTGGCAAAAATCGCCCTGCCGAAATCACCACCTCCCCTATATCGTGCACCTCTGGCACAAGCGCCACCCTATACTCCTGCGACCGAACTACTGCTACAGCCATTGTTTTGGACTGAAAACCTAGATAGGTAAATCTGAGAGAATCTGATTTGTACATCAGTTCTGCAATTACAGCCTTTCCGTTCGCATCAGTTTGTACTGAGTTTCCCCCTGGAATTCCAGTCACGGTAACTCCAGCCAAAGGGAGCCAGGAAGTTTTATCCACTACCGTTACCATTTGGCAAAAACCAGAAAAGGACACGATTGAAAATAACAGCACCAGCCACCTCTTCATCACGATTTATCTTCTTTTTTAATTTGTCTTATTTTCCTAGGATAGAACCACAGGAAAAAACCTGTGAACGAAATGATCAGTAGTCCCAGCCCCAGCACGTTCATGGTGATCAGTTTGAAAAGATCACCTATAATAGAGCCATCGTGTATTTGCTCGATCCAGTCGGAGTGGCGACGGGCAACAGACAACACTTTTCCTGTGCTGCCATCTAACTGCACCTCCCAATAACCCTCCGAAAAAAGCACTTTTACCATTCCTTTCTCGGGGCGTGCCTCTATTCTATCGATGGGATTGTTTTTTACCTGAACAGCAGAATCCAGGGCCGTGTAAGCTACAGTGGACATATCTGCTAAAGATATCCACTGAGTCAGATCTGGTGTCTGGCCTTCAATCAGCGGTGGCTGTAGTGTATCAACATTCTTTTTCCAGCCCAATAAAACACCAGTTATACTACTAACCAAAACTAACAGACCTAAAATCAAACCTAGATACCTATGATACACGCGGTAGTTCCGCAGCCTGTGGGTGAGGTTCTTTATTTTTTCCTTAACTGTAACCGATTGGGTACGCACGCTAACTATTATTTCGCTAAAAGTTACAATATCCAACAAATGTGCTTAATAAACAATGTCAGCACATCGGTTTCATAGTGGCAGCAGATGCAACCCTTCCCCGCCTAAAGTACTCTTAGAAATACAGAATAAAACTATAAACTATGCTAAAGTTAATCTACCCTCTGTGTATGTTCCTGCTACTGTGGCAGTGCCAGGACGAAACCACCCAGACTTCTTCTGAACAATATACAGTAACAGACGACGGTATAAAGTTCGGGCAGGAGTTTAGCCTTTATAAAGGCGATGCCATAACACTTTACGGCGGAGAAGCGCTTAGAAGGTTGCACCTCATGCTGGAGCAGTTAAACGACTCCCGATGCCCTGCCAATGCTAATTGTAATCATTACGGCAGTGCCGCAGCCAAATTTTCGGCTGCCAACAGCCAGGGTAAAAATGAGAATATTGAATTGTGTATAGGCAATTGCGCGCCAGGCGATATGCGCAGCACGCATACGGTAACGCTGGCGGTAGGGCAGACAAACTATAAAATAACATTAAAAGACGTGTAGCCATACCCTGGCACAGAACTTAAAGGCGAAACAAACAAAGCTACATTAGTAGTCGAGAAGGTTCTATAGTTTTATTAGTTCCGATGCTGGTACAGCATCAAATGAAAACACACTTAATAAAAAGAGGTCCTACCAATTTTGGCAGGGCCTCTTCAATTTGTTCGGCTAGTAAATTATTTTACAGATGAAGTTGGCGAAGCACCGTCTTTCTTTTCATCCTTTTTCACAGAGATAAAATCAACTTCTTTTTCCTGAATCATCTTGTTCAGAGCAGGTATTTCCTGCTGCTTCACTTGCTGTAAAAGGTTAAGCTGCGCATCTATTTGAGCCGTGATTTCTTTCTTAAACGCATACGCCTGCTCGGTTGGTCGGAAGTCGCCTGTGCTTACCTGCCCTACCAGGTTTGCAAGTTTGTTGTTCAGGCGGATCGGATAGTTGAGCGGGTCCTGCCCGGAACGGTTCTTGGTCTGGTACAGCGCTTCTTCAATCTGCGTGATCTTCTTCTCAATTTCCTTAGCCGATTCCACAATAGGTTTATAGTTATCGTTGCCTTTCAGGTTGCCTGTAAGGGTTTTCAGCTGCCCGCGCATGGTACGAATGTCTTTGATCGCATCGTGGGTTTCCGTCAGTTTATCGCGCACTTCCATCAGGAATGTGAACTGAGCTTGCAGATCTTCAGGACTAGCATTAGTTCTTGGGTCCTGCAGAATCGTGAAGTCAGTTTCCTGACTTTCTTTGTTCACCGTTAATTTGGCTTTGTAAGTACCAGGTACTGCCTTTGGACCTTGAGTGCCTCCGCCCCATAAAATCATACCATCAAACCTACTTGCTTCTGGATAGCGCATGTCCCACACGAAGCGGTTCAGGCCCTCCTTCACCGCCAGTTTCTCGCCACGCTCTTTTGCATCCGTCGCATAGGTTTTAATTAAATTTCCCTGCTGATCCAGAATCTCCAGCTTCACAACAGTGGTAGAGTCGGGCTTCTGCTGTAGGTGGTAGTACAACATTACACCGCCAGGATGGTTTTCGCCAGCTGTTTTAGATGATCCTCTACTGCCTCCGTTCATTTTGTAGGTGTCCAATGGCTTATACAGATGGAACTTGTTAGTAGCCACATTCGCATTCAGCTGGTGTAGCGGCGTAAGGTCATCAATTAACCAGAAACCACGACCTTGGGTAGAAGCAATTAGGTTATCGTTTTTAATGGTTAAGTCCGTGATGGACACGATCGGCAGGTTCATCTGGAAAGGCTGCCAGCTTTGGCCGTCGTTAAACGAGATGTACATACCATATTCAGTACCTGCATACAGCAAACCAGCACGTTTTTTATCGGCACGCAACACACGGGTAAAGTGGTTTTCTGGTACACCTGACGTTATTTTTGTCCAGGTTTTACCGTAATCGGTAGTCTTGTAAAGGTATGGCCTGAAATCGCCCGACTTATACATGGTGCCTGCCACGTACGCTCCTCCTTTTACAGTTGGGTGCGGATCGATGCTGTTGATCATGATCCATGCTGGCATATTCTTCGGCGTTACGTTGCTCCAGTTCTTGCCACCGTCGTGGGTTACGTGCACCAGGCCATCGTCCGAACCCGTCCAAATAACTCCTGGCTCTATCGCTGATTCGTTGATGGCGAAAATTGTACCGTAGTACTCCACGCTGGTGTTGTCTTTCGTAATCGGGCCGCCTGATGGACCTAATTTTGTAGAGTCGTTACGCGTTAAGTCTGGGCTTATGGTTTCCCAGGACTGGCCTTCGTTGTAGGTAACATGCACATGGTTAGAAGTGGTATACAGTTTCTTCGGATCGTTCGGAGAGAACAGAATCGGAAAGTTCCACTGGAACCTGTACTTCATACCTTCCGCGCCGTGTCCCATCGGGTTATCAGGCCACACATTAATCACACGTTCCTGCCCATTGTCGTGGTTTACCCTAGATAGGAAGCCACCGTAGTTACCGCCGTACACAATTTCGGGGTTCTCAGGATTTACAGCCAAATGTGCACTTTCCGCACCAGCTGTTTCTTCCCAATCGTCTGTTGTTATGCTATAGCCGTTAGAGCGGTGGGCAATGCGTACGGTAGAATTATCCTGCTGCGCACCGTAAATGCGGTACGGAAAATGGTTATCCGTAACCACGCGGTAAAACTGACCTGTAGGCTGATTGTCTACAGAACTCCAGTTCATGCCTCCATCAGTTGTTACCTGTGCGCCACCATCATTTGCTATTATCATGCGCGACGGGTTCTCAGGGGCAATCCAGAGGTCGTGGTTATCGCTGTGCTGCGCGTAGGCTGATGTAAAGGTGCGGCCACCGTCTTTAGACCTATGATAAGCTACGTTCATCACATACACCACATCCTCGTCTTTCGGATCGGCATACACACGGGTGTAGTACCAGGCACGCTGGCGCAGGTTGCGGTCATCGTTTACTCTGCGCCAAGTCAGTCCGCTGTCGTCGGAGCGGAAAAGTCCGCCCTCCTCTGCCTCCACCATTGCAAACACACGCTCCGAATTTACAGGTGATACGGCTATACCTACAATACCTAGCGTTCCCTTTGGCAATCCTTCATTTTTAGAAATGTCTTTCCAGGTGTCGCCGCCATCGGTACTTTTCCAGATGCCAGAGCCAGGCCCACCCGATTCTAAACTATAAGGAGTACGGCGGATATTCCAGGTAGTGGCGTACAGGTGCCTTGGGTTAGACGGATCAATCACAAGGTCCACAACGCCAGCATCTTTGTTCGCAAACAAGGTGCGTTTCCAGGTTTTGCCGCCATCAGTACTTTTAAAAACACCGCGTTCCTCATTCGATTTGTAGAGATCGCCCATGGCAGCCACATAAACAATGTCAGGGTTCTGTGGGTGAATTCGGATACGGCCTATGTGTTTTGAATCTTTTAATCCTGTATGTTGCCAGGTTTTCCCTGCGTCCACAGATTTCCACACGCCAAAGCCCGACGACACATTACCGCGAACTGTTTTCTCGCCCTCTCCTACATAAATAACATTCGGGTCGGCCTCGCTTACCGCCACTGCCCCGATAGAACCTCCGAAAAAGCCATCCGAGATACTCTCCCAGGTAGAACCGCCATCGGTGGTGCGCCATACGCCACCACCCACAGAGCCAAAGTAGTAGAGGTTTGGTTTGCCAGGCACACCTGTTACTGTTGCAGAACGGCCGCCACGGTAAGGGCCTATAGAGCGCCAGTTAAGGCCGTTGTACATGCTCGTATCAAAAGGAGCAGCAGTCTCTTTCTTCTTGCTGGTCTTTACCTTTTTCCGCTGCGCAACAGCTTCAGGCGAGCCTACTGCCAATGCGTACAGCAACAAAGCGACAGTACCTGTTCTGCGTAATCCTATTTTCATGAATAGAAATTATGTTGATTAGATTAGTTTGGAGTTTTGAGTTAGAAAACTTTAGCAAGAAAAGCAAACACAGCCTACACTTATGTAGCCTTACAGGTCTTTTATCGCTTAATAGCACTTCAAAGTAACTGATTCACACATATTTTTCTGATAAGAGCACGTAATTTCTCCCACCATTGCCCAATTATCACCCCCTTCTGTATAAGATTTAATAAAATGAATCTGATTATTAGCAAGTTATAATCATTAATACAGTATCCTCTTTTTACATTTCAGTATTTACTACACCATAATAGTGCAATAAAAAAACAAATAAATTATTATTCAATATAAACATAATACTATTATGGTTTCATTTACATGTAGGTCAGCTTAAAAAAATGTTCTTCAACAACAACCTTAAGAGCACCAAAACAGTAAAATCAGGAAATTTCGAAAAACAATCTTAAAACATTACGGTTATGCGCTGATTTGATATATAAGAAAACTTCTATTTATATCATCTAATCAGCGCTTTTACTTTTTAATACAAATCAATATCAATCCAATTTCTATGTAACACTTTTAACTATTCCTTTATGCAAAAAGCTATTTCCTTTATTTGCGCTGTCTTATTATTTGCCAGTGGCGCACTTGCTCAAGTAATCGACCGAGAGCTCCTACAGACACTGCAAACAAGCACATCTCCTGTTGCAGTTATCATTACCTTCGAAGGTAAAGGCGCTCCTACTTCGGCTCAGTTGGGCTTACTTAGCAGCCTCGGCATCACCCAAGGCATCACTCTACAATCTTTACCTATAGCTGGTGTGCTAGCAACTGCCGCACAGGTAGACGCCTTATCAAAGAGGCCAGAAGTAAAGTCGGTGTACCTCAACAAGAAACTTACCTACTACAACTACAACGGCACACACCTTACTGGTGTAAAAAGGCTGAGAACAGACAAAGAAATGATTGCCAGAAACAATGGCATGCCTGTATCGGGCAAAGGCATTGGTGTTATGATAAATGACAGCGGTGTAGATGGCACCCACGATGACATTAAGCTAGGCACGCACCTGGTGCAAAACGTAATGGGTACTACTAACTTAAATAGCTGGAGTTCTCTTTTACCAGTTTCTTACCTCGAGAACGTACCGAACACAGATACTAACTCAGGTCACGGTACACACTGCGCTGGTACAGTAGGTGGCAACGGAGCAAAATCGAGTGGTATGTACGAAGGTGTAGCACCTGGAGCTGATCTAATTGGCTATGGCTCAGGCGCTGCATTGTTTATACTGGATGCAATCGGCGGTTACGACTATGCACTAACGCATCAGTATGAGTATGGTATCCGAGTTATCTCCAACTCCTGGGGTACAAGCGGAGACTTCGACCCTTTCAACCCTGTTAACATTGCTTCAAAGCTAGCATATGATAGAGGTATAATATCTGTTTTTGCAGCAGGTAACGATGGCCCTACTTCCGATACACATAACCCTTATGCTGTTGCTCCTTGGGTAATATCTGTTGGTGCAGGCGATAAATACGGACAGCTTGCTGATTTCTCTTCCAGAGGAGTAAAAGGCGAAGGCGGTTCATTTTCTATTGATGGCGAAGTATGGACTTTTGAGAACAGACCAACACTTGTAGCGCCTGGCGTAGACATTGTATCTACACGTGTAATTGCTCCTGTAACAACTCTTGCCGCAGACCAGGATGTAGCAGAACTTGACCCAGCACATGTACCTTTTTACACGCACATGAGTGGTACTTCTATGGCGACACCACATGTTTCTGGTATAGTTGCCTTGATGTTAGAGGCAAATCCTGCGCTTACTCCAGCTCAGGTAAAAGACATTCTGCAGAAAACTGCCACCAATATGCCAAACCGTGAGTCTTGGGAAGTAGGGGCTGGTTACGCCAACGCTTATGCAGCCGTAGACTACATCTACAGAAATACTGCTTTTGGTACTGCACTTAACCTGAACAGAAGCTTCAAGAGCAGCGTTCAGAAGACGTCCACTACACAAGACTTCACCATCGACTATAACCCTGTGCTAACAACTGGTAATGCTATCACATTTGAGGTTGCCAACGGTACGACAGCTTTAGAGGCTAAAGTTATGTCAGGAGGTTTGGCAGGACAGACAGGCAATTCTACTAACCTCATATTGGTAGCGCCTAACGGTACAGAATATCGATCTGGAATACCAGTTGCTTTTGCTTTATACTTCGACCGTAGCGTAGCAGTGGCCTCTCCTACCCCTGGCACCTGGACGCTTAGAGTTCAAGGACTGGAAGGCATTGCTTTACCAGAAACCATCACTGGAACACTAACCGCTTCACAATTAACAGGCTCTACTGGTTTAAATGATGTCGTGGGGCATGCGGCAGAAGGCTCTATCAGAATGGCAGTTAGCGCCCGTCTGATGGATGGCTTGAGCGGTGGCTTTAAACCAGACGAGCCGCTAAAAAGAATTCAGCTGGCCGACTACCTGATGATGGGACAAGCCATACGCCAGTATAAGCCAACAAACGGTGCCGTGTCTTTCGGAGACATTTCAGGAAACGACCTGCTTTTAGCTGAATCTGTAACGGCAAAAGGTGCAGCACTTAAAGACAGATTACATGCTTATAAAGGTGTCATGTTGCCTGCCAGCACTGGTAGGTTTAACCCGAACGGCAAAGTGAGCAGAGCAGAAATAGCTTACTCGCTGGTACAAAGCCTTGGTTTGGAGGAGTATGCCCTAGAGCGTAACGGCAAAACCGTAACTGTAACCGTTGATGGTAAAGCCATTCCTATAAAAGATGCGGCAGACATTCCAGCTGGTTTAGAAGGCTATGTAAGCGTGGCACTAGAACTAAACCTGATCAACGCCTATTATAGTGTAAAGCAAGGCACTTTTGACCTGTTCCCTACCTTGGAAGCTACCTTCAAGCCGAAGCAGCACGTAACAAGAGCAGAGTTCGCCGTAATTATTACGCGCACACACACTAGTTGGGAAGCTAACACGCAACCTGTGGCCTCTACAGAATCTACTTCGGCCTTACAGGCTGGTCCTGAACTGTGGGAGAAAAGCTTTACTTATCCGAATCCTTTCTCTAGCGTTACTACCATTAATTATGGTGTAGCAAACGAAGGACCTGTTACAGTTGAAGTGTATGACATAGTAGGCAGAAAAGTTAAGACACTGGTAGCAGAAAGCAAAGCCGCAGGCAACCATAGTGTACAGTTCGATGGTACAAATCTAGAGAACGGTATTTACCTGTATCGCATTAATGCAGACGGGAAAACTACTACCAGCAGAATGGTTGTAGCACATTAAAGTATATGTATTCATAGTAAAAAGCCCTCCGATCGGAGGGCTTTTTGTTTTAGGTCTGAATCGGAGTATAACTTGAAAGCAGCACCTCGTCAACAACTAAAAAAATATACTTAATGCTCCCAAACGAGTACTATACTGCTATTTACAGGAGGTTTAAAAGTAACTCAGGAAATAATGTCGCGGAAGAAGCCTAATCGCAACACAAGTCAGACAAAAGGTAAAAGCTTGCTTGCAAAAGTGACAGATTGACATAAAAAACTAGCCATTTCCTGCTTGGCACATAGCTTGTTAAAAGAGTAATAACAGTTAAGAGTTGAATTCGGAATTAATAATAAAACTATAGAATGGGAAAGATAATAGGTATTGACTTAGGTACAACTAACTCATGCGTTGCCGTAATGGAAGGTAACGAGCCAGTGGTTATACCAAACAGCGAAGGCCGCAGAACAACTCCGTCTATCGTTGCTTTTTTAGACAACGGTAACGGCGAGCGTAAGGTAGGTGATCCTGCAAAACGTCAGGCGATCACAAACCCACAAAACACTATCGCTTCTATCAAGCGCTTCATGGGCCACAGCTACAACGAAGTAAGCGACGAGGCAAAGCAAGTATCCTATAAAGTGGTACAAGGTGGTAACAACACCATCCGTGTTGAGATCGGCGACAGACAGTATACCCCACAGGAAATCTCTGCGATGGTGCTTCAGAAAATGAAAGCTACTGCCGAAGACTACCTAGGTACAACTGTAACAGAAGCGGTTATTACCGTACCAGCTTACTTCAACGATGCACAGCGCCAGGCTACAAAAGAAGCTGGCCAGATTGCTGGTCTGGAAGTAAAGCGTATTATTAACGAGCCAACAGCAGCAGCGCTTGCTTATGGTTTGGACAAGAAAAGCATAGACCAGAAAATCGCGGTATTCGACCTTGGTGGCGGTACTTTCGATATTTCTATCTTAGAGCTTGGTGATGGCGTATTTGAAGTACTTTCTACGAACGGTGATACACACCTTGGTGGTGACGACTTTGACCAGGTAATTATTAACTGGCTTGCAGATGAGTTTAAGAACGACGAAGGCATAGACCTGCGCAAAGACCCTATGGCGTTGCAGCGTCTGAAAGAAGCAGCTGAAAAAGCGAAAATCGAGCTTTCTTCTTCCAACGAAACTGAAGTAAACCTACCATACATTATGCCAGTTGATGGTGTGCCAAAGCACTTGGTACGTAAACTGACTCGCGCTAAGTTCGAGCAGCTTTCTGATGACCTGATCCGTCGCTCTATGGAGCCATGCCGTCAGGCTTTGAAAGACGCTGGCCTTTCTACTTCTGACATTGATGAAGTAATTTTGGTTGGTGGTTCTACCCGTATTCCTAGAGTACAGGAAGAAGTTGAGAAGTTCTTCGGCAAGAAGCCATCTAAAGGTGTTAACCCTGACGAGGTAGTTGCGATTGGTGCCTCTATCCAGGGTGGTGTATTAACAGGTGAAGTAAAAGACGTACTTCTGCTAGACGTAACGCCACTTTCACTGGGTATCGAAACAATGGGTGGTGTGATGACTAAGCTGATTGAAGCTAACACAACTATCCCTACGAAGAAGTCTGAGACATTCTCTACGGCTTCTGATAACCAGCCGTCTGTGGAGATACACGTACTGCAAGGCGAGCGCCCAATGGCCCGCGATAACCGTACGATTGGTCGCTTCCACCTAGCTGATATTCCGCCAGCACCACGTGGTGTACCTCAGATTGAAGTTATATTCGACATTGATGCCAACGGTATCTTGCACGTAACTGCAAAAGACAAAGCTACTGGCAAAGAGCAGAAGATCCGTATCGAAGCTTCTTCTGGTTTAAGCGAGCAGGAAATTGAGCGCATGCGCCAGGAAGCTGAAGCCAACGCAGAAGCCGACAAGCGTGCGAAGGAAGAGATCGAGAAGCTGAACACAGCTGACTCTATGATCTTCCAAACCGAGAAGCAGCTGAAAGAGTACGGCGACAAGTTATCTGACGGTAACAAATCTAATATCGAAAACGCATTAGGTCAGTTAAAAACTGCGCATGGTGCTAAAGATGTAGCAGGAATAGACGCAGCTCTTGAAGCATTGAACAACGCCTGGAGCGCAGCATCGCAAGAGATGTATGCAGCTACGCAAGGTCAGCCAGGCGGTGCGCCAGGAGCTGACGGAAACGGACAGGCTGGTGGAGCTCAGGGTGCAACTGCCGACGGTGACGGTGTAACCGATGTTGACTACGAAGAAGTAGACGGCAACACAAACAAGTAATAAAAGACACATTTATATAGAAAAGCCCCGTTGGTTTCAGCGGGGCTTTTTTTATGTCTAACGCAGATACTTCATCTTAAAATATTCTACATATTTAGAAACATTTTATCAAGATGAAAAGATACATAGCTGTTTTAGTTTTGGCCTTGATTGTGGCCTCTGTACACGGTGCTTTTGCTCAACTAAGTGCAGGCAGTACTTACACAGGACTTCATGCTGGCGGTAGCATACAAAGGCCCGATGCCAACACAAAAGTCGCTAGTATAAACGTATCCCCTACTGTTGGCTATTTTGTCAGTTCAAGGTGGATGGTTGGCCTGCAGGGGTGGTATAATACTTCCAGAACCAAAGCTGAGTCAATTTCACAGATACCTATTCCAAGCTCTTCTGGCTACACTACCTACATAAGCCAAAGCAACTATGAGCTAAAGGAAAACGCGTTTGGTTTTGGGCCAGTTGCTCGTTACTTCATGCCACTGAGCAACAGATTCACTTTGTTTGCCGAAGGTAACGCAGGATTCTCTTCCGAAAAAACAAAAGTAGAACTCAAACAAAGCTCTGGGCACTATCAGCCAGTGTCACCAGGCCAACCAGCAGGTAATATAGTTCAAAATTCTCAATTCAATACTCTCTGAAACAACGCGCAGAGCCTTTATGGAAATGCTGCCACTGGTGCCGTTTTTTTTCCTGTACCAAAGGTTGGGGTTGAGCTAAAGGTCAACCTAATCAATTATACAAAACACATAGAAGGCACAAGCGAACTTAATGCTGACTTCAGTCTTTCAAAGGCAGCCTTGGGAGCAGTCTTATATTTTTAATCTTTCTTTTCCTGCTAGCCTGGCTATTCAGCTACTAGCCGTTCGCTAGTGTTGCGGCTGTGTTTTATTTTTCCGTGACTCCTCTACCGAAATGCCCTCGCTCTTGTAAATGGCTTGAAGAAGTCCTTATTTTGCTGTTTATAAGAAATAAAGACTTGGCTTTACATGAGCCAACATTATACTGTTTATCCTTTTCATGAACATCCAAATTAGATCAATCACCTCAGAAGATAATCAAGCGCTGGCTTCTATCATCAGGCAAACACTTGAAGAATTTAAGGCAAACAAACCTGGCACTGCCTATTACGATGCCTCCACCGACCACCTTAGTGAAATATTTGAAGTAGACCGCAGCTGCTACTTTGTAGCTGAATTGGATGGTAAGGTAGTTGGTGGCGCTGGCATATATCCAACGGAAGGGCTTCCAGAAGGCACCTGCGAATTAGTTAGAATGTACCTCCTGCCCGAAACAAGAGGAAAAGGACTTGGGAAAGCCTTGATGGAAAAGTGTATAGAAGCAGCAAAAAACAACGGATACAACAGCCTTTATCTCGAAACCATGCCTGAACTGGCTCAGGCAGTGAAAGTATACCAGCAGTTTGGCTTTGTAAGTCTCGACAAACCCTTAGGCAATGGAGAGCATTTCGACTGCACCATTTGGATGGAAAGGCCTGTAGTGGCATAGTAACAGAAGAGGCTGCAATTGATTGCAGCCTCTTCTGTTATATTAACTATCGTTAAATTTAATCCAGGTCCCGATCGCCTCTTCGCAGCTCTTCCACCGAGCGCATTACTTTTTCTTTCAGACTATTCTTATACTTCTCCAGCCTGTCGGCCACAGCGGCATTGGTAGTTCCTATAATCTGAGCGGCCAGTATGCCTGCGTTTAAAGCTCCGTCCAGTGCAACGGTAGCCACTGGTATACCTCCTGGCATCTGTAGGATAGACAGCACCGAATCCCAGCCATCAATAGAGTTGCTAGACTTTACAGGCACACCAATTACAGGAAGCGTTGTTAGCGAAGCCACCATGCCTGGCAAGTGGGCTGCACCACCCGCACCTGCTATAATTACTTTCAGGCCTTTCTTACGAGCTGTTTCGGCATATTCTATCATGCGGTGCGGTGTGCGGTGCGCTGATACAATTGTCAGTTCGAAAGGAACCCCAAGGGTTTCTAGTATCTCGGCAGCGGCATCCATTACTCTCAGGTCAGATTGGCTGCCCATAATAATGCCTACCTGCGGCTGTTGTGTTGTTTCTTCGGCCATTTTATGCTTTTACTTTTATTACGTTCTTAACTGATTCCGCACGCTGCTGTGCCTCTTCTATACTTTTTCCTAGCACTGTAATATGCCCCATCTTGCGGGCAGGCCGTGTATACTTTTTTCCATATAAATGAATGTACACCCCTGGCACCGACAGCGCCTCCTGTAACCCTTCATAAGCGGCCTCACCGTCGTAGCCAGGTTCTCCTAGCAGGTTGAGCATAACGGCTGCACTTTGGATGTCAGTAGAACCTAGCGGCAGGTTAAGGATTGCACGCAGGTGTTGCTCGTATTGCGATGTATAGTTTGCCTTTATGGTATGGTGCCCACTGTTGTGCGGACGCGGTGCCACTTCATTCACTAGTATCTGTCCGTCCTTGGTCAGGAACATTTCTACGGCCAGTATACCTACCGTTTCGAAAGCTTCGATAACGCGTGTAGCAATTTCGATAGCCAGGCGCTGGAGTTTATAAGGTACATTGGCAGGCGCAAACAACGAATCTACCAGGTTATGCTCTGGGTGAAAGCTTAACTCCACAACAGGAAAGGCCGACACCTCTCCCCTGGCGTTACGCGCAACTATAACGGAAATTTCCTTCTCAAAATCAACCAACTTTTCCAGCACCGAAGGCTCCTCAAAAGCTTTTCCTAAATCTGCCTCGCTGGTTAATCGCGTTACACCACGGCCATCGTAGCCTTCGCGGCGCAGCTTCTGGAAAGCAGGCAAAAAGCCCAGGTTTTGCTCTAGCTCTTCTTTATCTTTAAGAATTTTGAAATCGGCTGTCGGGATGGAGTGCTTTAAATAAAACTCCTTCTGAAGTCCTTTGTCCTGAATGGTGCGTACTGTGCGCGCATCGGGATATACTTTTACACCCTCCTGCTCCAGCTTTTCCAGGGCATCGGCATTTACGTGCTCAATCTCGATGGTGACGATGTCGCACTTTTTGCCAAATCCATACACAGTATCGAAATCACGAAAACTGCCAGTATAGAACTCGTTGCAAATGTCTTTGCAAGGGGCATTTTTATCGGGGTCTAAAACTAAGGTATAGAGGTTAAAATCCAGGCCTGCCTGCATGAGCATACGCCCCAATTGACCGCCACCTAATATACCGAGCTTTACTTCTCCTTTCATAAGTTTTTATAGAGGTTTAGCGGCAAAGTTAACAATTTGTTTGCGTCTACTCTAAAGAATACCCTATAAGTATGACGAAACAAAGCAGCAAAAACAAGCAAATATGAAGCTAAAAACCGCATCACATAAATTGTACTTATAAAAGATAAAAAGAAGCAAAAACAACAACTTTTATTTCCTCTAAAATTGTAGCAAAATTAGTTTACTATAACAATTTGATTATTTAGCTTTGTAAAGCAAGAAGTACACAAAGTATAATTATCCTTATACAGAACACCAATAAAATGCTGAATTACAGTTTTTTTGAAGAGTTAGGACTCTCAAATACTCAAAAGTTGTTAAAATATCTTTCACTGTTTTTAGACACAACTCCTAAATACCTAATTCAACTTGAAAAAGCTGAAAACATGGGAGACATAAAAACATTTCAAGATATTCTCTACAAGCTAAAGTTTAGTCTGTCTTATTTCAGAAGCAACGAAGTTAACGATCAGTTAGCCTCCATAAAAGGTGAACAATGCTTGGAAAAGATTCGAAGCCGATTTCCTGCCTTAAAAAACAGTGTAGCTTCATTGATCAAAAATGTAGAATCTGAAAAACAGAAATTAGAAAATGAAATCTAAGACAAACATTTACATCGTAGAAGATGACATTCTCTTCAGAGAACTGATTCAGGACTACCTGGAGATTCACCTTAATGATAAGCTGCGACAGATTGAGTATAAGAAATATTCGGCAGGAGAAAGACTTATAAATGAGCTACAGGGCATCGAGAAGTCGCACCTTAAGGCAAGTGAGCAGCATGTGGTAATTCTTGATTACAAGCTCTCTCCAATTTACAGTAACGAGGTATTGAATGGCTTAGAGGTTTTACAACAGCTTAAAAGCCTTTCCATTCCTATTACTGTTATTGTAGTTTCGGGGCAGGAAGATATAGCCGTTGTAGATAACTTGCTTGATGCAGGAGCTGTTGACTATATTTCCAAGAACGAGAACGCTTTTCCTCGCTTACAGCGATCGTTAGAGCGATTGCTAAACAAGAATACAGAAGAAAGCAGCAAGCCTAAAATTCTTTACGAGGTAGTTTATCGCGATAACCCAAAAAAAGTTAGCAGAAGAAAACTTTACAAGAACTTCGCACTGGGCATGTCTGCACTTGCTGTGGCAGAGTTAGTCTTTATACTATTAGGAAAAGTAGCCTTCTAAATATTTTGAAAGTAGAATAAGCTTTTGTTAGCTTTAAAGCTTATTCCTTCAAAACTCGAGTTGCTAACTAATGGAAATAATTCTGGCTACCTTTTCAGCTTTGTTCACTGTTGTTAACCCGTTTGGGGCCATGCCTGTTTTCCTGACCCTGACGCAAGACGACACTGAAGAGCACCGAAACCAGCAGGCCCTGAAAGCCTGTATGTATATGGTTGGTATTTTAGCCGTCTTTTTCCTGACGGGGCAATATGTACTCAACTTTTTCGGCATCCGTATTCATGACCTACGCATTGCAGGTGGCTTGATGATTATGAAAGCAGGCTTCGACCTGCTTACACCGGGTGCAAACAAGAAAAAGATTTCGCCAGAGGTAGTAGAGGAAGGCCAGCAAAAAGAAGACATTTCTTTTACGCCATTAGCTATGCCGATGCTTTCAGGCCCAGGCTCTATCGCCGTTAGTATAGGTTTATTTACTACCTCCCTCTCCGTTTTTGATATGGTGCAGATATTGGTAGGCATTGTCTTGCTTGCCGCTGTTAGCTATATTATCCTGCGCTTTTCCTCCAGGCTAACACAGTTTATGGGTAAGTCTGGTCTGGCCGCCCTTTCGCGCATCATGGGCTTTATTGTACTTTCTATCGGGGTGAACTTTATAGTATCGGCATTAACCGCTTTATTTTTTACAGAGCAATAAGCCTTTAATTTAAAGCCTTGTTTTCTTTTTCCCTCATCTCGTCGAGCTTTTCATTGATTGGCGTGGCCGATATACCATGCACAAAAATAGTGATAAGCACAACCAAACCTACAAGAGCCCAGAGTTCTTCAGGCCCCTCAAAATCTTCTTCATTTAAGGCATAGGCCAAATAATAAAATGACCCTATGCCTCGCATACCTAAAAAACTGATAGCAAAGCGGTCGCGCCAGGGAGCACGGTTGAAACCAACCAGCCCGATCACACCTGCAATAGGTCGTATTATGAATACAATAATCACCGCACAAATAACCATTGGCCAAGTGAGCGAAGAGAGCAAGCCACCTGCAACAGCAGCACCAAAGGCTATTAAAATTACAGACATCAATATCCGTTCTGTCTTTTCTGTGAAGGCATGCATGGCTTTCTGGTACTCGTGACTCTGATCGTAATTTTTGATAACAACAGTTCCAATAAAAGTAGCAATAAAGCCATATCCGCCTGCATACTCTGTAACTCCGTAGATAAGAAGTGTAGCAGCCAGAGCCCCTAAGCCTACCATTGATTTAGCCAGTTCAGTTTTAGCAGGCATAGCCATAATAAAGCGAGCCAGTACGTATCCTAAACTCACGCCTATTATTGCGGCAACTCCTAACTCATACAGCACATCTACCAAAAACCTGATTTTATTCAATTGCCAGGGTAAGCACCAGCCATTGCCATGGCGATTGCCATATTGGTAAAAGGAAAGGCTAGACCGTCGTTCAAACCAGCTTCAGAAGAAAGTCCGAATCGCACTTCATCTTCCTCGCCATGGCCTATCTCATCTGTATCTTCTGTTTCTTCATCTTCGGAACCTTCCTGTGGTGCGCCTACCTGTACTTCAGAGGCTAGAACAGGATCGGTAGGAGCAAGACAGGCTCCTAGCAGCATAGCCGAGGCTGGGGCGAAGGCTGCCAGCCACCAACCTGTTAAGGCAACAAGTGCAATCGTTATAATCATGGTTATACCCAAAAGACGCCAGGTTACGCTCCAGCCTTTTAAGCTAGGTCGTCTGTCAATTTTCAAGCCTGCTCCCATCAAGGATATGATTACTCCCAGTTCTGTTAGGTGCTCTTTATAATCGCCCTGCTCAATCGGATCTGGAGCCTCTAACCCTAAGGGTATAGCGACAGCTCCTAAGCCCAGCAACAACACAGGCATCGAAAAAGGATACTTTGCCAGGAGACGGGGTATAACAGCAGTAGCTAACAGAGCAAGTACAATTATTACCAGCCACAAATCATAATTCTCAAGTACTTCAAAAGCCTCTTTTACTTCCATAATATATAGTATCAGATGATGTGAGGGTTGTATGAGAATTAGGAATGCCTCACTTCTACATAAACCTAATCGTGGGTGCTAATTGAATACTCTTTACGGCGTCTTTCCCCCTATAGATACTATTTAAACAGCTCATAAGCACATCCAACATATTATAAACCAATTAATTATAAATGACATAAAAATCTTTAAACTAGTATTTTGGCACAAATAGATACTTATAAACCCTTAAAAACCCCAGTTAATCTAGTAGTTAAGAACCTTTGAAACTTGTTCCTATCAAGCTGTCACAGGATGTCTGCTGCGTAAATTTCAAGCTTAACTTACGCACACATAGGGTCTGATTTTCTTCTAAAAAGATATTATTCAGTATCTTTGCGGTATGCAACTGAAGAACGATCTGCTTATTAGAGCTGCAAGGGGTGAGGCTGTAGAACGCACGCCTGTTTGGCTCATGCGCCAGGCTGGCCGCATTTTACCTGAATACAGAGCTGTACGTAATAGCTTGAGTGGTTTTAAAGAACTGGTAGAAACGCCAGACTTGGCTGCTGAAGTAACTATTCAGCCTGTAGATATACTGGATGTGGATGCTGCAATTATCTTTTCAGATATACTTGTAGTGCCAGAGGCGATGGGCTGCACCTATGAGATGGTGGAGAAGCGAGGGCCTTTGTTCCCGAAAACCATCCGTACCGAGGAAGACCTGAAAAGGCTGCGTGTAGCAGACCCACACGAGCACCTGCACTATGTATTAGATGCCATCAAAGTAACAAAGAGAGCCCTGAACGGCCGTGTGCCACTGATCGGTTTTGCTGGTGCTCCCTGGACTATACTGGCTTATATGGTAGAGGGAAGCGGTTCTAAAACGTTCTCCCATGCCCGTGGTATGCTGTACACCAACCCGAAGCTGGCGCACCAGTTGCTACGTATGATCACGGATACCACTATTGCTTATTTACAAGCACAGGTAGAAGCAGGCGCAAACCTGATTCAGGTGTTCGACTCATGGGCTGGGATTCTTTCACCTGCGCATTACCGCGAGTTTTCGTTGCCATACATCAGCGAGATTTGTAATGCTATCCGCAATGTACCTGTTACCGTATTTGCCAAAGGTGCCTTTTTTGCTTTAGAAGATTTCAGCAAGCTTAACTGCGAAACAATCGGTTTGGACTGGAACATGGATATTAAAACTTCACGTGTACAAGTTGGTCCAAATAAGACGCTGCAAGGCAACATGGATCCATGCCTGCTCTACAGTTCCTTCGATACCATTCAGCACGAGACTATTAAAATGCTGAAGGAGTTTGGTCCGCAGCGGCACATCGCCAACCTCGGCCACGGCGTTTACCCAGACACTGACCCCGAGAAAGTAAAATGTTTTGTTCAGACGGTGAAGGAGTACGGTAGTTTGGCGTTGGGAAATGGTTAAGGTTTAGCACAAAAGTACCCATAAAGTTAGCCTGTTGGCTATAATCCTAAATCTCAGTTAAAGTACAACAAAGCTTAGGTTTATAACCAACAGGCTGTCTTCTTTATAGCTCTCATGAAGAAAGAACTGAATTTATTCTGCATTTCCCTGCTTTCACTACTCCTCTTCTTTCCAAAATCTGGTTTTACTCAACATGACAGCACAGTACAGGTAAGTCCATCCATAACTTTTCCAGGATTTTTAGATGTATACTACGCCTATGACTTCGATAAACCTACTACCGATTACCGCCAGCCTTTCCTCTACAACCACAACCGCCACAACGAATTTAACCTAAACCTGGGTTTTGTTAAAGTTGCGGCGGAACACAGCAGGTATAGGGCTAACTTGGCCTTACAGGCTGGCACTTATGCTCAGGACAACTATGCCGCAGAGCAGGATTTATTCAAACACGTATTCGAGGCAAACGTAGGGATCTTAACCAGCAACGCACACTTTGGATAGACGCAGGTATACTACCCTCCCACATCGGTTTTGAAAGCGCCATCTCCTCGGAAAACATGACGTTGACTCGTTCGCTGCTGGCAGAAAACTCACCTTAATACCTGGCTGGCGCAAAATTTTCCTTTACCCCAAACGATAAATGGCACCTCTCGGCACTGGTATGCAACGGCTGGCAGCGCATCAGGCGTCTTAACGGAAACTCCTTACCGGCCTTTGGCACACAGGTAAGCTACAGCCCTTCAGAGAGCATGCTTTTCAATTGGAGCACCTTTATCGGAACAGATTATCCTGATGCGGCACGCAGGATGCGCTACTTCCACAATTTATACGGCCAGTTTTCTATTATGGAAAGATTGGCTCTTACCGCAGGATTCGATTTTGGCATAGAGCAGGAAAATAAGTGAGACTATACCTACAATTTCTGGTACTCTCCTGTTCTTATTACCCGCTATACTATAAACAAAAGTTGGGCTGTTGCTATGCGCACGGAGTACTATTCTGACGAGGATGCTGCAATTGTCTCAACCGCCACTACTGCTCCCTTCAAAACTGCAGGCTTTTCGACCAATCTTGATTACGCCCCCTCACCATCTGTTATGTGCCGCATCGAAGGCAGGTGGCTCAGCAGCAAGCAGGATATCTTTACCCGTGAAACCACTACGTCTAATCACAATGTAGCCATAATTGCCTCGATGGCAGTTAAGTTTTCAAAATAACACTGCTCCATAGGTATATACAGGAATACAGAAACTGTCTGACAATGCACCTCATGACAGTCATAACAAAAAAGGGAACGGGCCACTGTTATTGGACCATTCCCTTATGCCGTGGCTTGAAAATGTATCGTTTCCTACTGTTTCCGTACTACCCCACCACCAGGTGTGTTTCAGGATATTTGTAAGCCGTAGAAGGTGCTCTTGTACTCAAGGCCAGTGCCAGCGTAAGCGTACCTACCCTGCCTATATACATCGAAAGGATAATCACGATCTTACCCACATCCGAAAGGCCTGCAGTGATGCCTGTACTGAGACCGACCGTTGCGAAGGCAGAAACCTGCTCAAAAGCCACTTTCAGAATATCGAACTGAGAATCTGAAATGGAAAGAATAAAAATGAACGTAATATTGATAAGTGCCGCGAACGTAAACACAGCAAAGGCTTTGTAAGCCACAGAATGCGGAATTGTACGGTGCCCGATTTCAAGGTTGCGCTTGTTACGAATGGTAGCTCCTACAGCCAGCAAAAGCACTGCAAAGGTGGTTGTTTTTATACCGCCACCCGTAGAACCAGGCGATGCTCCGATAAACATCAAGAAGATAAACATCAGCAGTGTAGGTACGTTTAGTGCAGAGATATCTACGCTATTGAAACCTGCAGTACGGGTAGTAACCGATTGGAAAAAAGAGGTAATTAATGCCTCTACAAAGTTTAGCTGAGCAAGCGTGTTGTAGTACTCCAGCAAAAAGAAGCCAACCATGCCTATTGCTATCAGCGCCGTAGAAGTATAAATAGTTACTCTAGATAACATTTTCCAGTTTTTCCAGGGAGCATGCAGTCGTTCTCGCATCGCTTTTGGAGAGAGCACATCCAGTACAGTCGGAAATCCTAATCCTCCAAGAATGATAAGCATGGCTATGGTCAGGTGCAGAATGTAGGAAAAACGTACAGGCTCTGTAAAAAGGCCTGCTGGGTACAGCGAAAAGCCAGCATTACAGAAAGCAGAAATTGAGTGGAAAACGGAGAAAAACAACTTGCTCCCCAGGTTTACAAACTCGGTTTCTGGCCCCCAGGACATAAAAATAACAACAGCCCCTATAGCTTCTATGGTTAGGGTGAGAAAGATGAGCTTACGCAATAGCCCTTTGGTAGAGAAAAGTGATTCACTATCTAACAGGGCAAGCATTGCAGCGTTTTGTTTTAAACCTATTCCCTGCCGCATGATGGAGGCAAAGAACGTTGCAAAGGTCAAGATACCCAAGCCACCCAATTGAATAAGGCACAGCAACACAACCTGCCCTGCAAAAGTAAAATAAGTACCTGGGTCTACCACAGCCAGACCTGTTACACAGGCGGCACTTGTGGCCATAAATAGGGCATCAATAAAGCGCATGCCCTCAGGTGCATTCGTCATCTTGGGCAGCATAAACAACCCTGCACCCAATAGTACAAGAAATATGAAGCTAAGAATAAAGGTAATAGACGGTCTGAGCTGTACTGTTTTCTGGTGGACTCTCGTTTCCAACAGCTCTACCACCAGTAAAACCAGCATATAAAGCGAAACCAGCACCCGATAAAGCTCTACCGACAGTGGCACCCCAATACCTTCAAAGATATTGTAAATGACAGGTATGCCTAGCAGATAAGTACCGATATGGTTGATCAGTATAATCAACATCAAAGTACCTTCTACCCACTTTTCCCTCAAAAATTTTTTCCGCTCGAAAGTGTACAGTATGCGCAGGAAAAAGATAATGACGAAAATAGCCAGAATAGCATCTATGGCATAGAATAATACTCGTAACGTATCGGGTCTCTCTACCACACCATGTGCATAAAGTAGTAGCCCGATAGAAAGTAAGGTAAGTGTATAAGTCGTCCAGCGCATGATGGCATAAGCCCTCAGTTTGCTGCCGTAAAGTATGCGATTAAGATTTTCTGTATTCATTTGTATCGAATAGCCTTACATGTAGTGCCTCTTCCAGTAAACGCTGCTTATCAACAGGCACTACCCCCACCTGCTCACAAACCAAGCCACCACCCAGGTTGCTCAACCCAGCTACAAAAGGCATTGAGGTTCGGAGCGCCATACATAAAGCTGCTATACTTATAACGGTATCGCCAGCACCCGAAACATCAGAAATTGATCTTCTATGTGCAGCCAGATATGTTTTTTCTTCTCCGTCAGCCACAAATACACCTCTTTCCGAGAGCGTTACTAACACCTGCTCTACTTGTAAGTGCTGCTGCAAGTCTTTCACAGCATCTTCAAAAGCAGGAAGGTTTTCATCGGCAAAGTCTACTTTCAGGCCCTCCTTCAGCTCCTTAAGATTGGGCTTAAACAAGGTGCACCCAACATAACTCAGGAAGTTTTTCTTTTTGGGGTCAACTACGGTAGGAATATTCAACTTGCGTGCTAGCTGTATGAAGCGGCTGATGTTAGTTTCTGAGAAAACTCCTTTATCGTAATCTTCAAAAATAACCACATCGGCCTGTGCTAACAACTGCCGATAACGCTCTTCTAAATGGCGTTCTTCATACTCCGTTAGGTTATACTCTATCTCAGAGTCTACACGAAGCAGCTGCTGTGCGCCAGCTATAATACGGTGCTTAATGGTTGTTACGCGCTCCAGGCTCTGCACTATACCTTCTGTACTAAGGCCTTTCTCCTCCATCAGGCGAAGGTAATCGGCACCGTCCTGGTCATCGCCTATAACTGAGCAGAGCAGGGGCGTAGCGCCTAATGCTTGTACATTAAGCGCCACGTTGGCAGCTCCGCCTAACCGTTTTTCCCGCTTCACCACGTTCACAATGGGCACGGGGGCTTCAGGAGAAATTCTAGTAGACTTCCCCCATAGGTAGGAGTCTATCATCACATCGCCGACAATAAGTACGGTTAGCTTATCGAAGGCAGAAAATAGGTCTTCTATACTTTTGATTTCTGTCATTATTGAAGTTCCGCCAGACAAGATCTGATGCGGGTAAAAGCCTCAACCAGTTTTTCGTCGGAAGTGGCAAAAGAGAATCGAATACACTGCGGCGCACCAAAGGCTTCGCCGCTTACAGCTGCCACGTGTGCATTTGTAAGAATATACATGCTCAGATCCAGGGCAGAATTGATAGTTTTACCGTTGTGGCTTTTACCAAAATAAGCACTTACATCAGGGAAAATATAAAAAGCACCAGCTGGCACCGACGTTACAAAACCAGGAATATCCTTTAGCAGATCCAGCACCAGGTTACGGCGGCGCAGGTATGCAGCAGACATTTCCTCAGCAGAGGCTTTTCCACCTTTAAGGGCAGCAGCAGCGGCTTTCTGAGCGATAGAGTTTGTACCAGAAGTTATTTGGCTTTGTAGTTTATCACAGGCAGTGGCAATATCTTTATGAGCGGCTATGTAGCCAACACGCCAGCCCGTCATCGCATAGCCTTTCGAGAAGCCATTTACAGTTATCGTACGGTCTTTCACAGCATCGATAGAAGCCATACTCGCATGCCCGCCTTCGAAGTTGATGTATTCATAAATTTCATCAGCCATAATGTGCACCTGCGGATGCTTCTCCAGCACTTTAGCTAACGACTGCAATTCCTCTTCTGTAAATACAGCCCCCGTAGGGTTGCTTGGCGAAGAGTACATTACAAGCTTTGTTTTCGGAGTAATAGCCTGCTCCAGTTGCTCTGCTGTTACTTTATAGTCGTTTTCCAGGGTTCCCATTATTTTTACAGGCACACCCTCTGCTAACTTTACAATCTCCTCATAAGAAACCCAGTACGGAGAGAAGATAATTACTTCATCGCCAGGATTTACAAGGCAAAGCACCACATTTGCGATGGATTGCTTCGCACCTGTAGATACGACAATATTTTCAGGCTTATAATCCAGGTTATTGTCGCGCATTAGTTTGTTTGCAATTTCCTGACGTAGCTCTGGATAGCCAGGAACTGGTGTATAGAAGGTAAAGCCTTCATCAATAGCCTGTTTGGCAGCATCTTTAATATACTGTGGCGTTTGGAAGTCTGGCTCTCCAAAGCTCAGGTTAATTACATCAAATCCTTGTGCTCCAAGCTCACGAGCTTTTTTAGCCATGGCTATGGTTGCAGATTCTTCTAGAGCAGTTATTCTATCAGAAAGAATGTTGCTTATTTCTCCTAATTCTTGCATGGTATATATTTTTTATGCCGACAATTTACTTATATCGAAACTTATTTACCACTTTGTTTCCGATTTATCAAAGGGCTATATAAGTGTGTAAGCTAATTTGAAAGCAATTTGGCAAGAAGGCGTTGAAATAACAACAAATAAAGTTTTTAGGTCTGGTTTACCTAGTTTAGTCACACGAACTTATCGCAACTAAACTGATTGGTATAGGACTACCACAAGCTTTGCGGACAGAGAACTCTATGTTCATTGAAGAGCTTTATACTTAAAATCACCTCATGGCTTCCTCCACTTTCTCTACTTAGTGAGCTGCCACCAAAATCATAGGAATACCCAAAATCAAATAACTGATTAAGCGACAACCCAGCCAAGAGGGCCACACTTTTGTCAGATCGAAAAGAAGCACCTGTCCAGAACCTGTCCAGGTAAACAAGGCGCAGGTTGTAATCTATTGAAACAGGCATGGGCTGCGTCCATTTTACCATAACAGATGGCAAAATGGCTAGCTTAGAAGTAATATCATACTTATAGGCTCCTGTTAAAAAATAATGTTTTTGTGCCGCGTAGGAACCGTTAGATTCGTTAGTAGAAGAGAAAGCCTGCCCTAGCAATTGTGTACCAGATGCCCCAACATAAAAATTACTGCTATACAACCACAATCCTGTAGATAGATTTGGCTTAAAAGAACGCCAGCCTCCTGCTGTTATATCAGCTGGGTCTTCAAACTCCAGTTCGTCCCCGCTCAGCACCTGCTGGAAAAACCCTGCTGACAAGCCTGCAGATAACTTTACTTTTGACGTTAGCGGAATATGGTAGGCATAGGACAAAGACGCCTCCGTTCGTTTATAAGGCCCTATCTCATCGTGAAGCACAACTACCCCGACGCCATGGCGATTTCTGTCGTAGCTCCTGTTCTCACCTCTTTTAGCCAAGCCCGAAAAAGATGGAGAACTACTAGAGGAGGGCATTCTCTTACCTGAATTGGACAGGTTTGTATGCGCACTTACATAAACCGTCATAGGAGCGCCCTCAATCCCAGCCCATTGGTAACGACTGCCCAGTTTCACATCCGTATAATCTTCTATACCAGCTATGGCAGGATTCAGCAAAAAATTGTTCATCATGTATTGGCTGTACTGCGGCTTCTGCTGCGCAACAGCAAGAAAGGGCAAGAAACAAACAACAAGCTGAAGTATAATTCTAACCATAGCGATATTAATAAACGATGCTGATGGAGCCTGTTAGCTTTCTTTCGCCCCGCAGTGTGATGAGGTAGTAGTATGTACTGGCGGGCAGCACCTTGCCCTGATAGTACCCGTTCCAGTCGTTCTTGTAGCCTACCGCTTCGTAGAGCCTGCTTCCCCACCTGTCATAAATTTCAAGCCGTGCGTTCGGATGCGTGTCTATGTTCTTGATTACCCAATTGTCGTTTACGTTGTCGCCGTTTGGGGAGATGGCGTTGGGAATACCGAGTTCTTTCTCCACATACACAGTCATCTCGTCGCTGAACTCACAACCCGCTTCGTTTGTGACGGTTACAGTGTAAACTGTCGTTTCCTCTGGCCTAGCAATAGGGTTGGCAATATTTGGGTTATCCAGAGAAGCCTCTGGTTCCCACCTGTAGCTGGTTCCTCCCGACCCACTCAGGTTGGCCTGACCGCCTAAGGTTATAGACATGTCTTCGCCAGCGTTTGCAGCAGGAAGGTCATAAACAAGTGCTTTAACTGGTACTCTAGAAGTTTCACACCCTGCAGCAGACACGATTGAAACATAATACGTTTTGGTCTCCTGCAGATCAGGTGTTGTAAAAGTACTGCCAGTTGCCCCAGTCAGAGGCACAGTACTTTTTTGGGATTCGTACCACCGATAAGCTCCATCATGCCCACCTGTAGCAGTCAACATAGTGCTACCTGGCCCGCACCTGCCAACATCTTCCGCCACAGGTGCAGCAGGCGCAGAAACAACCTCTACAGCTACGTTTGTAGAGCGCGCAGTGCCGCAAGCCGAACTAATTTCAACAGTATAAATACCTGATGAAGTAGCAACGTATTCAGACAGATTATCTCCTACAGGCACTCCATTCAATTTCCATTGATAAGTGGATTCATCCATATAAGGCACTCGCAGCATTACGTTATCTCCTTCGCAAATAACATTCTTACCTTCAACCTTTATTGGCACTTCCTGCTGTACGATTTTACAAATAACTGTTACTTCCACTTGAGCCGTGGTAGGCTTTGCATAGCATGAATTAGAAGTTGATTCACTTATCTGATAGGTAAAAGTATCTTTACCACTAAACCACTCTCTGGGAGTATATACTACTTCATTCCCTGAAACCACCACTGTACCGTTACTAGGCTGTTCTACAACACCCGTAAGAAAAATCTTGGCACCAGCTGTATGCGAGTCGTTCCCTAAAACAAATATAGAGACAGCATCATGTTGTTGTGTTTCAGCTTTATCATTCACAGCAACAGGCATGTTATTATCGTTATCTAGTACGCAAACAGTTTGCTCATTATAAGATTCGCTTGTAGAGCCAGTAAAGCCATAATACACCTGTGTTACACCCTTAAAAACATTGTTTATAATGTCATCTTTATGTCTGAGACGAACTACATTATCATATAACATCATCAACTCTTGTGTAATAGGATCCCAAGTAATTGTATAATCGTGACACTGATTATCTTGAACATTTGGTTTAGCTGGATCGATAGCAACAGGACCTGCAACTTGCCTTCTAATCTCCCCGTTGTAAACTAATGCAGTATGATCTTCCTCTAAATCATTCACTCGTCCTCCGTGGTTTCTCGTATCTAATTCTACAGCAACTGATGGTTTTATAGCTTGGCTGCTTTTAGAATAAAACAGAGGCCCAAACCCTAATCCTGCTCCTGTACTTCCAATTGCATCTCGACCTCTGGGATCATCATGAAACACAAGCGCTAGTCCATCAGCGCCATTATTCTCATTATTTTTACTTCCTAAAAAAATAACGAAGTCCAACCTAAATGGCTCAGAAAAATCTATTTTCTCTGTTCCCCAAATGGCACCATGCTGATTCTGTTTATCTTCTGTAATTCTGTAACAATTATCTGTAACTCTTGTAGCGTCACCTCTTGTTTCAAATTGAGCTTTTAAAGCACCAGGAGTAAGCAAGAAGAAAACAGTTACTAATACAGCAATCTTATTGCACAGCCACGAAGCTGGATTTTTACCAAACATTTTGTATAAAGCCATCATATGCTTCTTACACTTTACCAATCACGTATATATACATATAGTGTATTTTTTTAATACATTACGATATTTATAAATTTTTGGATATAAAAAAGCATATAAAGTTAGCCTAAAACTAAACTCAGAGTAAATGAAAAAGAGGAGCAGGATGAAAATCCTGCTCCTCTTTTTCATCTCAAACTCCTTTGTTCTATATTCTACCGTAAGCTGTACGCTCTACTATACTTCGGCCAAGAGTTATTTCATCAGTATACTCCAGTTCTCCTCCCACAGGCACGCCACGCGCAATAGTGGTAATACGTACATCCATATCGCGCAGCTTACGTGTCAGGTAAAAGGCTGTAGTATCACCTTCCATGGTAGGACTGATAGCTAAAAGTATTTCTTTAACTTCTGAGTTAGGCAAGCGCTCAAGCAGCGAATCTATATGCAGGTCGGAAGGTCCAACACCTTCTATGGGAGAGATAACACCGCCTAACACATGATACAACCCTCTATATTGAGCTGTATTCTCGATGGCAATCACATCGCGTATATCGCTCACCACACAAAGCAAGCTGCGTTCGCGCAATGGGTTAGCGCAGATGCTGCACACTTCTGTGTCCGAAATATTATTGCATTCTTTGCAATGCTTTACCTCTGTACGCATTTTTACCAGCGACTCGGCAAGCGAAAAAGTATCTTCAGATTCTTCTTTAAGTAAATGTAAAGCTAAACGGAGCGCAGTCTTCCGACCAACGCCTGGCAGCTTCGCCAGCTCCTCTACAGCGTTCTCAATTAACTTCGACGGGAAATTCATTCAAGTTTCTGGTGTTACTCGATATCGGCAGAAAGATCCTTATCATGCAGGGCGGTGCACATACCTACCAACTCCTCGTAGGATCCAACTTTTACCGTACACTTACCTTTGTAATGTATGAGTAAAGTGCACTGCTCAGCCTGCTCGGCAGTATGTCCGCATACTCTAATGAGCGTTTCGATCACATGATCAAATGTATTCACATCATCATTATATACCACCAAATTCCGAAGGTCTGTTGTTTCCTCCAGAACGGCGACGTCTTCCTGCTGTAAAATCTCTGTTCCAATATCCATAGTGCAAATTTATAAATTTAAACGTACTAAATGAAGCACATGTGCCATAAATACAGGTTAGGACTTCTGCTTTTGGTACTGTTATAAAACATACTGAGTTGGTTTAAAATTCCGTTCTACAGCTAATAAGGCTTTAAAGACGCATCTCTTTTATGAGTAAGGTGAGGAAAAATTGTAGTGCATTTACAAAACAGGAATTGCGTTTATTTAAGGCTAAAAGTAATTATACTGCTTTGTAGAAAGCCTATATTTTAGTTACTTTGCAGTAGCAACTGCTATGCGGTTGCTATATAAATTTCTGCTGATCGTGTTATAGCTCTTCTTGTTCAAAGTAAAATCGACAAAATGCCTAATAAAATCAGCAGCGCGCGGCCACAACCGACAGCCAGCGTCGTTACAAAAAAGAAATTGTCGGACAGCAACGATGATTTATCGTACTGGCTTGCACAGTCTGCTACTGCACGTATAGATGCCATAGCTTACCTGCGCAAACAGTACAGCATTTTAAAGGGTATGGAGCTGCAAACAAACTTTCTGGATTTTATAAAGATTTTGAATAGCTGCAAAGCTGAATACATGGTAGCAGGAGGCTTTGCAGTGGCATATAATGGTTATCCGCGCTATACTGGCGATATTGATATTTGGATAAACCCTTCAGAAGCAAATGCTGCTTGTGTGCTCCACGCACTAGAGGAGTACGGCTATAACGACAATCAGATTACCTCAGAAGACCTGACCACACCTGGCGTAGTAACGCAATTGGGTTACCCACCAAACCGCATTGATATAGCAACAGGCTTAGAGGGCGTGGATTTTACAGCTTGCTGGGAAAGAAAGAAAACTGCAGTAATTGATGGGAACACTGTACATTTTATTAGCCTACAGGATTTAAAGGAAAATAAAAAAGCCACCGCCCGCCAACAAGACCTGCTCGACCTACAGAACCTGCCTCAATAACATGCCTACTGTTTCGTCTTCTTTTAAGCAGGCCGTCCGCCAACTAGGCGACAAAGAAAAAGAAGCAATTATTTTAAAGGCCGCCAAACGCGATGCAGAACTGTACGACCTGTTGTTGTACGAGTTAGGCGAACTGACGCTGGAGGAAATGTTTGAGCTGCACGCAAACAAAATCCAGGAGCTTATGGTGAATGCAAGTGGCCGCAGCCTAAGCAAGGCTCTCGCTAAAGCCCTTCGCAAAGCCATAAAAGAAATAGCCCGTTTCAAACGCATAACCAAAGATAAAAAATCAGAAGTAGAACTGCACCTGTACCTGTTGCGACTGATTTTCGATAACTACACAGGCCAGTTCGACAGCTTTTATAAAAGCTTTTATACTGCCTCGGCACGGCTGCTACTGCGCACCACACAGCTAATTAAAAAGAACCTTCACGAGGACTATCACCTGGAGTACAAAGCCGAGCTGGATGGCTTCCTTAGCCAGATACACAACCACAGTAAGCCATTGAGCTTTAAGTTGCCCACTTCTTTTGAAGTGGAGTAGACAGCCCCTCTCTTGAAAGCGGGAAAAGAGCTAAAGAACTCTTTTGTCATTGTGCTATATTACTGCTTAACCTCCCTCCGAACAAGATCTTTTCAGGATGACAAAGAGAGAAGCTTTACTTTACAACCAGCTCCACTCTTCAGTAAAATCCTTTACCCACAAATGTAACTGGCCTTACTATAATGCTGCCTAGAATAACATCAACTAAGCTTCTTTCCCTGTTTTTAGGGGAGGGGGTATTTATAAAATTCTTAAATTTGAAATTAAAACTAATCTACTGTTCAAATACATAACATGAATAAACGCCCTTACCTGAGTTTGCTATTGGCAGCGGCACTAGCCCTGCCAGTTGGTGCAACTTATGCTCAGGATAAAAAAGAAGATACGAAGTGGAAGGTGGAAGATGCCCACGGACCGCAGAAAGAAATCACCCTCACCACCGACGAAGGCACCTGGATGAGTGTGGATGTGAGCCCAGACGGTAAAGAAATTGTATTTGATTTGATGGGTGATATTTACATTATGCCTATGACGGGCGGCAAGGCAAGGCAACTATCGGGTGGGCACGCCTACGAAGTACAGCCACGCTTCAGCCCCGATGGCAAGTATATTTCCTATACTTCCGATAAAGGTGGCGGCGATAACATTTGGATCATGAAGCGTGATGGCTCTGATGCCAAACAAATCACCAACGAGAACTTTAGACTGCTGAATAATGCTGTTTGGACACCTGACGGAGAATACTTAATTGCCCGCAAACATTTTACCGCTACCCGTTCGCTGGGCGCTGGCGAAATGTGGATGTACCATAAAACAGGCGGCAGCGGCATTCAACTAACCAAGCGTAAAAACGACCAGCAGGATGCAGGCGAGCCTTTTGTATCGCCAGATGGGAAGTATTTGTACTTTTCGGAGGATATGAGTGGTGGCAGCACCTTCCAATATAACAAAGACCCGAACGGGCAGATATATGTTATCCGCCGCGTAGACCGCAACACTGGTGAGATCGAGAATGTGGTAACTGGTAACGGTGGTTCTGTGCGTCCTGCTATTTCGCCTGATGGCAAACTGCTGGCTTTTGTGCGTCGGGTGCGTACCAAATCGGTGCTGTTTATCCACGACTTGAAAACTGGTGAAGAATGGCCAATACACGATAAGCTAAACCACGACCAGCAGGAAGCCTGGGCAATATTTGGAGTATACCCGAACTTCTCCTGGACACCTGACAACAAGAGCCTTGTGTTCTGGGCTGGTGGCAAAATCAATAAAGTAGATGTCGCTACTCAAAAAGTAACTAACATACCTTTTGAGGCTACCGCTACACATACTATTACTGATGCCGTTCGCCACGATTTCAGCAAGGATGGGATTTCTCCCAAGCAGTTTGCCGCCAAAGCTATTCGCCATGCTGTAACTTCGCCAGATGGTAAGACGCTGGTATTTAATGCTGCGGGATATATCTACAAAAAAGAATTGCCAAACGGCAAGCCAGAGCGTCTTACCAGTAGCCAGGACTTTGAGTTCTATCCTGCTTTCTCGCCTGACGGAAAAACGCTTGTTTATACGACCTGGGATGATGAGAACTACGGCACGCTGATGAAACTGGACCTTCGTAAGAAAAACGCGAAACCTACTAAGCTGACAACAGAAAAAGGTTTTTATACTTCCCCTTCTTTCTCGCCAAATGGTAAGCACATTGTGTACACCCGCGAGGGCGGTAATAACCATATGGGCTACGCCTACGGAAAAGTGAAAGGTATCTTTTATATGCCAGTAAATGGAGGCGAACCTGTACTGGTAACTAAAAACGGTTCCTCCCCTGTTTTCAACACTACTTCCGACCGTATTTTCTTTACAGATTCAGAAGGCGGTAAGGCAGCTTTTAAAAGCATAAACTTGCAGGGCAAAGAGGAAGTAACCCATTATGTATCTAAATATACTACCGAGTTCCTGCCTAGCCCCGACAACAAGTGGCTGGCCTTTGTAGAAATGTTTAACGGCTACATTGTACCGCTTACATCAAACGGCGGTGCCCTGGATTTAAGTGCTGACACAAAAGCTGTACCTGTAGCACGCTTCACCCGCGACGCTGGCACCAGTATACATTGGTCTTCTGATAGCAAAAAGATAAACTGGGTGTTGGGCGATGAGTACTTTAGCAATGAACTCAAAGACCGCTTTAAGTTTGTGGAGGGCGCACCCGAGAACCTGCCAGCCATAGATACCACAGGCACTAAAATTGGCTTGGTGCTCAACACCGATATACCCGAAGGCAAGATAGCCTTCACCAATGCCCGCATCATTACCATGAAAGGCGATGAGGTGATTGAAGGCGGTACCATAGTAGTAGAGGGCAACCGTATTGTGGCTGTAGGTAAAAATGTGCAGGTACCGAAAGATGCCAAAATAGTGGATGCATCAGGCAAGACCATTATGCCAGGCATTGTGGATGTGCATGCACACATGGGTACGTTCCGCTTGGGTATTAGTCCGAAAAAGCAATGGGCCTACTATGCAAACCTGGCCTACGGCGTCACCACCACCCATGACCCATCTTCTACTACCGAGATGGTATTCAGCCAATCTGAAGCAGTGAAGTCGGGAGCGATGGTTGGGCCGCGTATTTTTTCTACAGGTACTGTGCTTTACGGAGCAGATGGTAATTTCAAAGCCGTTATCAACAACCTGGACGATGCCCGCTCGCACCTGCGTCGCATTAAGGCAGCGGGAGGTTTTTCTGTAAAAAGCTATAACCAGCCACGCCGTGAGCAGCGCCAGCAGGTAATACAGGCAGCCCGAGAACTGGACATGACAGTTGTGCCAGAAGGAGGCTCCACTTTCTTCCATAACATGACAATGGTAATGGACGGACACTCAGGTGTAGAACATAACATTCCGATTGCTCCGCTGTACAAAGACGTGCTAGAACTATGGAAAGCTAGCGGAACAGGCTACACACCTACCCTGATTGTGAATTATGGAGCTGCCAATGGAGAGTATTACTGGTACCAAAATACCAAAGTGTGGGAGAAAGAGCGCCTGCTCCGCTTTACGCCTCGCTCCGTAATCGATGGCCGTTCCAGGTTTGTGACGCAGGTGCCAGAAGAAGAATATCAGAATGGCTACATAGCAGTATCCAGGGCCTGCAAAGCCTTAACAGATGCTGGCGTAAAAGTAAACTTAGGTGCACACGGTCAGTTGCAAGGCTTAGGAGCACACTGGGAACTTTGGATGCTGCAGCAAGGCGGCATGAGCAACCTTGAAGCACTTCGCGCAGCCACACTGAACGGTGCAGAGTACCTGGGCATGGGTAAAGAAATCGGTTCGCTGGAAACAGGCAAATTAGCCGACCTGATCGTGCTGGACAAGAACCCGCTGGAGAATATACAAAACTCGGAGTTTGTAAAATATACGATGGTAAACGGCCGCCTGTACGATGCCGAGACAATGGCCGAAACAGGAAACCACGAGCGCAAGCCTGGCAAGTTCTACTGGGAAAACAGTAAAACGGCCTCCGCATTCGACTGGCACGAAGGCACCGACACCAGCCACCTAGGCATTGCTGGAGACCACTGCTCCTGCCGCCATTAATATGTAAATATACATAGTTAGTAAAACAGCCACCTCTTATTTGGGGTGGCTGTTTTGTTTTAGGTTACTTCCTTTTGTTAAAGATGACTGTAGGCTGTTGCTGTTCAACCTCATCCTGGCACGTTAACTATCTTTTGACTTTAGGGTAGGCATGTATCTTCAGATTCGCACTTTCTTCTTTTAACAGGAGACAAAGCAAACTGAGCAGCCTTTGTTGGCCTCTGCGAGGCCGTGGAGTCGCATACACCACATTGTTACTAGTCACGTATCTGGAGGTTCGCAGCAGTGAGTTACGCATGAGAATCAATCCTTGACTTCAATAGAGACATAAAAAAAGGAGGTGCTTGTTTAAATCACCTCCTTCTTCATATCAACTTCTTCTTACTCCTTCACTGCCGCTAGCACTCGCTTTATCAGCTCATTTGGGTTACCGTTGTGCCAGCGCCACACTACCACGATGTCATGTTCAGGATCAATCCAAATAGTATTTTGACCCGCACCAAGGGCGGCATAACTTGTACGCGGTGCATCAGGCCAGGCTTTACCCTCGGTGTTTAGCCACCACAGGTAGCCGTAGTCAGGACCTACAGGACCATGCTCAGTTGTAGCTTCCTTTACCCACTCTTCCGATACAATTTGTTTATCGCGCCACTGGCCATTGCGCAGGAACAGGTAGCCGAAACGAGCTTCATCACGAGTGTTAATCCAAAGGCCGCCACCCCAGCGTGTACCGCCGCTAACAGAAGGCATTCTTCTGCCCTCCACTACTGCATAAGAGTTATCGTAAGGCACCCAGCGCCACGTATCCGAAGCATCAATTGGGTTCATTACCTCCTGCTTCAGCAGCTCTGGCAAAGGTCTACGCCACACACGCAGCAGCGATAAGGCAAGGCGATTTATGCGCACATCATTATACTCGTAATAGGTGCCTGGTTCCTGCAACGCACGTGGTTTTCGTTCGCCCCTGCCATATTCTTCCTTGCCTACAAAATCATGTTTTTTACCCCAGAGTTCTCCCTCCCACTCGCTTGTCTGCCGCGCATGGTGCTCCCAGGTCACTTTGCGGTTCTGCTCCGAATCGTACCCTCCGTCGTTGACATAGTTAGCAACGGGATCTTTTATGTCTTTGATAAAGCCACGGTCTACAGTAACACCCAATAAAGTAGAAAGAAAGCTTTTGGCTACACTATAAGTCGGATCGGCACGCTTGGTATCGCCCCATTCGGCCACAATGTAACCGTCTTTTAAGATGATGCCGTTAGTGCTGGCTCTCTCGGCAGGCAAAGGTCCAAGCATTTTACCAAAAATCTCCTCCTGCGTAGAAAAATCTTTAGGCATTTGGGTTGTTTCCTGCGTTTTGGCCCACTCCACCGCCTCCTGCAGTTTAGCCGCATCCATGCCTACCTGCGCTGGCTTTCTGGTTTTCCAATCATTGCCTTCGCCAGGGTAGTAAATTTTGGCAGTAGTTTGCTGACCTGTGCCACTGTTATGCTTTTGCTGCTGGCAAGAAAACAGCGTCAGCATAAGCACCAGTCCTAAAAAAGTATTCTTCTTTAACATCTGTGTACATCCGTTTAAAGTGCTGAAACTACAAAAAGAATGGCAAAAGCTGTAACACCATTTGCTATAAACTAACCCAAACAGGTTTATAGCTGTACTTATACATATAACATATGAAAACATGCTACAAATAAAAGTATATTCAGACTATGTGTGCCCCTATTGCTTTTTAGGAGAAGTGGTACTGGAGAGGGCACTGAAAGGAATGGAAGATAAAGTACAGATAGAGTGGATGCCTTTTGAGTTGAGGCCAGAACCAACACCAACGCTAAAACCAGAAGGAGACTATTTGCAAACTACCTGGCAAAACTCTGTGTACCCAATGGCAAAGGATTTAGATATTCCCATTGTTCTGCCTAAAGTTTCGCCACAGCCTTACACCCACTTGGCTTTTGAAGGCTACCAATATGCCAAAGAAAAGGGAAAGGGCGAAGCTTACACGCACCGCATGTTCACTGCTTTTTTTCAGGAGGAACAGGACATCGGAGAAATTGATGTGCTTACGAAACTGGCTAGAGAAGTTGGGCTAATTGAAGAGGAGTTCAGGCAGGTGATCGTGAGCAGAAAGTATAAGGAAACACACCAACAGGAGCTGCGCAAAGCTTACGAGGGTGTGGGCGTACAGGCAGTGCCCACTTTTATAGTAGGAAACAAAATAGTACGCGGTCTGCTACGGGAACCAGATCTTAGAGAACTGATAAAAAGAGAGACAGAGAGTTAGAAGGTTAGAGAGTTTAAGAGTTGAGGAGTTAGAAAGGAACATATGCATAAAGCAAACCTTCTAACTTTTTAACTCACAAACTCTCTAATTCACTAACTTTTTCTCACCAGCGTCGGCCACCACCGAACAGGCCGCCCAGTAAGCTGCCAAGTCCGCCGCCACCCATTCTTCGGTAGCCACGTCTTCCGTTAAGGCCCCCTAATATAGAAACCATAGAGCCCAGGCCACCACCGCTGCGGTACATGCCGCCGCCCATCATGCCACCACCTAAAAGACCACCGAGCAAACCGCCGCCCATGCCGCCCATCATCCCGCGTCTGCGGCCACCGCTCAGCATATTTGCTATCACGATTGGGGCTACTATACCTAACATGCCTTTTACCATACCAGGTGATATTCCTGCTTTTTGAAACATATCGCCAAAGCCGCTTTTGTTCATAAAAGACTGTGAGGCTGGGTCTTCGCCCCGCTGCTGTGCCTCATCTGCTTTGTTTACAAACTGATCGAGCAGGCTAAACTGCTGCTGATCCACACCCAGGTAAGCAGACATTTCCTTTATTTTTTGCTGTTCTTCGGCAGAGTACTCACCGTCTGCTTTGGCAAAACTGATGATGTCTGTAACAAAAGAAAAGCGCAGTTGGCTTCCTTTCAGTACATCCAGGCACTTCTGCACACTTATCTGCGAGGGGTTCTTTGCCACATGGATCACCTCCTGCTGCACGTTTTCGGGTAAATCTGCTGCTTCAGCCATTAGGCTAAGAAACTCCAGTTCCTCATCAGAGGCGTGTCCGTCGGCAGAGGCCACAGTAGCCAATGCTCCGAGGTAAGCTCCTTTTTCTTCTATTGTATAGTCTTTAAGTAAATGCGTTTGTTCCTGTTCCATAACTCTGCTTTTGTTTGTATTGCTTTAACGTAGTGGTGCTAAGGCAGGTTGATATCGATGCATGCTGCTTCTATCTTTAAATAGTAAGAGTGATACGTCTAGAGAAAAGCCACTGCCTTTGTTTCCAACTTCCCCTCCTTATTAAGGGGAATTTATTTTGGTATTAATCTTCGCTAAAACAGCAACGGCCCTGGCAGAAATGATCTGTCAGGGCCGTTGCTGTGCTTTTATACTTTATTACTTCATCGGAACTTCCATCAACAGAAGCTCAGCATCTTCACTTGCTTTTATATTGAAGCTGTCGGTTTCCGAAATTCCCAAACCATCACGTCTGCCCAGCTTTTCACCGTCTATCTCTACCTCCCCTTCCAGCACAAAGGCATAAACACCGTTGCCATTCTTGTGGAGTTTATAGTCTTCTGAAAAACCACCTTTTAAAGTCCCTAGCGTGAACCAGGCATCTTGGTTTATCCAGACAGCATCGCTGCCCTTTTCTGGAGATACTACAGTTTGTAATTTATTCTGCCGATCTTCAGGGTTGAAAGTCTTTTGCTCGTAGCGCGGCTTAATTTCACGCTCTTTCGGAAATACCCATATCTGCAAAAACTTCACCTTTTCTTCTTTCGAATGGTTGTACTCGGAATGCGTTAGGCCAGTACCTGCCGACATAATCTGCACATCGTTGGTATAGATTACTTTGCGGTTTCCTGTGCTGTCCTGGTGCTCCAGGGCACCAGAGAGCGGAACAGAAACGATCTCCATGTTATCGTGCGGGTGGGCACCAAAGCCCATACCTGCCGCAACTTCATCGTCGTTCAGCACGCGCAGCAGCCCGAAGCTCATTCGTTCTGGGTTGTAGTAACCAGCAAAACTAAAACTGTGATATGAATTTAGCCAGCCATGGTTCGCATGACCACGGGTATCGGCTTTGTGAATTACTTTCTTGCTCATTTCTTTGTATCTTATTTTTCCTGCCAAACACCTTCGTGTACCAGTTCCTCCAGCGGTTTGCGGGTACGTGGTGCCAATTCTCTTGCTTTCAACTGTTCAGGCAGCTGCTCAGGATCTCCAATATGCCCGATAGCCAGCATGGTAACAGGCTCGTAACCTGCTGGTATGCCCAACACCTCTCTTGCCTTTGTAGCGCTGTAACCACCCATCATATGAGCATGCAGTCCTAATTCTGTAGCCTGAAGTACTAGGTTAGCAGTTGCCAAACCTATGTCGTGCCAGGCATGCGAGTTAGGGGCGTTATTGCCGCTATAGTTCGTTTTAGCTACCGTCAGCATCAGCACAGGAGCATCTTTAGCCCAAACCTGGTTCGGTTCTGCCAGGCAACTCAGCAACCTGTTGTATGCTTCCTCATTTTCTTTGGTGGCATAAATAAAGCGCCAAGGCTGCTCGTTCATGGCCGATGCCGCCCAACGTGCCGCCTCAAAAAGCGTCTGTAGTTCCTCTTGTGTAACAGGTTCTGCGCTAAAAGCTCTCGGACTTTTGCGCTGTGCTATCAAGGAATTGATAGCCACTTCTGCTATAATATGTTTATTCTGATCTCCCATTATTTTATGTTTTTAAACCCTTGCTACTCAATCTATACCTTTTGTACCTATTCAGCTGCTATTGTGTTATCTTTCAGCTTTTGCTATACTTAATAAATCCACATTCTGAAATAAAAGAGCAATCTATTGTTTTTACTTATATTGTCTATACAACAGTTAGGTGAAAATTTTATTCTCGCATGCTATCTAATATGTCATTAAACTGATCAGCTTTTTCTTCTGATAGGTTCTTAAACAGCGACACTTCTAGGTCAGCCATAAGCGGATCAATTGTTTCCAGCAACTCCAACCCTTTCTCGGTAATGGCAATCTCCACTTTGCGCCTGTTATGCTCACAAAGCTCCCGCGTTACCAGCCCTTTCAGGCGCAACTTCTCCACCAGCCTCGTCGCATTAGACATCTTATTCAGCATGCGCTCCTGAATCTCGTATAGGTTGATGAGCTTACCCTGCTGCCCACGCAAAATGCGTAACACATTGTACTGCTGCGAAGAGATATCATACGGCTTTAGAAGCCCATCGATACGCGCCACCAGCCATTCTCCCGTAAACATTAGGTTCAGAGACGCCTTCTGGTAGGCATTCCTGAATTTATTCATCTTAATCTCTTCTTCTAGTCTCATAGCTGTTGCGTTGCCAACTATTGTATATACAACAAAGGTAGAGTAAAAGTTTCGCTTTAGCCAGTTTCTCATAAGTTTATTTTGGGAGGATGTTGTAAAAGCTTAAGCCCTTGTCATGGTTCTCACCAATAATAGAAATGGTAACTAGTGAGGTAATGTCTGCTACACTTGATTATGAATGCCAACGCCAAATGCGCTGTATTAAAAAGCAAAGCAGATGGACTAATGTTAGCGGCATTGCCACCTGAACGGCTATTATGCTTGTTAGTGGGAATACTCAACAAGGGCAAAGGAAGTTACTTTAGTGACTGCTCTATGATAGAAATACGCGAATGCCAAAGAATCTTAGATCAAGCTAGTCGTTCTTTCGGACATCCATCTCGGAAAGCATTCTGCTGGGGACATCTTTCGTTTAATGCTTGCACAAGCGGACATGGATGTCAGTGTCAGCAACAGTTAAGTTCTGGATATGGATGTTGAGAACAGCATCAGACATTAGTTGAGGCAACACCTACTTCCCCAGCTTTTTAAGAGCTAGCAAGCAAAGGGCTACGGAGCCAGAAACATTAACTTTTCCGCTTAACACCAGCTCCTCCACCTCATTCAGCGGCACCTTCAGCACTTCTATACTTTCTGATTCATCCAAGTCCTGCTCTGCTACTTTACGCACGTTGCGGGCCAGGAAGAAGTATATTTTGTTTGTGTCTTTGGTAGGATTATCAATTACCTCCAGCACTGGCTCCACCTCGTCTGAAGTATAGCCAGTCTCTTCCAGCAGTTCCCTTTTAGCCGCCTCAACGGGTACGTCTTCGCCTTCGTCAATCACACCGCCAGGCAATTCTATAAAGACACCGCCAGCTGCGTGTTTGTACTGCCGCACAAAGATGACATGACTATCTTCGGTCAGCGGAAAAGTAAGTACTACGTTCGGACGCACGCTCACATAGTAATCGTCCAGTATCATGCCATTCGGCAGTTCCACCTCATCCCGACGTAGCTTGTACCACTTCTCGTTAAATACCAGTTCCGATTTCAGTACTTTCCAATGTTGATCTTTATTTTCAGACATATTTTTAGACATAGGATACAGGACGTAAGACACAGGATTTTATAAAACGACACACAAGTAGCACGACTATTCCCTTACTTGTGCAAAGTAAAGCTATGAAAAGTATATATCCACCTTTATACTACAAAGTATAAAGCATTTGCCAAGTGCACAACTTGACGATTCGATGTTTGAGCGTCTTTGTTCTTTTGTACTCCCCTCCTTTTTTCAAGGAGGGGTGCCGCAGGCGGGGTGGTTAATCTCATCAAGCAGAAAAGTAAGGCCCAGCTGGCAAGGCCAAAACCCAGCAGTAAGTATAGTTAATGAAGGGTATTATAAATTTTATTAAGAGTAAGAATCAAAGCTGTCACTCGACCGCAGGCAAAACCTTAAATAACATCAAATGATTGAATAAAACAGATCTCTCCTATTGTCGAGATGACATAAAAGGTAAATTATAGCTTAAAAGCTATTGGTGAAAACATACAACAGCGGCGAGGATTTATACCTACCAGCTTTTCCCTCCTACTTTTTCTCTTTCGCCCCAACCATATACTCATTCTTCCCCTCTACTTTGGCTTTCACTGCCTCCTGCCAATCCTGGCCTGTAGCAGACAAGTACTCCGACTGATTCCATTGCTGGTGTTGGCGCAGGTCTTCATCCACTTGCAGGATGTACAGTTCGTGACCTGGCTGTTCTGTTACCCTAAAGCCACAGGAGCGCATCATGGCTTCGATGCCCGCGCGGTTGGGGGCCCACCAGTTGGTTATGTCGCCTGCCATGCGCTTTTCAATGAAAGCCATCTTAGGCCAGCTTTCTTCCTGCATGCGCTGGCGGTCGTTGATTTCAAAATCTTCTGGCGCATCTACCGCTTCATCACCTGGCATGGTCAGTGTCTGGAACACCATCAGGTTGCGGGCTTTCTGGGAAAGGATATCCAGGGAGAGCAACGGGTAGCGCAGGTGGTAGAGTACACCCATGTACCAAATCAAATCAAACTGGCGGTCGAGGCGAGCTAAATCGTATACCTGCATCTGCATCAACTCAATTTTATCTTCCAGCCCAAATTGCTTAGCGGCCCACTCGGCTTGCTTCAGGTAGTGCGGGTCTATATCTATACCCAATACGTTGGCACCGCGTTTAGCCAGTTCTAAAGAGTAAAAGCCTGCATTGCAACCAATATCCAGCACTTCCCAACCCGACAGATCAGCAGGAATATGCGGTTCCAGTTCTTTCCATTTAAAAGCAGGAAAATCGCCTAAGAAATGATTTGGAGATGTCTGCTCTCCATTAGGCAAGTGTAAATTATGAAACCAAGGTCCTAGCTGTTCTATCTCCTGCTGTGTATCCATTAAGATCTGTAAATTAATCTACTTCAAAAATCTAATTACTTTTGCCTTTACTACAAGTTTATCTCCTGAATCGTTAGGGCGTTTCACTTCTACATCCGTAAAAATGATGCCATCGCCTCCCACTTCCTTTGCTTTCGCTATCATGGAACTCTTCAACTCCTCTTCCTCATACCTAAGAATTATGTCGTGCGTCATTCTGCCTATCACTCTGAACTGGTTCGGCACATCCATCTCGTCGTAATATACCTCTACACTACTGACAGTTGCAGCATAAGTTTCGCCCAGGTAGAAAATATCTGGTTTACTCGAAAACATGGGAGGTACTGTAGCACAGGAAGAAAACGCGATGCAGCATAGCAGCAGCATACAAATTCTTATGAGTTGCTTTCTTATCATACTGCCTGTGTTCAATATAAACTGCTAAGTATTGGGGTAACAAATATCAAAAGTCATGTGTCTTGTGTCTTGTGTCGTGATACTTGTGTCGCTAAAACCAACTATGCTTTCATGGTAAAGTCCAGCAGCTGCGAAGTATACAGCTCCACCTCTTGTGCCCGATGCGCCGCCGTGTGTGCCGACAACACCTTCTGCCTTGCCCGTTCACCAATGGCTTTACGCTCAGTCTCACTCATCTCGCGGAGGTAACGCAGTGTGTCTTCTGCCGAGTAAGAAACCAGTATTTCGGAATCGAACTTAAAGAAACTATCTAGGCCTTCCCAGTAATCCGAAATGATAGGCGTACCACAGGCCGCTGCCTCAAATAGGCGCACACTCGGCGAATAACCTGCCCTGATCATGTCGGCACGGGTGATGTTCTGCGTGAAACGCTGGCTATTGTAGAACTTACGGTGCTCCGCTGGCGGCAAATGGTGTATGTGCTGTGTGTTGGCAGGCCAGCTTATACTTTCGGGGTACTGCGGACCAGCCACCACAAACTTACCCGCTGACCACTGGCGGGCAGCATCCAGCATCAGCTTCTCCAGCGGCGGCTGACGGTCATCAGAATACGTACCGAGGTAGCCTAAATCCCATTGCATTTCTGTTTCCTCAGGGAAGTATAGCTCAGGATCGAAGGCACAGTAAAGCGGCCGCGCCATCATGGATCCGTACTTTTGTTCCAGCAGCTCCAATGTAAGCCCGCCTGTAAACGACAGGTATAAATCGTACTTAGAAATAAGTTTTGGATGGAGGTATTCAAAATCCTCGCGCTCCAGTTTTGCCAGCGTAACAGGTGTATCAATATCGTAAAAGGCTTTTACGCCCTGCGCTGTTTGGATTACCCACTCTCCTACCGCTACTCCTTCTGGTACGTAGGAACCTACTATCACCAAATCAGCCTCGCGCACCTGCTCGGTAAAACGCTGCAGATCCTGTAAGGAAGTATAGAGCTCTGTCTGGCAGTACGGCGGGTTCGGCAGGTCGCGGCTGTTGGCGTACCACGGCACATCCCGCTCCAGAAACAGCACCTCATGCCCCCTGTTTTTCAGCTCACGCACCAGCCCACGGAAGGTGGTGGCGTGGCCGTTACCCCAACTCGATGTGATCGATAAACCAAGTATAACTATGTTCATGCCAGTGCCTCGTCTTGTTGTTTTACTTTAGCGTACAGCAGCGTTTCGAGTTGCTCCGCACGGTGGTTATAAGTATGGGCGGCGAGCACTTTTTTGTAGGCTGCCTCGCCAATTGCTTTTGCTTTTTCTTCGGATAAATCAGATAGGATAGCGGCTACTTCTGCTCCGTTTTTAGCTACCAGAATTTCTGCATCAGGTTCAAAAAAGAAGTCGATGCCTTCCCAGTAGTCCGTAATGATACAAGCTCCTGCGCCAGCTGCCTCGAACACACGAGTGGCAGGCGAGAAACCGTAACGCGCCATGCTCTCACGGCTGATGTTCAGCACCGCTTTCGGCGTGCAGTTAAAGGCGTTGTGGTCTTTGGTATAAACATGACCAATGTACTTCACATTTTCGCTCATGTGCTTATCACCCCAGCCACTGCCCCCGATCATGAACGTTTTATCAGGTGTTGCTGCAGCAGGATTTAGGAAGAATTCTTCTACACGTGCTTCGCGGTCTGGCAGGCGGTTGCCAAGGAAGGCCAGATCACACACAAAACGTTCTTCTGCTTCTACAGGAAAGTGTGTGGCTGTATCCAACGCATTGTATATAGGCACACATTTCTTCGCTCCCAAGGCCTCATAGGCGTTTATCACAGGATTGCCGCCGCCATAGGTCAAAATCATGTCGTATTGCGGAATCAGTTGCAGGAACTGGTCGTCTTTGTTATGATGTACACGATCCAGGGTGGCAGGCGCATCTACATCCCAGAACACCACCAGGCGCTCATCGGTCTGCAGTTTCAGCACCTCACGCTCCAGCAGCTCGTCAAACACCCCTACACCGCTTGCTTTTACCACGATATCGGCATTAGCCGCATCTTTCAGGCATTTGTAGGCGGCTTCTTCGGTGGCTTCATACACTACTACGGTTGCGTAATCAGGGTCGGGCATGTCGCGATTTTGCTGGCGGTCGTAAGCATCGGGCTCGTAAAACGTAACCTGGTGCCCTCGCTCGTGCAGCGCACGCACAATACCACGGTAATAGGTGGCGGCACCGTTCCAGTAAGCCGATACCAGGCTGGAGCCGAAAAAGGCGATGTTCAGTTTCTTATGCTTCATGTAAGGATTGTTCTTTCGGGGTGACATAGATTTTAGAGGAAGCGATGCCTAGCTCTTCGCATACTTTCTCCAGTTCGTTTACACGATGGGCGCAGGTATGGCGGCTCTGGATAGTACTTAACCCAGCTCGCGCCACTTCACCAGCTTTCAGATCGTCGGTTAATATCGTTTGCAAGTGCTGTTTCATCTCCTCACCGTTGCGGGCCACTAAAAAGTCTTTGCCTGGAGTGAACAAGTTTTCAGCATCATCCCAAGGCGAAGAAATCAACGGAATGCCGCAGGCCAGCGCCTCAAATGGACGAATGGTAGGTATACCTGGCAACGCCTCGACATAAGGCCTTCGCGGCACGTGCACCGTTACTTTATACTTGGCAAATTCTTCAGCGGCTTTATAGTTTGGTAGCCAGCCACCATATTCTATACCAGCATCAGCCAGGGCTTTACGGGCATGCTCAGGGTAGCGTACACCGTAAATCTTCGCCTTCAGCCCCAGTTCTTTTACAGGGTTGATAAGGAATTCGTGCAGTTCGGCTGTGCGTTCTTCGTCGCCCCAGTTCCCGATCCAAACCAAGTCGCCCGCCAGCTCTTTCTTTTCGTGCGGATAAAAAACGGAAGTATCAGCGGCCTCGTGCCAGGTCCAGGCTTTGCTCGTCCAGCCTTCCTGCAAGTATAAATCGCGGATCACCTGCCCGAAAGCCAACACGCCGTCGTAGTGCGTGAGGTCGTACTTGGCCATACTTTCGCGCTCGGTTACGGCACGGTGGTGGGTGTCGTGGAAAAGCAGTTTATACTTGCCGCCGTTCGCTCTGTGCTCCCCTACCCGCTTCACCAGTTCATGTTCGCTCCACTCGTGCACCAGCACCAGGTCAGCATCTTTTAAAACGACATCTAAATCAAGTTCTTTCAAGGTATAAAAATTGGTTTTTATACCTGGGTAATAAGCCTGCAGCTCCTCCAGTTTTTCTTCTCCGTAGCCTTCTACTAGATTTTGCAGGCTCCAGCCATTCTTTGGCTCATACACTTCTACCTGGTGCCCCCGCTTTTCCAGTTCCCGCACCACGCCGCGTAAAAAATGGGCATTGCCATGGTTCCAGTCAGAAAGTATAGAGTGGTAGAAAAGGGTGATGTTCATAGTTTGATGTTAGTTTTATTTTGAAAGGACACAAGTATCAAGACACTAGACTTAAGACTTTTAACTTTGTTGTTCTTAATTTACAAATCTGAATAACGTACTTATTCCTGTTCAATCTGATTACTAAATACCGCTGCCGTTGTTGTGTCTTCTGACCAACAACTCCAGTTAGTTTGAATGCATGAATGCCTTTGCCATAGCTAGTGAAATGGGGTTGTTGGTGAGAACACGCAACAACGGCGAAGGCAGTTTACTATATGCTGATCTACTTACTCCCTCTTATCCACGACTTTGCCACTGGATCACCTATTTGCATTCAGTCATTCAAAATTCAGTTATTCAAAATTAAACACTGACCGTTTGCCTGAGCAACTGGCGGTACACGTGGTCATAGTCCTGGCCCATAGGGTCGGAAGTATAACCGTGGGAGCGTTTGATGGCCCGCATGGCCATGATGTTCAGGGCAAATTCATCCTGAATTAAGTTGTTGATGGTGTCTCGCAAATCATCGGCACTATTCGGATCAACATACTTGGCGGCGTTACCCCAAATCTCTACCAGGCTCTCTGCTTTACCAACTACCAAAGCACAACCCGACATAGCTGCTTCCAGAATGGTGAGGCCAAAGGGTTCATACTTGGCTGGCAAAGCGTAAATAGAGGCTCTTGATAGCCGTTCTGAAACTTCTTTCTCAGAAAGCTTGCCCAGGAAATGAACATTCTCCAGTTCAATAGTTTCGCCAGTAGCAGGGTGCTTGCTGTCGCCAGCAATATATACAGGCCAAGACAGATCGGAAGCAATATGTGCCAGCATCGAAATGTTTTTGGCTTCGTCCCACACACGGCCCATGCTGAAGATGAACGGTTCTTTTTTACCGAACTGGAAACCGTACTGGCCACGGCCATTGTAAATAACAGTGCTCGCTTTAAAAGGTCCGTAAAAGTTTTCGGCCTGGTGCAGCATAGCCTGTGTAGGTGCTATTACCATATCGGCAGCCTGCAAACCTTTTGTCACAGCTTCTTTATACTTGTCCCACGCCTTCGGAGCCTCTTCGCCTTTCACAGCACGCCACCACGACATGACGCAGGAATGCACCACCACGATCACAGGCACACCCCAATCTAGGTTACCGTGCGCCATGCCGTTCAGGTGTACCAGGTCAGGTTGCACTTCATCCTTTAAATGCATCAGCCATTGGCTCGCCTGCTCCACGTCTTCCCATGGGTTCTCCATCCACTCCAGTTTATAGTTGCTTTCGTAAATGGTGAGGTTGCTCATGTCTTCCGTTTGCCTGCGTTGGTCCTCGCTTAAGGGTGCACCCATGGTAGCCAGGGCTACTTTCGTACCGAATGGCACCAGGGCGCGCACCAGCTCCATGGCGTAAGTCCAGACACCGCCAACGGTATCTGCTGTCATTAAAATCTTTGCTGGGTGATGTGCTTCCATATTTTATCTTCCGTAAATCTTGTCTAAAACTTCTGCTACTTTCACAAACTCTTCCGCCTCCTCATTGAAGCCTTCACCCTTTGCCAAGCGTTCTGCCCAGGCCACACCCGCTCTGCCAGACCATTCATCTGGCGGTGAGCTCAGTCGCTCCGACTTGGTGCCATAGTAACGCTCCGCCACAAAATCGTAGAACGAGCCGTTTACATTCTTCAACGCCACGCCGCCCTCTGTACCGTAAAAAGTGGCGCTGATGATAGCCTCCTGCCCCGCTGGCAAATTCCAGGAGCAGCTCAGTTGTATATTAGTGCCTGTCTCCAGGGCGATGCTGGCCGTGGCATAATCTTCTACCTTACCCTCTGCCATGCTAATAGGTTTTCCTTTTGAGTATAAGTGGCTGTTCACCTCTTTTACTGCAGGGAAGTTCATCGTCCACAGCGCCAGGTCTACCAGGTGTACGCCCAAGTCAATCACACAGCCACCACCCGATAACTTAGGCTCATAGAACCACGCCTTATCAGGACCATAGGCATTGTGGAAAACCAACTCGATGGCATAAATCTGCCCCAGTTCGCCGCTCTGTACCACTTTGTATACCTGCTGCATCGCCTCGGTGTAACGGTACGAAAGGTCTACGCCCAGCAGTTTATTTTGCTTGCGGGCAGCGTCTACCACACGTCTGGTTTCCTCGGCGTTACGGCCAAGCGGTTTTTGGCAGAAAACAGATTTTCCAGCTTCCAGGGCTAATGTACTTTGCTCAGCATGAAAAGCACTCGGGGTGGCAATCACAACACCATCCACCTCTGGCGCATGAATCATGGCTTCCAGCGAACCAACTTGTTTTGCGTTAGGAGCACTTTTAAGCGCTTCTTCGGCATTTTGAGGAGCTGTATCGGAGACATAAGCTACTTCCCCTGCATTGTTATTGGCGATCACCTCCATGCGGTTACGGCCAATCCAGCCAACGCCCAAAAAGCCAAGCTTTGGCTTAGCGGAAGTAGATGAAGAAGAAGCTATAGTTTCGCTTTTATTTTCGAGTATCGTGTCTTGCATAACTTAGTTGTAGGTTATAAGCGCTTTTACAAATCCGTCGGGGCGGTTGGTCAGGTTATCAAAGGCTTCCTGTATGTTCTCCAAAGTATACGTATGGGTATAAAGCGGCTCAGGATTGATAATTCCTTTCTCCACAGCTTCTACGGCGGCTCTTATGCCTTTGATGTATTCCTGCGGATCGCGTTCGTGGGCATTGATTACATCCAGGCCACGCCAGTTCCACAACTGCACGTTTACCTGGCGCATGCCATCCTGATGGAAACCAGCGATGATGAGTTTACCGCGTTCTTTTGTAAGCTCACCAGACAAGTTCAACGGCCATTCTTTGCCCGTGCACTCAATCACGCGGTCGCAGAAGTTTCCGTTCGTCAGGTCGCTTACTTTCTGAATGATTTGGTAATGATCGTCCATGGCAATTACTTCATCGGCACCGCACTCTTTGGCCATATCCAGAGAGAATTCTCTTTTAGAGATAGCGATAACACGTGCACCTGCATGTTTGGCCAGTTGCACGAGCAGCGCTCCTAAAAAGCCAATCCCAAGTATAGCCACCGTCTGCCCTTCGGAAATATCGCTGCGCTTGAAGATATTCATGGCACAACCGAGCGGCTCGCCAGGGAAAGGTTTGCCCGCCAAAGCAGCAGGCAGTTTCACTACTTTATCGGCATCGGCCACATCAAACTCGGCATACGAATGATAAGAAAGCGCCGCCACACGGTCGCCAACTTTTACGTTGTCCACACCTTCGCCTACGGCTTCTACCACGCCCCAGCCTTCGTGACCAGGGTTGCCAGCCTCTACGGGGTAGCTAAACCACTCACGGCCTTCCCATACAGGGATATTAGATGCGCAAAGTCCGCAGCCTTCTAGCTTCAGGCGCACCTGCCCCGCTTCTGGTTCTGGCAGGGCTATAGTCTGTACTTCTACTGTTTTAGGAGTTGTAATAACAGCGGCTCGCATGGTAGTGGCCGTTGTTTTTTTCTCAGTTATAAGGGTGTCTTGCATTAGGCTAAAGCTGCTTTTTTTACAGGTTCTTCTCTTTCTGATGATAGTTTTAGAATGACAGGCGCTTTGAGTCCGCGGCTTTCGCACAGCCACTGGTATAGTTTGGCTACCCCCTGCTGCACGTTGTGCTTCGGATACCAGCCTGTAGCCTCCTGGAACTTGCGCGTATCAGACACATAATAATGCTGATCGCCTGGTCGCCAGTCGCCGAAGCTGAGCGGAATTTCCTCGCCACGGTATTTGCCAATCGTTTTCAATAGCTCTAAAAGGCTCACAGTATTTTCAGGACCGCCGCCAATGTTAAAGGCCTGGCCCGATATCTCTGCCATGTGCTCCTGTGCCAGCAGGAAAGCATCCACCAAATCCTCTACAAAAAGGATATCGCGCACCTGCTTGCCGTCACCGTAGATATTTACAGGCTTGCCTTCAATGGCTCTGATGGCAAAGTGCGCCACCCAACCCTGGTCTTCGTTGCCGTACTGGTGCGGACCGTAGATGCAGCTCATACGGAACACCGTCATCGGCAGGTTATAGGTACGGGCATAGTCGATCACATACTGGTCTGCAGCGCCTTTCGAGCAACCGTATGGGCTATGGAAATCCAACGGACGTTTTTCGCTGATACCGTTCTCCTTGATATTTTCGTCGGCTGGGTAGTAACGGGAGCCGTTGGAGATAAACTTCAGGTCTTCGAGGCCTCCGTATACTTTGTTAGTAGAGGTAAACACGAGCGGCGGTGGATTGTCCTGCTCCCGTATCGCCTCCAGCACGTTTATGATACCGCGTGCATTTATTTCGAAATCGTTGATCGGAAAATCCAACGAAGTGGTAACGGCTACCTGTGCAGCAAAGTGGAAAACTTCATTGGCGTTCTTCATCACCTTGCGCACCGACTGCAGATCACGGATATCGCCTACGTGTACTTCCAGCTTATCGCCGTAGGTATCGCAAAGCCACTGCAGGTTGCGCTCCACGCCGTCGCGGGAAAGACTATCGAACACCATGACGCGTTTACCTTCTTCCAGCAGTCGCTTCGCCAGGTTGGTACCCACGAAACCAGCTCCACCAGTGATCAAAGTATAAGGCTCTGCGGAAACAGCGGTATCAGAAGTGCATTTCACATGCTGCAAGTTCTCCAGTTCCTGCACACCATACTTGGCCCATAGCCTGTACAGCAGCTTTGGTGTTCCATCTGCCTTTCTCAATCCGAAATGATATTCACGGTCGTCGAGGTGAAAACCAGCTACCGTTGGCAAAGACGAATCCAGGTCGCGCAACCCGTACCAGTACAGTCTGTCCACATCGGCCTGCATGGCCAGCTTAAACTCCTGCACCTGCTTAAACTCGTCATGTTGCCAGGTAGAGAAGCCCGCTTCCGTAATCCATAGTTCAGCTTTGCAGTCAAACTTATCCATAACAGCTCTTACCGACAGCACTTTCTCTTCCCATCCGTCCCATTGCTGGTCGAACACGTAAGGGAAACCGTGCATGCCAATGGCATTGATGTACTGCATCACGCCATGCTCAAACATGACGTGCAGCCAGTTCGGGTCTATGGGGCTCATGCCGCCCAACAACGTTTTCTTGCCGCGCTGCTGGCACCAGTAAGCGGCACCACCTATCATTTCGGCAAACTTGTTCCAGCCATAGTCCAGCGTAAAGTCGTACTCCACCTGGTTGTTCGGCTCGTTCCAAAGCTCCACCCACTCAAAATGCTCTCCAAGGTCAGTTATAAAAACATCCAGGAAATCGGCATAGGCTTTTCTGTCTTTCGGCGGAGAAGAAGTTCTTGGTTTTTCGCCGATGGAAGGCGGCGTGTAGAGAAAACAAGGCAGTACCGTTACTTCTTTCGCCAGCGTAGGAATCAACCAGTTATACCAGTCTTTACCTCCTTCGGTGTAGTAGTCAGCCCAGGATACACCTGTGCGTAGGTCTGTTACGCCCAACTCTTTCAGCTCTGCCAGCGTCTGCTTCACGTGCTCGTATTCGCCAGGTCGGAACCACTCCACTATACCGATGGTCGGTACTGCTTTTCGGTTCTCTATAGATTTTTCTATACTCATTGTGTAAAATTCTTTAGAATGTAGAAGTAAATCTGGGCTTATACTGTCAGCCCGCGTGCGGCCAGTTCTGCGCTGGCTTCATTTACTCTGTCGTATGCAATCTGTCCTTCCAGCCAGTTTGCTAATTCCTCTAGTCCGCTGTTAAACTCAACCTGCGGATAGAAACCGAGTTTTTCTTTTGCCTTTGTGATGTCGGCATAGCAATGGCGGATATCGCCTACCCTGTATTTGCCTGTTATCTCAGGCAGCAAGTGCGTTTTATCCATCACGGTGGCCAGTCTTTCGCCAATCTCGCGGATGGTATAGTTGTTACCGCTTCCTACGTTAAATACTTCGCCGTTGGCCTCTTCTTTCTCCATCGCAAGGCGGCAAGCTAACGCCACATCGCGCACATGCACGAAGTCGCGCTGCTGGTGTCCATCTTCGAAAATCATCGGAGAATTGTTATTCAACAGTCTGGAGGCAAAGATGGCCAGCACACCAGTGTATGGGTTCGAAAGCGCCTGGCGTGTGCCGTACACGTTAAAGAAGCGCATCGCCACTGTTGGAATATTATAGGCACGGCCCACCATTAGGCAAAGGCGCTCCTGGTCGTATTTAGAAAGTGCGTATACCGAAGAAAGGCAAGGTGTTTTGGTTTCGGGTGTAGCTATTGGCTGCAGTTGCTGGCCCTGCGCATCGTACAGTTCCCAGTCAGCTGCTTTCAGCTGCTCCAGGCCACGTTCGTTTACAACTGTCATCTCTCCAGCAGGATTTTTATACATGCCCTCTCCGTAGATGCTCATGCTGCTAGCTACCACTAGTTTCTTTACAGGGTTCTTGATGAGCGCCTCCAGCAATACCGCTGTACCTATGTTATTTACATCGGTATACTCTTTAATTTCATACATGCTTTGGCCTACGCCTACCATGGCGGCAAAATGGAACACGGCATCCACACCTTCCAGCGCACGTGCCACGTCCTCTGGGTTGCGCACATCGCCAATCATCAGCTCCACGTCTTCGTGCAGGTAGTCAGGCCGTACGCAATCTTTCCCATGCACCTGCTCACTTAGGTTATCCAGCGCCCTTACTTCATATCCCTGGCTCAGCAGTTCATCGGCTAAATGCGACCCGATAAACCCAGCTCCACCTGTAATCAGAATTTTCTGTTTCATAGTTTTAGTTAAGTATTTGATTAAAAAGGCTGAGCTGTAGGCCGTATGGTGATATTTCCTACCGAAACCCCCTGCGCTCTGCTTATGGCATACAGCACGGCATCTGCCACCTCCTCTGGGGAGATCGCGCCATACCCTATGTCCTCAGCCGTATGGAATCCTGAAACTGTATTGTTAAAAAAGTTCGTATCTGTTACTCCTGGCGCCACCACCGTTACCCGTAACTTAGGCAACGTTTCTTGCCGAAGCGTTTCGGCCACCACCTCCAGCGCCGCTTTGGTAGCTGCATACACACCACCGTAGGGGTAAGCGTGCTTCGCTGACACCGACGACACAAACACCACATCGCCGAAGCCTGCCTCCAGCATAGCTGGCGTAAAGGCACGCACCAGGCGCAATGCTCCCAAAAAGTTGGTTTGGATAATCTCATGCCACTTCTCAGGGTCTCCCTCTGTCAGCTTCTCATGAATACCACGGCCAGCGCTACAAACCAAAATGTCGGGTGCTCCCATGTTATCGTGCACTTGCTTGTAAAGTGCATCTACATCGGTACCAGAAGAAACATCACATAAAAAGGAAAGGGTGCTATCAGTGCTGTCCTTAAGGGGAGAAATATCTGCAACCGCTGTTTTAGCTCCAGCGGCAGACAATTTGCCTGCAATAGCCTGGCCTATGCCCGAGCTTCCTCCAGAAATCAATGCTTTTCGTCCCTTAACTTCAGTCACAAGTGTATATAAAGTACATTAACGGTATAAAAAAATATACCTATTTTGAATTGCTTTGTATGAACGTAGGAGAGGCAAACAGGGTTGTAGATGCTGCTGATTTGCTATATAAAAATCACCTAATTTTATCTGTAGCAGGCTTTTCTGGTGTTAAAACTTTATCCTTTGGCTTCCTTCTTATGACCTATGTGTAAACACATTTATATTTACCAGTAAATGTCCTATTCCTGAACCCTGACCCGTGCTATGGATTTAACACAAAACATCATCTTACAAGACAACCTAGTGCTGCTTCGCCCTTTTGAAGCTTCAGATGTTGAAGAACTTTCGAGCATCGTGTACGATGAAGATACCTGGCGGTTTACAACTAACCGCATCTCTACTCCCTCTGAGCTCGAAGATTGGGCCGCTGCTGCACTAAAGGATCGGCAAAGCAATCGCCGCTACACCTTTGTGATTGTGGATAAAGCTACGGGCAAAATTGCAGGCAGCACCAGCTACGGCAACATTTCGGTGCCCGACAAGCGACTGGAAATTGGCTGGACCTGGCTGAGCAAAGACTATCGGGGCAGCGGCCTGAACAGGCACTGCAAATTTTTGCTCCTGCAGTATGCTTTCGAGGTTTTGCAGTTTGAACGGGTAGAACTGAAGACAGACATACTGAACCTGCGCTCTCGCAAAGCCATGCAGAAGATTGGAGCCACAGAAGAAGGTGTCTTACGGAGCCACACTTTGATGCACGATGGCCGCCGCCGCGACACCATCTTCTACAGCATTCTAAAATCTGAGTGGCCGAATATCAAAAAGCATGTGTTTCAGGATCTGGAGCAAAACTAACTTACAGCTTTCTGCTGAATCATGCGTGTTACAGTTGCTAAAAGACGCTCATAATGTCTTTTAGCAACCGTAAGCATCTGCACCAACAGCTGTTCCTTCGTAGCAGGCAAGACGCCGCGAGGTCTGTTCCGTTAGCAATCTAATCAGACAAGCACTACGTACAAACTATAAAACAAGCAGCTATACTTTGGATAAACAACCTACGTCATCTGCCACTTCTCCGCCACGTATTTTTCTGATTCGCCACGCCCGTCCATTAGCTAACAAGAAAGGCTTTTTTAGCGCGTCTGATGCGCAACAATTCATTGTTGACTACGATGCTGCTGCTGTGGAAGAGTTTATTTTAGAAAACGAAGCCATACCTTTCAAAGAAATCAGGAAAGTATACTGTAGCACCCTTAACCGCTCCCAACTCACGGCTAAAGCTATTTTTGGTGATGGAATTGAAATGGTAAAAGACCATAGTTTCAGGGAGTTTGAGCGCAGAATCTTTTCGTTCCCCCTTCTAAAATTGCCTGTAAAATTGTGGTTAGTTAGTGCCAGGCTGCTTTGGTTTTTGGGCTTTAACAGCAAAGACATTGAAACGTTTAAGCAAGCCAGGCAAAGAGCCAAAGCAGGAGCCGTTATACTAGCAGCAGAGGCAACAGAAAATAAAGTTGCGGTACTGGTAGCACATGGCTTGCTGAACAAATTTATAGAGCGGGAGCTGCGAAAGATGGGGTGGCAACTAACACTTAACGGCGGAAGAGGGTTTGTAAGTGTCAACGTACTTTCAAGAGAAGTTTAAGTTATTCTCTTTTCTCCTATATCATATACATTGAAAAAGAAGTAGAGCGCTGTACAAAAAAAGCCGCAGGTATGTAAGTACCTGCGGCTGCTAATTTATCTATGGTTTGCTTTTTTAAGCAACTCCTTAGTTATAACCAGGAGTTTGTTGGTCTGCTATGTTCGGGTTAGCATCTATTTCGCCCTGCGGAATTGGCCACACCCACTCAATAGCATCAGGAGAAACGCTTAGGTTAGTAGAAGCCAAATCGCTGTCTGTACGCGTTAAAGTACGGGTAGTTCTTTTCAGATCGAAGAACCTGTGGCCTTCGCCTACCAGCTCTTTACGTCTTTCCAGAGCAATGGCATCTAGCAAAGCCTGGCCCGACAAGTTAACTGGAGTATAACCAACAATTCTTGCTGCTCTTAACTCATTTAAGTCAGCTAAGCCTAAAGCTTCCTTACCAGCTTGCCTGGCTCTGGCTTCTGCACGAATCAAGTACATCTCGCCTGTTCTAAACACTTTCCAATCCACGAGATTGTCTTCTGCCGAACCACGTCCTATAAACTTACTGAGGATGTTTCGGCTGTTGCCTGAAAGAGATCTGGTAGAAAAATAGGTACCATATCGAATATCATCTCCCATGTCATAAGATTCTAACAGCGGCGTGGCAGGCCTTGCTCGGTTTCGGTTAGAGGGAGCATTGAAAACACTACTAGCAGGACTACCTTCACCTGCGTTGAAAGATACAGCCCAGATAACTTCTTCTGTAGAGGCGTCTCCCCAAATAGCCTGGAAATCATCCATATCAGCTAAAGGCATCTGCTCTATCACCATGGTCGCATAGCTTTCCGCAGCAGCATATTCTTCAGCATATAAATTTACACGTGCTAAAATAGCCTGTACTGTCAGCTGGTCGATATAGGCTCTGTTGCTGGTGTTAATCTCCTGATCAACGTCACCTAATAGAGTCTCCGCCTCTTCTAAATCTCTAAAGATATTGTCGTAAGTTTCTTCCACCGTTAATCTACGCGGCATATCGTTGATATCGACAATCGTTTTGTAAGGAACTCCTAGAGCTGTCGAATTTCTTTCAAACTCCACGCCCCAGTACCGCAGCAAATCGAAATGCACCATACCTCTAATGGCCAAAGCCTGTCCTTTAATGCGGTTTACACGCTCAGGATCGGTTTCGGAAAACTGCTCTATGTTGCGTAGCACCAGGTTTGCCTGCCCTATAACAGAATAAGCAGCTATCCAAGAAGCCGCAACGTCGGCATCATCGGTAGAGTACTCTAAGTTGATTTGATTTTGCCAGTTGGCTAAGTCCTCTGCCGTTTGCACCAGGTTATCACTCATCAAATCGGGCAGCACAGACCAGGCGCCGGTTGTTTGGCCGCCGTTTCCGAAGTAACCTACCTGTCTGAAAAGGGAATAAGCACCAGTTAGAGCAAGTTCATAATCATTAAGAGAGGTAAATATCTGTGAGCCGTCCTCTGCAAACTCTGGCCCCACTTCAATTACACTTTCGCAGGCAGGAAGAGCCAAAGCGCAGCTTAGTCCTATACCTAATATTATTTTATTGATTTTCATTTCTAGAGATTAAGTTTTTTACAAACCGACATTCAGACCAAATGTAACTGTGCGAAGCGCAGGATACTGAGCACCTGTTAAAGATACCCCTGCAATTTCTGGATCCCAGCCTCTGAAATCAGTCCAGGTTACCAGGTTCTGACCTTGAACAAATACACGCAGGCTGTTTAGTTTTATAGCGCTAACCAATCTGGTCGGTAAAGTATAAGAAAGATTCAGGTTACGAAGCCTTAAGAAGTTGCCGTCTTCTACAAAACGTGTTGTTGCGCTTCTGTAGCGATTACCTGCTCTAGGCACATTGGTAATATCACCAGGCTGCTGCCACTCATTCAGCAACTCTACACTCATGTTGTCATAGAAGTAGGCTGGATTGGTAACGTTGTTAAGGTCGTTGTTGTAAACTGTGTTTCCGCGCTGGAAACTAAAGAAGGCGTTTAATTCTAAGCCTTTGAAGTTTATGGCAGAACCAAAACCACCAAAGAACGGCACCTCGGCAGATCCTACAATAACACGATTGCTTGGATCGTAAGTCTCAGTAAGTTCACCGTCCAAAGTTCTATACAAGGCATTGCCGTTATCAGGATTTACACCTGCAAAAGGAACAACGTAAATAGAATTCATAGACTCTCCCTCGCGCGTGATGATCACACCCTCAATGATATCATTGTCGCCTTCACCTACCAATTGCTTAACCTCGTTCTGGTTACGGGTTAGATTCACATTAGCAGTCCAGGTAAAGTTTTCAGTTGCAATAATGTCACCGTCCAGGAAAAATTCGAAACCTCTGTTTTGTAACTCGCCTATGTTTGATGTTAACTCAGAATAACCAGTAGTTCTGGACAGCTGTCTGTTCAGGAACAGGTCTGTTGTAAGCGAGTTATAATATTCTACAGTAGCTCTCAGTCTACCGTTAAGCGTGGCAAACTCTAAACCTGTGTTAAAGATATTCTTTCTCTCCCACTGCAAATCTGGGTTGGCCAATTGAGTTTGCGCCAAGCCAAACACACCGTTATAGATAGCACGGCCGTATAATTCTCTTGACTCAAAGCTGCCTATACCTGCCTGGTTACCAGATGAGCCATAGCTAACTTTGAATTTAAGTTGGTTGAACACATCTGTAAGCCCTTCCATGAAAGCTTCGTCAGAAACAATCCAGCTAAAGCCAACAGAACCGAAGTTAGCATAGCGTCTGTTAGCACCGAAACGGGAAGAACCATCACGGCGGGCACCTAAAGTAAGATAGTAACGGTCTCTGAAACCATAGTTGATGTTTGTGAAGTAAGAAAGCAATGCATTTTCGACACCGCCGCCGCCAACAGAAGGTATGAAACCATTGGTAGCGTTACCTGGTGTTATACCTGCCTCGTTCTGAAAAGGACCACCCAGCCCGTAACCAGTAAAGCTAAAGTTTCTGCCGTTGCTGCTCACAATCTCATTGAACAACGCAACTGTTAATGTATGCTCTGTGCCAAAGTCTTTGGAATAAGAGGCTGATGTTGTTCCAGTATAACGGAAGTCTCTGGAATAGCCACGTCCGAAGCTACCTGAACCACCAGTAGAAAACTGGCCAGAATAAGTAGTTGGGTTCACAAAAGAGGTTGTCTCATTCGATCTGAAATCACCACCCCAGCTTGTTCTAAGCACTAAGCCTGGCAAGAACGGAGCATCGTAAGAAACATAAACGTTACCAACACCCTTAATTTGCTTTCTTAAATTGCTGTTTTCCAGAAGCTCCTGCAATGCATTAGGTTGACCAGAGTAAATCTGGGTATAGTTTCCATCCGCGTCATAAGGAGTTTCGTAAGGGTTGGTCCAGTTTATGGCGTTAAGTGGTGTGGCTATACCAGTGTTGTTCTCGCTGGTGTTTGTAAAATCAGAAACCCCTACAGTAGAGTTGATACCGAAAGTAAAATTGCCTGCATTTGTCTCTATGTTTGCTCTACCTGTATAACGCTCTAGCCCCGTGTTCTGTACTGTACCAGTCTGGTCGAAAACTGACCCAGAAAGGTAGAAGGTAGTTTTACCAGCACCACCAGAAGCACTTACTGTGTGGTTAGCAGTACGGCCAGTCTGGAAAAACACATCGCCCCAATCTGTATCAATCTGTCTTAATCTTGCTAAGTCATCAGCATCCCATCTATAAGGGTTGCCTCTCATAAGTTCGTAGTCCAGCTTTTGGTTTGAGTTCATCAACTCTATTCCGCTTTCTGGTGCCTTAGAGAAACCGTACTGTACGTTGTAGTTGAAACGTGTTTTACCGGCAGCTCCCTTTTTAGACGTAATAACGATTACACCGTTAGCACCTCTGGAACCATACACCGATGTTGCCGCTGCATCTTTCAGAATGTTAAAGCTAGCAAAGTCAGCTGGGTTAAGAGAGGCAAAATCGTTAGCAGAGATTTGGATACCATCTAACACATAAAGCGGCTCGTTTGAACCTAGAATAGATCCGCGTCCACGGATAAGGATGTTTGCAGCTGCACCAGGCTGACCAGAGTTTGCCTGCACTAGTATACCTGGGGCTTTGCCCTGCAGCGCCTGGTCAAAAGAACCAAGCGGCACCATAGCTACTTCCTCTGCTTCTACTACAGCTATAGAACCAGCTGTTTCTCTTCTGGTTTGGGTAGTGTAGCCTGTCACCACCACTTCATTTAACTGCTGGTTGTCAGGGCTCAAGGTTACATTTACAGTACTTCTGCCGCCTACAGCAACTTCCTGAGTGGCCATACCTATAAACTTGAACACAAGGGTAGCATTGTCGTTAGGAACAGTAATCGTGTAGCCCCCGTCTATGCCAGTGTTGGTTCCCGTTGAGGTTCCTTTAATGGCAACAGATACACCTGGCAGCCCTTCGCCAGTGCCCTGTTCGGTTACCCTACCCGAAACTGTTCTACTTTGGGCCATCGCCTGCTGTAGCAAGCACAGCACAAGAGCCATGCTCAATAGTAATAGTTTTCTCATGTTAGATTAGTTTAATTTAAATGGGTAAAAAGTGTGTAGCTGGCAGAAAAAGAGAAGAAGCCTATCCCAGCTATTTCGGCTTCATAAGACTGAGTTATAAATTGATATTTGTTTCTACTAAAGTGCACGTTCATTTAAGTGTTGGGGAAATTAAATATCCTTTGCAAAGCATGCTGTTTCAACAACAACACCATGTTAATACATTGATTTTTAGGCATATAAATATCTGTCTACCAAAACAGCTGCTACCTATGCTTCAGTATGATAAGAATAAGCTATGATGTGGTAACACAGGTTAATAGTATCTCATTAGATCAACTAAAAAATTAACTATACGGCATTAGTATAAATATATAAATGCCAAATTTACAAATCTTTGAAGTTATCCCCAAATAAATCAATGTAGATACACTTATTTTCAATCTTTTGAGAAAAAAATTTCTCATTTAACTAAACCTTTAGTTAAAAACTAAGTATTTAGTTATTATATTAGCTTCAGAAACATTTATACGCTATATGAAAGAACTAACAAGAGCCGAAGAAGAAGTAATGCAGATCCTGTGGAAGCTGGAAAAAGGATTTGTGAAAGACATTATTGAGCAAATGCCAGAGCCCAAGCCTGCCTATAATACCGTGTCTACTATTGTGCGCATACTGGAGCGCAAAGGCTTTGTCGGCTACACCGCTTTCGGAAAGGCACACCAGTACCACCCGCTGGTAGCCAAAGACAAGTATAAAAGTTTCTTTCTAAAAAACTTTATGAGCGGCTACTTCGGCGGTTCATTTGAACGATTGGTTTCCTTTTTTGCCAAAGACAACAACTTAGATCTAAAGGAATTAGACCAACTGATGAAGCATGTTAAAAATGATTTAGAAGACGAGGACCTAAAAGATGGAACAGCTCAGTAACTATATCTTAAAGCCAGGCCTGTGCCTGCTGGTGCTTTACCTGTTCTATTATACTTTGCTACGCAGCCAGCCTGGGCTAAAACAAAACCGTGCATTTTTGTTGCTCGCACCACTCGTTGCAGTACTGCTTCCGTTCTTGCCGTGGCCTTCACTTTTTCCTTCAGAATCATTTGTGGCACACCAGCTCCAAAGTATTCAGCTCCCGGAGGTAGTGGTTAGCTACTCCCCTGCTGCATCAGAAGCTGGTTCAGTAGGCAGCAGCCTGTTATCCATAAAAAACATGCTGCTATTCACGTACTTATTGGGCCTAGCTATTTTAGCATCACGCCTGGTGCTACAGCTCTTTAACATCAGGAAATTAATTGCAGCCAGCAAACCTGTAGCTAATCTCACAAGTTCTGCCACAGTCTTAAAAACAGAGAATGGAACACCAACCTTTGCCTTTCTGGATTATGTATTCTTAGGTGATCAGGCGCATTTATCTGAACGTGAAAAGAAACAGGTACTGACACACGAACTGGCTCACGTACAACTGCACCATACCTGGGACATACTTTACTATGAGCTGCTAACCTCTGTCATGTGGTTTAACCCCATTATCTGGTTACTAAAAAGTGAGTTGCGGGATGTACACGAGTACCAGGCAGACGCTTATGTGGTTTCTGAACACCAACCTGCACAGTACACGTCTTTGCTGGCTAAAGAAGCACTCTATAAAACAGGTGTACCAATGGGCAGCTACTTCAGAGAGCCGCAGGTTTTTAAGCGCCTGCAGATGCTGCAGCAGCGTGACAAAAAAACAGGATGGCTGAGACCTTTACTTATACTGCCACTCTTGTTTATAATGGCTACTGTTTTTTCGGCCCAGCATGCCACCGCCGACATTGCCAATTCTCTAACTGCTACCGCTAACAATCAGACAACGCAGGAGCCAACCGCACCTGCTCTAATAACAGACACTGATGCCTTAGAACCACCAGCTGCACCTGGCTCTGCCATAGCAGGCACGGCACCAAAAATGCCCCCGCCCACAGATATAACTGAAGACGTAGTGTTCCAAAAGCCTAAAACTAATGAAACACCTGAAGCTGAAGAAAAAGCTGAGCCTTATGTAAAGCCATATTCTTATGTAGAAAACATGCCACAGTTTAAAGGCGGCGATGCTGAACTGCTGAAGTACCTCGGAAAGAACATGCGCTACCCTAAGCAGGCACAGGAAGCTGGTATAGAGGGTATGGTAGTGGTGAACTTTACAGTAAACACAGACGGCACACTTTCTGATATTAAGATGATACGAAGCCTAGGCGGAGGCACTGATGAAGAGGCAATCAGAGTAGTAGAAAGTATGAGTGGCCAGTGGCAACCAGGCACCCAGAATGGCAGGAAGGTTCCCGTTAGCTTTAATCTGCCTATCCGGTTTACAATTAAATAAAATCTAATCTATAGCACCCTTCAATCCTATTACTCAGCCAGAAAAGGCTGAGGCGGCACCTTATTGCCTTTTTTAAATTAATTTAAACCTTAAAAATCATTAACCATGAAGCAAATGACATCACACAAAAACACTTTACTGCTAGCGCTCCTATCGTTTTTACTTATAGCAGTTTCCTGTTCAAAAGACGAAGACACGGCAACACTAACAGATGTATCAGAAGAAAAAGCCGTTTCAAAAGCACCTGAATTCACAAGGCCAGAAGGGGACAAACCTTATGCGTATGTAGAGAACATGCCGCAGTTTAGAGGCGGCGATGCTGAACTATTGAAGTACTTAGGAAATAACATGAAATACCCTAAAGCAGCAGAGGCAGCAGGCGAAGAAGGAATGGTCGTGCTAGGATTTGTAGTTGAAACAGACGGCAGCCTCAGCAACATTGAAGTTGTTCGCAGTGCTGGCGAAGCTTTGGACGCAGAAGCTATCCGCACCGTAAAATCAATGGATGGCATGTGGATACCTGGTCAACAAAACGGCGAATCGGTACGCGTGCAGTTTAACCTTCCAGTACGATTTAGCTTGAACCATGATAAAAAGTAATTCTAAAGAATAGGCATTTAATGCTCTTGTAGTACCTTAAAAATTGTAGCCCTTTCTAAGCTCCTCCGAAGAGGGCCAAGAAAGGGCTATATTTAGAGTGAAAGCTCTGCAACAACTTGAGTTAATTGGTTGCAGACATAGTTATTCCAACGCCCACTCATTATTCAGTCGAGCAATAGCGTGATGCGCCGTCATATCGAACTGGCAAGGGACAATGGAAATATAGTTATTTACCAAGGCCCACTCATCGGTATCCTCCCCTTTGTCAAAGTTCACAAAGTTGCCCGTCATCCAGTAGTACTTGCGGTTGTGCGGGTCCAGGCGCTCGTCAAACTCTTCCTGCCACTTAGCATGTGCCTGTCGGCATATCTTCATTCCCTTGATCGGCTCTTCGCTTTTCTTAGGGAAATTTACATTCAGCGCCGTGTTCGTAGGGATGGCGTGTTCTAACGCCTGCCTGATGATCTTCTCTACAAAAGGTATCGTATGCGAAAAATCGGCTTCGTGGCCATAGTCACAGAGCGAAAAGCCAATAGCTGGCAAGCCCTCAATAGCCGCCTCAATAGCCGCCGACATGGTGCCTGAGTAAAGTACGCTGATACTGGAGTTGGAGCCGTGGTTGATACCGCTTACCACCAGGTCGGGCTTCCGATCGCGCAGCACATGGTGCTTACCTAACTTTACACAGTCAGCAGGTGTGCCAGAGCACTCATATGCTTCCACGTCTAAATCATCAAACGCTATCGATTTATCAAGCCTGAGCGTGTTGCCGATGGTAATGGCATGTCCCATTCCAGACTGAGGACTGTTGGGTGCTACCACCACTACTTCCCCTATCTTCATGGCAACCTCTACCAGCGTTCTTATACCTGGTGAAGTAATGCCGTCGTCGTTCGAGACCAGGATTAATGGTTTAGCCATTCTACTTTTTTAAGTTGATGTATAATATAACAAACGATTTTCGTTTTCACGCTAATATACAACAACCTCCTGTTGTACATCAAGGTTTAATACTAAAATAAAGAACCGCTTAGTGTAGAATGATGATTAAGAACATAATATATGCCATACTGCTAGGTGTAGGCATGGCGGCCTGTCTTTCAGAACGGGATGGGGACGAAAGCAACTTGAACGAACCTACCCAGACAATAGCATTTAGTGATACCACCGCAACAGAAGGAGACACACCATTTCAAGCTCCCGAAAACCTGGTTATACAAAACAACAGCGTCGGCAACGTTAAAATAGGTATGCCCATCACACAGATGCGCGAGCAGGTGCCAGCAGGCTTGGCAATAGCCGACACCACGCTGAACCTGGAGGGTCAACCATTCACTGCCTACGTGTTGCACCCCAAAAACCAGGAGAAGGGAATACTGGTAGAACAGCTTTGTGAACCAGATTGCCGTGTGTGGCGCATTACGGTAAAAGGCGAGCAGTACAAAACACCGTCAGGTTTAGGCGTAGGTTCTAAGTTTGCAGAAATACAAAAAGCATATCCGATTAGCAGTGTTACGCTGGCTGATGCTGGCTTGGTAGCAGTCTCTGAGAAAGCGGGTATATCTTTTATACTTGAGAACTCACAGGTAACGCTAAGCAAGCCTAACGCTACACCTACAGACATACCCGCTAACACCCTTGTTAGAGGCATTCTGGTATATTAACTCTTTGGTATGTTTCTAAAAATTCTGTATTATTGCTGATATGGGTATACTACGTTCGCGCTACAGGTACTGGAACCTCGGGCTATTGCTGCTCCGTATCGGTATAGGTGTCATGTTTATTTTACACGGTTGGCCAAAACTTACGGGCGGACCAGAAAGATGGACTGCCATAGGCGAGAACATGGCTTTGTGGGGCCTCGACTTCGCTCCTACCTTTTGGGGTTTTATGGCTGGTTTCTCTGAGGCTGTAGGTGGTTTCTTCCTGATGCTAGGCTTATTCTTCAGGCCAACCTGTGCCCTTTTATTGATAACTATGCTGGTGGCTACTACCCGCCATGTAGTGGCAGGCGATGGCTTTGGCGGCTACTCCCATGCCTTGGAGTCTGCTATCCTTTTCTTCTCTTTGTACTTCATCGGGCCAGGTGCTCATAGCTTAGACCAGGTAATTTTTCCAGGCGAAAAAGACAGAACAACCTTTTAGTTACTACTCGTGACTTGTTTCTTTACTGGCGCAAGTGTCCGCTTATGCCTTGCCTGCCACGAAGCTACAAGGCAAAGTAGAACCAAGCTATACAGCGAGCTTTACTTTGCCTTACTTAAAACACGGCTATACCTATAGCAAAAGGCTGGATTTTGAGCCAAAGAATACTTCTGTAAGTCTGGTTTTGGAGCATACGGCAGGTAGGACACAGTAGTGCCTGCAAGGCCCTCTCTACCATTTTACCCCAAAAATGGGTAACATTACATTCTGAATTACTTCCCAAAAGATAAACATGCTGACAACGCTTTTACTAGCGGCTACACTGCTCTTTACAGGTACGCCCGACCAAACAAAACCAGACTTAAAAACACCGTACGAGAAAGGAAACGGCAACCAAACAGCCACTTACCAGGAAGCCATCGATTGGTACAGGAAGCTGGATGCTGCCTACGACGAGGTAAGAATGGTACCTTACGGCTTAACAGATTCGGGTAGGCCGCTGCACCTGGTAATTGTATCTACTGATAAGGATTTTGATCATGCTTCTATCAAGCGTAAAAACAAGCGGGTGCTTTTCATTCAGAACGGAATTCATCCTGGCGAACCAGAAGGTGTAGATGCCACCATGATGCTGGCCCGCGATTATCTGCAGGACAGCAAACGCCGCAAGCAACTAAACAATACGGTTCTGATTATAGTACCCATCTATAACATTGGTGGCTCCTTAAACCGTAACAGCCACACCCGCACGAACCAGAACGGACCTGAAAGCTATGGCTTCAGGGGCAACTCCCGTAATCTGGACTTGAACCGCGATTTCATCAAAACTGACTCCCGTAATGCCAAGCTGTTCCACCTTATTTTCCGCGACTGGGACCCTGACGTGTTCATGGACAACCACACTTCCAACGGAGCCGACTACCAGCATGTGATGACGCTAATCCCGACACAGCACAACAAACTGCACCCGACGTTGGCCAGCTATCTGCAGCAGAAAATGCTGCCAGCCCTGTATAGCGGCATGAAAAAGGACAAATTTCCGCTTGTGCCCTACATGAGCACCATCGGAGAAACGCCAGAATCAGGTACCATTGCTTTCCTGGAATCGCCGCGCTATTCTACGGGCTATGCTGCACTTTACAACACCATCGGCTTTATGCCCGAAACACATATGCTTAAGCCTTTCGACCAGCGCGTACAAAGCACTTATAAGCTGATGGAGAACATGCTGCAGATTATAGATCGCGACTCGGAGCAAATTGCAGCTGCCCGGGCCAAAGCCAAACAGCAAACACTAACACAACAGGAGTTCCCGCTTAACTGGACCCTGGATACGACCAAAGTAGAACGAATTCCTTTTCTGGCTTATCAAGCTAAACATAAACCAAGCGAAGTAAGTGGCCAGGAGCGCCTGTATTATGACCGCTCTGCTCCTTTTTCGACAACCATTCCGTATTACAATACCTTCACTCCTACTACAACAGTTAAGAAACCTGTAGCCTATATTATACCTTTTGCATGGGAAGAAGTGATTGAGCGACTGAAAAATGAAAACGTGCAGATGCGGCAACTAAAACGGGACACGACCATAACCCTGGAAACGTATTACATTACCGACTATAAAACAGGCCAGCGCCCCTATGAGGGGCATTATTTGCATACCGACGTAAAGGTGGAGCCGCGTAAGATGCAGCGTCAGTTCTTCCAGGGTGATTATGTGGTATACCTGAACCAGGAAGCCAACCGCTTTCTGGTAGAAACATTGGAGCCTCAGGGAGCAGATTCTTACTTTGCCTGGAATTTCTTTGATAGCATACTCATGCAAAAAGAACACTTTTCGGCTTACGTGTTTGAGGATTTGGCTGCAGAATACTTAAAAAATGATCCAGCTTTGCGCCAGCAACTGGAAGAGGCGAAAAAGAAAGACCCAAACCTGGCCAAAAGCGCCCGAGCACAATTAGAATTTGTTTACAAGCACACGCCTCACTACGAGTACACGCACATGATGTACCCAGTTGGCAGGCTGATGCAGGACGTGAAACTTCCGCTTTAAACGCGACACAAATGAACATCGTACTGCTGGCATGCGCCTGAATCATAAACAGCAAAAGCCACCTAACTAGGTGGCTTTTGCTGTTATTAGGAGCTACACAGGCTAAGTAAAACTTCGGCAAAAGCTGAAGGCTATACCTCTAGCGTTTACAACTATGAAGTCATGTGTCCTGTGTCTAACGTCCTTTGTCTTATTTCAAATAAGCAGAATACATCCAAACAAGCTTTTCCTGCTCTCTGATATAATCGCTCATCAGGGCATTTGTACCTTCATCATTGGCATCAGCAGATAAATTCAGGAGTTCGCGCTCGCAACGGATTAGTTCACTAAAGCCATTCAATACTTCGCGTACTGCCGCATTACCATCCGAAACATTAGATAGCTCCTTGATAGAGGCATTCTCGAGGTAAGAAGTAAAGGTGTGATACGGTGTATGGCCAAGGGTAAGGATACGCTCGGCTATTTCGTCTATCTTCAGAATAGCATCATTGTACAGTTCTTCGAACTTAGCGTGCAACTCAAAAAACTTATCGCCAGAGATGTTCCAGTGAAAGCCTCTTGCATTTATGTAAAACAACTGGTAGTTAGCCAGCAGTGCATTTAATTTTTCTGCCAATCCCTGTGCCTTGTCGGTATCTATACCAATCATGTTTTTCGTCATCATAGTTCTTTTATGTTGTGTTTAGGTTATACTTTGTAATGTAAATTCAGACTCTAACTATAATCAGCAAATGATTTACTCCATCACCTGAAGCAGAACATGTATTATAGCACAGCCTTTGATTTTTACGGCAGCGGCACAGATTGTATACATAAATTTCAAAAGCTAGTCCAGCATTATCATTTACAAGCTGCAAATCAACCACATATACACAAAGCAAAGACTACGATTTTATTACCTGAACTTGTAAGATAAGCCCACGCCAAAGGTTTCTTTTAACTGCAGCCGTGGCCCACGTGCATCTATTACACCATCTCCTGACTCGTCCACATCAATCATAATATCGTCATCATACACCATGTGCAGAAAAAAGCTGGTCGATAGGTAATCGTTCACCTTCAGGTTTAGCATATTCTCAAAGTTGATATCCACATTCTCAGGATTGTTGAGGTAATTCGTAAACAGATCGAGCTTGGACTGCCAGGTTACGTTTTTCCATATTTCATCTTTATAACGGATGTTGGCAAAACTACCGAACTCACCTCTGAATCGCTTGCCTGTACCTGCAATAGGATTTCCAGCAGCATCTGTTTGGGCACGATCTACGCCAAAGGTCCCTCTATCAGCCAGTTCCTGATCCGCTACTATGGTAAACTTTCCCGTAAAAGGCGACAGGAAAACAGACAGCTTCTCATTCGGTTTATAGTCCATACCTATAGAAGCCAGAATAAAAGCTGGAGAGAAAAAATCAGATTGTTTCGCCGTGCGCTCCTCATTGTAAGTGGGAGTTAGTTGCGTTCTCAGGTTTAGCTGTGCGGTATAAAACCAATCATCTGAAGCTTGCCTGCCATACTTTAGGTTAAGGTCAACTCGGTCATCGCTTTTGCGCACGCGTTGGTTTTCCAGTTTTACAGTTCCGTACGTTACGTTTAGCGTATTATTGATGGTGTTCTTGCCGCTTTTATAGTTAGCAAACACGTTGGCTATACCCAACACCGACAAAGAGTTTTGTCCTCCAGCTGACCAGTTATGTAGGCTCACCTGGCTAAAGTTTATAGTTCCTGTGCCGCCCCAATCCCACAGTTTGGCAACAGTTACGGTGTCGGCTTGCGTGGTATCCTGGGCAAAGGCTCCTGAAACACAGCTAAATAAAAGAAGCGTAAAAAGAGCTGAATTACGTAAAATTCTTACCATTAGGCTAAATTAAGGTTGAAGAAATGCGTATGCATTGGTAGCAAAATCTCTCAAAGTTACAGGTAAACCCTAAAAATGAAATAACAATTGTCGCTCAGCCTTACTATGCAAAATTTACAAGCAAAACCGTTACACTTAAAGCCCAACAAAAACATCCCGAACAACACAATTCTCCCCTTGTTACTATACCAACAAGTCTTTTCTAGTAGTGAAAACCTGGAAAGCCAGTTTAAGAAAGCTTTTGAGGGAAATGGCTGGAGCGGCACCTGGGTTAATGGGGTGTTCAACTACCATCACTACCACAGCACTGCACACGAGGCATTAGGCGTACTAGCAGGCTCCGCTACTATTATGCTTGGCGGCCCTGACGGAGAAGAGGTAACCCTAAAGGCTGGTGATTTGGCAGTGCTACCTGCTGGTACAGGCCACTGCTGCAAAAGCGCCTCACCCGATTTTAAGGTGATGGGTGCTTACCCCAAAGGACAGGAGAACTACGACATTTGCACGGTTGACGATGACGTAGAAGAAAAGAAGCAGAACATTGCCCAAGTAGCACTGCCTGCTGCCGACCCAGTTGGAGGAAAAGCAGGCCCCTTGATGAAACTTTGGGGACAACAGTAGCTTATCATATCCTAGCAGGATTAAAATGCTTCCAAACACAGCTGATGTTACACTTCATTTTGGATTTTTAACAACATATGAGCACCTAACGGAGTAAATTCAATAGCACAAAACTTGAACACAAGATAATAACCTATGAAAATACTTATTGCAGGAGCACACGGAAATACAGGAAAAATAATGGTAGAGTTGCTGAGCAAAACCACACAGCACGAGTCGTATGCCATGATCAGAAAAGAAGAGCAGTCCGAGGAATTGAAGAAGTTAGGGGCTAACCATATCGTACTAGCTGACTTGGAAGATGATTTAACAGAAGCAGTAAAAGGCAAGGATGCAGTCATTTTTGCGGCAGGCTCTCAAGGTAAAGATGTAATAGGTGTAGACCAGGAAGGAGCAAAAAGACTTATAGATGCTTCTAAAGAAGCGGGTGTTTCTCATTTTGTAATGCTTAGTTCTTACAGCGCCGATAACCCACAGGGGCAGCTCGAAAACTACCTGAGAGCAAAAGGAAACGCAGACGATTACTTACTCGAAAGCGGCCTAACTTACACAATCGTCCGCCCAGGTAGCCTGAGTTTTGAGGCACCTACTGGCAAAGTAACCATAGCCCGACACTTTGAAGAAAGAAAAGAGACACCCATACCGCGTGCAGATGTAGCACAGGTCCTGCTTTCCTGCCTGGATGTGGAAAATGTAAAAGGTAAAATATTCGAGCTTTTTACAGGCGACACTCCCATACAGGAAGCACTGGAGAAGTATAGTGGCTAATTGTAAGTGGCTAATGATAGCTTGCAGCGTAGCACAAGCAGTAAAAGTTGCTTTTCCTGAAGGCAAAACCTGGCGCGAGCGTCAACGTTTGTGTCTACTATCTTTAGGCCTCTAGCCTGTAAAACCACAGAAAACGGCAGAGGCTCTCAGCAGAAAAGAGGCAAGCACTCACATGGGTAAACCTATAAAACACCAGCCTTACCCTCAAAAACAAAAAAGGTAACAGCAAGTGCTGTTACCTTTTTTGTTTTCACCTTCTGCAGCATGCCAGAGGCATCGGAGTACTACTTTCCTGACTTTCGTTTCGCTTTCTTGCCAGTTGCTGCCTTGTCACCTTTTCTTTCGAACTGTAAGCTATTCAGGCTAAACTCACCGCTTTGGGCTTTTACACGTAAGGTATTTTCTCTTTTTGCTAGCGAAACTCCTGAAATCTGTACTGTTTGCCAGTTCTGCTCTCCGCCTGTTTCTGGCACTGCCACAGCATTGCTCACTACCGTACCGTTTTGCAACACTGCTATTTTGCCTGTACCTCTTTCAGAAGCCACCTGAAGTTGTAAATCGTAAACACCATGCTGCTCAGCCTGAACCGTGTACTGAAGCCACTCGCCTGCTTCCATATTGCTCACATAGTGCGCTTCATACTTCTCCTGACCTGATTTTATGTCCACGCCATCGTTGCGATAGGTATGCCCTTTGTTCCAGGGAGTGCGGTCGCCGCCAGTAGAGATATAATAATTAGCCGTGTCCTTATCGAAATAAGCATAGCCGTTTCGGCCCATGTCGTAATCTTCAGCGTTTATAACAGCGCTGGCTCCTATTGTATGATGCTTAAAAGGCTTTGTTTCATTGGAGTACACCTGCCTGAACATAGCATCGATAACATCTTTGTGATAGATGCAATTCTCCAGTTTGGAGTTTTCAGCCAGCTGCATAAATGCCTGGTATGCTTCTGCCTCAGTTGGCTTTGTACCTCCGCCTCTCCAATAGTCCAGCACCTTTTGGTAGCCAGGGTTCACTTTTATCTCCAGCGGGTTATTAAAGCCCAGTTTCTTGAGCGGCCACCAGGCCCAACCAATTTTGTGTTGTTCCAGCAATTGAATGGCGTCCCTAAACCACAATTTTGAGTTCTCGCCTGTCTCTCCTAACCAAATCGGCACGTTATACTTCTCACGTGTATCCAGCATATTTTGTATAGCCTGCTGGTTGTTGTAGTTCCAGTATTTATGGTAGCTAAGCACCATGTTATTATCCCAGGGCGGCAGTATATTGCTGTAGTTGTTGCCCCAGCAGTTGCCTTCAATTATGACGATGTGCTTCTGGTCTACTTCTCTGATGGCATTCGTTATCTCCACCATCAGTTTTTTCAATGGTTCGTTTAGCTTTTCATCACATCCGTTTTTATCAGCAGGATTTTCGAAGCCCCAGTTCGGCTCATTGATGATGTCGTAGCCACCAATCATCGGCTCGTCTTTATACCTCTGGGCCAGCTTTCGCCAGAGCGCCACTATCTTTTGCTGGTTCGCCTCACTTTCCCACAACGATGGTTTAGAGGTATCATAATCCGATATGTTAGCATCGTGGCCTTGTCCGCCTGGGGTAGCGTGCAGGTACAGGTTGTTGGCTTTGCACCACTCCAGCAGCTGGTCGGTTATAGTGAAACCATCCTCACGCCAGGTAACTTTTCCTTTTACAGGCTCTTCTTCAATAGGAGGTGTAAAAAGCTTATAGTGCATCGGCAATCGCACCGAGTTAAAGCCCCAGGCTGCCAACGAGTCAATATCGATTTTGCGGGTATGGTTGGCGAGCCAGGCATTGTAAAACTCCTGCGTTTTCTCAGGTCCTACCAATTCTTCTACTTTAGCCCTGATCTGGTACTGCGGCCCCGCAATTCCGTTTAGCTGCAACATATAACCCTCCTGCAGCATCCAGCCGCCCAAACCCATACCTCTAAGGACTACCTCCTCTCCTTTCTCATTTACTATGCGTTTACCATCGGCCTTTAAAAAACCTTGGCCATAGCTGTTAGGCAGTAGGAGGAATAGCAGGAAAAACACTGTACAAAATTTCGTAAAGTTTTTCATAAGATTAATAGTAGCTTATTTATGATAGAAAGTAGGGTATTGTGCGTGTAGAGCTTTCAGCAGGCATTGCAGTAGTCAATTTATCTATAGTTCTAACAGCATTTTCTCTAATGAATTGAGGTGATACAAGATACTAGACTTTTCATCAGTATTTACCTCTAATCAAGCATGCTAGCTCCTTTCAGCATACGTATTTGATACACCATTGCTACTGTTTGGGTACTGCTCTTAAAAAGGGGTACTACAAAAAAAGCCATGCAATGCATGGCTCTTTCCTATAGCTCCTTCTGTAGTATACAGCTTCTGTAGTATACAGCTAAAATAGCTTCATCAGATCTGATACTTTTTCAAGCTTCGTTTCCCAACCGCTTTCTACAGTTCCAAAACCATAGTCTGCCAAAATAAATGGCACCTCGGCTTTTTTTGCAGCTTCATAATCTCCCATTGTATCACCTATATAAACGGGGCTATTTAGGTTGTAATCAGCTACTACGTCTTTAATATTCTCTGCTTTAGGACGATTTTTGGTGCCATAGCATTGATGACCTTCAAAAAAGTGAAGCAGGTTATGGTGCTCCAGAAAACCTTCGATATAACCTACCTGGCAGTTGCTTACAATAAACAACCTATACTTAGCCTGCAGATACTCCAATGTCTCCAGTAGCTCAGGATACAAATCGCCACCGTACTTGTGCACATACTCCAGCTCTATCTTGCCACATAATTTTCTAAACTCCTCCGCCTTATCTTCAGGCAAAGAAGGAAAAAGCTTGTGGTAAATAGCATCATAAGGCATTCCTGCCGTTGCCCGAATGTCTTCCTGCGTAACTCTATCTTTTACATAATCTACCTGGTTTGTGCCTTCCTGCCACGCTTTGGCTACTGTTCCCGTTGAATCCCAAAGGGTGCCATCCAGGTCGAATATGATGCTGTCTGTATTTTCTAACATGCTTCTGATTTAACGTTTAACATCTTCCCATACCTCCATTTCTAGATTGGGGTTTAAACAAAGATACCACATTTCGTTATTCGTTGATTGTTATTCGTTGTTCGTGTATTATGTTTCGTGCTTTGTGATTGGTTGATAAGGATGATAATTCATAATTCATAATTCATAATTCATAATTCATAATTCATAATTCATAATTCATAATTCATAATTCAATGAAAGCCCTATATTTGTTAAGGCTGCTATGCAGGCAGCACAATATTTAACCTAAAAGTAAGTGGCAGAAGTACTAGATATCAACAGTCTCTCCAAACGATATGCCGCTATTCAGGCTGTAAACCAACTTTCCGTAAAAGTAGAACAGGGCAGTATCTATGGTTTACTTGGACCAAACGGAAGCGGTAAAACAACAACGCTGGGCATGGTGCTGGATGTAATTAAAACAACGGCTGGTACTTATTCTTGGTTTGGGCAACCGAGTAGCCGTGAAACAAAGCGCCGTGTGGGAGCGCTGCTCGAAACTCCTAATTTCTACCCCTACCTTACCGCACAAAAGAACTTAGAAGTTATAGCAGATATCAAAGGCGCTGATAAAGCGAACGTAAATCGTGTACTGCAGCTCGTGGGGCTAGAAAGCCGAAAGAGTAGCTCGTTTAAAGGATTCTCGTTAGGCATGAAACAGCGATTAGCATTAGCCGCTACTTTACTCAACGACCCTGAAGTGCTGGTATTAGACGAGCCAACAAACGGCCTCGACCCTGAAGGGATAGCCGAAGTGCGTGAACTTATACTTCGCATTGCCTCCGAAGGTAAAACTATTATTTTGGCAAGCCACCTGCTAGACGAGGTAGAGAAAGTTTGTACCCATGTGGCAGTACTACAACGCGGGCAGCTAAAAGCCGAAGGCCCAGTCGGAGCCATTCTTTCTGCCAAAGACCAAATACTGATCAGTGCACCTAACTTGCCAATAGTTACAGAAGTACTACAGCGCCTGCCGTTTATAGAAGCTTTCAAACCTGAAAAAGACACCGTTGTGCTCACTTTAAAAGACGGCTACAGTAGTACAGACGTGAACAAAGCCATGTTTGAAGCGGGCATTGTGCTATCGCAGTTGGTGGTACGCCGCAAAAGCCTGGAGGCACAGTTTCTGGAAATAATCAAAAGCCAATCCTGATGAATTTACTTCGAATAGAGTTTCGGAAAATACTCCCTTACAAAACTGTTTGGGTGATACTTGCCATTTATGTGGTACTCATGGTGCTGGTGCTGAATGCCAGCAGTGGTATAACTATAAATGGCAGACAATTAGGTGCCGATGCGTTTCAGTTACCTGGCGTTTGGCAGCGGCTAAGCTTTCTGGCAAGTTTTTTCAACCTGCTGCTAGGCATTCTGATCATTGTGCTCGTGTCGGATGAGTATAGTTTCAGGACACTGCGGCAGCAGGTAATAGATGGCCTTTCGCGTGTTGAAATTGTGTTGGCAAAGTTTTATGTCATATTAGCCGTGGCTGCCTTTAGTACTATCTTTTTGCTGCTGTTGGGCTTATACTTCAGCTTGCTTTATAGTACTGATCATTCTGTGGATGCTTTCTTCAGCCAGATAGATCACCTTTCTTACTACTTCGTTCAGGCAGTAGCGTACATGGCGCTGGCCATGCTCTTTGCCTTTCTGATAAAGAAAAGCGGCCTCGCCATTATAGCATTTATCGCTTATGCTAAAATCGTGGAGCCGCTTGTTCACCTTAGAATACCTGATACCGTGGATAAGTACATGCCCATGAAAGCTCTTGGCAGCCTTACCCCTATGCCTGGCCAAGACCTTATCGACCAGTTTACCACGCCCACCGAACAACTTACCCCTCCATGGGCCGCGGTTGCTGGCTTGTTCTACATCGGGCTGTTTCTGTTTCTTTCCTATAGTCTGCTAAAAGTACGTGACTTATAATTAGGCTAGTACACATCTAATTTAATTCTTAAAGTAAAACTATCCCCTTGAGGACAAGCAAGAACGAGAGTTTGTAGATTGTGAGCACAGCTCAGTAGGGGTGTCGAAACCCTCAGAAGTTGTAGAAACAGTTCATAAAAGCAATTATCAGCAGTAGTAAACGCCCTTATTGCTTTGCCAGCAACTCTAAAGCTCTCGCTTCAGGTTGTCCTTAAGAGGATAATTCTCTTCTAAAGATTAAATTGGAGAAGCACTAGTTTAGCCCGTTATAGTATTCCAGAATGCTTACCAAGTCCGTTGGTCTGTCGTAGCTAAGCCTTTCATTTTTAACAAACGTTTTTACCTGCGATGCTTTATTCCCGAATGCCCTGAGGAGATCCCGCTTTGTTTTGCGAAGTGTCAGCACGTTGCCGTCTGGCATCAACAGGTAGTAAAGCTCTCGAACTTCTTCTGTCATTTGGCTGCCACTGTAGTAGTAAGGGTCGTAGTAGTAACTTGAGGCAAGCAACCTGCTGCTTCTGCTAATATCTCGCTGCACATAGGCCTCACGCATCACCAATGTAACGTTGCCAGGACTCAGCTGCTCAAAAAAAGTTGGTCTCTTAAAGTTTGAGTAATCTTTTCCCTGGTCCCACATAAGCGATACAAATACATGAGGCTGATCTTTGAAGCTGTCTTGCGCTATAAAATATTGCACATTAACCGGGGACAAAGCACTAACAGTACCGTCGCTGTGCAAAACATTAATAACATCATCTTTTCTATAGAAGGCAATAGGCCCTCGCAGTGTATCTCCAGTTGTTAAAACAACCATGCCGTTAGGCCACTCCTGCACATCTATTCTAGATCTAAGTTGAGCCGCAGCCTCATCAGAAGTAAACATAAATAGTATACCCAACAGCAAGCTAAGTGTACCTTTCATCAATCCCTTTTTCATGTTTTCATAGTTTAATTTTCACCAGTACCATCTTACCTTGAGCACTTTAGCTTTTATATTGTAGTCATTTATCGCTTAAAGGTTTCTCGTTTTAAGAGAAACACATAAACAAAAAGCCTGTACAACGAAAATTGTTTTCATTGTACAGGCTTTTCTCCTTTAGTTTAAATTTTACTAGCGGTCCAAGGTCAGGTTTTTAAGTATTTCATGACCAAGCTTGTCGCGTTTTGTCGTTAAGTACTTTCTATTGTGCTCGTTAGGCCCAATCTCAATCGACACACGTTCTACTACCTGCAGGCCATAGCCTTGCAGGCCAGAGCGCTTCTTTGGGTTGTTAGAAATCAGCTTCATTTTGGTTACACCTAAATCACGCAGAATCTGGGCACCAACACCATAGTCGCGTTCATCCATTTTAAAGCCCAGTTCCAGGTTTGCTTCTACCGTATCCATGCCCTGCTCCTGCAGTTTATAAGCTTTAAGCTTGTTTATAAGCCCGATGCCTCTGCCCTCCTGGTTCATGTACACAATAACACCTTTGCCTTCTTTCTCTACCATGCGCATTGCCTCATGCAACTGAGGACCGCAGTCGCAGCGGCAGGAGCCAAAAATATCACCTGTAACGCAAGAAGAATGTACTCTTACCAACACAGGCTCTCCTTCTTCCCAAGTTCCTTTCACTAACGCCATGTGCTGCGCTCCATTGCTTCGCTGCGTAAAGGCATAAAGATCAAAATCTCCGAAGTCAGTTGGCATTTGCACCACAATCTCACGATCGATAAGGCTTTCTGCCTGCAGCCTATACTTAATCAGGTCTTTGATCGTGATGAGTTTCAGATTGAACTTCTCCGCCACCTGAATCAGGTCTGGCAAGCGAGCCATGGTGCCATCTTCGTTCATAATCTCAATGAGCACACCAGCAGGCTTCAGTCCTGCTAAAAGGGCAAGGTCTACGGCGGCTTCGGTATGCCCAGAGCGGCGTAGCACACCTTCTTTCTTCGCCTTTAACGGAAAAATGTGCCCTGGCTTACCTAGCGAAGCAGGATCTGTAGCAGGATCGGCAAGTGCCTGGATGGTTTTGGCTCTATCTGATGCAGAAATACCCGTAGTGCAGCCGTGCCCAAGCAAGTCTACCGACACCGTGAAAGGAGTTGCATGCAGCGCCGTGTTGCGGCCAACCATCAGTTCCAGCTCCAGTTCGTCGCAACGTTCCTCTGTAAGGGGAGCACACAATAACCCACGGCCATGCGTTGCCATAAAGTTTACTATTTCTGGGGTAATCTTCTCTGCTGCACAGATAAAATCACCTTCGTTTTCCCGGTCGTCATCGTCCACCACAATTATAATTTTGCCTTGGCGGATATCTTCGATGGCAGCCTCTATTGTATCGAAAGGCCTTGTTACCTCCATTTCATTAGCTTCCATGTTATCTACATTATGCCTACCAATACTATACTTATAGCATGGCTAGCTGTTATTTGAATGCGGCACAAATTTACGAAAAGTTTATACCGTAACCTTTCATTTGTTTAGATAACACATTTCGTCGGATTTTAGTTGTTGCAGAAGATGAATAGCAGCGGTTTCGCGGGCTGCTAAGCTTGTGCTGAGAAAGGAAAAGCCTAACTGTAGGAGCGACTGCTGTTCACTTTGCTGTAGGGGCCGTTCATTCTAACAACTTTGTCATCCAGAAAGGATTTTGTTAAAAGAGCTCCCCCGCTAGTAGAAAAGGCTTAACCTCCCTTCAACCAAGTTTCTTAACAGAATGACAGTAAATTCAAATTTACTTTAGGAGAAAAAGTCCCCCTTTGAAGCTAATCTTGTAGGGAAAAATAACTTACCGCAAGATTTCATCTTGTGGTTAAAATGGGGTAAGTTTTCAACTTTCGTGGAAGTGCTGGCTGGAAAATTTCGCTACGCAAGTTGAAAACTTGCCTCATGAAAAGCTCCAAGTTGAAAACTTGAAGCATGTTATCGGGTTTTAGGAGTTAAATAGGGGATGTCACATTTAACCCTACAAGATTAGCTTAAAAGGGGAACAAAAACGCAATACTTGTTAAGAGTTTAGATGAAGCGGCCCTACTCTGGAGGGAACCTTGGAGCTATGATGCCATCCATAGCTAAAGAAAATAATTTACCTGCTTCAGATTCTGAATGTGGGGCAGATACACAAAGTTAGAGCTATCGGTTCACCACAATACCCAGCATGTCGCCAAGCTGGCTGTATAAAGTTGTTAGGTTTCGGATAAACTGCAGTTGCCGCATTTGTTCCTGTGGGTCGGTTACAAGCCTAAGCTTCTCCATTTCGGTTTTAACCATCAGCCCCACATTGCGCCACTTCAGCCGCAGCACGGCACGCTCAGCTCCGTAAGGCAAAAGGTCTTTTTCTGTCGGAACAAATATATGGTGCGTTTCCCAATTGTGGCTAAGCTCATGCGGGTCAGAAAGCAGGTTTGTAGCTTCGGTTCGGATATCCTGATCTGGAAAGTTAATAAAATCCTCGGCGGTCGGAATGACACCTGTACATAGCTTATCCTTTACCAGCACCAACAGCCGCGCATATAATGGCGTTTTAAATTCCACATCCTCCAGCTGCTCCAGCATATACTGGCAGGTCGTCATGCCTTCCTCCAGAATCTGATCGGGGTAATTCAGCAGCATGCGCACAATCTCCCGCTCATACCGCTTCAGCACGTCCACATCAGACTCCTCTTGTTCTGGCTCAGGCTCTAGGGTAGGAAAAGGGGCATCATACTGTTCAAAAGAAGCATCAAAGCTGGGGCTACCCGTTTTTGGCTGCTGTCTGCGGTCCTGTAGCTGTATCTTGTTATACTCCGATATCAGCGCCTGCTCATCAATATCAAAAATAAGGCTGCAGCTTCGGAAGAAAACCGTTCGCTTAATAGAGTCAGGAATCTTGGCTATAGAAGCCACAATCTCTTTTATGGCCTCCGCTTTCTTTACAGGATTGCCCTTAGCCTCTTCGGCATAAAGACTTGTTTTAAAAGAAATAAAATCCTGTGCATTCTGCTCTATAAAAGCCTTAAAAGCCGTATCGCCTACTTTATGGATGTAAGAGTCTGGGTCTTCTCCCTCTGGGAAAGTTACCACACTTACATTCAGGCCACTCTCCAGAATCAAGTCTATACCGCGCAAAGAGGCTTTTATACCAGCCGCATCACCATCGTACAAAACGGTAATATTTTGGGTATAGCGTGAGATAAGTTTGATCTGCCCTTCTGTAAGCGAAGTACCCGACGAGGCCACCACATTCTCAATACCGCCTTGGTGCAGCGAGAGCACGTCCAGGTAACCTTCCACCATGTAGCACATATCCTGCATGCGGATCGCCTGCTTCGCCTGAAACAAACCATAGAGCACATTACTCTTGTGGTAAATCTCAGACTCAGGCGAGTTGAGGTACTTCGGGCTCTTCTTGTCGTTGGTTTTTAGGGTACGGGCACCAAAGCCCACCACACGCCCCGAAATATTATGAATCGGAAACATAACGCGGCCACGGAAGCGGTCATACTTTTTGCCGTCTTCCTTGGCGATGGTCAGGCCAGTAGCTTCTAAATACTTTTGCTGAAAACCTGCTTTCAGGGCCGTATCTGTCAGGTCGGACCAGGCATCTAAACTATAGCCTAGTTCAAACTTGCGGATGGTGTTGCTGCCCAGGCTTCGCTGCTTCAGGTAAGACTGCCCTATCCCCCCCTGCTCATGCTGATGCAGGTTCTGCTGGTAGTGATTGTTAGCAAAATCTGAAACAATGAAAAGGCTGTCTCTTTCGTTCTGCTCTTTTGCGTATTCTGGATCAGCCGTTTCTTCTGGTATATCAATGCCATACTTCTTGGCCAGGTACTTCAGCGCTTCAGGAAAGCTGGTGCCTTCCACATCCATGATAAACTGCACAGAGTTACCCGCCTTGCCACAACCGAAGCATTTATAAATGCCCTTAGCTGGCGACACTGAGAAAGAAGGTGATTTTTCGTGGTGGAACGGGCAACAAGCCCACATGTTCTGCCCCTTTTTCTTCAGCGACACAAAATCACCAACTACCTCCGTTATATCGGCTTGGGCTAGAATCTGGTCAACTGTTTCTTTTGGAATAAGGGACATGGCGTTGAAAATGGTAAAAGGGTTACAAAGATAACAATCTAAGCCTACATGTGAAGGTTGTTCACGGGAAAGTAAAGCTAAACTTGAAAATCCTGGGGTTGAGGAAAAGAATGCGTTATTGCAGGCAAGGCGCTCACAGGTCTGGAAAACACTGTGAGGTCTTTCAATAAACTTTTTGTCTCCAACTAGCACGAGCATGCGAAACTGAAAATTCACATGCTCGTGCCCTTAAATTGAAGGTATGAAATGTAGAAAAAAGCCAACTGGTTTAGGCGCTGCGACCCCAAGAACTCAAAGATCTCAGCAGAAAATCAAATAGCAGCAACAATCCTATATATTAGCGGCAAATGCTACACTAGAAGCTTCTGGTAAAGAGTATAATTGTCGTCGTCGAAACAAACGAATAGAACATACTTCAGACTTGTTTCATTTTTCTGCAGATACTCCTTTACAGCCTGAACCGCCACCTCCGCCGCCTGCTGCTTTGGATAGCCATAAACGCCTGTGCTGATGTTCGGGAAGGCAATGCTTTGCAAGTTCTTTTCAGAGGCGATGCGCACACTGTTGTAGTAGCAATTTTGTAACAGCGTTGCCTCATCCTTCCTTCCACCGTTCCACACAGGCCCCACCGTATGAATTACATAGCTAGCTGGCAAGTTACCGCCTGTCGTCAGTACAGCTTCACCTGTTGGGCAACCACCCTGCCTGGCCCTAATCTGTTTACACTCCTCCAATATAGCAGGTCCACCCGCACGATGAATAGCGCCGTCAACACCTCCCCCACCTAACAGACTATTATTAGCAGCATTTACCACGGCATCTACATCAAGTTTGGTTATATCTCCTTTTATGGCTTCTAGCTTTGTATGCATTTTATATTCGGGTTAGATCTTATATTCTCCTCAGTTTTTACATTACGTAAAAATGACTTCTTTTGGAATAGCCACCGCCTTATAATCCAACCACCTCTACCCCTCCTTATCTAAGGAGAGGAGCTTTTTTTATTAGCTTTACTTGAATAAGTTTCATTATGCTTTGCAATATCCTGAACACCAAATACTGTTTTCAGCAAAAAGTCATGTGTCTTGTGTCTTGATACTTGTGTCCTAGTACTTAAGTTAAAATTACCTCTTGTAAACCAGCATATCTCCATCTGCTGTGTTAACGATCAGTATGCCATCGTTTATTGTGAAGGAAGTGGCCTTGGATAGTTTCTCAAGGTAATAAGTATCGAAAGCGAGATAAGAATCAGGGCCTCCCTTTCTGGTTGATCCGATAGTATGCACCTCCAGCTTTCCTTTCTTTTTGCCAGCATCGAAAGTAGCCAAGCTAAAGTATAGGTTTGTTAAGTTCTCCCCGAACAGGCTATAGTTAGGCGCAAAGGTCGGATGCGCTGGGTTTATGTTTGCCTCCTTAAATTCAATCCAGACTTCAATTGCGCTGGGTTTATGTTTGCCTCCTTAAATTCAATCCAGACTTCAATGGTATCAGTGGCTGGCGCAAGGGTTTTTATCGGCTCCTCTATACGCACTAGCTGCCACTTACCTACTATGGTAGCATTTACAGCCTCATCGGGTTCATAAATCTCCAGGCAGGAAGTAACCAACACAAAGCTGAACAGCAAAATGAACAGCGACAGAACAGAACTTGATGAATAATCTTTCATAACATACTAGATTGGAGTCTTCATATACAGCAGATTCATTTTCTCAGCCTTGGGTTGCATGCCCGCTATAATTCATTCTTGATGAAACAGTAACTCATATTTTGAAGGAACAGGAAAATAGCATAGGTGATATCGAACCTGACGAATCGACAAGAACTATAAAGGAGGCATCCTTCCCGATTAAGCAGAATTGTTTGTATCTTTGTAGTGCAATTTGCGACACAATTATTATGGCTATCACAAAAGAAGATATATTAAAAGCCCTCAGCTATGTAGAGGAACCGGACCTGGGCAAGGACCTGGTAACGCTGAATATGGTGGAGGACGTGCTGGTAGAAGGCAAAAACGTAAGTTTCACGGTGATTCTGACAACTCCTGCCTGCCCATTAAAAGACTTAATCCGTAATGCCTGCGTGAATGCCATTCATGCCATGGTAGACAAAGAGGCGGATGTAACCGTGAACATGACCTCGCGTGTTACCTCAGGCAGAGCTGATAACTCTGCTGTGGTGAGTGGTGCTAAAAACATTATTGCCGTAGCTTCTGGCAAGGGTGGTGTAGGTAAATCTACCGTTACAGCCAACCTGGCTATAGCTTTGGCACAGTCTGGTGCTCGTGTAGGTTTGATAGATGCCGATATTTACGGTCCGTCTATACCAACAATGTTTGGTACAGAGCTGGAGCGTCCGCGCATGGTGCAGGGCGACCACGGCAAAAACTATATTGTGCCTGTAGAGAAGTTTGGCATCAAAATGATGTCCATCGGTTTTCTAACGCCTTCTGACGGTGCTGTGATCTGGCGTGGCCCAATGGCAAGCTCTGCGTTGCGCCAGTTTATTTCGGATGTAGACTGGGGCGACCTGGACTACCTGCTTATCGACTTACCTCCTGGCACTTCTGACATACACCTGACCATGGTACAGGCACTGCCCGTAACAGGTGCTGTTATCGTAACTACTCCTCAAAAAGTAGCCCTGGCCGATGCCATGAAAGGCCTACAAATGTTCCGCCAGCCACAGATTAACGTGCCTGTTTTGGGTGTTGTCGAAAATATGGCTTACTTTACACCTGCCGAACTACCAGAGAACAGATACTATATCTTTGGAGAAGGCGGCGGAAAGGCCTTGGCTGATAAGTATGAAGTACCACTTTTAGGGCAGGTTCCGATTGTGCAAAGTATACGCGAGAGCGGCGATGCAGGAACTCCAGTGATATTACAGAACGATTCTCCAGCTTCTGGTGTTTTCAGAGAGTTGGCCCAATCTGTAGCGCAGCAGGTTTCTGTTCGCAACGCAACCATGGCCAAAACACAACCTGTAGAAATTAAAAGCTAATACAATGGCAGTAGTTAACATAGATCAAGATTTCATGCTCCGTGTTGAGGACGCACTAGACCAGATCCGACCATACCTGGAGGCTGACGGCGGCAACGTGAAGGTGCTGGAGGTAACAGAAGACATGATACTGAAGCTGGAACTTTTAGGGGCCTGTGGCTCCTGCCCTATGTCTGCCATGACATTGAAAGCTGGAGTTGAGCAATCGGTGTTAAAAGCTGTACCAGAGATAAAAGCAGTAGAAGCTGTGAATGTAACGGCTGTACTATAAGATATTTAATACCTATTTTCAGAAAGTCCTGCTTAAATCTGTTTAAGCAGGACTTTTTTTGTTGATGTGTTATAAGAATTGTGTTCAGCCGCTTTCATTGATGAAGCCCATCTGACTATTTAACTCAAGTTAAGATTTACAAGAGCAGGATGAACACATTATACTGTTTACCCACCCCTAACCCCTCCGAGGAGGGGAATTATTACTTATTTGAGAAATTCCCCTCCCAGGTGCAGGGTCGTTTCATTCTAACTTCTTTGTCATCCTGAAAGGATCTTGTGGGTTAGTAGCTAAAGCTTAACCTCCCTTCAACCAAGCTTCTTTACAGAATGACAGTAGTTTTAACTTATAATTATTAAAATGAAACGACCCTACTCCTCGGAGGGGGTTAGGTGTGGGTTGAATTTCAACGCCACAAGTTAATCGCAACTTGAGTTATTTAAAAGGCTTTATCGCTTCCGCGCAGCGCCTGCCACACTGTCAGCACAATAATCTTCAAGTCAAGCAATAGGCTCCAGTTCTCCAGGTACCAGATGTCTGCCTCCACGCGCTGCGACATAGCCGTAGTTTCTTTTGTCTCGCCCCTGTAGCCGCTCACCTGCGCCCAGCCCGTAATGCCAGGGGTAAGGAAGTGGCGCACCATGAAGTTGTTAATCAGCGCCGAGTAGTCCTGCGTGTGCTTGAGCATGTGAGGCCGCGGTCCTACTACCGACATCTCTCCCATCAGCACGTTGAAGAACTGCGGCAGCTCGTCCAGGCTCGTCTTCCGAAGGATTGCCCCCACCCTGGTGATACGCATATCGCCCTTGGTGGCCTGAACGCTGTCAGAGTCTGTGTTCACCGTCATGCTCCTGAACTTATAGCAGTAGAAGGGTCTGTTGTTCTTGCCCGAGCGCAGCTGCCTGAAGAACACAGGCCCCCTCGAGTCAAGCTTGATGATCAGGGCCAGCACAGGAATCAGCCAGCTCAGCAGGCAAACGATGACGAGCAAAGAGAAGCTTATGTCGAAGAAACGCTTGACCACCTCATTGGCCTTGTTATCCAAAGGCTCCCTGCGGTGGGTCAAAACGGGCATGTGACCGTACAGGTCCAGCACCACGTTTCTGTCGAAGAAGCCGTCCACGTCTGGCACCAGCCTGAAGCGGACCATGCGCCTGTCCGCCTCCTCCATCAGCGTCTTTATCTTGTCCAGGTGCTGCCTCGGGAGCGCGCAGAAGATCTCGCTCACACCAGTCGCAGCGATACTATCAAAGAACTGGCCTATGCCTCCCCCAGCTTTACCTCCCTCCGACTTCAGCGAGAGCTCCTCATCGAAGAGCCCCTCCACCTGGTAGCCTAGTCCTGGGTTGGTGCTGATGTAGTTGTATATCTCGCTTCCCACATGGCCCGACCCTACGACGACCACCCGTTTGCTCTGCATCCAGAACCTGCGCTTGTACTTCCTGAGAACCAGGAAGGAAAGTTTCCAGAGAAGCAACCCTACGCAGAAGGACAGCGAGGAAACCTCCACAAAATGGCTTGAGAACTTCACCTGCGGCAGGATGAAGGCCAATGTGAGAGACACAGTTAAATATAGAGCAAATGCCCCAAAGCACCTCCTGAGAAGATGTAGTGCATTTTGCCTCATCACGTTCTCATAAAGCCTAGCGACGCTCGAGCAATAGAACCAGAGCAGGTTCAGCAGCACGAAGTAAAGCTTATAGAAGTCGGAAACGGCCAAGAAATCCGCACCAGGATTTTCCATGACGTATCCAATACAGAGACACATGTTAAGGAGAAAGTAATCTACTACAACATGGATCCACTTAAAAAAGGTTGAGTATTTGTATGTCATAGCTACATTTTAAACTAACCAACTATTAATATATCGTAATTTACAATTAGATACTTTAAATGCAAAATTTAGTTATTAAATTACAAAATAATTTTTAAAAATTATTCTCCTTTACTAATTTATAGTACATAAAAAAGATATATACATTGCCTTACTGTTTCAATCAAATAAGTAGTTCGAATATTATTCCTGCTTGAATGATACACCATAAGGATAATCACTTAGCTGTATTTACCATGTGTTATTGACACCTTATGTTATTAACCTCAGGCACTCTAGAAGCTAAGTTTGTAAGGGTAAATTATAAACTAGTAATGTCTTTTCATACTTTAATAACGCCAGTTTAAGCAACACAGGATTGGTAGTGTATAAGGCACAACTTGAACGTATAAAATGTATCAGCTTTTTATGAAGTAAGAAATCACATAAGCGGCAACAAGTTTGGTTGGTTTTCTTTCATTGATAACATCCTTTTTAAGACCTTCAGGTTAAGTATATATAGGTAGGTCCTACCACACCTCTCAACTAAATATCTTCATAAACAAAACAAAATTACTACAACATTACGTATATATCTAAATATTCAAATACATTCATAATGTTTAGATTGCTGATTGCGTTACTTCTCTTCTTTTTAAATTGTGTAGGAGCTTACTCCCAGCCCCGCAACCTCCACTATAGCTTTGAAGCGCAGGGAGTGGCTAGCTCCTCTCCTGAGAGGATGCCATTCTGGCTGAGGTCCAACCAATACGGCAGCGTCCCCCTACCTGGCACCTCCCTAAGCATCATCAACCGCGTGAGTAGGGACTATGACAGCACCCAAACTAAACTCATCGACTGGGGGGCTGCCTTTGAGGGAAGAGCAAACATCGGGGACAAAACACAACTGCTTCTCATAGAGGGCTACGGCAAACTGCGCGTAGGGCCATCCGAACTGAGGGCAGGGCGCTCAAAAGAAATTATGGGTCTAGTGGATACCACCCTCTCCTCTGGGGCCTTCTCTGTCTCTGGAAACGCCCTGGGAATACCGAAAGTGCAGATCAGCATACCTGAGTTCTACACCCTGCCCCTGCTGAACGGGCTCTTCGCCTTCAAAGGAAACTTCGCTCATGGATGGGTGGGCTCAGTTCCCATAGGGTTTGATAAAAGCAGAGTAAACTTTCTCGAAACTTACCTGCACCAAAAGTCTTTCTATGGGCGCTTCGGCAAAGCTAACTGGAGTTGGAAATTGTATGGAGGTTTTAATCATCAAGTCACATGGGGAAATTATGCTAATGTGTATGCCGAAGGAGCTTTTACCCTATCTCCATGGCAAGAATACATCTATACTGTTTCAGGCAAAAAGTACGGAAGCAGAGGAATCGAAGTATCTAAAATTGGTAATCACATTGGCTCTATCGACTTAGGCTTTGAGTATGATTTCCAGAACGTCAAGCTGTTTGCATACCGCCAAAACTTTTATGATGTAGGAGCTCTTTATTATTTAGCTAATATACTGGATGGCCTGAATGGTTTAAGCCTTTCAAACAAGAAAGCTTCTCACAACGCTATACAGTGGAAGAAGCTTGTGTTTGAGTTGCTTTACACGAAAAATCAAGCAGGTGAAGCTTGGGCCAAGGTTACGCCTTCTGGTGATGAAGACTACTACAACAATTACATGTACAGCCAGGGCTGGTCTTACAAAGGTGTCGGTTTAGGTTCTCCCTTCCTTAGCACTAAAACTTCTACCAGGCAGGGTTTACCAACTCACCCAGCCAACTATTTCATCAACAACCGAGTGCTGGCCATGCATTTTGGTGTGGTAAGCAAGATAAAGGAGTGGAATCTTATCTCAAAAGCATCCTACGCAAGAAGTTATGGCACCTATGGCACCAGCACCATAGGCCATTCCCTGGGGAGTAAAAGATATCCAGGTGAGTACGGCATCTTTCAAGAGGTGGGGCAACTGTCCACCTACATTGAAGCGAACAGAACATTAGCCAACCAGCTCAATCTAGGCATTCTTGCTGCCGTTGATTACGGTGGGCTTCTTGATAATTCGGGGGGCATCATTATAAAGCTTTCTAAATCTTTGTAAGGATAACTGTTCATAATTCTGTCTTTATTCGGCACCATCATGTTTAAGCTTTACATCACTCTTATTCTTTCTTTTATTAGCCTCCTCGGTTACTCCCAGTCCAGTAACTTCCACTATGGCTATGAGGTACAGGGAGTGGCTAGCTCCTCCTCCGAACGGCTGCCCTTCTGGCTGAGGTCAAACCAGTACGGCAGCGTTCCTCTTCCTGGCACCTCCCTGAGCATCATCAACCGCGTGAGCAGGGACTATGACAGCACCCGCACCAGGCTCTTTGACTGGGGAGCCTCCTTCGAGGGAAGGGCCAACATAGGCGAAAGAACAGAACTGCTTCTCATAGAGGGCTACGGAAAGCTGCGCGTTGGGCCCTTCGAGCTGAAGGCGGGGCGCTCAAAAGAGATCATGGGCCTGGTAGATACAACCCTCTCCTCTGGAGCATTCTCCGTCTCTGGCAATGCCTTGGGAATACCGAAGGTGCAGATCAGCATACCAGAATTCTACCCTCTGCCCCTGTGGAAAGGTTTTTTTGCCGTAAAAGGAAACTTTGCCCACGGATGGGTAGGAGAAACGTATGCACGCTTTGGAAAAAGACAAACGCCACAAGCAAAAACATATCTTCATCAGAAGTCGCTGTACGGGCGCATTGGCAGCCCCAATTGGAAGGTAAAATTCTATGGCGGAATTAATCACCAAGTCTTCTGGGGTGACAGCAAAATAATTTACCCGCCCAAAGAATTTAAATTGTCTTCTAAGCAGGAATATTGGTATGCTGTCGCAGGTAAAACGTTTGAATGGTCCAAGGTAGGCAACCACGTAGGATCTGTTGATCTTGGCATTACGTATGACTTCAGAAATTTGAGCATCTTAGCTTACAGACAGCACTATTACGACAAAGATGCCTTTATTCATTTTGCCAACTTCCCCGACGGTTTAAACGGACTGAGCCTTGAGAACAAGCGTATCTCCAATAAACAAGTTCAGTGGAAAAAATTGGTTTTTGAAGTGCTTTACACAAAAAATCAGGCAGGAAGCACCTGGAATAACCTCGATTTACTTGGTTATGAAGATTATTACAACAATTACATCTATACACAGGGCTGGTCATACCAGGAAATGGGACTAGGTACGCCTCTTATCAGTACCAAGAACTATGTAAAAGAAGAACTGCTAACAGACAGTGCACCTTACTTTATCAACAACAGAGTTGTTGCTGTTCATATGGGTGTGGAAGGAAAAGTGAAAGAATGGAATGTTACTGCTAAAGCTTCCTTCTCTGAAAACTACGGCACCTACAGGGCTGACTTAACAGGTAACACTTATGGCAGTAGCAGTGGAGCAAATACTGCCGCAGATGCAGAGGGGCTAAAGCAAATATCGACTTATCTGGAGTTAGGAAAAAACTTAAATAACGGCTATCGCTTCGGTTTTGTTTCCGCCCTTGATGTTGGAAATTTGTATACCAACTCTTTGGGAGGAATGATGAAATTATCTAAAAACTGGTAAGAATAGCCAAACTCTATACAAGCCCTTTCATTGTAAACTTACCCTTGATGACTATCAAGGGTAAGTTTCAAGAATTTCATTGAAGGAAAACTATTTAGAAGGAGCCTCTGCAGGTTTTACCCGAGGTATGATAGCCTGTAAACTTCTCAGCTAAACCTGGCGCGGGAATAATTCCCGCGCCTAATAATACTGTCGAGTCTGCGACTTGACGGACACGAAGAGTCCTATCACATCACACAAAGGCACGAGAATTGCTTTGTACGGTAGGAGGTTTAAATACATGTGAGATTATGTTGGCAGACGGAACAGTCTTTGTTAGGCTTTACAAGTCGGAGACGTCACATCATCTGCAAGTCATGAACTTGGAAATTCGCGCAAACAAGTGAAATAAGCAGCAACGGATTCAAGTAATAAGCAGCTTTATAAAAATACGCGTGTTGTTATTCCCGCAATCTTGCAATAGCAATTGGCCCTTGTATCCAACCACCCCCAACCCCTCCTTATCCAAGTAGGGGAGCTTAAGTTCAGTAAGTTAGGCAGTATTTTTAATCTTATGTTGTTTCATCCTGATAAAATCTAGTTTATAGATGCCTCCCCCCTATTACTTCAACTGAAAGATGCTGTTTGCCGTTGTTGTGTGTTTTCACCAACAACTTCTCCATCAGAACACTTTATAATACCGTCAGATTTAAAACAAACATAGTACTTTTATTCGGAAGGAAACTTTTTATTTTATACCTTCTTGAGGTGCAGTGTCAGTACAGCAACATGCTAACAAAATTGACAGTTAAAATTTCCAAAATATAACAGAAATAGAGCGGGCCTTGGGATTAGCTCCCAAGGCCCGCTTTATGCTAAATCCTCCAACCATTCGTTATAGTGCTGTAGAAAGCCAACTCAAAACAAAGTTAAATGAGGAAACAAAATTAGTTTTACATGAAGGAAAGCGCATGATTATTTACAGCATAATAAATATCAGCACATTCCTTCACAAAAAGTCTTACATCTTGTGTCGTGATACTTGTGTCCCTTTACTTCGTTACAAATGAGGTGTATAAAATACTTTTATAGATGCAGTAACAAACTGATCAGTACTACCAGTGTAACCACCTTTTCTTTTCGTATTATCTAAATAATCTGTTGTTGTTAGGTTTAATGTAAGCTCTGGAGCAAAACTGAACTCGTTTGAGCATCTGAAACGAAGGCCAGCACTAACTGGTATAACAGCTGCAATAGCTGGGTAAGTAGGCTTAAATTCAGAATCTGGCTCATCAGTTGCTTCACCAAAAGAAACAGCATTATAGCGCATCACACCAAGCCCAACCTTCGCATAAGGCACCATAATCATACGGTTACGAATGGATCTTCTGTATAAGCCTGCAAGCGTATAGTTATTGGCTATATTGAAAACAGCTGATCCTGAAAAAGAAACTGCTTCAGAACTAAATGAAAAGCTATTTTTAAGCTTATATCCAGCCATATCTTGTGCACCATTAAAACGCGCGTATTCCAGGTTTCCCAACAAAGCCACCTGAGGAGTAAATTGATACATCACTCCTGCATTAGCATTTACCCCATAGCCATTCCCCTTCATCAATCCTATGCTACTGCTGTAGTTTCTCGTCGTGTTGTCGCTGTTCATAACAGATATACCTGTTCCAGCTATAAAGGTCCACTTATCAGCTCGTCTGAAACTGTTATATAAACTGCCCCTAAACTTTGGGCTATAGCTCCGCTGAGCCTGGGCGTCAATTGTAAAACTTAATAAAAAAACAAGTGTGGCTGCCAGGAAAAGGGCTTTCATATGTATCTTTTTCAACATGGTCTGGTAATTATTGGACAGGTAAAAGTTTTGCATCAGTGTATTTTTGAACAATTATAAATATATTTTTTTATATATACAATAATGCATATAATTTTATGTATAGTTTTGCAATAATAGTTTAAAAGAAAATATGGTTAATACAAATTTCAGATGCTGCATATAAGCAGGTTCAGCACTAGGATATTAAAGATGATCACTGAAAAAAGGGCTTATATACTATTAAAATGCTTTTTTGTCTCCCCGAACGGCCTGCCAGAATGTGAGGACAACTATTTTCAGGTCAAGTAAAAAAGACCAGTTCTCCAGGTACCAGATATCTGCCTCTACCCGCTTCTCCATCTCTATTGTCTCTGTTGTATCCCCTCTGAACCCACTTACCTGCGCCCAACCTGTAATACCAGGCGTCAGAAAATGGCGAACCATAAACTTCTCGATCAGAACAGAATAATCCTGAGTATGCTTCAACATGTGTGGGCGAGGCCCTACGACAGACATATCTCCCATCAACACATTCAGGAACTGCGGCAATTCATCAATGCTGGTTTTCCGGATAAACGCACCCACACGTGTGATGCGGGCATCACCTTTGGTAGCTTGTTTACTATCAGAGTCGCTGTTCACGCTCATGCTCCTGAACTTAAGGCAATAAAAGGGCCTGTTATTTTTGCCTGAGCGTAACTGCCTGAAAAAAACAGGTCCTTTAGAATCAAGTTTTATAATGATAGCCATCAAAGGAATAAACCAGCTTAACAGGAAAAGTGAAACAGCCAGCGAAAAAGCCACATCAAAAGCTCTTTTCACCACTTCATTCGCCTTATCACCAAGCGGCTCTCTTCGGGGCGTTAGGATCGGCATGTGCCCATACATCTCCACCATAAAGTTTTCCTTAAAATAGTCTTTTACATCAGGCACCAGTTTAATGCGTATCATCCGCTTGTCCGACTCCTCCATCAGCATCAGGATCTTATCTCTAGCTATATCTGGTAAAGCACAATAAACCTCAGCTATGTTGTGCTGCTCTACATAGTCCATACAGTCGGCCACCTTACCTAACACCAGGTTGTTAGCAATAGGCAAAGCGGCCACATTGTCATCAAAAAAGCCTACTACCTCATAGCCTAAGTGCTTGTTTTTTTCGATGTAGTTATACAGATCCATTCCTTGGGTTCCAGCACCCACCACCACTATTCGTTTAAATTTGATGAGTGACCATCGCCTGGGCTTTCTGACAAGCAGGAAGGTTGTTTTCCAGGCCAGTATAAAAAAGCACAGCAGAGCAAAAAAGCAAAGTAAAAAGTAATTGGATAGCTGAAATTGTGGAAGCACGAGCATTTGCACAAATACAAGAAATGCGAAACCCAGCAACGATTTTAAAGTTATGCTAATGGTCGGAATGGCATCCCTTCGGAATATATTCTCATACAATTTACAGGAAGTAGAACAGTAGAACCAGGTAAGGTTGAGCAACAGAAACTCCTTACGGTATTGTTCGGGTACATTCATCCAGATCCTTTCAGGGTTCTCCACAACAAAACAGGTATAAAGAGCCAGATTCAGAATACTAAAGTCAATAACCAAATTAAGTGTCTTCGAAAAAGTTGTGTATCTGTATGTCATAAAAGCATTTACTTTTGAACAGGACTCTTGCAAAAGCAATAAAAGCATACAAACATAAACCTTTTTATAATGATTGCGTAGCGACAACAAATAAAAATTTATTCCAAAAAGAATGATTGTAATATCAACAAAAATAGTACACAATACCAATAATTTTATTGATATTTTGAGTTACTCACTATAACAAACAAGATTACCTCAAAACATAATGTACTATTTACCAACTATATATTCAGAACAACTATCCATCTTTTATCATAAATATTTTTTATCTATATAAACAATTTTAAATATTAGCATCATTACATTTCTATGTTTTAAACAGATTACCTTACCTGTTCATAGAAGATTGAGTTCACACTTACCTTTTCTATTTATAGTTCATCTTTGCTTAGAATCATCTTGTAGGAAATACAATGATTGCCATCGGAGCTTCAACCTGGATTTTGACGCAGACGAGAGCTTGAGTTTAATTTCTATTCCATACCTAATTTAGAATAGCTGTTATTTAAAAATCAGCATCAGCAGTGGGAATGATTATTCCCTTGAAGGTAACATAGGGGTGTAAACTTGGTAGTTCGTTCCTCATTTTTTAAAGGAGTAGAATGCCTCATTTAGCTATTGCATAACATCACTGTGGTTGTATACTGGTCAAGTATGTACATTACCGCAACTAGTAGTTTGAAGGATATAGTTTCTCTACATCAGGTTAATAATCAACAACGTAGAACAGTTAAAAAGGGTAGATATAAGCCAAAAGCACTCTTTAGCAAGTAGAACGGACACTCTCATTTCGGAAATCCTATCTTGGAAGGGGTTAGGGGTGGGTTCTAAATCTCAGGCATCAATTTATTCATGGAAGAGCATCCCGTATTGAATCTTTATTGAGATAAATCACAAGATATATACTAAACTTTTTTCATAGTTTTCGAAATAGAGAAATTATTCACTATCAATTGTTGTAGTTTAGTTTAGAATATTATATTTGTAAAATTTTAAGAATCTAAAGCCGAATAGCTTTACCTTAGCTTGTCTACACTATATCATTGCAGCCTTTCACAGCTGCCCATATAAAAATGATAATCCTATAGAATTACTTATATCATAATAGAATGAAAAAAGCTCTTATCACAGGCATCACAGGACAAGATGGTGCTTACCTGGCAGATTTATTGTTGGAAAAAGGGTACGAGGTGCATGGCATCAAGCGTAGAAGTTCCTTGTTCAATACCGATCGCATTGATCATTTGTACCAGGACCCGCACGAGGAAAACGTGCGCTTCCACCTGCATTATGGTGACCTTAGCGACTCTACAAACATTATACGTATTGTACAGCAAGTGCAACCAGATGAAATATATAACCTGGGTGCCATGAGCCATGTAAAGGTGAGCTTCGATACACCTGAATATACAGCGAATGCTGACGGTATCGGTACGCTACGTATTCTGGAGGCTATCCGTATTCTGGGGCTAACCGAAAAAACAAGAGTTTACCAAGCCTCTACCTCTGAGCTTTATGGCTTGGTGCAGGCAGTGCCGCAATCTGAAACGACTCCTTTTTACCCACGCTCACCTTACGCGGTAGCAAAACTGTACGGCTACTGGATTACCGTAAACTACCGTGAAGCCTACAACATGTATGCCTGCAACGGTATCCTGTTCAACCACGAATCTCCTTTAAGAGGTGAAACCTTCGTTACACGTAAAATTACACGCGGCGCAGCTAAAATAGCCATGAGCCTGCAGGACAAGCTTTACCTTGGCAACTTGGATGCTCGTCGCGATTGGGGCCATGCCAAAGATTATGTTGAAGCGATGTGGCGCATTCTGCAGCAGGATACGCCAGAAGATTATGTAATTGCGACAGGTATTACAACTACTGTACGCGATTTCGTGAAGATGGCCTTTGCTGAGACAGGCATAGAATTAGAGTTTTCTGGAGAGGGAGTGGAAGAGAAAGGCGTAGTCGTTTCTTGCTCAAATCCTGACTTCCAGCTGGAAGTAGGAAAAGAAGTTGTGGCAGTTGACCCTCGTTACTTCCGTCCAACGGAAGTAGAGCTTTTAATTGGAGATCCGACCAAATCAAAAACTAAACTTGGCTGGGAGCCTCAATATGATTTACCAGCGCTTGTCAAAGATATGATGGAAGCTGACATACAGCACTTCCACAGAGAGAAAATGTTACAGGATAAAGGCTACCGCGTAAAGAACCAGTTCGAATAAATGGAAGTAAAAAATAAAATTTATGTAGCCGGCCATAGAGGAATGGTCGGCTCAGCTATTATCAGAAGGCTAGAGGCAGCAGGCTATAACAACATTATCGTACGTACATCCAAAGAGCTGGACCTTCGTAACCAGGGAGCGGTAAATGATTTCTTCGCTACAGAAAAACCTGATTATGTTTTCCTGGCTGCTGCTAAAGTAGGGGGAATTGTAGCCAATAATACGTACCGGGGAGAATTTCTGTACGATAACCTGATGATCCAGAACAACGTTATTCATGCCTCTTACCTGAATAACGTGCAGAAGCTTATGTTCCTGGGTTCATCCTGCATTTACCCGAAACTGGCACCACAACCTTTAAAAGAAGAGTATCTGCTTACAGGGCCACTAGAGCCAACAAATGAGCCTTATGCCATTGCTAAAATAGCTGGCATAAAGCTGTGCGACGCCTATAGAGATCAGTACGGCTGTAACTTTATTTCGGTGATGCCTACGAACCTGTACGGCCCGAATGATAACTACGACCTGAAGAACTCACACGTGCTACCAGCATTATTGCGCAAGTTCATTACAGCAAAAGAAACCAATGCGCCGACCGTAGAACTTTGGGGAACGGGCACGCCTAAGCGCGAATTTTTACATGCCGACGACCTGGCCGATGCTTGTTTCTACCTGATGCAAAATTACAATGAGCCAGGTTTGGTAAACATTGGGGTTGGTGAAGACATCTCCATTCTAGACCTGGCAAAACTGGTGCAAAAAACCGTAGGGTATGAAGGAGAGATTGTACTGGATAAGACCAAGCCAGATGGCACTCCTCGTAAATTGATGGACGTATCTAAATTACACTCTTTCGGATGGAAGGCTAAGATATCTCTTGAAGAAGGTATACAAAAGGTATACGAAGAAATAAAAGAACTTAGTTGGGCATGATATTATTATAATTCAACACGCAGCAAATTCATAACTTTGCTGCGTGTTGAATTATAGAATTCCTATTTAGTTTCTCGTTTAATATTATTTAGTACTTTTCTAAGCATCAACTTGTAAATTGATTTTTCTTTTTTAGACTTCTTCACCCAAACATGCCCTTTACCACTTCTTGGACGTTCAATGCTCTCCTGAAGAGAAGAAATAAGTTGATCAGATGCATGATACCCAATTTTATGAAGAGGTTCCAAAGAAGTATTAACCATCGCCAATACTTTACTTTTTAAGTCAGCCTCATCATAAGCTACATTAATATAACCTAACTCATTAAAACGATTGGCTGTTGCTAACTGGTGCTCATTCCTATGTTCCCCAAGTTTTGCTAATCTTGGCATCACTATAATAGGCTTCTCCTGTACTAAAGCAGATAAGATTGTACCCATTCCTGCATGGCTTATTATTAATTTGGCTTTTGCAAAATATGTATTAAACTCAGTAGGTGAGACAAACTCCAGAGTTTTCATATTCTTCACTAGATAACCTGTGTTAGACACCTGAGCAATCACCTCAACATCACCCAAAAGGGGAACAGTTTCATCAATAGCTTTTATAAGCCTATCAAATGGCTCTTGTGTACCTATAGTAACAAATATCATGATAATACACTGCCGCTAAAAGTTATTTCATCATTTGAAAGGTGTTCCCACTGAGTATATACCTTATCTGCAATTTTAGATGCAATCCTGCCACTCATTGATAGCTCCTCAACGTTAGCAATACTATCTACCCAAATTGTTTTTGTACCTAATAGTTTACCAGCAAGTAACCCCATGAGCCCAGGAGCAGCTCCAGTGGTTATTATAACATCAGGCTTGATTAATCTTATCAAATTTGTAACTTTTATAGCTGATCTTAAAATATCAAGTTTATTCTTCCTATTAGCATCAGGAACGTGGTAAAACTTGTGTCCTTCAACTGTTTCCGCAAAGCTCCCTTTTGTAGACACAAAAATAAGTTCATGATATTTGAAAGCAGGTTTTAATCGTAGAAGCTGTATCCAATGCCCTCCAGCAGAGGCAATTGCTAAAATTTTTTTCTGCTTCATAGTATGTAAATTACTTTAAAATCTATTAAATGCAAGAATTCTATTTTGATTGAAGATTGAAGATTAAACATTAAATACTCAAGCCTTAACAATGATAGGAATTTTAGCATTAGGTAGAGTAATTATCTCCTGATTAACTACTATTCTAAAGGGCATCTTAAATCTCTTAGACAACATAAGTCCATAACTTTTGTAAAACTGCTCTTCTGAAACCATCGCTGAGGTTATCATATTAATAACAATTTCCTGATTAGAATATAAAATTTGGTACTGATCAATCAGAGCGTCCTCAACAAAAAGGTGACTAAAGAATTCAGAATGAACAACATTGCCATCAATATCTATAACATGATCATTAACTCTGCCAGCTATAGACTCAATTCGAAACAGACTCCTTCCACATTCACATTTTTCAGTGATTACTTTATCACTCGTTGTATAGTCTCCTACTTCATATCTGATAAATGGAGACGCTCTATTCAGTAAATCAGTGCAAATTATTTTGTTATCAATTATCTCAACTAAACTATTTTCAAAATTAAGATGATACCCGTGGTGAAAGTTGCATTCAAAGGCTGCAACTCCCCCATCTTTCGCACCATAAGTATCTATCACATCACAATTACAATACTCTTTAGCCAGAACTCTAACTTTTGGAATAAAAGTTTCAGAAGTGGTAAAGATGCACTTTAAGTCCAAACGATAATTGTTATCCTTCAGAAAATTCAAAAAAACAAGTACAGATGAAGTGTAGCCATATATTGCTTTTATGTCTCTTTTCAGTAAAGTCTTATAAGCATTATAAAGTACATCAGAACTTAAATCAAAAGCCGATACAACTTCAAAATTAGAGACCAAATCATAAATTTTGCGTTTTAATGTTCTTTTATTTAATAGAGAAGGTCCAGCTATCATCATTATTTTATCGCAGGGTTCTACACCGTATACATCAAACGCTCGCCATATAGCTGGCCAGAAATTATCTATTGATTCCTGACTTAAGTGAATAGCTAATGGACTTCCAGTAGTTCCCCCTGAATACTTTGTTGTGTGTACTAGACTAGAAATAAAGTGATTATTCAAGTTGTTCTTGAAGAAGCTCTTAGAAATAATAGGAATTTTATCAATTTCACTCGAACTACTTCCATTAAATCCCATGCTTCTTAAATGAGTTCTATAAGACTCGTTGTTTTCGAAGTGATGTTTAAATATTTCTTTAAATTTCTTTTTTTGATATAATTCAATTTCTTCTTTATTATATATATATTGATTCTTTAAATATTGATTAAATAATTTATATTGATTTGTTTGTCGAGCCAAATCTAATATTCGAATTCTTACTTTATTGTTTAGTGCAAGTGTCATTAGAAGTAAGTCTTTACAATAGTTCCTTATAAAAATCACCTAACTGATCAACTACTTTCTCAGGATAATAGGATTTTATCATTTGCTTAGATTCTCCTCCGAATTTTGCAACTTTATCAGAGTTATTTAGAAAGTAAAGCATTGCCTCCTGTAAAGCATCTTTATCACCAGGATTTATCAAAAAGCCATTTTTGTGTGGTTTAACTAATTCAGAAATTCCTCCAACGTTCGTGGATATTATAGGTAATTCGTAATTCATTGCTTCCAAAATTGAAACAGGAAGCCCTTCATTATAAGAAGGAAGAACATAAACATCAGCTTTAGCTAATACCTCTCTTTTTTTTTCTCCTGTTACCCATCCTAAATATTTAACTAGTTGGTGCAATCCTTCTTTAGCTATTATTTTTTCTAGAATATCTATTTCTCCATCTCCCCCTATCCAAACTTCAAATGGGGGAGTATTAAGCTTGGCTAAAGAACTGATCACATCAATCAAATCGTAAATGCCCTTACGTTTACCAACTCTTCCTAAGAATAAAAAAATTATTCTTTTGTTATTGTGATTATCTTTTTTTTGGCTATCAATTTTCTCAATAATATTTGGTAGTACACTTATAGATTTTGGATTAAAATGTTTTAAAAAATAACTACACCACCATGTGGATAAGCAAATCACCTTATCTGTATGTTCAAATATATTTTTTACCAAGTTCTTAGTAATTAGATTTGAATTTTCATAAAAAATATGAAATTCAGCACCATGTATATGGTAAATAGTTTTTTTATTAAAAATGTACTTTGAAAATAAAAAGATAATGTACTTCCTAAAAAAGCTCCCTCTTGAGGCCCCGTGAATATGTACTATCTTAATTGAAGGATTTTTAAACAAATACATACATAATATAATGATCTGTTTAAGAGAATACAGAGGAACTAAATATTTACTTAAAGGCTTGTATGTCGAAACAAAATTAAAGGGCTTAACACACTTACTGTAGCTATCAATTACAGCTCCTATTCCCCCTCTATGGTTTTTGTATTGTGGTCCAACCACTAACACTTTACTTGCTAATTCTGGGTTCATTTCTCTAAATTGAGTACTCTTCTAGATATTTTAAAGCAGTTTTTTTGATGTCAAAGTTTTCTTTAGCATAGAGATAAGCAGATTCAATAAGATCAATGTTTTGTTTTGTTACCTTATTGTGTATTATTTCCTCTAATTTAGAACTACAATCGAGGATGTTACCATTTTCGAAGAAGTACCCATATTGCCCATGATTAATTACTTCCATAGGTCCATCTATATCCGAAACTAGTATGTTTAATCTAGCAGCCATTGCTTCTACTACAGTCAATCCAAAACCTTCGTATACAGAAGGTTGCACAGCTAAATCATAGTTCTTAAGATTTTTGTAAATAAATTCTCTGTCTTTTAACCCCAAGAAGTTGACATTATCTTCTAGTTTAAGCTCTGTAATTAGTGATTCCAAATATGGAAGAGAGCTTCCTGCTCCTATGAAATCTAGTGCGATATTCTTTATTCCTTTTTCATGAACAAGATTCGCAACGGCTTTAAGTAGAATATCTTGACCTTTCTTCTTGTGTTCTAATCTGCTTACCTGTATGATTTTAAACTTATTTTCTATTAGATCTCTAGCTTTTCTTTTTCCTACTTCATTAGTTGCTATACCGTTATAAATTACCTTTACTTCCGTATTAGCTCTTAGCAAGACATCTTTTTTAACGGCTTTAGATATTGCAATTACTTTATCATGCCATTTCAAATATTGAAGAGGCACGTTGACATCATGGATTGTTAGGCATTTTAGAGCTTTCGTTTTTGTTTTTATTAATTTAATTCCATTGTAATTGTGGAAATGAATAACATCGGGCTTTAAGCTAAAAACAAGGTAGTTTAATTGTAAAATTTTATAAAGGTTCCTACTCTTTGGTACTCTATTGATACAATGAACCTTTGCTAATTTTATTTTTCCAATAAGATTAGCATCAAATTGATTATTAACTATAACTAATACCACATTATTGCTCTTAGCCTGTTCATTTATGATATCAACAAGCATATTTTCTGTTCCACCAACATTGAAATCAAATAAAATATGTATTATTTTCTGTGACATTATCAACTTTAATATGTTATCAGAGTATTTTAATTTAACGCTTCTAAAGCTCTAATTTTAGACTCTTTGTCTTCTAACACAAAATTTCCATTTTCTCTGTAACCCCATCCTCTTTTGCTAAATTGATAGATTTTATTTTCTAGGTGCTGCTTTACTCTTACAATTGGAGGACCTAATACATAAACACTATTATCTGGTAGATCCTTAACTACAACTGCATTTGCACCAATTCTACAATTGTTACCTATTTTTATGTTTCCTATTACCTTTGCGCCTGCACCTAATATGCAATTATCTCCTATTGTAGGACTACCTAAACCTTTGGAATCTATCAACATATTTGAACCAATTGTTACTTGTTGATATATGGTACAGTTTTTACCAATTTTTGCACCTCCACTTATAAAAACCCCGTAAGTTCCATGTATAAAGTTTATTGGCCCTTCAATTTTACAATTGAGGGGCAGGTAAGCATTAGTTTCATGTAGGAACCCTTTATTAACAAATTCAAGTACACTTTTTATAATCTTAACTTTAGAGTTATTGTGCTTTTGCTTTAATAAATAGTACCCTCCCAACTTCTGTACTATTAGACTGAATATCATAGTGTAATAATTTAAAATATTTTGAGTTTTACTTTGTATTGCTTTTACTTACATGAAACTTAGATTTGATTCAATATATAGCCATTTGAGCCATTAAAAGAAACTGTTTTCGCCGGAATACCTGCTACTACTGCTTTGTCAGGTACATCATCTAAAACAACAGCATTAGCTCCTATGGCAACATCATTTCCTATCTTAACATTGCCTACGATTTTGGCTCCAGGCCCTATATAACATCTATCCCCTATTGTTGGATAACCTTTTTTTTACCTCTACTTGAAAGTCCTATAGTTACTCCTTGGGAGACGTTACAGTTTTCACCTATGACAGCCATAGAGCTTATTACTATACCCCCAAAGTGACCGATATAAAATCCTTTACCTATTTTAGTTTCTGGAGGGATATCCATGCCAAACTTATACTTTAGCCTACTATGGTAAAGCCATGGTAAAAGATAAAATATCAAACCTAAAGCTTTAGCTCTTGCGGCTATGCGGTGCCAGACCATAAACCTAAAGCCAGGAATCCTAAAGTAAGTTTTGATGAAAACACTAAATGAGTATTTACCTGTATATCGGTATAGGTCTGATAAGATTAGCTTCTGAATCATCTAAACAGAAATTATATTGGTCTTTATAAGTATAGTCTTGATATTAAATTTCAACTCATACCAATGCGTTAACCAAACTGCTCTAGACAGTTTTGTTGCTCCATTAATTAATAACACCTCCCTAATATTCTTTAAAAATTTTATATTCCCTGTTGATGTTTTTGTATCTTCCCAAATGCGGAATGCACTCAATGGGCAACGATCATATGCATGAATAGTACCTTTATTCAGGAGTCTTAACCATAAATCAAGATCCATACAGTAGTGAATATCCTGATTAAGGAAACCTACAGCAACTAAACTTTCCCTATTATAGAAAGAGCCTTGTTGAATAACACTGTACTTTTGATTTAGTAAATGTCTCCTATTAGGTATATTAATCTCAATTGTTCGTACTAATTCTGATTCTGAGTTTATCAAATTCAGCTTTGAACAATAAAATATAGCCCCATTGGGCTTTTGTTTATAAAGCTGCACAATTTCTTCTACACAGGTTGGGTAAAGAATATCATCAGAATTTATCCAACCTACTAATTCTCCTTTTGATAATTTAAATCCTTTGTTTATTGCATCAGACTGGCCTTTATCTTTTTCATGAATTATTATATCGATTTTATTTTTATATTTATTCACTATGTCCATTGTATTATCCGTTGATCCACCATCAACAATAATATATTGGATGTTTTTATAAGTTTGATTGAGGACACTCAATATAGTTTCTTCAATGAATTTACCTTGATTGTAGGAAGGTGTAACAATTGTTATTAATGGATAACTATTCATCTATATTTATGTGTAATTGTATTTGAGAAAATCTACTGCTCTATCAGATAACTTTTAAGTTTAAATTTTATCGAATTCTTAAAAAATTCAAAGTTATTTAAATCGTACTTGATATTATTGGAACCACTTATACCTTTGATTTTTGGGGAACTTGGAAAAGGCAAATATTTAAGACCTTGCGATATCGCTATCAATGAAGCTTTAGCTAAAATATGTTCAAAATAAACACCATTAGTATCATTAAGACTATTTTTATATTTATATAAATAGTCATAAAAGAAAACAGGAGTGAAGCCAAAAATCCTTGAGTCGCAAAAGGTTAAATTCTTATTGAAATCAAGAAGCAAATCTAAATCCTTATTTTTATCATATCTTTCAAAAAAAGGCAAAAAGTTCAAAACTTTATGTCTCCCAGTAATTTTGAATACAAAATTAGATGTTTTTAAAATTTTAGAATTTTTTAAAGCATATTCTATACATAATAATTCCCCATAACCTTTTCCAACTTCCCTTGAATAAGTATTTCCGTTAAAACATAATATTTCAAGCCTGAAGGAATTAAGAGCATCTTCAAAGTATGGACTTATATCATTATTGGAGTTTTCCACAAAAATAATCTTGCATTTTGTTTCTTTCAGCCAAAATTTTATAGAGTCAATATATTGATTTTTCCTAAAATCTTTATCAGTGATTTTAGTGAAGATCATATTTTGTGGATCTATTGTTCCTGTTAAAAGGACCACTGGATTATTCATATTAGTAATTTTTTATCAATAAACTTTGTACTGACTCATTCTCATTATATTTTTTAGCAACTAGACTTTCATCCTTAAGTTTTAGAATATTTGTCCTTATGTTTGGATGTAAACATATGCCAAAAATAGAAAACTGAAACAGTAGTGATAGAAGCGTATAATTAAAGTTAAAGATGGTCCCACCTGTCAAGCCTATAACTATCCAAAAAAAAATAAATGAGGTTACTCCTTTATCTATTGGGTTGACATATTTATAAACATATTTTATTGTCTTCACTAGAAAAATAATAAAAACCACAAATGCTATCACACCATATTGTAATACAAAAGCAAGATAGCTTGAATGAGGGTCACTGAGTTGCTCATAAAAGTCTGTGATATGTGTCGTTATTGTAGAAAAATAATATTTAGAATCACCATAACCCGTCCATAATTTATTTTTTATTCCGACAAATGCTACACTCCAAATTTGGGTTCTAAACTCAAAATCTCCTTCTACATCTGCCCCTCCTGAATTAAGACTCTTATATAAGTTATACAAAGGAATTGTTACTAAGGATATTATTATCAACTTTTTGGTACTTTTTCTTTTTGCTTTAAGGTAAAAATAGTACTGAACAATAAATGCTAATAATACACCACCCATTACTGCCCTACTATCACCTATTATGAGAAAAAACAAAAACACCCCCCCTGATACTATGCTAACTTTAGTTCTATATTTCATCCACAAATAAAAGGCAATGTTAAGCCCAAAACCCGCCAATGCTGCTGTATCTGCAAAAAAGAATAATCCTCCTAATCTTCCTGCCATAGTATGGTTACCAAACTCAAACGTTCCTCCTGTTTTGATATGAACATACAAACAAAGCATCAAGGCTATATGTATGAAAAGCAACATTACATCAAGCACTTTTTTAAGACTTACCCTCCATGTAATAGCCGATAAACCCAAAATAAGTAATTGCGTAAAAAGCATATTAAAACTATTATTTATATTGAAGCCAAATGGTGTCCTAAAAGCTACAGATACAACAACTGAAAATAGCATTAAATAATACCATTTAAAGTTAGGAAATCTTGTTTTAAATTGTATTTTCTTTACAAATAAAATAACAGCTATTAATATTATATTAAGAATTAGTATAGTTCCATAATCTCGTGTAACCGTGTCATTATTGAATCTTTGACCATTAAAAAAACCAAAAACAAAAATCCACAATAGGAATAATAAGAGAAGGATGTGCTTTAACTTTATCATTTAACATTTATATAGGCAGCTTTTCTTCTTGTCTTTATCTCATCCATTAACTTTGATAGCTTTATGTTTTTTGTCAACAACTTATCTTTATATTTTATAAGAACTATAAATAAATACATTGCTGCTATTAAACAAATAACTATTATCGATGTTAAAGGACTTTCATTAAAAAAGGACAACAAATTAGTTAATTTCACTACCACTATAATAACACTCATCATTAGAAGCATCATAAATGGGTAGTTTATAATGAATTTAAAAATATTGTAATTTAGCTCTTTTAAACAGTAGTAAACTACATACCAATTTATAGTCAATAACTTTGATAAAGTAAAAGCAAAAACTAAACCCTCTAATCCAAAAGCATTACCAAGAATATAGCCTAAAACCATCGATAAAATTCCTGCCGCCAATGTCCAATAGTTAAATGGCCACTTCCCTAAGTTCCAAACAAAATTACCGCATACGGCATGCTGTATCTCAAGAATAGCAGAAATTGCTAATAATGTGATTACACTATTTCCCAAAAAATGGCCAGTCCCAATCCATATTTGCAATATTTCATTCCCTGCCAAAATCACAAAAAGTGCAAACGCAGTAATTAAAGAAAGGGCTAGAATAACCACTTTTTCAAAAAGAGGAATTACACCAACACGGCCCTCCTTTATATACTTTTTTGCAATAAAAGGACCTACAGATTGATTGATTACTGAAACTATAGCTACTCCATAGGAAATTAGCTGTTGATGGACAGAAAGGTCTGCTATATAAGCTGTTCCCACTGTAATAGTTGTAATAAATATAACTGATCTATTAGTTAACCACCCCCCCAACTGGTTAATAAACATCGGCATAGAATTTTTGTAAATTTCTTTTGCCGCTTCAAAAGCAAAAAGGCTTTTAACTTTAGTATTACTACTAAATATAAATTTATGCTTTTTATACAAAGTAATATGAAGTAACAAAAGCTGTATTAAGTTTTGCAAAAGAAATAGTCCTGATAAAAATAATATGTTAGGAAACTGTTCTAAAAACGTAACTATTAAAATAAAATAAACTACTTGAGCTAATACTTTGACTAAATTATCATAACCAACATCTTCGAGCCCTGATAAAAAAGCAGATGGTATATTACTAATTAGATTTAATATAACCCCAACTCCATACACTACATAAGCAATAGTGATTATTGAAATATTAGTACTATCCAAGACGCTAAAAGCAACAACAGATACAAAAAATATAATAATCACACATATAAGAAAGGTAAGAAGGGCCGTATAATATATCTGCTTTAAAGTATACCTTTTGTACACTTCCAATGAAGAGTCAGAATTACCCTCTTTCGAGTTATTTATATATGCTATTGTCCTGGATAAAGCAGAAGCCAATCCTAAATCTGCCATTTGCAAAAAAGAACCAATAGAAAAAAATAAATACCAGTAATTTATTTCATTTTTGTTAAGCAGTTTAAATATCAATGGAGTTAGTATGATACCGAATGCAATAGAAGTAGCAAATTTTATCCATGAAAATGATACCCCTTTTAAGACTTTACCTTTGCTTCCTTTCATCAAAACTAAGCTTTACATTATTCCACCTGTTATCAATGCTCTTTTTATATTGCTGCGTCTAACTGTTGTGAAACCTGCTGCTTTATACCGATGCCGTAGTAGGTGAAGCCCTTCTCGTGCATCTCTGCCGCATCGTAGATGTTTCTGCCGTCGAACACCACCTTGTCCTTCATCAGCTTGCTCACCACCGCGAAGTTAGGTGATCTGAACTCTGGCCACTCCGTCACAAGCAGCAGCGCATCTGCGTCTATCAGCGTCTCGTACTCGTCCTTGCCGTACTCGATCGTGTCGCCAAGCGTGTGCGATGCCTCTTTCATGGCCACTGGATCGTAGGCGCG